>JBBSCQ010000172.1:0-1510 GCA_038250105.1 Burkholderiales bacterium | reverse complement strand
TCGACCGCAAGAGGTGCTGGGCAAGAACCCGAGTTTGCTCGCCTCGGGCCGTCATGACGCAGCGTTTTTCCACGAAATGTGGGATGCGCTGGCCCAAGTCGGCCATTGGGAAGGTGAAATCTGGAATCGGCGACCGGATGCTACGGTCTACCTCGTTTGGCTGGCCATTTCCAACATTCACGATGAGGCGGTGGAGAGCGGTGGCCGGCACGTCGCCACCTTTATCGACATCACCCAGCGCAAGGAAATGGAAGAGCGGCTGCGGCATCAGGCGCAAAGTGACCCGCTGACGGATCTGCCGAATCGCGCTTTGTTCGATGACCGTTTGCAAATGGTCCTCACCCAGGCGCACCGCTATGGTGATGAGTTCGCCTTGCTCTATGTAGATCTCGATCACTTCAAGGCAGTCAACGACAGCATGGGGCACCCCGCCGGCGACGAATTGCTGGTAGAAACGGCCCGTCGTCTGACCAAGGCGGTACGTGAATCCGATACCGTGGCACGCCTTGGCGGCGACGAATTTGCCGTGATCCTGCCCAAAATCAGTAGCCATGGCGAAGTCGAAGAAATCGCTCAGCGTATCATTGCCCTGCTGGCCCGGGTGTTCAGCCTGACCGCTGGCGATGCGCATGTCACCGCCAGCGTCGGCATGGCAATTTACCCGCTGCATGGCCAAAGTTTGAGCGCGCTGATGACCGGCGCCGACAGCGCTCTCTACACCGCCAAACAAGAGGGGCGTAACACTTACCGCATGTCAGTCGCGCAAAATTGATTGCAATAATTGCCAAACGCCGTACGCCAAACGCCAAACGCCGTACGCCGCACCTGGATCGAAGCGGCTGCCAAGGCGAAAAGTCGTTTTCCAGCGATTTCATCGCAAAGTCCTAGCCTTTTCGTTCAGTATCCGTATAATTCTGCCCTCTGACAGTGCGCCCGTAGCTCAGCTGGATAGAGTACTTGGCTACGAACCAAGGGGTCGGGCGTTCGAATCGCTCCGGGCGCACCAATAAGACTAAAAGTATCAAGCACTTAGGCCAATTTCTGATTGGCCTTTTTGCATTCTGTCGGGCGGTTTTTGCGCTGATCATCTGGTCGATTCAACCTGTCGCCGGCACTCCACTCTTCTCCTTCTCTATATTTCTGCGCACTCATTTCAGTCAGACCTCTTGAAATCGGCTCGACCAGCCCCTATTATTAGCACTCAGAGGAGACGAGTGCTAATTGCCCGTCGGCTCCGATCCCGAGTTTGCTTAGCTGCAAACCGGCCAGTTTTTTATTTGTTGAATCCATCGTTAGGAGTAGCTCTATGAATATCCGTCCTTTGCACGACCGAGTGATTGTCAAGCGCGTCGAAGCTGAACGCACCACCGCTTCCGGTATCGTCATTCCTGATTCTGCTGGTGAAAAGCCGGATCAAGGCGAAATCCTCGCCGTCGGCCCGGGCAAGCGCGACGACAACGGCAAGCAGATCGCTCTGGACGTCAAGGTTGGCGATCGCGTTCTGTTCGGC
>JBBSCQ010000171.1:0-1926 GCA_038250105.1 Burkholderiales bacterium | reverse complement strand
TAGCCCTCGCTTTCCTGCAATCCCAACGCCTCAAAATGGCGAAAGGGAAAAAGGAAGTGTCGGACCGCCGCCACAACCGAGCCTACCAGCCATCCGAAACGCCATACTCCTCGCTCTCGCCAAGCCGCAGCCAAACCAGTGCCCGCATTGCCTCAAAATCTCCGAACTCAGTCATCTGCCTAAGTAGTGCTAGTTAGACGAATCGCCCTTTGGCCGGAATAAACCCTCATGAAAATCAGTACTATGTTGGCCACACTTGGGCATTTCGTAGCCGCCGCAATAGCTGTACCACTCGCGGCCCAGAGCGAGCGTGAAACAATTACCGCCCGCCAACCGGCTGGCATTGTCATCGCTCTGCTGAACGCCGATTATGATGCCGAGCTGACGACCGACAGTGTGGATGATCCGTTGATCCGGTTTGATAATGGTGGCTACAAGTTCTCCATACTTTTTTACGGCTGCGACGAGACGCGGCATGACAATTGCGATTCAGTGCAGCTGCGGGTCAGCTTTGATCGAGGCAAGCCGTTGGCGGCAGCAGAGGCGATGGCCGCCACAACGGTCCGTTATGCCTCGGTTAGCATTGATGAAGAAGGTGATACCACAATCAATTGGGACATTGTGACCGGTGACGGCATTCCAAAGGTCGTTTTCCTCGACAGCATTGAGCGTTTTGAAGATATTGTTGCACAGACCGCTGAGAAAACCTTTGCCGAAGAAATCGCAGCTGCCGAGAATGAGGACGGGACGACGCCGTAGTCGGCGTCGTGCGTTAGGTCACCGAAACGGCGGTTCGTTAAACGCGCGCAACTTGCGTGAATGCAGCCGGTCGCCTTCGTCGCGCAGGCGGGCGATGGTGACGATGCCGATTTGTAAGTGCGCCGCGATGGCTTCTTCGTAGAATTTGTTGGCTTGGCCGGGCAGCTTGATTTCGCCGTGCAGCGGCTTGTCCGACACGCATAGCAGCGTGCCGTAGGGCACCCGAAAGCGGTAGCCTTGCGTGGCAATGGTCGCGCTTTCCATATCGATCGCAATCGCGCGGCTTTGCGAAAATCGCTTGGCTGACGAGGAATAGCGCAGTTCCCAGTTGCGATCATCGGTGGTGACCACCGTGCCAGTGCGCATCCGCTGTTTGAGGTTCGCGCCCTGCACGCCCGATACTTCCTCGGCCGCCTGTGCCAGCGCCTGTTGCACTTCGGCAATCGGCGGGATTGGCACTTCGGGCGGCAGCACTGCGTCGAGCACGTGGTCATCGCGCAGGTAAGCGTGGGCGAGCACGAAATCGCCGATTTTCTGGGTGGAGCGCAATCCGCCGCAGTGGCCGATCATCATCCACGCATGGGGGCGCAGCACCGCGAGGTGATCGCAGATCGTCTTGGCGTTGGACGGGCCGACGCCGATATTGACCAGGGTGATCCCTCGTCCATCCTGACGAACCAAGTGATAGGCCGGCATCTGATGGCGGCGCCAAGCTGTGTCGTTCAACTGATCTTGCGCGTGCGGCGTCGGCTCGCGAATGTCGAGCCCGGCAGCGCCGGTCAGCGCAACATAGTCATCAGTGCCAATCGCCTTCGCGCCCCAATTCACGAATTCATCAACATAGCGGTGATAATTGGTGAACAAGATAAAGTCCTGAAAATCCGTAACATCGCTGCCGGTGTAGTGTTTGAGCCGGGCGAGCGAGTAGTCGGTGCGCAGGCCATCAAACAGCGACAGCGGCATATCCTGCGCTTCGTCAAATTCGATTCCGTCAGCCAGTTCGTCACCAATCAGGGCAAGATCGGTCGATGGAAAGTGTGCCGCGATATCCTGCGGGGCAATGCCGAGCATTGCTGCGCCTGCTTCGCCATCAAGCACATAGGGGAACGGGATTTCCTGCCGCGACCGGCCAACGCTGACCTCAACCTCGTATTCGGTTGCGATCAG
>JBBSCQ010000170.1:0-1931 GCA_038250105.1 Burkholderiales bacterium | reverse complement strand
GGCCAAAGTGCCCGGTCTGGCTGACCTCGATATCGAAAAACAAGTGCTGGCGCCGCAGATCAAGGTGCGGGTTGATTTCGATGCGGCTGCCCGTTACGGCATTTCCACAGCGCAACTGACGCGGACGCTGCAAACGCTGGTTGATGGCGAGAAAGTGACGCAAATTGTCGAAGGCAATCGGCGTTTCGACTTGGTTGTCCGCCTGCCGGAAAGCGCCCGTTCGCTCGAAGGCCTAAAAAATTTGCTGATCGAAACGCCGGGTGGCCGCATTCCGCTGTCGATGCTGGCCAGCATTGATGATGCCGATGGGCCGAACCAGATCACCCGCGATGACGGTCGGCGGCGCATTGTCATTGCCGCCAACGCGCAGGGCCGGGCGCTTTCTGCGGTGGTTACCGATCTGCGGGCGGTGATTGCCGAATTCCCCTTGCCGGAAGGTTATTTCATCACCCTCGGCGGCCAGTTCCAGGCGCAAGAAGAAGCCGCGCAACTGATTTCGCTGCTCGCCATCGGCTCGGCGGCGCTGATTTTCATGGTGTTGTTCAGCCGCTATCAATCGGCGGTGCTCGCTTCGCTGATTATGGCCAATGTGCCACTGGCGCTGGTTGGCAGCGTTGCCGGGCTGTGGCTGTCCGGCCAACCCTTGTCGATAGCGGCGCTGATCGGCTTCATCACG
Source organism: Burkholderiales bacterium (assembly GCA_038250105.1). Taxonomy (GTDB): domain Bacteria; phylum Pseudomonadota; class Gammaproteobacteria; order Burkholderiales; family Rhodocyclaceae; genus Azonexus. The sequence continues at coordinate 1,255 of JBBSCQ010000170.1, read as the reverse complement.
CTGGCGGGAATTTCAACGCGCAACGGTATTTTGAAAGTCAGCCATTACCTCAATTTGATGCGTTTTGAAGGCGAAACCTTCACCCCGGCAATGATCATCCGTGGTTCGCTGGAGCGCCTGACGCCGGTTTTGATGACGGCGCTGGTCGCCGCCTTTGCGCTTGCTCCGCTGCTTTTTGAGGCCGAGCAACCGGGCACCGAAATCCTGCATCCGGTTGCCGTGGTGATCTTTTCCGGCCTGATCAGTTCGACCCTGCTCGACACTTTTGTTACCCCGGCGCTGTTCTGGCTGTTCGGCCGCAAGGCGGCCGAACGCTTGGCGGCGCAAGATTTTAATGAAGCCCTTTGATTTTTACTGGAGATGAAAATGACCGCAAAAACACTGTTGACCGCAGCATTCTGCTTTTTTACCCTGAATCTGCCTGTCGCCTCGGTGTATGCCCATGCCGAACATGGTCAGCCGCAACACGGTGGCGTGCACGCCGAAGCCGGCGAGGCGCAATTCGAGATCGCCGGCAAGGATGGCAAACTGACGGTTTACGCGACCTTGCATGGCGCGCCACTGGACACTGCCGGGGCTAGCGGCAAAGTGACGGCGCTGACCGGCACGGCAAAAAGCGAATTTGAGCTGAAGCCGGCGGGCGAGAACCGTCTGCAAGGGGCAGGGAAGATTGCGGCGGGTGCCAAGCTGCTGATCAATGTTCAGTGGCCGGGGAAGAAAGTTCTACAAGCACGGGCCGTAATGAATTGAAAGTGAGTTGAGCCGCTCCCCGTTAGCCGCTATGGCCGCACTACCGATGGATAGCATTGTCGTCTCAACCTTCACGCAAGCTGAGCTGCTTTATGGCTTGGTCCGTAAGGGCTATCCAGCGGCCTTTGCTAACCTTATTCGCGAATTTCTGCTTCGCGCTGAAATATTTCCTTGGGATGAACATGCCGCAATCATCCACGGTAATTTGCGGGCGCCATGCGCGGCGGCTGGCATCACGCTTGCCGCGCTCGACATGATGATTGCAGCCTTGTTCCCGCACTGCGGTGCACATTAAGAAATGCTTACGGTTGCTACTAGGATTATTAAGCGGCAGCCCGGATACGATCCTCAGCCGACATGGGAATCGCCAAAAGTCAGCCCACGTAATACGCTCGGTTCGGTTGTTCTGGTTCGCGCTGATCGCCAGGATATGCGCGAACTTTCCGATCTGGCCGGAAAAAGCCTTGCTGCCGTCGCCCCGGAAGCCTTTGGCGGCTATCTGGCG
>JBBSCQ010000169.1:0-1961 GCA_038250105.1 Burkholderiales bacterium | reverse complement strand
CGAGCGAAGTCAGATAGCGGCCGGATAGCGCCCAGAATCTACGATCCGGCGGCCAAATTGGCCGGATCAAGCGCAAATGGCACCAAAACAGGGTGTCAAACGACCGAAGGGACCCAAATCGACGCCTCCGGACGGACGTCACCCCGTCAAGCGGCCTACCTCAGGCCAAAACCGCCATTGTTCGAGGTGCCCTCAAGCGTGTAGCGCGCCCTTACTCCGTCCTTCATTCCTGATACCCTTTCGCTGATAACTTCCTATCAGCCAAGGGAGACGTTTGGCAGGGGCAAGGTCACAAAGGTGCTTGTTGGTAATGTGAAACAGGTCACCTTATCACAGCGAGGAAAGCGGTTTTTGCGTCCAGCGTATATCGACTCGAGACCACCGCAATCTGGTGACAACTGTCGGGCAAGCCGCGATGATTTCTGCCGGTGAATGGAGCAACGATCGCAGCCACGGCTTACAATTCAAAGCGTGGTTTTTGAAAACCTTCGAGCCAATCTCGCTCGAGGATATCGAGAAGTACCTGGATTCGGCATGATCCGAGGGATTGGCCCCGTTTACGCCAAGCGACTGGTTCAGGCATAATTCCGTGCCTATTTGTCGCCCTCGACCCTGCCTATCTGCTGTGTTGCTCGATCGCACATTACGAATCGATGACGAAAACTTAGTTTTCGATGGTGCCAGAGTCGCTTTTGATTGTCCCGTAGATGGACAGTGTATGTTAATTTTCGAGCACTCTAAGAAAAATATTGGCAGGAGTTCGGGTCAATGTCGGCATTTTTATCGAGCATCAAACCCCTTATATTAACCAGCAGACCGGCGTTTATGGGCCAAAAACGCGCCAGTCGCGCGCGCAAAACAAGCCAGCTGCAGACGCCGCATGACCGCTATTTCCCCGGAACGATTGTAGTTTATAGTGCTTTTGTATTATTTCCCGCAGGCAATGTCACTCTTAATGTCTTATTAACACGTCGACCGAGTCGCAAAAAGTTGACCGCGCTAAGAGGGCACAAAGCTCCTCAAGCGCCCCCGTAGGAGGTATATTTTGCGCTTGTTAAACCTCACACCCAGGGCGGGCCTCACCGTCTTGCTCGGCTCATTAGTAGTGGTCGGTCTCAATCCGGGGATCGCAAACGCACAAGATGTCGTTTACGAGCCGGTCAATCCGAGCTTTGGCGGTAATCCCTTTAATTCCAACCACCTGCTGGGAATCGCTAACGCCCAGAACGATTTTACCAACCCGACCAGCACTGCAAATTCCTCTCAGGCGGACATATTTGCACGACAACTTCAGTCGCGGTTGCTCTCAGCGCTATCATCGCAAATCGTAACGGCCATTTTTGGCGACAACCCGCAAGAAAGCGGCGTAATCGCCTTCGGCGGCCAGACGGTGCGGTTCATACGAACTTTAACCGAAGTCACGATCACCATCATCAATGACGATACCGGCGAAGAAACCATTATAGTGGTGCCTACATTCGTGGATCTCGGCGGATGAAACACGCATCGATCCTCAAGCGCGCCAGCGCCGCAGTGATTCTTGCAACGCTTGCTGGCTGCACCACCGTAGGCGGTAGCGGCAAGGCCTTCATTCCTGAAACAACCAGCTACGCCTTTCTGCCCAATGCCACACAGACACAGGAATTGCTGAACGGCATTCCGGCTCCTTCGCGGCAGGTTGCTATAGCAGTTTACAGCTTCACCGATCAGACCGGCCAGTTTAAACCCAGCGCCGCCGGCCAGACACTTTCTCGCGCTGTCAGCCAAGGCGGAGCATCTGTGTTGGTCAAGGCGCTTCAGGATGTCGGCAACCGATCCTGGTTCACGATTGTCGAACGGGAAAACCTCAAGAATCTGCTGAATGAGCGCCAGATTATCCGCGAGATGCGCGAGCGATATCTTGGGGAGCGCGGCGTCAATCCCGATGCGCTGCCTGCTCTGCTGTTTGCAGGCGTTCTGCT
>JBBSCQ010000168.1:0-2114 GCA_038250105.1 Burkholderiales bacterium | reverse complement strand
TCTCGGGCTGATTAACGCCATTCTTCGACCCTTACTCATTTTGCTAACCCTTCCGGTCACCATCCTGACGCTCGGGCTCTTCATCTTCGTTATCAACGCGCTACTTTTTCAGCTGGCCGGTAACTTGATCGACGGCTTCAACGTCGGTGGCTTCTGGTCCGCACTGTTCGGTTCCATCGTCTATAGTCTGATTTCCTGGGCACTCAGTAGTCTGCTTTTTCCATCAAGGAACACCTGAATGTCGCGCGCCGATCAATTACTGGTAGAAACTGGCCTTGCTGTCTCGCGGACGGCGGCGCAACGCCTGATTGCGGCCGGACGCGTCAGCTGGGCTGGCACTGTCATCAGCAAACAATCCCAGGAATTTGCCGCAAATACACTGTTGACCGTAGCAGCCGATCCCAATGATCGCTATGTCTCACGCGGCGGCTTCAAGCTGGCCGGTGCGCTGACCGAAACCGGCGTTAGTGTCAGCGGTAAGACCTGTCTTGATGTCGGCCAATCGACCGGCGGCTTCACCGATCGACTGCTGCAATCCGGCGCTAGGCATGTCGTCGGTGTCGATGTCGGACACGATCAATTGCACCCCCGCATCACCACCGACCAACGCGTCACCGCGCTCGAAGGCATCAACTGTCGCGCATTAACTGTAGACGATCTGGGCGACGCCTTTCCGGAGGATGGCTTTAATCTAATCGTCGGCGACGTTTCTTTTATCTCGCTAACTCTGATCTTGCCGCAATTACCAGCGCTGCTCGCCGACCATGGCGACATGATATTGCTGGTCAAACCGCAATTTGAAGTGGGCTTTGGCAATGTCGCCCGGGGCGGCATCGTCCGCGACCCGGCACTGTTTGCAGAAGTTGAAAGCAAACTCCGCCTTTGCGCCCAAAACCTTGGCCTCACCGTTCGCGCCTGGCTGGATAGCCCGATTGCCGGCGGCGATGGCAACCGCGAATTCTTTATCTGGTTGAACAAATGAACACAGAAATCTCCATCGAGTTCTTCCCGCCGCAAACGCCGGAAGGCGTTGAAAAGCTGCGCACCGTTCGCCTTGAGTTGGCCAAATTGGATCCGACTTTCTTTTCAGTCACTTTCGGCGCTGGCGGCTCGACCCGCGAGCGCACCTTCAGCGTCGTCAAAGAGATCGCCGCCGAAGGCTTCGACGCCGCGCCGCACCTTTCCTGCATCGGCTCGACCCGCGACAACATTCGTGAAATTCTTAATGAATACAAGGCGGCCGGCATCAAACGCACTGTCGCCTTGCGCGGCGACCTGCCCTCCGGTATGGCTGAAACTGGCGAATTCCGCTACGCCAACGAACTGGTCGAGTTCATCCGCGCCGAAACCGGCGACTGGTTCAGTATCGAAGTCGCCGCCTACCCGGAATGGCACCCGCAAGCCCGCAGCCCGAAAGATGACCTCAACGCCTTCGTCCGTAAGATTAAAGCGGGTGCCAACTCGGCCATCACCCAATATTTCTTTAACGCCGACGCCTACTTTAATTTTGTCGACGAAGCGCAAGCCTTGGGCGTCAACGTCCCCATCGTCCCCGGCATCATGCCCATCGCCGGCTTCACCAAACTGGCTCGCTTCTCGGATGCCTGCGGCACGGACATCCCGCGCTGGATGCGCAAAAAACTTGAGAGCTACGGCGACGATACCAACTCCATCCGAGCCTTTGGCCTTGATGTCATCACCGAACTCTGCGAACGACTGATTAAGGGCGGAGCGCCGGGTCTGCATTTTTATTCGATGAACCAAGCTGCTCTGACAACAGAAATTTGCCGCCGTCTTTTCTAAAACTGCATTGCTACGGTCAACGAAAAAAAACCGCGAAAATCGCGGTTTTTTTTCGTCTATTAAGAAAATCAAGCAGCTTGCGTGATAACCACACTCTGCGCCGGCATCGGAGCCGGGAACCCGGCTTCCGCCAAAGCTTCACGAATCATCTTATTGGTATCGAAATATACCTGAACTTCTTGCAAAAGTAAAAAGTACGGTGCTGCTGTGCCGCAGCAATCGCCCGCGAGGAGCGATTTTCAGTCACAGGCGAGGCGCGTAGAGTCGGCCGTTAGTTGTATTGCATAAATTTCATGTTTCAGCGCAAAGCG
>JBBSCQ010000167.1:0-2185 GCA_038250105.1 Burkholderiales bacterium | reverse complement strand
GGCCGAGCAGGCCGCGTAGGCAATCCGGCAGGTTGTAAAGTGAACCGGCCGCTTGAATGGCGGCTCTGAGGGAAGGGCAAGCGGCAGCATGTGGCCGATTGCAGAAGTAGCATCTGATAGAACCCGTCTTGTTTACTGCCCTGCCCTGCAGCCCCCGTAAAATGGCGGTCTACAAGCCATTGCCTTGAAGAACGCCTATTCATGCGCCTTCCAAAGCATTGCTCTTTTCATGACGATACGCCATAGACCTGTGCGTCGCCAATGATCTCCTGTAGTGGTCAAGTAATTTCGGACACGTCGATAGGTTGTTGCGCTGCCATTTTGAATTCATAGGCATTGGGCGGCAGATAGCCCAATGTTGAATGTAAACGTGTGCTGTTGTAGAAGCCGACGATGTAATCAGTCACGTTGCGTAGTGCTTCTGAATAATTGGCGTAGTCCTGTTGCCAGACGCGCTCCATCTTCAAATTCAGGAAGAAGCGTTCCATGACAGCATTGTCCCAACAATTTCCCTTTCGGCTCATGCTGGCGATCAGGCCGTGGCGAGTTAACAATGCGCGATGGGTGTCACTGGCATATTGGCTGCCACGGTCGGAATGCACGATCAGACCGGCTGGTGGTTGTCGCTGTGCAATGGCCATCTGCAAGGCCGCACAAACCAGTTCGGCAGGCATGTTCGGTGCCATCGCCCAGCCGACAACCTTGCGTGAGAACAGATCCAAGACTGCCGCCAAATATAGCCATCCGCTGCGCGTACGAATGTAGGTGATGTCGGAAACCCAAGCGCGATTGGCGGCATCCGGTGCAAATTGCCGATCCAGGATGTTGTCAGCGATCGGCAGCGCGTGGCGACTGTCGGTCGTATGAATGAATTTTCGTTTCCAGATCGGGCGCAAGGCGTTGATTCGCATCAGCGTCCGCACGCGATGCCGGCCCACTTTAAACCCTTGGTTTTGCAGAGCAGCGGATAATCGGCGGCTGCCGTAGCTTCGACCACAGGCGGCAAAGGCCGCTTGCAGACGAACCGTGACCGCACATGTCTTGGTCGGTCGGTTTGCACGCTGCTTCCACGCGTAGTACCCCGACCGGCTTACGCCAAATAACCGACAAAGTGGTGACACACCACAGGCCTCCTTTTTCAACTGATCGACGCTCTGGTATGTCATCTCAGTTCTCGGGCAAAGAAGGCCGACGCTTTTTTTAACAGATCGTTGTCCGACCGGAGTTGCCGGTTCTCTGATTCCAACTGTCGGATGCGTTGCTGTTCGGCAGTCAGCGGTTTGCCAATTCCTGCCTGTCCTAATTGTTCAGCTTCAAATTGCTTAATCCAGCGCCGAACAGCTGTTTCGCCAATGCTCATGTCTCGGCAGACTTGACCAATACTCAAGCCTTGATTTTTGACTATCTGAACAATCTGCAATTTGAAGCTGGTATCAAAATCCCTGCGTTTCTGGTTCATTTACTTCTCCTCACGGGTGGAATCATCCACCTATCGAGGTGTCCGTCAAAATTAGACCACTACAACGTCGCCGCTACGCGATGATTTTTTCTTGGCCAAAGCAAACACAAGCAACAGAACAAGAGCCACAACAACCACGATCCAGACCATGAGGTTCCTTGAGTTTTCGAGTGCCAAGACAAGCAGATTATGAATATGACGAAATCGAAGCAGCGTACGCTGCTAAGAAGTCTTGTTCAAGGAAATAATGCACAGTGAATGGTTTTGGTTTGGGCAAGTAAAAACCAAACCCCAAAGAGCCGGGGTCGAATTACTACTCACGAGCCACGAAATTCCGTCCCCATTTTTCCAAGCACACAACCTGAATCCTCCCCGCTCAACTCCGGGCAAACACCTTGTCGCAGCCACCGCGCTGCGAGCGGTAGCTTTATCGGGCGGATCACCTCTTTTCACAGATCCGTTGATGCACTGCGATCTGAATCAGGAAACTGACGTTGGTCTCGATGCGCTGGCCCAGAGCCGCCTCAACGGTGCCGTTATTCCTTTATGTGACAAGCGACACTTTTTTGAGCCAGATCGAGATCATCCCGGCAGCGTGCGACTGAAAACACCACCGGCGAAAACAAACGGGCTGTGTTTCCTTGTTACGCGGCCTGCGCGAGCAATGCCAGCAATGATTCGCCGTAACGCTCGGCCTTGGCGACTCCGATTCCTGGAATCTGCAGC
>JBBSCQ010000166.1:0-2279 GCA_038250105.1 Burkholderiales bacterium | reverse complement strand
GATCCAGCAACTACCAACGCGAAATGAACGACCCCAACACCAACGCGTCATCCCCGCGAAAGCGGGGATCCAGCAATTGTTTGTATTCATGGACTCCCGCTTTCGCGGGCGTGACGACATGGTTTTTTTGCCGCGCTGCCTCACTTGCCACCTTATTTGCCACCTCACTTGCCACCTTAGTTGCTACAGCGCCCAGCGCATTGGCCGAACCGCTCTGGCTCGGCCGTTTTAGCGATGCCGATAGCGCCATTCCCGAACCGTGGAAAGTTGAGCAACTGAACAAGAAAATCCCGCCCACCCGCTACGCCATACGGCGCTGGGATGGCGTCGTCGCCATTGAAGCGCACGCCAGCAAGAGCATGGCGCTGTTGGGGCGGCCTGCTACGGTCGACCTGCAAAAAACGCCTATTTTGTGCTGGCAATGGCGGATCGACGCGCCGGTGGCCTCGGCCGACATGAGCAAGAAATCCGGTGACGACTACGCCGCCCGGGTCTATCTGACCTTCACCGTACCGCCCGAACAACTCGGGCTGGGCACCCGCACCAAACTAGCGCTGGCTCGCTCGATCTACGGCAATCAGGTGCCCGACGCCGCGCTCAACTACGTTTGGGACAACACCCACCCGATCGGCACGCTGCAGGACAACGCCTACACCGACCGCGCCCGCATGTGGGTGCTGCGCTCGGGGGCTGGCAAGGCCGGCGGCTGGGTGCAGGAGCGGCGCAATGTGGCGAAGGATTTTCAGCGTGCCTTTGGGGAAATTGGCGGCGTCCTGAATGGTCTGGCGATTGCCACCGATACCGACAATACCGGCGAGGAAGCGCACGCTGGTTTTGCTGATTTCCGCTTCGTCGCCAAGGAAGACGAGTGTCCGGCACCGGGTAAAGAATAAGGTGTTACTCATGAATGCGCCGGGAAAAGCATCGCTCATCTCGATCATCATCCCGGTGCTTGATGAAGCTCAAGGGATCATCAGTGTGCTGCAAGCCCTGCAAAGCTTTCGTCAACAGCACGCCGAAATCATCGTCGTCGACGGCGGCAGTAGCGACGGCACGCCGCGCCTTGCCGCGCCGCTGGCCGACCAGGTCACCGTTTCGCCCAAAGGCCGGGGCTGCCAGATGAATGCCGGCGCCGCCCTCGCCCAAGGTCAGGTATTGCTGTTTTTGCATGCCGATACCCAATTACCGCGCTCCGCCCTGACATTGATTGACGAAGCTATCCGCCGTGGCGCCAATTGGGGCCGTTTTGATGTGAAAATTGATGGCAATGCCCAAGGCCTCCCGCTGGTTGCCAGCATGATGAACTGGCGCTCGCGACTCACCGGCATCGCCACCGGCGATCAGGCCATTTTCGTGACGCAGCAAGCCTTCGCTCAGGTCGGCGGCTTTGCCGATATTCCGCTGATGGAAGACATCGATTTCTCCAGCCGGCTGCGCGCCCTGTCGCACCCGGCCTGCCTTGCCGAAAAAGTCATTACCTCGGGCCGGCGCTGGGAGAAACATGGCGTGATGCGCACCATTTTGCTGATGTGGCGGTTGCGCCTACGTTTTTTTTTCGGCGCCAACCCGAATGAACTTGCCCGAGAGTATGGCTATGCCCCACGTAAACAGTGACCAAAAGATAGGTATCGCCATTCTCGCCAAGGCGCCGATTCCTGGCCTGACCAAGACCCGCCTGATTTCCCATCTCGGCGCCGAAGGGGCAGCGGCCTTGCAACGCTGGTTGCTGCAACGCACGGTGGCTACTGCGCTGCGCGCCGATATTGGCCCAGTCACGCTGTGGTGCACACCGGATACGCAGCACCCCGATTTCGCCCAATGTGCCGCGACTGGCCAGCTTACCCTGCGCCAGCAAGTCGAAGGCGACCTGGGCGAGCGTATGCACAACGCCGTAGCCGAATCGCCGACGCCAGCCGGCACGCTGATTATCGGCACCGATTGCCCGATATTGACGGCGACCCATCTGCAACAAGCAGCCGCCACCCTCCATGAAAATGACGCGGTGCTCACCCCGGCCGAAGACGGCGGCTATGTCCTGATCGGCCTGCGCCAGGCGGCGCGGCAGATATTTACCGGGGTTGAATGGAGCAGCGAACACGTCATGGCGCAAACCCGTCAGCGCCTGCAGTCGCTTGGTTGGCAGTGGACTGAATTTTTGCCTTTTTGGGACGTCGACCGCAGCACTGACTTTGAACGCCTGATTCAGCTTTTTCCTGAAGTGGCGGCAGCCGTGAAGCACAGAGAGGATCGACCAAATTGCCATGGCAAAGTACGATCAT
>JBBSCQ010000165.1:0-2347 GCA_038250105.1 Burkholderiales bacterium | reverse complement strand
TGAAGGCTATGAAACCACCTACAATCTGGCGTTCGGTTCAAGATGCGGCTGTAGCTCAGTGGATAGAGTATCGGCCTCCGAAGCCGAGGGTCGTGGGTTCGATCCCCGCCAGCCGCACCATTGTTGAAAAGTTTGCTCTGATTTTTGATGTTTTCGGTGTGACGAAAATATCGCCAATTGCCATCCATTCCTGGCTAACGTATTCCGGGCAATGGTCAGTTACGCTTGTTCGGTTGGCTCTGTGCCCTACATTTGCCCTGCTTGTGCCACAGGGCGCTACCAAGTCAAGCAATCTTCCTCCCCCTTGACCATTGGCTTCGTGCCAAGTGCTTCTATTATGTTTTTGTTCGTCACCATGCAACGGCAGGCGACTCAGAGGATAGAAAGGCGCGATGGTTCAGTTTAAGAATGAGACGCGGGAAAGCGTTACTCTGCGTTACTCAGACCCTGAAAGCGCTGCACCTGCTGCCGTGTCAGGGAGGTGTTCCATCAAATCCTCCACCCTGCAGGCGAAAAAAGTACACAGCTTATCAATCGTATCTGTTCCAGTTCCATAACCTTTGTGGTTCAGGAGTTTGGATAGGGTCATTCGATTCAAGCCCGTTGCTGTTGCGACCTCACTTACCGTGATCCGGTGCCCTACCGCAAATTGTCTCTTCTCCATCATCTCTGCAAGTTTGAATCTAATCATTGGTTTTCTCATCAAACGGTAAATATTTTTAACAAAAGCTAGTAATAGACATCAATTGTGCTTGTAATAACTATCAATCGATGATTCGGTGCATCGTTTGATTGTTATTTTAATCAATAAGGAGCGACTATGGAAGGTCTCACGTACCTCACGACGAGCGAACTGTCGACACGCATCAAATACGACAGCCGCACCATTCGTGATCGTTTGTGAAACACTGGCGCCCATTTTGGGTTGTGTGGCGGAGTGTGCAACTGCCATAGGGCAGAATTGAATGGGAGGTCAGAAGACGTCCTTCAGTGCAGAATAGCTGTTGGTCGGCAGAGTAGGCGGTCAGCAACGTTTCGATGTGAAGTCCAAGCTGGGCTTGGTAGTCGGCAGTTTTATGCAGGTTGTACAGGGGCGAGACTGACAGGTCACTGTGCCGGATTTTTTTCCTTTAGCTTCGGAAAATGTCTGCCGCGCCATATTTCAGTCGGTGACTGTGTGTCACCCATTTGCGACACGCAACCGCCCGAGCATCTCTTTCAAGACGATGTGCTCGACTACTCGCAGCAGCCGGTCTTCCGCCCCCAAGTAAACTTTTGCAGCCTCTGGAGCTCGGGCTTGTAGGTTTCGAATCTGAGCCAGCTCTTTATCCAGCGCCCCAGGCAGGCGGGTCGTCACTTCTTTGAGGATGCGGCGCGCGCTCACATCAGGCACGCCTAGCTCTAGTCCGGCATCTAGCACCAATCGGGCAGTGACGTCGCTAAAGAAATTTGCGTTCCCCAAAGGAATGGCCATTCGCACGTCTGCCCAAGTAGCCTTTTCGTTGGCAAAGGCTCGGGTGTAGTACGCACTGGTTGCTAACAAATCGTAGTGTGGGGCAAGCTGCACGCCTTCAGAGGACACGAAGAAGGACAAGTTCTTCAAGTGGCAATCGTCGTTGGCGATGGCGATGTTGAACACCAGCCAGCGAAACAGCATGAGACGCGTGTTGGCTTTGTTGGTGGTGGCTTCGATGACGTCTTTGAGCGCCTGAATCGAAGCGCCCGAATGCTTGAAGGTGCGTGACTTGTTGAGCAACTGGCAAGCATCGATAAGGTGCTTCCGTTGCACGGTCAAGGTCGGCTGGACGCCAGGCGAAGTGGCCTCGGGCGCGACGCGGTCGAACCTTTGGATGATATACACCGGCTGCGGTACGTAAAGCAGATGCACTTCCGGACTAGGCAGGCCGACCGCTCTCGCCAATCGCATCGTGAGGTATTCGTTAACCACCGAAGCTGGGTGCGCCTCGGTATCGGGATGATTAGGCTTGAGGATGTGGGTCGAAGGCATCTCACCCTCTGGCTCGTACAGCTGGCCTTCGTGGTAAATCACCAAGAGTTTGTGCTGTGCGCCTGCCAGCGACATCCGTTTTGGAGCATCTGCAGTCAACGTCAACCTGGGCAGGTTTGCGATGCGATAGCTCAACTGTTCGTAGGGCAAGTCGCGCAAAGCGCGATCTTTTGGAACGGCCTTTTCGGGCGGCAGAAAGGTCAGCGAACCCGCAGACTCTGCGCCCAAATACTGCAGCAACGCAAATGCATCGTCTCCCTTGATGCCCGCTTCTTTGGACACCGCTTGGCGCAGTAACTCTTCGGGCAGCAGGTTGTCAAAGAACCATTGGACTGGCCG
>JBBSCQ010000164.1:0-2514 GCA_038250105.1 Burkholderiales bacterium | reverse complement strand
CTGTTGTAGAGGCCGGGGTCTTGCGTATGCACTTTCTGGATCAGGTGCACCGCGTCGCGCGACCAGGCGACGATGTGATAAATATCCTTAAGTAGTTCGTCACGCTCGGCAATGGTCAGCGACTTGTTCATGCCGCCCGGCACCGCCCCCGTGCCATGTACCCGCTTGCCGGCGGTGACGCGAATCACTTCCTGGCCGAAGCGACGGAGCAGCACGCCACGCTTGGCGATTTCCGGATGCGCCGCGGCAACGCCGACGATATTGCGCTGGGTGATGTCGCTGTCGAAACCAAAGAGCAAATCAGGCGAGCAGAGATGGAAAAAATGCAGCGCGTGCGATTGCAGCATCTGGCCGTAATGCATCAGACGCCGCAGTTTTTCAGCGGCTGGCGTCAGCTTTTTGGCTCCGACGATGATATCGAGCGCCTTGGAAGCCGCCAGATGGTGCGATACCGGGCAAATGCCGCACAGCCGCTGCACCATCACCGGCACCTCCCAATACGGCCGACCCTGGATAAATTTCTCGAAGCCCCGGAACTCGACAATGTGCAGACGTACCTGATGCACCTTGTTCTGCTCGTCGAGCAAAATGGTCACCTTGCCGTGGCCCTCGACCCGCGATACTGGGTCAATCGCCACACGGCGCAGGGTTTCAGGATGGGCGGCAGTTTCCAGTTGGTAGGTCATTCTAATCTCCCAGTCCGGGTCGTCATTCCGGGCTTAACCTGGAATCCAGTGCGGCTTTTCTGGATTCCCGCCTTCGCGGGAATGACGGTATCGAATTTAGTCGTAATGTATCAAGCCGTGGCCCAATTCGGGCTCTTTGCCGGCCAGCAGATCGGTCAGCACCTTCCAGATCGCATCGGCCGAGGGCGGGCAACCAGGGATGAAGTAATCGATCTTCACCACTTCATGAATTGGATGCACTTTATCAAGCGGCAACGGCAACTCGGGATCATTCGGAATCATCCCGTTAGCCAGCCCCGGGCTGGTGTGATAAACCTCTTCGAGAATGGTGGTGAGCGGCAGATGGTTGCGCTGCGCCGGCAAGCCGCCGTTGATGGCGCAGGCGCCGATGGCGATCAGAATCTTGCAGTTATCGCGAAACTCGCGCAGCACATGAACGTTCTCGGCATCGCACAAACCGCCTTCAATGAGGCCGATATCGCAATCCGGGCTGCACGTCTTAATATCAGTCAGTGGCGAGCGGTCGAACTCGATATGCTCAAGCAAGGTAAACAAGCGCTCATCGATATCGAGAAACGACATATGGCAGCCAAAACAACCGGCCAGCGAAGTGGTCGCCACTTTCAGTTTTTTCTTTGGCGTGGTCATTTCAGCGGCTCTCCGCTGCGGCATCATCAATCGCCGAAATCGGCTGCTTGTCGTAAGTCCGCTCACCAATCGGCACCGCGAAGCCCCGTCGCTTCTTGAGAATGACGCCGACCGGGCAAACCTGCGCCGCTTTATCGTCCAGCGTGAAATTGGTGTCGCCTAATTGGCCGGACTTGGCGTTGACAATCAGGTGCGTGCCAATGCCGCGACCGGAAAGCGCGAAGACATTCTTGCCATCAACATCGCGACTGGCCCGAACGCACAGCGAACAGAGGATGCAGCGGTTGAAATCGAGCAAAACCTCGGGATGCGAAGCGTCGACCGCACGATTCGGGAAAAAATGATCGTAATGCGGCGACATCATGCCCAGATGGTAGGCCGTGGCTTGCAACTGGCAATTGCCGCTCTGCTCGCAAGAGGGGCAGAAATGATTGCCTTCGACAAAGAGCATTTGGGTCAATGAGCGCCGCTCGGCGTTGATTTCTTCGCTATCGCTTTCCACCACCATGCCAGCCATTGCCCGCATGGTGCAGGACGCTGTCTGCCGGCCATTGGCCTTGACGGTACAAAGCTTGCACGAACCATGCGGCTTGAATTCCGGGTGGTAGCACAGGCGCGGGATGAATACCCCAGCCTTGGTTGCTGCCTGCATGATGGTCTGGCCATCCTCGAAGGGAATGGTCTTGCCATCAAGTGTGAAGGTATAGCTCATGCGTCCTCCCCAGATTCTTCCTTGATGATGTGCGCGGCGGCGTCGTCACGCCCGGTCATTTGTCGTGCCGCGGCGAGCGCCCGGTCAAGATCGAAGGCCGGCGCGAAATTCTGCTGCACCATGTGCTTCTCGTAGGCTGGGCGGAATTTTTCGATGGTATCGAGCACCGGATTGCAAGCCGTATGACCGAGGCCGCAATGACTCATCGACTGCAGTAACTGGTTCAGCTTTTCAATTTCGGCAAAATCGTAAGGTGAACCGCAGCCATTGTGCAGTTTGTCCATCAGGTTCTTCAGTAATGACGTCCCAACCCGGCACGGCGTACAAAAACCACAGCTTTCATGCTGGAAGAAGTGCACGTAGTTGCGCGCCACCTCGAACATGTCGCGGCTATTGTTGAAAATAGTGAAGGCGCCGGCCGTCGGAATATCCTCGAAGGCAATCGTCCGCTCAAACTCAGCCGGGCTG
>JBBSCQ010000163.1:0-2753 GCA_038250105.1 Burkholderiales bacterium | reverse complement strand
CGGTACGCAAACGCTAGACCAAAGGCCAGACGTCTAGACCTCTACGCGCCGTAAGCGCCGCCGTCACCGCAAGGGCCGGCGGCGTTTTTGCATCGTAAGCGCTCAATAAACCACGGACTTACCCGCTGAGGGTCAGTGGTGAAAGATGTGTCCACGTAAAACAATGTGGACACCTATGACAGAGCAGATGACAGAATTGAAGCAGCGACTGGTGATTGGCCGCAAGCGGGATGGCCGTTGCTGCTACGACCCGCAGGCCAAACGCGAATTGATCGAAGCCTGTTTTCTACCCGGTGTTTCGGTGGCGAAACTGGCGCTGGCGCACGGCATCAACGCCAATCTCCTGCGCACCTGGATGACCAAACATCAGCGTCAATCGTTGCCAGGCGTTTTAGTGCGGTCATCAGCAGCAACGCCATCGCCGTTTATCCCGGTGGCGCCGGTCAGCGCCCATCGTTCGCCGATCACGTCCTCGGCACTCGCGGCTCGGCTCCCCAACGGCATCCGGCTGGAATGGTCGGCATTGCCGGCCGATCAACTGGCGCCTATTCTTCGGCTGCTTTCCACCCTGCCATGTTCCGACTCGATTCCCGGCTGAAGGTCTTCCTGCACCGGGAAGCCGTCGATGGCCGCAAGAGCATCAACGGACTCGCGCTGCTCGTTGAACAAGGACTGGGTCTCGATCCGTTTGCCGAGGTCGCCTATGTGTTCAGCAACCGCCGGCGCGACCGGATCAAGATTCTGCTCTGGGATCGAAACGGCTTCTGGCTGCTCATCAAGCGGCTGGAAGCCGATCGCTTCAAATGGCCCAAGGAATCTGATCTCGTCGAGCTGTCGGTCGAGCAACTGCATTGGCTGCTCGATGGCATCAACCTCGCGGCCATGCAACCGCACCCGGCCCGAAATTATCAACGCGTAGGGTGAACGATTTTTAGCCGGTTCAGTCAAATCGTCATATGCAGAACGTCACCCTGACCGCCGAAGAATTCAACGCGCTGATTGCCGAGCGCGCGGCGGCCGTCAGCGAACGCGAAGCCCTGCGCGGCGAGCTCAAAGTCGTCAAGATCGAGCGTGATCTCCTCCAGGAGAAACTCAACGCCTTCCTGCGCAAACTGTTCGCCGCCAAGAGCGAGGCGCGCGGCAATGGCCAGTCAGAACTCTTCAACGAAGCGGAAGCCTTGGCTTCTGCCGGTGCCCCGGTGACCGAGGAGGTCCCTGTCGAATCCGGTATCGAGATCGCCGGGCATACCCGCCTGAAGCGGGGTCGCAAGCCCCTTGATCCGGCACTGCCCCGCGAGATCGTTCGCCATGAATTGCCGGAAGCCGAACGGATTTGTCCTCATGACGGCAAGACGCTAGTGGAAATCGGCGTCGAAACCAGCGAACAACTGGACATCATTCCGCAACAGGTTCGCGTCATCCAGCACCAGCGCGTCAAATATGCCTGTCCGTGTTGTGACCAGGGGATCAAGGTCACCCCGGTGCCTGCCAGGATCATCCCCAAGGGATTGCTGACCGAAGCAGCTTTGGCCTGGGTGGCGACTTCCAAATACCAGGATTCGCTACCCCTTTACCGGCAAGCAGCACTGCTGGGTCGTTTCGGCGGCAATCTCTCCCGCAACACGCTGGCCGGCAGCATGATCAAGGTCGGCGAAGCGGTGCAGCCGATCATCAATCTGCTGCGCGATCACTTGCTCGACGCCGAACTGGTGTTCGGCGACGAGACGGTTATCCAGGTACTTAAGGAATCTGGTCGAGCGGCGCAGAGCAAGAGTTATCTGTGGGCCCAGATGAACGGCACCGGGCCGCCGGTACGCTTGTTCGGCTATGCCCCGGGGCGTGGCGGAACCCACGCCGAGCAGCTTTACGCCGGCATCCGGGAAGGCGCGGTGTTGATGTCTGACGGCTACGCGGTCTACAACGGTATCGCGCAATCACATCACCTGATTCACCTGGGGTGCTGGGCGCATGCGCGGCGTTACTTTGTCGAGGCTGAGGCCGTCTTGCCGAAAGCTGTGCGCCGTCCGGATCAGCTGGCGACACAGTTTATTGCTGCGATTGCTCGACTCTATGCCGTGGAGGCGAAGGCCAAGGATAAAACGGTGGCCGAACGGGCTCAATTACGCGAGGCAGCGAGCCGTCCCGTCCTGGCGGAAATCGAGCATCTGCTGGTAACGCATCGGCACAGCGTGACGCCGGGCAGTTTGTTGGGCAAGGCACTGCATTACCTGGAGGCACAATGGCCGAAGCTGATCCGCTATGTAGAGCACGGCGCCTGGCCTATCGACAACAATCTGTGTGAGAACGCGATCCGGCCGTTCGTCGTGGGTCGGCGCAATTGGCTCTTCGCCGATACGGTGGCCGGGGCCAACGCCAGTGCGAATATCTATTCGCTGATCGAGACCTGCAAAGCCAATGGCGTGGATCCGTATCGGTATTTGGTCGCCTTGTTCAAGGCGCTGCCTTTGGCAAAAACGGCGGACGATTACGAACAACTCTTGCCTTGGCATCTTGCCTTGGGCGATTGAGTTTTACCGGATCTGGCCGTTACACCAATTCGTCTGCTGATGGGATTACGCGGTTTATTGATCGCTTACGCCAATAGCGATAAGGCGTTTCCATTTCTCACCCAGGCTCCCTTGGTTTCACGCGTCCATGTCGACCAGCATCCGGATGCTGTCGCGGTTTTGCTTAACACGACAGAAACCGGCGCTTTCCGCTACTTCAAGTGCGACGATATCGGAAATCAGGCG
>JBBSCQ010000162.1:0-2756 GCA_038250105.1 Burkholderiales bacterium | reverse complement strand
TTGTTTTTATCACTGCCGGCATGGGCGGCAGAACGGGAACCGGTGCCGCTCCGGTCGTCGCCAAAATCGCCCACGAAATGGGCAGCCTGACGATTGGCGTCGTCACCACGCCACTTAGCATCAAAGGTGGCAAGCGAATGAAGTTGGCTGAGGCCGGTATCGCCAAACTCTCCAAGCATGTTGACTCGCTGATCGTCATCCGCAATGACGCACTATTGCAAGTCGTCGGTGACGATGCCGATGTTGAGGATCGCTTCAACGCGGCAAACCGTCTTATGAACCATTTGATCTGCGGAATTGCACAAATCTTTGATGCCCCTGGCTTGGTTAATATTGATGTTGAAGATGCGCGCGCAGTATTGACCAACGCCGTTCATGCTCAAGTGGGTCTTGCCGAGGCAACAGGAATTTTTCGCGCCCGAGTTGCAGCTAAAGACGCGATTTATTCCCTGCTGGTGAATGGTGGCGATCCAGTTCACGCGAAAGGGGTACTCGTCGTTATCCACGCCACTCAAAATACGCTGAGGGTGAAGGAGGTAAATGAAGTCATGAATGAGGTCAGAGCCGCCGTTGCCCACGATGCGCACATTGTTTTTGGTGCGGTGTACGACGCTCAGCTAAACGACGCTTTGCGAGTTACCGTTTTGGTTACCTTAGAACGGCCTGTCACGGGAGGCCCGGGCAAACGAGCGGGCGGAAGCAGTCATCACAAATCTGCCAGCCATCTGGACTCATAATTTAGACCAAAATCATGACCAATGATTTATTTGAACAAGCGGCGAAACTTATTGCCTCGGCTGATGGCCTGCTGATTACCGCTGGCGCCGGCATGGGTGTTGATTCTGGTCTGCCTGATTTTCGTGGCCAGGAGGGTTTCTGGAAAGCCTATCCGGCACTGGCTGAGGCCAGAGTCAGCTTTACCGCCATTGCCAACCCGTATGCCTTTTTCAAAAACCCAAAACAAGCTTGGGGATTTTATGGGCATCGCTTGGCGCTGTACCGGAAAACCGTTCCGCATGCTGGGTTTCATACGTTAAAGAGTATTGCAAATAACTTGCCCAATGGCGCTTTTGTTATAACGAGCAATGTTGATGGCCAATTTCAGAAGGCCGGATTCGCCGAGTCGAAAATGTACGAAATTCACGGATCGATTCACCATCTGCAATGTACTCAGCCATGTCGAGAGTCGGTGTGGTCGGGCGATCTTATCAACCCGACGACAGACGATAGCCGGTGTGAGTGGATCGGGAATCATCTACCTATCTGTGATCGATGCAAGAAACTCGCAAGGCCAAATATTCTGATGTTCGACGACGGGGTGTGGATTGACAATCGCGCAAGAGTTCAGCAATCAGCATGGTTGAATTGGGCTGACCAAGCTAGCAATATCGTGGTCATTGAGATCGGCGCTGGCGTCGGCATTCCGTCGATTCGGCGGATTAGCAAAGCGCAGGGCTGTCCTGTCATCCGAATTAATCCAAGGGATTTCAGCCTTCAAGAAGGGGCCGGCGTCAGCTTGCCGATAGGGGCCAAAGAAGCTCTCCAGAAAATCAGTTTGGCGCTGAGCGAACTGGGATTTTTGAATTCTCCGGTAAAAGAGGAGAGGAAGGCTGATGAAAAATGAACTGAATGATCTGCTCTGACAACGTTATCCCGCGCTCTTTGTGCAACGAAATAACTCGATTGAGACGTCGTGCATGGGGCGATGTTTTGAATGCGATGATGGCTGGTTTGAGTTAATCGATACGCTTTGCGCCACTATCCAGTTTTGCATCGAGCATGCCGGAATACCACCTGTTGTCGTTACCTAGGTCAAAGAGAGTTTTGGCACGCTATGATTCCGTTATCGTGGTGGCGATGAGGTTACCCCCGGCATGGCGCGGGTGGCTGAAGCGTTGTCGGCGATTACGTGCGAGACATATGGCAACCCGACCAGTAGCAACTGCCACACATCGGCAGTTGCTACTGGTCGTTAATGTTAGCTTTAATCAGTTAGATTAATTCTACTTTATCAAAATCCATCCCAAGCTGATGCCTTCAGGGTAGCTGCCTATTATTGGTAAGCGTATTCGATCGCTTTCTGTCGCCATCTGGTGGCGATCCGCGCTCATGGCGGTGAGGTCAGCTGCCATCTTGTTTTTCGACGGCATCTTGTGGCGAAAGATATTGATCACCCGAGTTCGACAGTTAAACGCGTAAGTTGTTGATTGTTATGAACCCGGGTTCAAGAACGTGTACTACAAAAGCGAAAGTTGCAGTGGTTTCGTTGGTTTTTTCAACTCCAGCGCCGCAAAAACGCGGTTATGGATTTCCGAGAGACGAGAGATGCCGCAGATCGGTTGGTCGGCGTTATTGAGACGAATTTGATGCTGCTGAAGCTTCTGCAACTCCGTCATTGCCCGCTCCGGCGACAGGTCACTGTCGGCGGCATGAAGGCGTTGGCGCATGATGCGGTAGAGAATCAGTGCAACGAAGCAAAGGCTGGCGTGCGCCTTGATCCGTTCAGGCAAGCGGTGAAACACCGGGCCGATTTCAATCTCGGATTTCAGCACCCGAAAGCCGCGTTCAATGTCCGCCAGCGACTTGTAGCGGTCAACCACGCTTTTCGGCGACAAATCCGGCGTATTGGTCACCAGCAGTAACTTGCCATCCATCAGCTCAGCCAGATCGAGCGCATCCTGCTTGATCTCGTAAGCAAACAGCTCGTTCTTGAGATCGACCCGGAAGATGTGTGCCAAACGGGCATCCTTCACGGC
>JBBSCQ010000161.1:0-2849 GCA_038250105.1 Burkholderiales bacterium | reverse complement strand
AGTGAAGGGCTGCTGATCCTGACCGATGATGGCCAGTTGCAGGCGCGCATTGCTGACCCTAAACACAAGCTGGAAAAAACTTATTGGGCGCAGGTTGAGGGCGTGCCGGACGAGGCGGCGTTGGAGTGTTTGCGCCGGGGCATTAAGCTTTCTGATTTCACCGCGCAGCCAGCGAAAGTGCGCTTGATCGGCGAGCCGGCCGATCTTTGGCCGCGTGACCCGCCGATCCGTTTTCGTCAGGCTATTCCCACCTCGTGGCTGGAAATTCGCATCAGCGAGGGCAAGAACCGTCAGGTCAGGCGGATGACGGCGGCCATCGGGTATCCTACTTTGCGTTTGGTGCGGGCGTCGATTGGCGCGGTGACAGTGCAAGGCCTGGCGTTGGGTGAGTGGCGACAGATCGACGGCAGTTATCAGGATTTACAAGGGAAGTTAAAATGAAAAAAATTCTCATCGGGGCGGTTTGCGGGGTGATGTTGAGTGCTGCCGCCTGGGCGCAGAATGCCATGCCAATGTTGGAGTTGACCGCTGGATTTCACCGGATTGAGGCGGAAGTGGCGGCTAATGATCAAAATCGCCAGGTCGGGCTGATGAGCCGCAAAGCCATGCCGGCCCAGCACGGCATGCTTTTCGTTTTTACCCAAGACAGGACGCATTGCATGTGGATGCGTAATACCTTGCTGCCGCTGTCGGTAGCCTTCCTCGACGAAGAGGGCAAGATCATCAACATTGAAGACATGCAGCCGCAGACGGAAGATAACCATTGTGCCCGGCGCCCGGCGCGCTATGCGCTGGAGATGAACCTGGGCTGGTTTGCCCAGCGCGGCATCAAGGCCGGCACCAAGCTGAACGGCATCGAAAAAGCGCCGCAGCCGCATTAATGAGTGGCCATCAATGGCGGGCGCGTTTGCTTGGCGGGCCGCTTGATACGGTGTTACGTGGCTGGTTGACTGAGCCGGGCTCGCTGACGGCACGTTGCCAAAGTGTTTGCCATGATTTTCGCGTCCGTCGCTTGAGCTTCGGCAAGGCTCGGCCGCTGACTGATACGCTGCCGCCGCATCAGTTGGTCTGGGTGCGCGAAGTAGTCCTTGAGTGTGACGGCGTGCCGGTGATTTTTGCCCATACCACGCTGTCGACCGCAGTAAATGGTCGCTTGAGCCGCTGGCTGGCGCGTTTGGGTAGCCGTTCGCTCGGTTCGCTGCTTTTTGCTTACCCCGGCTTTCAGCGCGGGGCGATTGAGTATTGCCGGCTTGATCGGCGCGATGCCTTGTTCCGCCTAGCCTCGGCTTTGACCGAGGATGTGCCATACCTTTGGGCGCGGCGCTCAATGCATCGACTAGGCAAGCAAGAGGTGCTGGTGACTGAGGTGTTCCTGCCGGCGATTGTCCAACTCGGCTGAGTCATTCGTTCTTTTTGCCAAGGTGGGAATTGCCCGCCCAGTCAACATGAAAAATTCCGCTACTCAATTTTGACCGCCATGGCCTGAGCCAGAATCATCAGCGGGATGGCGATGAGTTAGCAGACGTGGACGCCAAACACAGCAGCAGCGGTTCGCCCGTTTCTGCTGCGAACCGGCGTATCTGAACGACAGCCCATAGCATGATGGGCAACCAGATGTGCTAGGCAAAGAAAATTGTCCTTCGCCCCACCCCGAGTCCATTAACGGGGTGTTTGCTTGATTTTGCTCTTGCTATTCAATGGGTACAACTAACGGTATGATTTTCGCCGCATTACCGGCTTGCTATTGCGAGATGCCGCTAAGTGGAAATTTGTATCGCATTTTATGGGGGGCGATTTCTGTATCGCAGTTTCCGTCGAGAGTTGAATTGCAGTAAATGTGTGTTGTTTTGGGGTGTTGTTTCCCCATTGAAAACGGTCTTTTAAGGTTAAATTAGGGCATGTTCCAATGATTAAGTTTTCGCATTATTTATGTCCTGCACTTAAGTCAGTATTGTTCTCCAGTCTTGCCGGTATCCTGCTCTGCGGAAATCTGGTAACGGCAGCGGAGCGCCCCATAATCGGCTTGGTGCTAGGTGGTGGCGGCGCCCGTGGCGCTGCGCATATCGGCGTGCTGGAGGTGCTCAGGGAGCAACGAATCCAGATTGACTGCGTCGCTGGCACCAGCATGGGCGGCCTTGTTTCCGGCGCCTTCGCCGCTGGCCTGACGTCAGAAGAAATGATGGCGGCGATGGATAAGGCGAATTGGCAGGATATGTTTAACGACGCGCCGGATGCTTCAGATATTAATCTACGTTTTCGGGCGCTCTCACGTGGTTTCATGCCCGGATCCGAGATTGGATTAACCGACAAAGGTGCGGTTGCAATGCCCGTTGTGGTGGACGGCCAAAAGATCAAACTTTTCTTTAACCAACTGGTGCGTAGCCAAAATGGCGATCCACAGATTGAGAATCTCGTGCTGCCGGTTTCTATTGTGGCGACCGATCTGGTCAGCGGCGAAAAGGTGGTGTTTCATAAAGGCAGTGTGACCAAGGCGATGCGGGCCAGTATGTCGGTGCCCGGGTTAATGTCACCCGTTGAGTGATAGCGGTAGACGACTGGTTGACGGTGGTCTGGTCGATAACGTGCCGATCGTCGAAGTGCGCAAGCAATGCAATCCCGACATTTTGATCGCCGTCAGCGTCGGCTCGCCGCTTTTGAAGGCCGAGCAAATTGGTTTACTGCTCTCAGTAGCGGGTCAAATGGTCAATATTCTCACCGAGCAGAATGTGACTAGGTCGCTCGCCATGTAGCGGCCGGGTGATGTCTATATCCAGCCGGATCTTGATGGTATCGGCGCCGGAGATTTTTAGCGCTATGCCGAGACCTCAAAACGGGGTCAAGCTGCCGCT
>JBBSCQ010000160.1:0-2916 GCA_038250105.1 Burkholderiales bacterium | reverse complement strand
GCCAATCAAACGCGGATCAATTTCGTAATTGAGGCGTAGTCGAGCCGCTTCGGCTTTGGCAACGACCAGACTATCAAGATTGCTGATCAGCTTCTGCATCGAAAAAGGCACGTGTTCGAGCGTCATTTTCTCGGCATCAATCTGCTGATGCGGCGAGACATTCCATTGCGAGCGCAGGGAGCCGTAGTGGCGCGGGGCCTTGGCGTATTTCAGCCAGAGGCTATCGCTCCGGCTTGGCGTCCACATCAAAGTGGCACTGGGCGCAAAAGTGTTACCTCCCAGGTTGGTGTAATCCCAACGGGCACCAGCGCCGAGCTGTAGTGTTTCCGGGATCAGCGTCCAGTCGTCATGGACAAAAACACCCGTGGTGCGTTGGGTGAAATCTGGATTGCGTATTGAAATGACGAGTGCCGAGGTTGTTACCTTATCTGCTGTGGTGCGGTGGCTCAAGCCCCAGAGCAAATCGTGCGCCGCAAAGGTATAGCGCCCTTGGTAATCCAGGTCATAGTTGGTGCGGTCTTGCTTGAAATAACCCGCGATCTCGATGCTGGCTGACTCGATTGACATCTGTACCGATGATTCGATGCCAGCACTGGATAACCAGCGATAGCGCCCGGAAATTGACTGGCTGGTATCATTTTGTTGGGTGACTAGCGCGTTAAGCCTGAGCGGCGGGGTTGGTGCAGGGTTAATTCTCATCATGTCGCCGAGCGCCGAGCGCCGTGCGATAAGCGTTGGCCCAAAGCGAAAAGTCGCTGCCGCCACCGAGATTTCGGTCAAAACGAAAATCTATCGCAGTATTGTTCAAGCGGTCTACCGCCTCTTCACCATGCGCAGCCTAGCGGGAAGGCTCGGCATGGCGGCCCTGAAATGACATTTTCCAGTTAGTGTCTTCATCAATGGCTGCGCCATAGCGGGCGTAAAGGCTGCCTGTACCGTTCGTGCAAATGCTTGGGGCGATGACGCCGCCGGTCCGGCTACGGGTGTGTTTGCTAATGATGTTAATTACACCGTTGACCGCATTAACGCCCCAGATGGCAGCCCCGGCCCCGCGAATGACTTCGATTCGCTCGATATCCTCAAGAGCAATCGGGTCGTTCTCCCACATGACGCCGGAGAACAAGGGGTTGTAGATGCTGCGACCGTCGATCAAGATCTGCAGTTTGTTGGCAAAGCGGCCATTCAACCCACGCGCCGAGACGGCATAGCGGCCATTGTCGATTTGTGCCACTTCAATACCGGGGGCCATGCGAAGCACGTCGGGTATGGTCAGGGCGCCAGAGCGGCGAATGTCTTCGGAAGAAATCACGAAGGCGGCGGCAGGGACGTTGGCGAGACTCTGGCTCTTACGCGAAACCGAAGTGATTTCGGTTTTTGTCAGATCTTCCAGGCTGAGATCATCGAGATTTTCGGCACCCCAGCATGGGTGGTGCCAGCCAGAAAAGCGGCAAGAAAGACGGTGGGTTTAAAAATTGAATTGATCGACATTTTTTTCCGCTCGGCTATCTGGTACTGGTTTGCCAGTCAGTAATTATGAATTATTCGTCGCTAGTTATCCTTCTTTAGCCATAGGTTTTCCAGTAAAATTGCTAATAAGTTCAATAATTTTAAATGGTAATTAAATCAATATATTGGTCTATAAAAATAGCCATTTAGCATTAATAAAATTAAGTAAAAATACGACGAAATGTTACGCGCTTGTAATACGTGAGTATTTGCCGGGTTTGGTACTTGAAGTTTGTGATGGCTCGGTACCCAACCAGTTAAGTATCTGAGCGTACACCCTGGGATCAGTCTGTAGCGCCATGTGGCCAAGAGCGCCCAGACGAATGCTTTGTACATCTCCTTCAAGCTCATGAGCGGTGGCACTGCCGGGAGGGACCAGACCATCACCAATGATTTCGCCAAGGGGATTGTCGGGGTCGTCGGTCAGGCTGCCACCGATGAAGCGCCAGGCAATGGCCGGTGTTCCCAGGGTGTGGCGACCGGGGCCGTAACGCAGATCCTGAATACCTTGGCTGCGTTGGGCGCCGATGCGGGCCAGTGGTTCAGTTATGCGGCTCAGGCGAAGCGCCGTGGTGGTCAGGTGGCCAAGTCTTTCGACCGCCGAACCGAGATTGGGCGAACCGAGGCAGATCACCATGCAGGTTAGGGCGGGCCAAGTGAATTCAGCCGTTTTGCTTTGCTCGAAAGCGCTGCGCGCCAGCAAACCGCTCATGCTGTGGCCGATGAGGACCAGTTCGTCGATTGGATGCGGCCAGATACTGAGTAATTCTTCAAGTAGCACGGCCAGTTGCAAGCCGTTTTCTACAATCGGCCGGCCGCTGTTATAGCGCAGCAGGAGCGATGTGCAGCCGCTATCTACTTCTAGACGCTGCGGCATGTTGATACCTTCCGGGCCGGCTTCCCAGCTATGTTCGTTGCAGACCAGACCAGGCCGTGCAGGAAAATGCAAAGTTTGGGGCTGCTTTCTGGCCAGGCGGCAAGCAGTGCATCACCGCTCAGAGGCACTGGCAAGCCCTCTCGATACAGGCCCATCTGGATTGCCAGCACACTGTTGCTTTCCGCCAGATGGTCACCAAAGGCGCCGTTGAAGGCGCTGCGCAGATTGCTCGCCAGTCGGCTCGGTGGCTGGGTTTCCGAGGGGATGGCGGGGGCGCTTGCCACTTGTTGTTTTTCAATCGCGTCGGCAACGTCGAGCAAGCTGCCGCCCGCCTTGTGTATCGCTGTATAAACGCCACCGGCAATGGCATCGTGCGCCTGCTGGAGAAGTTGCGCCGTAACCGTTAACTCAGAAGCGTTCTTCCCACGGCGCAGTAGATTTGGAAAATAGCCCCCTGATCTATTGATGACACGGGGAGCGAGATGCTTGAGAAAAAGGCGGCAAGTCGGCAGTTAAGAAGCGAAAGCGAGTGG
>JBBSCQ010000159.1:0-2976 GCA_038250105.1 Burkholderiales bacterium | reverse complement strand
GTAGTGCAGGTTTCCGTTGGAGAGGATGACGAAGCGGCAGGTCTGCGACCGGGCGTACTTTCGAGCCTGCTCCGTGCCGACCAGCGGATTCTTGTCCTCAGCTTTGGCCTCGAGAACGATGAACGGGAAACCCTTGGCGTCGAGGAGGAGGAAGTCGACGAACCCTTTGCCGGTCTTCTCGAAGTTGTCACCGAGCGCGTCCAGGTCTACGGACTTGATCGTGACGCTGGGTTCGAGACGGATGTTCGCGGGCTGGTCGCCCACCGGAAAGAAGCGCCAGCCGGCTGCTTCGAGCAGCTTGTTGATCTTGATCCGGGCTGTGGCTTCCTTCTCGGACACTCAGGCTCCTCGTTCAGCGGTGATGGTGGTCAAGCGGCATAACGCCAGAGCTGAGCGGCGCGCTCAGGCCGTTTGTAGTTGGCACTTTATCTCCCACGCGCCCGCTCCAGCGATTTGTTAGGTGGCAAATGTCACGCGACCGGTGACGATCAGGTATGCAAAGAGCGGCAGCATAAAGAGCGATAGTGCGGCTGCGATTCGGACAAACCTAGCCAATCGCGGCGGGACGCCATTCCCAGCGCAACGAAAGGCCGCAAGCGTCACGTACGCAGCGTAGCTGAGTGCCACCAAACCAAAAACTCGCAGTGCCACCGGATCTGTGGGTCCAGCGAGCTGCATAGCGACGCTCAATACGCCTCCACCCACAATGCTGTATAGAAGCGCGACCTTCCAAAGCGGAATCGCCCCGCGAATTGGATCTACAATCAACCGCCAGAGGGTGGTCATTTGCCGCCTAACGTTCGAGCTAAGCGGGCGACAACGGCAGGACGCCAGGCCCGGACTGGCTAAAATGTACCGCGTACCGCCAGACCGGGCCTGGTGGCCTGCCGTTGGCGCTCCGCTTGAGCGAGGGGTTAGGCCGCATTCTGCGGAGGGACCTTCAAACGGCTCTGTCACTGCCCCTGCATAAGATAGCGAACGACACGGCTATTTCGGGGTTCCGGCAATGCCGCGGCTTCGGTGTACAAATCAGCAATGATTTGGCAGTACTTTTGCTTGTCGAGACCGGGTGCGTTGAGATCCTGTAAGCCGGACAACTCCACCTCGGAATACTTCTTCGCGAGTTCTTCGACAACTATCTGAATATCGGACTCTCCATCTGCGTCGGGAACGGGCTCTCGCGTTTTTCCGGCAGCAGAGGTTATGATTTCTGCGACGATGTCAAGCTCTTGCTGCGCAGCGTCCTTTCCCAATAGCGCGGAGTAATCGAGCGCTTCCCCAGGTGCCGGATTAATGTACGAGAAGCACGCAGTACCACCCTGTGAGTGAAGGAGCATAGTCGCAGAAACAATGTGGCCTGCGAATTTTATGACCACAGTGTCAGATGCATGTGGAAGTCGCTTTGCCGTTACCTCACCAATCACAGGTCGGGTAGCCGCCCACATCTGTTCAAGTGGCTGCTTGCTGGCGATGCCATCCTCAAGCGCCGTCAATATTCTTTTATATGACTCGGGTTCGTATTGCTGCATAGCTCGGTAGACCGGCATTTCAAGTAACTTTGCCTCAACTTGTGCTGCTTGGATGCGCGGCTCAACTACTTCACGACCAAGAACGAGAGCAGCCGCAAATATCACTATGTGCAAGACGCTGGCACCT
Source organism: Burkholderiales bacterium (assembly GCA_038250105.1). Taxonomy (GTDB): domain Bacteria; phylum Pseudomonadota; class Gammaproteobacteria; order Burkholderiales; family Rhodocyclaceae; genus Azonexus. Next base: position 1,320 of record JBBSCQ010000159.1, on the reverse strand, counting down.
TTGGTGTTGCTCTTGCCGAGCATCCGCATGATCCCAGCGCTTATGAACACGGCGACGACACCTGCTCCGGCGCCGACAGCTATTCCAATCCAGTTCATGGTCTTCTTCCCTTGTGCTCGCTGGAAACGTGGCGCCTGCTAGTGGACAGTGAAGCGCATGGCAAGGTGCCAAAGTCGTTGTTGGTATGCGGCCTAACGTTCGAGCTAAGCGGGCGACAACGGCATGGCGCGCTGGACAGCAAGCGCAAAATGGGCCGCAGGCCCAGCGCTTGATGGCCAGCGTGACATGCCGTTGGCGCTCCGCTTGAGCGAGGGGTTAGGCATCAGCGATTTGCTCTTGGAGTGCATTCAATGACTGTTCTCCACTGATTCGATGGATCATTGCATGGCAATTGGGACAGAGTGGTATCAGGTCGTGCTCGGCGTCCACAACGTAACTGCGACTAATGGCGCGCAAAGGATTCAAGTGATGAACGTGAATAAACCCGGAGCCAAGTGATCCGTACTTTCGTTCAAAGTTGAATCCGCAGCCGAGACATGACAAGCCATGCAACTCCAGGCATTTGGCGCGCGCCGCCGGACTTCGCTCCGAGCGAGATTCGATCACATTAAACCGCGCACCCTCTACGAAGGTGTTGCCGCCTTTTGCGGCGCTGACTTTACGGAGGTCTGTCGAAAGTTCTTTCGGCACATAAATGCCGCCTGTTCCACTCAAAGTCTTGGCCGAGACATTGAATGACAAGGTATGTAGCCAAGCTGAGAGATCTTCGATCAGGTTGTCGAAATCTTGGGATGGTCTCTCCAATTTCTTGAAGAACTTTCCAAGCACGCGGGTTGTTTCGGTGCCTGTACCCTGCGACATATAGCTTGCGACGGTCGTGTCCTTGTATCCGATGAACTTGCTCGGCGCGAAAACTTCGTTGTCGGGAAAGTAGTACCAATGAAAGTATCTGCCGAGCTGCTTGAATGCAATTGACTCGGGTTTGTCGGCTACGTTCTGAAAACGAACGGCATTTGCCCTAGCGGCAGCAAGTGATTGGATGGGTTGCATGGCTGGGGCGGTGAGGAGGTGTTGGATTCTGATGCCTAACGTCCGCGTTGACCGGATGGCGGCAGCGGTGAAATCAATCGAAGGCAGTTTATTGAAAATTCAAGCATAGCTTTTCTGGTGGCCACTGACTCCGCCAGTCCGGGTCGAACGCGTTGTTAGGCGTCATGCCACAACTGCTTGCACTCGAATTCGCCCATGAACCACACCGATCTGAATTGGTGATGCGACGAATCGATTATGGGCAGGATTGTCGGAATTATCACGTCGTCC
>JBBSCQ010000158.1:0-3015 GCA_038250105.1 Burkholderiales bacterium | reverse complement strand
TTTTGAACGCTACTTAGAATAAGCAGAAAGCGATTTCTGACGCCTTGCTGATGTGTAATGGCTGCGATCTGGCACAGGCTGTGGCATGGTGCGGCCCCTGCGGGCTCAATATGCAACCGGGCGGGTAACGAATTGGCGGGTGGAAGCGGTTTGGACAGCGTGACGGCAGGGTGACCGCAAACTTCTGCAGTCACAAGGCAACTTATGGCGGTGCCAGCGCAATGCCAAGCATGGAAACCTTTTCCGTGCGATGCGTGTGCGCTACCCGTATTACTTTTTTTCCATGCTTCCAAAGAGTTGAACTTCCGGCACATTGGCGGCGCCCGCGCCATAGGTCGACAGCAGTTTGACTTTCAGGTACTTTGCCTTGACGGGTGGGAACCTGAATTCCTGGTAAGGCGTCTTGAACAGCTTGAAGTTCTGGGTCTGGAACTTGCCGATGGATTCAAATGCGCCGGTCTGCGAATCATTGCCCACGAGCAGCTCGAACTGCTTGACGTGGTAGTCGCTGGTCCCGGGAATCAACATCGTGAACATATCGATGGTTGCCGGCGTTTCATCCTTGAAGGCATACACCGCCTCAGCTTGAGTGGCAACGCCATTGATGTAGTTTGTGTCCTCTTTGCCGTCAATGGTGCCGACCCATTCATCACTGGTGGCGACGATCACGTGTCCACCGTTCTCGGAAGCAAAAAGGTTCACCGACTTCGACGTAAGCGGCGCGGGGCCAGCAGATGCATTCGATGCTGATGGCGCATCGGTCTTTAGCGCCTCTGCACGCGTGCTGACCGTCGTGGCCAACGGCGCACTGGAAACGGATACGGTTTCCGCTTTGGTGTGTTGAAAAAACCCCGCTTGGTAAAGCGCGGCCACTAATCCGGCCGTCGCTGTAATGATGCCGGCCATTGCGGTAAAAATTCCTGGCAGGGTTTGCCACCAACTTTGCGTTTTTGGTTCTTCAGCCATTGAAAACCTCCGCCGTATGGGTTGTTTGCGTCTTGATACACATGAATATAGCGTGAACCCAGATTTTTTTGTTTTTTCTTTCCCCGCGACCGCTGTGACGACTATGGCCGCGACTCTTGGGTCGCCTTTTTGCTGCAAATACCGAAGCAGATCGCCGAAACAGGTCGCTCTGCTACCGCGGATCGTCTCGCACCACCGGAATACCGGCAATCAGGCGCACCAGGGTCGCCTGGCGGCTTGTGCCGGTCTTGTGGAAGATGGCGCTGAGCTGGGTTCGTACGGTGGGTAGCCCCAAGTCGTTGTCGCGCGAATACTCCTCCACGGAATCCCCATGGCATATGGCACGCGCCAGCCTCGCCTCGGCCTTGGACAGCCCAAAGAAGTCCATCAACTGCTGAGCCGTTGCGACGCGCCGCCCGTCGAGCGGCGCCACCAGGCAGAGAACTTCCGGCGCCTGAGCGGAGCGACTCGCATCGCTTGTTGGTGCGCAATGCTGCATCCTCGCCAGAGTCAAACTGAAACGCTTGTCAGGCTCGGCCAGGGCGTGCAGCAGAATGTTCGATGTGCGCCCGGAGCTGGCGGTTTCCTTGAGAGCGGCGTTGAAACCCGCCTGTAACGCCGCATCGGAACAGCAAAGTCGCCCCGCCTGCCTGTGAAACACCCGCGCGGCGCTGATAAATGCCTGGCCACGGGCATCGCAGTCAAGCACCACCCCGCCCGGCGACAGGATGATGGCAGCCACGTGACCGGCATGCGCCCGGCTGACCGCGCGGTCAGCGAACTCGCGTATGGCCCGGCAATGCACGAATAGATCGATGATCCATTGCCAACTCGGTCTGCTGTCGTCCGTTAACGCGCAAACAAAGCACTCCCCTTGTCCAGGAACTGCCAAGTTCCCGGCTGTAAACCTGCTGCGGCAAGGCGCGTTCTCAGCGTTGCCGCTTGCTACCAGCGGGCAACAAAAAAGCGTACTTTCCTTGCCGAGTCTATTGGCCGGATCAGTTCCAGGCGCTGGCCTCAGCCATGCGGCAAGTGAAACGATGACCTCCGGCAGCATTTCGGGAGTGAGGCCTCCCTGAAACATTTGCCTGGCCAAGCGATCAAGTTGTTCGGGTTCGTCACTCATCTGCGCCTCCCCGGTTACTGTTGATGAAATACACGTCCGAATGACGATAGGTATCGCGGTCGCGGATCATTCATCTGGATGATGCGCTCAATATGCGTCAAACGATAGCATGCATCACAAATGCTCAAGTACGCAGGACCAAGTTCATCACACTGCCTTTTTCAACCAACCTCGTGAGCGGGAGGAAACGTGGCCAAACCGGACAAAGTTTTCAAGCAGACATACGACTGGTTCAGACGATCGGTTGATCAGGCTCTGAGTCAGGCCCCCCCGCAGATTCCTGCCGTGCAGCGCGCCCAGGTCGAGCAACTGGTGTGGCAGATGCTTGGCGTATTGAACCCTGCGGCTCCGCCTGTCGATCCGAATATCGAGGACTTCAAGAGCAACGGCGCGGCGGCCGAATCGCTGTCGCTCGCCGTGGGCGTGGTCGGCGAATCACTTGCGGTTCTGGAACTTCTCAAGCAGGCCATCGATGGACTCGATGGCGGTAGTCCGGCGGCGGCACTGGCGGTCATCTCGCCCTTGATGCAGCAGGTGGAAAACTTCGCCAAGCTGCCTGCCAACAGCTACCCCAGCGCCTTCAGCCTAGGCAAGCTGCTGCTCAGTCTGAGCGGCGATACGCAAACCACTCCTCCCGCCGGCCAGGAGGCCGGAAAACTCGCAACGCTGGTCGGTGCCAGCCCGGCGCAAAGCCAGGACACGCAGACCGCCCTCGGCCTGATCGTGCTGCTGGTTGGCAGCATGATCGACCGTTCGTTCACGGCGCCCAGCACGGGCGCGCCAGACCTGGGATTCGGCGCCGCCCTGCCGGCCTTGCCGGCGCTGCCTAGGTTCGACCTGGCGGCCTTGTCGCTTCCGGCTGGCATCGACGGCTCGCTTGAATTCAGCACCGCCGCGCCCATCGGCATCAAGGCCGGATTGAA
>JBBSCQ010000157.1:0-3046 GCA_038250105.1 Burkholderiales bacterium | reverse complement strand
CAAAGTTCCGACAACGGCAGGCTGGAAAACAGCGCATGTCTTGGCGTGAAGAACATCGGAAAGCCGTGTGCGTTAATAGCGCATGCACGGTTTGATGAGGGAGGGCAGGCGAGAGCCTGTTCTCTACTCTACCCATCGATTTTTTGACCCCATCGATTTTTTTCTCGCTATTTGCGTACTTCTGCTGCGGTCGACCGCAACAAATAAGAAAAAACCCCAGCGGATTAGGCTGGGGCTTTGGGGAAGAGAGATCAAACCGAAACCGTGGTCTGTCCCCTATTTTTTTTCTTAAATTAAGCACAACCACCTTGACCTGATTTGAGACCACGAGTAGGACTACAAATAGGTCCAGTCATTACCCATGTCATTGATGATGAACCTGCCACAAAACTTGGGGTAAGGATGAATGTTAGCGGAACACCAGCTGTAGTAGTTGCACCGGAAGTACCAGAAATAATACCCGCAGCGATTGTTGTAAGCACAAGATTTTTTGAAAGTGTAATGGTCGGGACGCCATTGTTACCTGCGGTACAACCAGTCAAAACACCACCCGCATCTGATGAACAGACGCTGATACCATTTTTGATTGAAGCCAACTCTGCCACAGTAGCAGCAGCGCGCGTTCTCGAGGTGTAATCGCTGTACTGAGGAATCGCTACAGCCGCCAAAATACCAATAATCGCCACAACGATCATCAGTTCAATAAGAGTAAAGCCTTTTTGTACATTTTTCATTTGAATCTCCTTGATTGACGAGAAAGGCGGGAGCGCCGCTGACTTACTTAATACAGTTTCCGTGCCAGCTTTTCGGGAATTGGTACCACGGGCCCGGAGAGAACATTGAATCCCTTGCTACTCATGGGCTTGGCTATTTATCTGCGGCGACATAAAGAAATGGAAGCGCAATGCCCGGCAAGCAAACTGCCAAATTACGTCACCCCGTAGCGACCATATTCGCCATGCGGAAAATCGATGCGCCAGAGAATAAAGGGGTCAGACTCGATAAAAGCTAAAATCGAAGGGGTCACCAAAAATCGATGGAAAAAATCGATGGGGTCAGGTCTAACATTCCAACATTTTTAAGAAACAAAAATGGGGTCAGAGTCGACATAATAACAAATGGGGGCAGCGGCACAACCGCTTGTGCTCAGAAAAACTGCTTGGCGAAGTTGGCCGCAGCAATCGCAATCAAGATGCCCATCATCCAAGACAATTTGTCGAACTTGGCATCAATCAAAGCCATGCTTGAATCAAAGTGCTCACGCGTAACCAGATTCGACTGCGCATCGGAAAGTACGCGAACCACAGCCTCGGCTTGTTTCTCATCAAAACCAGCGTCGCGCAGCCGACGAGTTGCATCCAGTGTATCGAAAGTAATTGTGCTCATGCTTGAGATTGTAGCAGGCGGCCCTCAACCGTCAACGCCGAGAATAAAGGGGTCACGGAATAAAGGATCAGACCACCATGGCACTACGATAAGCGAATTGGATTGGGCTAACCGGTCCATTCGTTGCTTTGCAGAAGTTGGTCGACAACGGCAAGGCGGCGAGGAGGTTAGCCCGAAATGGATAAAATCAGCAAGCGAGAGGAAAGCCTGCGGCGAGGCGCGCTGGAGTTACGACATCAGTTTGCCCAAGGGAACCGGGGGGTGTTTTCCGAGGTATTGCCGGCGGAGCAGGTGGCCGCGGCGATTGCGAAGGAATGCGGCGGGTATCGAGAACGACTGTATCCGCCGCTGACGACGCTACGGCTATTTATCCGGCAGGTGCTCGCCGAGGATCGCGCCTGTCAAGACGTGGTCTGTTGGCGGCTGGCTGAACAAACCGTCCGCGGTGCCCCGGCCAGCGGTTTGAATACCGGGGCCTACTGCCAGGCACGGCAACGATTGCCGCTGTCGGTGCCGCAACAGTTTTACCGGGAAATCGCGGCGGCGCTTGAAGCGAAGATGCCGAAAGCTTGGCGTTGGCATGGGCATCGAGTCAAACTATTCGATGGCACAACGGTATCGATGCCAGACACGGTTGAACTTCAGCAGGCGTTTCCGCAGAGTGCCGAGCAGCAACCGGGACTGGGGTTTCCGCTGGCGCGTATCTGCGGACTGATCAGTTTGAGTAGCGGCGCGGTGCTTGGCCACGCCGTGACCGCCAGCAAAGGCAGCGGCGAGCAGAGTCTGCTGTTGAACGATTTGTTGCCGTTGCTTGATCGGGGAGACATTCTCCTGGCCGATGCGCTGCTGACGACCTGGTGGATCATTGCCAAAGCCCAGGCGGCGGGCGTCGATGTGGTGATGCCACAACATGCGCGACGCATCACGGATTTCACCCAAGGTCGCTTGTTGGGGGGCCAGGATCACGTCGTGACGTGGCCGCGTCCGCCACGACCGGCATGGATGAGCATCGAGGCGTGGCAAGGTTATCCCTGCACCTTGAGCATCCGCGAGTTCAAAGTGGGTGAGCGGGTGATGGTTACCACCTTGCTTGAGCCACGTCTGGCCTCCCCGCGCGAGTTAGACAACCTTTACGCGCTGCGTTGGAACATCGAGGTGGACTGGCGCACCATCAAGGTAACGATGGAGATGGATATATTGCGCTGCCTTTCGCCTGACATGGTCAAAAAGGAAATTGCCGTCTATCTTCTCGCTTACAACCTGGTGCGATGGGCCATGGTTGCCGCCGCGAAACTGTCCGACGTGTTGCCGCGAGTCCTCGGGTTCACTGGCGCCAAGCGCGTCTTGCTCGCTTTTGCCGAGGCTTTGCGCCGCAATCCCGGACGCCGTTTGGCATTTATGTTCGCCGCCACACTCGCCGCCATTGCCGCCATGAAACTCCCCGACCGTCCAGGGCGTATTGAACCTCGCGCAAAGAAACGACGACCAAAACCCTTACCTTTACTCACCGTGCCAAGACAAATCGCACGGGAAAATATCATCACCATGCGTCATGCGAGAGGCTTATCGTAGTGACATGGGGGTCAGACTCGACATAAATTGAACGAACGCAAGCACAAAAAAACGGGGAGAGCCCATAATTTTTGGCTGTTTTCACGGT
>JBBSCQ010000156.1:0-3149 GCA_038250105.1 Burkholderiales bacterium | reverse complement strand
GCCGGCCGGATCGTGACGGTCGCGGAATACATGGAGCAGATCAAGCTGGTGAACGCCAAATCTGCTGAGGTTTATCGTTATATGAACTTCGACCAGATTCCGGCGTTTGTGGAACAGGCGGCGACTGTCGAGATGTAATTTTGGTTTTGGTCGGTTATTCCGGTCGACCGTAGGAATCAACAAAAGCCCGCCGGGAAACTGGTTGGGGCTTTTTTTCCTTGATCGCTTGGGAAAGTCGATTTGGCTTGATGTTCAAGCAAAAGCTTGCCTGATTTGCCTGATTTGCCTTATCTGCCCAGTGATCCGCTCGATTTCGTCGGGATTGACGCCGGCTTCGGCAGCAAAGTCTGGCCATTGAGCTAGCGCTTCAGCAACTTGCTTGATGACCTTCGGCGCCGGGCCGATGCCGAAGCGATCGGCCACCGACAAGCAATCGGCGCGCGTGATACCGGCAAAATTGCCATTGACGCTCATCAAGTGCTGGTAAGTCCATTCGCCCTTGGGGTTGTAGGCGTGGGTGATGTCGTAGCCCGGCGCCAGTTCCCAGTTGTCGCCCTGGCGCAGGATGAAAGAAAAATTCTTGCTGTGGTCATCGCAATTCGCCGCCATGACGTTGAAGATCATGCGGCGGAAGGCTTCTTCCAGCGCGGCGTGGCCGAGCTTTAACTGAGTCATGCAGAGGAAAAGCTGGTTGTAGTCGTGCGTGGCCTTCTGCTTGTAATCAAGGTGGGCCATGGCACACAGGGTTTGCATGTGATGCTTCTGGTTGCCCTCCCGGTCGAAACGCCGCGTCATGAAATGGGCGCGACCGTTTTCTTCGAGTAGCCGGCAGGGCGACATGCTGATGCCGGCGGCCTGCGCCATCAGAGAGTAGGCGTACTCAATGCGGCCGTAGTCCTGCGATGAGCCGAGTTCGTGGTCATTGCCCATGCCGTCGAATTTGAGCAGCCAATGCTCGAAACCATCTTCTACATCAAACTGGCCGGCGCGGATTTCATCGGTAGCCGGATTCCAGGCGATGGTCGCCTTGGCGCGGGCGCCGCCGGCCGAAGTACCGACCTGAATGATCTGGGCTAACGCGGCCTTGGTGTGATGTTCGCTATCAATTTCGCCATGCACCGCCTGGCGGGCGCTATCGACCAGTTTCGAGAGCTTGATGGCGGTCTGGCTGGCGACATTCGGGCCACGGGTCGGGCGAAACTCAAGAGCGCCCATGCCGCGCTTGCCCATGTAGGCTAGCCGGTCCAGCGGCGTGATGGCAGATTTGGCGACACCCTTGCTCGCCATCCACGTATCGATCAGGCTGTTGCCGAAATCATCGGGCAGGGCGTCAGCCAGCAGCGCCGGCAGGCGCTTGTAGGTGAGTTCGGGCAGGTCGGTAAAGACAAAGGGTTCGCGGCCCTTGCTCAGTGGCATGGCGAGGGGGGCGAGGTCAACGCCGCTGGCCAGAAAGTGCGGATCGTATTCAAAGGCGTAGTAACCGAGCCGAGGGTCGAGGGCGACCGCGCCGACGGTTTTGCCCCAGATACGGACTTCGACTGCCTGAACGGGTTTGTGCATGGTTTATTCCTCGCTCGTTTGGCGCGGCCTGGAGGCGCGCTGGCGCTGTGGTTTGGCTTTCAGCATTTGTAAGGGGCTGATCGAAACGGCTGGGGCCAGGGTTTCCAGCCAATTGGCCCGGCCAAGGGCGCGCAGGGTTTTGATCAGCGTTTTGACGGTGGCACCCTTGCCGGATTCCAGATTTTTCAGGGCACTCAGACCAATGCCGGCTTGTTCAGCCAGCGTTTGCTGGTCAAGGTTTTGCCGCAGGCGCAGGTTACGGGCCTGCTCGCCGAGTTCGGCTTCCCATTCTTCAGTAGTTTTTGAATTTTCCATTAATGGATGCTTTTAAGTCTTGTATGATTATATTTATATACTATGGATTTAAATACGTCCATTAATATTAATACTGCTGCCGAGTGTGATCATTAGTACGGTTTGCCAAAGCGCGGCCTTGGCAGCCTCAATATTCTGTAAAATGCTGAAAATTCAACAGGATGCTGCTTCAAGCTTGGCGGCTTCGGTGAGATGGATGGCAAAAATTGCCCGCTTGCCATTCAGGAAAAACGAGATGGATGTAAAAAGCAATTTGGAAAACGCCCCCGCAAACGCAGAAATTTCCTGTACCAACTGTAAGGCTTGCTGTTGTCAGCTGGAAGTCTTGCTAATGGGCGACGACGATGTACCGGACCGATTGACCATCGAAGATCAGTGGGGCGGTACGGTGATGCGGCGCCTGGACGATGACTGGTGCGTCGCGCTGGATAGGGGGACCATGCTGTGCACCATCTACTTGCGTCGACCGGGCGTCTGCCGGGAATTTGAGGTGGGCGACTACGGCTGCCTTGAGGAGCGCCTGCAGCTGGTCGTGCAATATTTTCCCCAAGCCTGATTTGCCAACATGCGCCCGAAATCCCCACCCAACTACCTCGGCGGCTATCCCGTCGACTTGGTGACGCAAGTCCAGCAACTCATCGAGCAGGACAAGCTGGCCGCTGTGCTGCTCAAGAAATACCCGCAGGGCCACGCTGTGCGCTCCGACAAGGCGCTCTACGACTATGTGCAGGAAATCAAGAACGACTATCTGCGCAGCGTCGGGCAACTTAGCAAAGTAGCGTTCGACAGCAAACTACAGGTTATCAAGCAGGCGCTGGGCACGCACACCACCATTTCGCGGGTGCAGGGCGCAAAGCTGAAGACGAAGCGCGAAATTCGCGTCGCGGCGATCTTCAAGGAAATGCCGACCGAGTTCTTGCGGATGATTGTGGTACATGAACTGGCGCACATGAAAGAGCGGGAGCACGACAAGGCGTTCTATCAACTCTGCCAGCATATGGAGCCGGACTACCATCAACTTGAATTTGACTTGCGTGCTTATCTCAGTCATCTGGAAGTGACTGGGCGGGTGCTGTGGTAATTGGCGAATTGGAAGCTGCGGCGGGGGTTACTGGTGGGTCAGAAAATTAAATTACTCTGACCCCTTTGATTTTTGGTTAGAAGATGGCTCAATTCGTGCCACAGGTAACTCCATATTTAGCACCCCCCGTGAGTCACCACCCAAAACACGAATGGTATTGGCTTGATTTGCCAATTCATCGAAGCGCTTTGCT
>JBBSCQ010000155.1:0-3230 GCA_038250105.1 Burkholderiales bacterium | reverse complement strand
ATCCTGGCGGAGCAGGAGGGATTCGAACCCTCGGTGGGATATTATCCCACACACGCTTTCCAGGCGTGCGACTTAAACCACTCATCCACCGCTCCAAGAGGCGCGCATTGTAGCAGAACAGCTTGATTGGTCAAACAAACTTTCGCGCAATTGCCAGTCCTATCCAGAGTGAAAGCAGGGTGAAAAAATAGATGAAGGCAAGTACCTTTGGGCTTGTGCGCAGGGGTAAAAATTTACCAATAAGTTGGCAAGGGGCTTTGGTGATCAAGGCGAACAGCTGATAGATCGGATTGCTCGTCCTTCTCTGACCAGCGACGACATACAAAACGCCTTGGGCCAGCAAGCAGAGGCCAAGCATTTCAATAATGGCTCTCAGTGCGCCGATCAGGAATAAGGTCATCGCCAATAGTTATTCGTTTTCGATGCCAAAACGAGCATCCAAGTGACGCATTCGGCGGTTGTAGAACCAGATAATGCCCAAGTAAATTAAGAGTATGCCTTGGGCGCCCATGTAAAAACCAAGGGGAAAGCCGAAGATGACTATTGCATTCAGTTCACGGGCGTACCAGTTCATGACAAAGGTGACGATCAACCAAAAAACGAGCAGGCTAATTGTCAAGCGCTCGGTTTTTTGCCAGTAGTTGGATGTGTCTGAGCCATTTCGGTTGCCTCGAATCGCCATCAGAAACTTTTCTGCCGCTTGATAGGGTTCTGTGAGCAAGCTGACGGCAATAATGGTGACAAAGCCGGCGAGGATGCCAAACACACCGGCCGAAGTCGATTGAACCTGGAACCAGGGTTCTATGTTCCAGCCAATGCTGCCGAGCCAGATAAAATTATCAAACTCAAGGCGCAGAATGTAATAAAGGGTCAGGGTGGTGCCGACGAGCATGCCGGCAATGGCGCCGATTCGTGTCGCGCGGCGCCAGAAAATGCCGAGCACCAGGGCGGGAAAGAAGGCTGCGCCGGCAATCGAGAAGGCCCAGGCGACCATGGAGAGAATGGTGCCGGGTTTTTGGGCGGCAACAGTGGCGGCGAGAACAGCGACTATCAGCAAGAACGATTTGGATATGACCAACCGGAACTGGGTCGAGGCATCGGGCCTAAATATTCGGTAATACACGTCGTGGGAGAGGGTACTGGTGATGGTCAGCAACAGCCCATCGGCTGTTGATAAGGCGGCAGCCAGGGCGCCTGCCGCAACTAATCCGGAGACGACGTAGGGCATACCGGCAATTTCCGGGGTGGCCAGCACAATGACGTCCGGGTTAAGCGACAATTCGGCCAGTTGCAGAATGCCATCGCGATTGATGTCTTCAATGCTGACCAAGCCAAGTTTGCTCCAGGCGGCGACCCAGCCGGGGAGTTTGGCAATGGGGATTTCAGCGAGATGTGACAGTACTTCGTACTTGGCGAATACGGCATAGGCCGGTGCCGTCATGTACAACAGCAAAATAAAGAGCAGCGACCAGAAGACGGAATCTCGCGCCTGGCTAACAGTAGGTGTTGTGTAGTAGCGAGTCAGTAAGTGGGGCAGGGCAGCCGTACCGACTGTCAGGCAGAATATCAAGGTGAGAAAGTTGATCCGTTGGGACAACTGCTCCTCCGGTGTCTCGCCAGGAAAAGCCTCGGCATGATGCACCGGCACTTTGCTACGGTCGACTGCCAAAAACATGGCTTTTTCCCAACTGACCCGTGCCTGATCGGGGTCGTGCGGCAGGTCTCGACGCTTGCGTTCAAGGGCGACGATGTCCTTCATTTGTGTGTCGGTGGTTTTTAGCCGGTTGATCTCGGTCGATAGATGTTCGCGTTCTTGGATCAGTGAATGCGGCAGTTGCATGATTTTTTCGGCGTAAAGATCAGCCCGTTCGCGAAACAGACGCCGCACCTCAATTTCAGCCGGGTTGTCGAACAGGCGATTTTCAAGTTGGGTAACCTCTTGCAGCACTTGCCCATAGACTACTTGCGGTACCGGGATTCCTGTCACGTTGTAGGAAAGGATGGCGACCGGCGTGACATAGGCAACGATTAGGATGACGTACTGGGCTACTTGCGTCCAAGTGACGGCGCGCATGCCGCCAAGGAATGAGCAAACCAGTATCCCGGCCAGGCCGACGAAAACGCCGATTTCAAATTGCAGGCTGACGAAACGGCTGGTGATTACACCAATACCGTAGATTTGAGCGACCACGTAGACAAAGGACGCGAGGATTGCTGCCCCGACAGCGACCAGTCGGACCGTGTTGCCACCATAGCGGGCACCGAGAAAGTCCGGGATGGTGTATTGGCCAAACCGCCGCAGATAGGGGGCGAGGAGCAGGGCGACCAGTACGAAGCCGCCGGTCCAGCCCATAACGTAGGCCAGGCCCTGAAAGCCGGATAGGTAAAGCGTGCCGGCCAAGCCCATGAAGGAGGCGGCACTCATCCAGTCCGCCCCGGTCGCCATGCCGTTAAAGAAGGCGGGAACGCGGCGACCGGCTACGTAGTATTCGGAAACATCCGAGGTGCGGCTGGCGATGCCGATGGCGGCATACATCGAAATGGTGAAGAAAAGAAAGGCGTAGCCGATCCAGCGCGGCGGCATGCCATGTTGCTCAAGTACCGCCAGGGTGAGAATGAAAAAGAGGAAACTCCCTGTGTAATACAGGTAGTACCTCTGCAGCCGGGTCAATTGCAATTTCATGCGTGTATGGACGACTCGATATGTCTGTCGGTCAGCTTGCAAAGCCTCGGCACTATTTGCTCTGCCGCAAAACTACGGGGAATTCGTCAATCTATTCGGCAGAACAGGTTAATGCAGATCAACGGCGTGTTGCTTGAGTGCTTCCAGCGGCACAATTTCGAGCGCCGCCTGATTTGTCGAGTTTAACGACACGCGCGGCGCCTTGCCAGCTTTAAAAGACTCCAGCCAGCGCGCGGCGCACAAACACCAGCGTTGTCCCGCTTCCAAGCCAGGAAAGTCATATTCCGGGCGGGGTGTCGATAGGTCATTACCGCGTGCTTTCGAATATTCAAGAAACTCGGCAGTCAGCACGACACAAATGGTGTGACTACCCAAATCCTCTTCCGAGGTATTGCAGCAGCCGTCGCGGAAAAAGCCGGTCACTGGCCGATCGGAACAGGTCAGCAATGGACCGCCAAGGACATTCAGTTGATTGCCGCTACCAGGAAAGTCACGGGTTTTCATGTGCAGAGTTTCATTTGCAGATATTCATTTGCAGATATTCATT
>JBBSCQ010000154.1:0-3272 GCA_038250105.1 Burkholderiales bacterium | reverse complement strand
GGGGGTGTAAGCCGGAACCCCCGAAAATTCCGTCGGAAATCGTCACCAGAGTGGTTTCCGGCTGTTTTGCTATCCGACACAGTTTTCCGTGTATGTTTTGGCCGCTCAAGCAGGCCGTTGTCGTTTTCAGAAGACGACTGCACGGATATCAGCAGTGGGCTGCACTACCGGCACTGAGTCCCGTCGAGTGGCTGGCAAAAGCAGGTAGAGGGCGCTGGGGAGAACGTTGTTACGACATTGTCATGAACCGCTGACCGGCAGGTGCCGACCCAAAGCGGGTACTGACATGCGCCGGGCGACCAACTGGTCTGCAGCGACTGCCGACATTCTGGAAGGTCGGCTATGGTTCTAATCGAAGAGCTTTGGCTGGATGAAGTTGAGGGTCTTTTCCAGCTAACCGGAAACGAGTGAGCGAGCAAGCAAAAGCCCATTGGCTGGGTTTTCTCCTATGCGACGCATCGCGTGCGGCCACCAGTCACTTCCGAACGGTGTGTACAGCCTCACACGTTCTCCATTGGAAGCTTGCAATTCAGCCAATTCGCTGCGAACTCCCAGCAGCATCTCGAATTCGTAATCGACACCCTTGACCCAGCCTTGTTCTTTAGCACGCTGCGAAGCATATTGCTGCAACTCATCGTCATGCGTTGCAATGATGGGTTTGAAGCCCGTGGCTTTGGCTTCCTTTGAAAACATCAAGTCAATAAGGTTGCGTGAATTACTCTTGACCTCGCGCCGAGTTGTATAGGCAACATCAGCTCCGGCGGCAAAAGCACCTTTCACCAGCCGTACCGTTGCACCTGAGGCAATCAGCGAGTTCATATCATTAACGCTTCGTTTCAGGTAGGCCTGCAAGGTGACGGCGACAGGCAATCTTGCTGCACGAATATCGTTGTGGAGGGTCAGTGTTGCATCAGTAACCCCTTGGTCCTCCATGTCGAGCATCAGCATATGACTCCCAGCGTGACTTTGGCTCGCCAAAGCAATGGCCTCTGCAATGCGGAATGCGTTCTCCCTCGCTATTGCGGGATTGAGCTGATGTCCAATTTGTGTTGGGTCAACGGAGACATGAACGTCCAAACCTGCGTCACCAAGAGCCGTCGCTACAGCAATCTTGGCGGCAACATTCTGTGCAACCAGTTCTGGCGTATCAACATACTCCCCGAGATAGAACAGTGATGCTCGGATTTGTTTTTTTCGCAACAGTTGGGTTGCACTGGCAACGCCTTCAACAACGTTGCTTCCTGCTACGTAGCGAGTAGCCAGTGCTGTTCCTGCACGCGATGACTGTGCCCATGCCTTTACCCGCTGCGATCGAGCCAACTTAATCATCGTCATCTGCCATAGCCTTCTCACCGATTCACTCCTTATTGATGGATACGAGCGCCAGAATTTTTTGCTTTGCCAAGGTCAAATGCCGGTCTAAACAGGTAGCGGCCCGGTCACCCTCTCGGCGCAGAAATGCATCTGCAATTTCGTGATGACTACCCTGGCAGTCTTGGTGGTAGCTGCGGAAGTCAAGTGTGGAGCCATAAAAGCGAGCCAGTTGCTGCCCCAGCTTGTCAACAATCACCTGCTGACGTGGTTGCTTTGCTGGTTGATACATGGCGGCATGGAACGCACGGTCAAGTTTGGCGAATTGAGTGCCCGAAGTAGCTGTATCCAACAGGCTCAGAACCTTCTGAACTGCCTTTTGGTTTATGGAAGTAGCCAGCATCGTTGCTCGTCGTATCAAATCGCACTCAAGCATCCGCCGGATGTTGAAGATTTCTTCAATGTCCTCGGCGGTCAATACAGTCACTATCGCCGTGCGGTTCGCCAAAAACGTAATGAGGCCATCAGCCTCTAGAGCTTTGAGTGCATCACGAATGGGAACTCTTGACACCTTAAATCGCAAAGCCAACTCATCTTGTAGAAGTGGGGAACCAGGCATCAGCGTCCCCCGAGCTATGGCATTGCGCAGGCTCTGAACGATGGTCGTTTCTGCGTTTAAGGACTTCACTGGTCTGCGGCGTTTTAGATGATAGTTTAAGTATACATAAAGTTAAATGACGAAGGCGGTCCTGTTGAAATTGAGATGTAAAACAAAAGACCACAAAGCTATAGAGCAAGCATGGATGCGAGTTCGTCGAGTTAGACGCGCACAGGCCAAACTGCACAAAATTGGCGGGTTTCCTGTGACTGCTTTCGGGCTATCAAACTCGAACTATCGATGACGGCTCCCAGCCTTGACCTGACTTTCGCAACGGACTTACCCATGTCAGCTCCTGGCCGAGAGTACGCGTTCGGCACCACATCAGGTTCGAGCAAGCAGCTTCACGCCGTCTGGCCGTAACTCCCCTTTTGGTGAGACGTGTCGGTATAACGTTTGCCGGGTAATGCCGAGTTCCTGGCACAAATCTCCGACCTTGGTTTCTGGCTGTCCCATCGCCGCCATGACTAGACGCAGTTTGGCGGTGGTCATCTTGAACGGCCGACCACCTGTCCTACCTCGTGCTCGCGCCGAAGCCAGGCCAGCCACTGTTCGTTCGGCAATCAGCTCACGCTCGAATTCAGCCAGCGCAGCGAAAATACCAAAAACCAGCTTTCCGGCGGCGGTCGTGGTATCGATGGCCGCACCGTGACCGGTCAGCACTTTCAAGCCAATGCCGCGCCCGGTCAGATCGTGCACAGTGTTGATCAGATGCCGCAGGTCGCGGCCGAGTCGATCCAGTTTCCACACCAAAAGCGTATCCCCCGGTCGCAGCGCCTTCAGGCAGGCCATTAGGCCGGGGCGATCCTCGCGCTTGCCTGATGCCTGATCCTCATAAAGATGCGCGGGATCGACGCTGGCAGCGATCAGTGCATCGCGCTGCAAATCGGTCGTCTGAGAACCATCCGTCTTCGACACCCGCATGTAGCCAATCAGCACGACAACTCCTTGTCACTTATACGTTCGATTATGTGACATTGTTCAATGACAATTGTTTGCCGTCCAATTTTGTCACTTTACCCGTCATTTAAATTACGACATGCAAAGGATTGCTATCTATTGATAGTGTGACAAAGTGTGGGTGGTGCAGACGACTACAGACAGGCATAAATCAAAAGTCCTGTGCACTTTTTGACCCATGCCCACGGAGCTGGTGCAGTTGTCTTCTGAAAATGACAGCCGTTTTCGGCTTTGCAGCGTCACTGCCGGAAAACAACTGTTTGGCGTCACCCCGCACCAGTGCTGGCTTCCCGCCCATGACGGAAATTCCGGGGGTTCCGGCTTACAACCCCGGTATGGAAGC
>JBBSCQ010000153.1:0-3297 GCA_038250105.1 Burkholderiales bacterium | reverse complement strand
TGAGTAATATTTTTTGTATTCTTCCGGGAAGTCACGAATAAGCGCACCCGCAAGCAGGGAAAGATCATGCGCCGTAGTGTACAACTGCGGGTCGGGCAGGCCGGTCGAGTTGGTGAAGCTGGAATTTTTCATGCCGAGACGCTGGGCTTCACGGTTCATCATCTGGGCGAAGTTTTCCTCGCTGCCGGCGATGCCTTCGGCCAGGGTGACGCAGGCGTCATTGCCGGACTGCACGATCATGCCCTTGATCAGGTCATCGACCGGCACCTGCGTGTCGACGCGGACGAACATTTTTGATCCGCCGGTCCGCCAGGCTTTTTCAGAGACGGGTAGTGCCTGGTCGATGGCGATTGTTTTCTTGTGCAGGGCCGAAAAAGTCAGATAAGCAGTCATCAGCTTGGTCAGCGAAGCGGGTTCTAGGCGGTCACTCGGATTCTCGGAGGTCAACACCTGGCCGGAGCCCATTTCCAGCAAAAGCCAGGATTTGGCGGCAAGCGCGGGCGGGACGGGCAATTGCTGGGCAAACGCCTGAGCCGCGAAAAAAAGGCTCAGTGCAATAAAAAAAATCTGGCGAAACAGAGACATATATTTTTGCTTTTTGTGACGTTGGGGGGACGGAATTATACCTCTGCCTCAGCAGCACCCTGCGGCGAGGCAGCGCACAGAACCTCGATGGCGGGGTGGCGGATGCGCCGCTCGTTCGAGATGGCAAAAATCTGCTCGCTTACGCCAAGCATCGGCCCAATCGCGTGGGCATTGAGTTGGGCGGCGATCTGGTCAGCCAAAACCAACGGGGCCGGGAAGATGCCGAGACCACCCCGGCCAAAGGTGTTGAGCAAGGCGCTGTCTTCAAATTCACCGACAATTTTCGGCCGAACGCCGGAACTTTCGAGCCAGCGGTCAATCCGGTTGCGGATGGCGTTGTGGCGAGTCGGTAGCAGCATCGGGGCGCCATCAAGGCTTTGCGGAAAACCCGGGCCATAGCGTTCGGCCAGTGCCTGTGTGGCAAATAACCCGTTTTCAAAATCACCGAGCGGCGTGCTGAAGACCTTCAAATTACTGCCAACCGGCGCGGCGCGGTCGGTCAGCACGACATCCAGTCGGTGTAGCGCCAGGTCGGCGAGCAGGGTTTCGAATTCACCTTCGTCACAAATCAGCCGGACATCAGCCGGCATGCTGGTGACCTTGGAAAGCAGGCGATAGGCAAGCAGTTTGGGGATGCCGTCAGAAATGCCGGCGCGCAGGCGCAGGGCGGATTCGCTGTCGCTGCTCTGCACTGCATCAACCAGCGCATCGCCGAGCTGAAATATCTGGTCAGCATAACCGAGCGCGACACGCCCGGCCTCACTCAACACCAAACCGCGCCCCTGGCTGTTGAACAGCGCTTTGCCCAGATTGCGTTCGAGCAGCGAAAGCTGGCCGCTGATCGTCTGCACGGCGACGTCGAGGCGCTCGGCCGCCCGGGTAATGCTGCCTTCCTGGGCAACTACCCAGAAGTAATGAAGGTGTTTATAATTTAGTGGCGTCATGGTTCAGCAGAAAAAAACGAAGTGTTCATCAATTTTCCTCCGGTTTTTCGGTTTTGTGCAATGCAATAAAATCGGCCCGTTTCCAATTTACCTTCGGAGTCCGCTATGAAACGCGTTCTGCTCTTCCTCGCGACCAACCTCGCCGTGATGCTGGTCCTCAGTCTGGTCACCAGTCTGCTTGGCGTCAATAAATTCCTCACTGCCAATGGTCTAAATCTTGGCATGTTGCTCGCCTTTGCTGCCGTGATCGGCTTTGGTGGTGCCATTATTTCGCTGCTGATGTCGAAATTCATGGCCAAGTGGAGCACCGGTGCCCGGGTTATTGAATCGCCGTCCAATTCGACTGAGTTCTGGTTGGTTGAAACGGTGGGTCGTCTGGCCCAGCGGGCCAATCTGCCGATGCCGGAAGTGGCAATCTACGACGGCGAGCCCAATGCCTTCGCTACCGGCGCGACGAAAAACAGTTCGCTGGTTGCAGTGTCGACCGGCCTGTTGCAAAGCATGACCAAGGAAGAAGCCGAAGCGGTGCTGGCCCACGAAATCGCCCACATCGCCAATGGCGACATGGTGACGCTGACGCTGATTCAGGGCGTGGTCAATACCTTCGTCGTCTTCCTGTCACGCGTTGTTGGCTATGTCGTTGATGGCTTCCTGCGTAAGGGCGATCAGGAAAGCAGCGGCCCCGGCATTGGTTACATGGTGACCAGCATGGTATGCGAAGTGGTTTTCGGTATTCTCGCCAGTACGGTGGTCGCCTGGTTCTCGCGCCAGCGTGAATTCCGCGCCGATGCCGGTGCGGCACAGTTGATGCGCTCGCCGCTGCCGATGCAGAACGCCCTGCGTCGCCTCGGTAGCCTGCATACTGAAGCGTTGCCGCAAAGCATGGCGGCTTCCGGTATCGCCGGTGGCAGCAAGGGCTGGATGGCGCTGTTTTCGACTCATCCGCCACTGGAAGAGCGGATTGCCGCGCTGAACAAGGTTTGATCAGGAAATTGATGATGGCACACGCTATGCTAAAACAATGCTCATGAAACTTTTCTCCAAACTATCCGCCCTCGCTTGCAGCTTGAGTGCTTCGCTGGCTTTGGCCCAACCCGTATACGACTTGTCGCAGATTGAAAGCATGGCCATGGATTCAAGCCGTGCCGTGCTGGCCTCGCGCGATCAGGTGACGGCGGCGCGTTTCGCCGTAGATAGCGCCGCCGCCTTTCCTAATCCGGAGCTGGAATACCTGGCCGGGACGGCGCGGGCGCGCAGTCCTGGGGGGAATCCGGGCGATGCGCAAAGTGTCACGCTGACCCAGCCGCTCGATATGCCTTGGCGTCGTTCGGCACGGATCGGCACGGCCGAGGCCAGTCTGGCGGCGACAGCGGCAAGCGGCCGGGCATTTGAGGCCGATCTGGTGGCGCGCCTGCGGGTCCGTTATTTCGATGTCTTGCGTCGTCAGGCTGATCTGAAAAATGCGCGTGAAGACGTGCAGTTGGTCGATAGTGTGCGCTCACGTATTGCCTTGCGGGTGGAGACCGGCGATGCGCCGCGCTTTGAGCTGATCAAGGCCAATGCCGAAGCACTCAATGCCCAGAAGATAGCGCAGGCAGCGGGTTTCCGTGTGGAGCAGGCGCGCTCGCTGCTGCGCCAATCGGTTGGTGGCGCCTTGCCAGCTGATTTTGTCCTGACCGGACAACTGGCCAATGTGCCTGATCTGCGGGCGCTCGATGGCATGCGCCAGGAGTTGGGTCAAAACAGCCCTGAATTGGCGCGCGCTCGC
>JBBSCQ010000152.1:0-3379 GCA_038250105.1 Burkholderiales bacterium | reverse complement strand
TGGTCTACGAGTTCTCGATGTGAACCGCGCGCCGGACTGGTTGGCGCCAGTCGTGCTCTCTGAGCCTGTTGTTGATGGCGACGAGACACGCTCTGCGGCGTCCCTGATGGCGTTCTTCGCCCTTGCGTTTGCCTGGTCCTGAACATGCTGGTTTCTCGGGGCCGCGCTGAAGTTGGACTCGCCCATCGCCAGTCTGTTGCTGGGCGTGGTTTGGGCAGCGTCGTTCCGGTGCTGGTGCTGCACACGGCGATCAATGCGTGGTTCTTGATCTTCCCGGTCATGGTGCTGCCCGACGGCAGTAATCTGCGACCGTTTCAGATCGTTGTGGGTATCTTGGTTTTGACGGCCATAGCACTGATGGTATTTGGCGAGCAATCGCCCAACAAAGTGGTAAGGCCTGTTTAGGGCATCGCAGCAGACTTCAAGGAATTACCCCGTGTAAGAATAGGAAATTCAACGCCCCCACGGTAAGTATCACCGCGATTTTCGCCCCATGTCAAACGAGAGAAACCGGAGAACAGTCAGTAGCTGAGGGCATGGCATTTCAGGCCGTGACGAAGACAGTAGGTGCGCTGCGTTTCTCCGCTGCCTCGCCAGGTGGCTTGGTGCACCTACTAGAAAGACTCCCGCTCTTGTTCGTTGGCCATGTCTATGCTGTCCTCCTGTTGAAAAACTGGAGTTTGACGATCGCCAAATGTGTGACCGCCCGTCCCCAGTAGCGCTGGTTGAATTCCCGCTCCAGCACCGAAGGCTTTGCCTCATAACCGGCCGCCACCATCGCGGCTCGTAACCGCTGCGCAAATTCCGCTTTCAGACTATTGCCATGAGCATGGATAAACCACGTCGTTTCAAGCAAGCATTAAAACCTGGCAGCATCGTCGAGAACCATGAGGAAAGCGCCTGATGCTTGAAAGCGCGCGTTACAGTGATTTTAAGGAGACTGAAATAATTCGACTCTTGATGTCATCCCGCCGCAACAATCGCTGGCTACTGTGTGAAGCTTTGGTCAAATAGCGGATAAAAATCTTGCCTTCACTTCGGCGCGCAGCCTCCACAGCCATCGCGCTGTTTCTTATGATTGGCTTGCTCACCGCTTGTTCGCCACGACAAATGGTGATTGGTAGCATCGCCGACGAATTGGCGGCGCAGGGGCAATCGGCCGAGCCTGACCTCGACTTGGCGCGCGAGGCCAGCGCTTTCTATCTGAAACTTTCTGAATCGATGCTGCGCCAGACGCCAGGGCATTTGCCGCTGGCCGAATCGGTAGCCGGCGGATTCACCCAATATGCCTATGCCTTTGTCGCTTTCGAGGCTGACCAGATCGAAGCGCAAGATGCCAAGGCAGCGCAACGACTACGCCAGCGGGCGGCGAAACTCTATGAGCGAGCTCATCGCCACGCCATGAGCGGATTGGAATTTCAGCGACCAGGTTTCGCCAACGCCCTGGCCAGCCCGCAGGCCAACGACTGGCCGCGGCTGACCCCGGAACAGATCGGTCTGGCCTACTGGGCAGCGGCGTCGTGGGGCGGCTGGATTTCGCTGAGTAAAGATTACCCCGATGTGGTGGCCGATCTCCCGCTCGCAATTCGCCTGAGCCAAATAGCCTGGGCGGTTGATCCGGATTGGGGCCAGGGAACCCTGACTGGACTTTTGGCCACCTTTGAAGCGGCGCGCCCCGGCGGTAGCCAGCAACAGGCGCTGCGCTGGTTCGATCAGGCGATTACCCAATCCGCCGGCAAAAGTGCCGGGGCATTGCTTGGCAAGGCCGAGTCCTATGCCCAACCGACTGGTGACCGGGCCTTGTTTGAACAACTGTTACAACAAGCCTTGACCATCAAGGATGAAGCGGGCAGCCCGCTCGCCCTGCAGAACGAGGTAATGCGCCGACGGGCGCGTTGGCTGCTGGAAAAAACCGATGACCTGTTCTGAGTTGCCAACCTGAGTTGCCAACCTGAGTCGCCAATCAACCAAGGAGAAAATAATGAAACGACTGGGAAAACTGCTGCCGCTGCTACTGCTCACCTTGCTGGCGATGAATGCCGGCGCGGCCGACAAGCAGTTGCGGATCGCAACGCTGGCACCGAAAAATTCGCTCTACCACCAGCAGTTGATGCAACTGGGTGAAGCCTGGCGCACTAGCCAGGGCGGCAATGCCAAGTATCTGGTTTATCCCGATGGCAGTCAGGGCGGCGAAACGGATATTGTCCGGCGGATGCGCGTCGGTCAATTGCAGGGTGGTTTGCTCTCGGTGGTTGGCCTGCGCGAGATCGAGCCTTCGATTGCCGCCCTCCAGAACATGCCCCTGATGTTCCGCAGTTGGGAAGAGGTCGATTACGTTCGGGAAAAAATGCGCCCGGCGATGGAAAAGAAATTTCTCGACAAGGGCTTTGTCGTGCTCGCCTGGGGTGATGCCGGCTGGGTGCGGTTTTTCTCCAAGGAAGCCGCCGTCCGCCCGGATGACTACAAGAAAATGAAGTTTTTCGCCTGGTCGAGCGAACTGGAGCAGCAGGAAATCATGAAGAGCCTGGGCTATACGCCAGTGCCGCTGGAAACCGCCGACATCCTGCCGGCCATCCAGACCGGGATGATCAATGCGGTGCCGTCCACGCCTTACTTCGCGCTGGCGACACAGATTTATAACACTGCCCCGAACATGCTCGACCTTAACTGGGCGCCCATCGTCGGCGCCTTGGTCATAACCAAAAAATCCTGGGATGACATGACACCAGAAGCCCAGGGCATCGTCCGCGAAGCCGGCCAGAAGGCCGGCGCGCAGATTCGCGCCAAAGCCCGGCAAGAAGTCGATGAGGCGGTCGAGGCGATGAAAAAGCGCGGCTTGATCGTCAACAAGCCGAACCCCGAGCAGATGAAGGAATGGAATGATTTGGCCGAGCGCCTCTATCCCAAAATACGCGGCAAGCTGGTGCCGGCCGACACTTTTGACGAGGTGGTTAGCCATCTAAAAACCTACCGCAGCAGCAAGGCTAAGTAAGCCATGCCACTTTTGCGCCGTTTGGGCGGCTTTGACCAATGGCTGGCCGCCGCGGCACTGGTGCTGATGCTGGCCATTCCCTTGCTCGAGATCCTGCTCCGCCCGCTGTTTGGCAAGGGCATCGAGAATGCGCCCGGGCTGGTGCAGCATCTCGGCCTGGTGCTCGCCATGTTCGGCGCCCTGGTGGCCGAACGGGACGGCCACCTGAGTGCGCTGGGCAGCGGCCTGTCCAACGCAAAAAACCCGCTGTTCCGCTCAGCGGCCGCCCATTTCGCCGGCGCCAGTACCGCCATTATTGCCGGCATGCTGGCTCAAGCGAGCTGGACTTTTGTCGTCAGCGAAATGGCGGCGCCGCGCGATCTGGCCTATGGCATTCCCGGCTGGGTT
>JBBSCQ010000151.1:0-3394 GCA_038250105.1 Burkholderiales bacterium | reverse complement strand
GTTGAGACGACACAGAATGGCTAGGATGCATGGGGGCTGGCTCTTCGGTGGTGGCAATGGTTTGGCAACTTAAACCTACCATCGCGCCAGCTCAATTTCCCTCCCTAATTCAGGTGATTACCGCTTAAGTAAGTGCCATTCGGGTCAGACCATAATTGTTTGTCCGCCAGTTCGTCATATAACCAACTCGGATCAAGATCAGCCCCGTTCGGCCAAGTGGACGCACCGAGTTCGATTTTGACTTGGGCAAAACAATCAGGGGCGGCCAGCGGGGCGTAAATACCTGGGTTGTCCGAGGTTTTGATCGCCGAGCAATCAACGACACCCTTGCGTCCATCGCGGAAGCTGATTGCCAGTTGGTAATCAGGGAGCACCGTCACTGCCTGAATGCGCCACGGCGTCGCGTGAATTACTCCAGCGGCTGAATTTTTTTTGGTTGTTGTCTGGCTTGGCATAAATCCCAATCCTCCATGAGCTCGACCCGATGTTCGATGGCCCATTCTATGTTGAGGTTCAATGCACGTTTGGGCAGATGGCCGACAATGACCTCAAGCGTGTGGATGTTGATCTGTGCGCCATATTCGCCTTAGAGCACATGAAAATGTGGCGGCGCGTGTTCACGCCAGAACATTTGAATAACAATTCCAAAAACTGGCTGATCGTGGGCATGATCTGTTTGGCAGGTGGCAGCGTCTAATTGTGCCATCCTGGATAGTCTGCCGTTGTGCTATTTCCACTGAATGCTACGGTGCACGGGCAAAAATGGGCAAAAACAAAATCGCCCTTTCCCGTTGCCTCAAACCTGCAGCGCAGTCTGACCTCGCCGCCAGCTATCGGCTTTCAGGCTAACATTCGGCACTTTCACATACTGCCGAGCCGGGCTTAAAGCGCATCATGCATCTCTTTGTCGACATTTCCAGCCACGGTTTTGGGCATTTGGCGATTACTGCGCCGGTGCTCAATGCGCTGTCCGAAATTGCCCCGGATTTGCGGTTGACCGTAAGAACGCTTTTGCCGCAGCAGATTCTTTTGGAGCGCATTCACCACCCTTTTGCGCTGATCAAAGGCAGTAGTGATTTCGGCTATGTGATGATCGACGCTACCCGCATCGACCTGCCGGCGAGCGCTGCGGCTTACCTTCAGGCGCATGCCGAGTGGCCGAAGCATGCCAGCGAAGAAGCTCGCTTTCTTGCCAAGCTCAAACCCGATCTAGTGCTGACCAATGTCAGTTACCTGCCGCTGGCGGGTGCCGACGCTGCTGGTATTCCCTCACTCAGCCTGTGCTCGCTCAACTGGGCGGATTTATTTGCTCATTTTTTCGGCAACGAACCGTGGGCGGCGAAGATCCACGGTGAAATGCTCGCCGCTTACCGTTCAGCACAGGCTTTCCTGCGCATCACGCCAGGGATGCCGATGCCCCAACTCGACAAGCGAACCAACATCGGCCCGATTGCTCGCATTGGCAAAAAGCACAACATCGGCCTGAATGGTGACAAAGCAGTGCTGATTGCCCTGGGCGGGATTGCTCATTTTTTGCCGGTGGAGAACTGGCCAAGCCTGCCCGGCATCCGCTGGCTGGTGCCGAGCGCCTGGCAATGCCAGCACCCGAGCGCGATTGCCTTTGAATCGTTCGGCCTGAGCTTCACCGACCTGCTTTGTTCGGTTGCTGCGATTGTCACCAAACCCGGCTATGGCATGTTCACCGAAGCGGCCTGCAATGGCACGCCGGTACTTTACCAGCGCCGCGATGACTGGCCGGAACAGGATTGCCTGATCGACTGGCTCGGGGAAAACGGGGCCAGCCTGGAGATTGCCGCAGCTGATTTACACACGGGCGAACTGGAAGGAAAACTCGCCGCACTCTGGCAACAAACCCGGCGTTGCCGCCCAAAAAGCAGCGGCTCCCGAGATGCGGCGGAAAGAATATTGACGGCCATTAGCAATCTGTAAGCAAGTCGGCAAATAGCTACGGCAAAATGACGGAATATTGAAGTTGCAATCTCCCCCACGAGCGCCGCCCGGCCTCCGTTCTGGCACAATTCTGCATGCATGAAACAACCCTAGCCACGCACAACATGACCCTCAGCCTGCTGCATGGCCCGGACCAGCCGGAACTGATTCGCGTCGAGGTGTTGGCTGACATTTTCGAAGCGACCGCCAGCCGAATTCCGGCGCAGATCGCCCTGACCTGCGGCAGGCAAAAACTCTCCTACGCTGAACTGAACGATCTAGCCGATCGGGTCGCGGCGCGGCTGATCACTGCCGGCGTTTTGCCGGGGCAAATTGTTGGCCTCTGGCTGCCACGCGGTATCGATCTGCTCGTCATGCAACTCGGCATCGCCAAAACGGGTGCAGCCTGGCTGCCTTTTGACTCGGAAACACCGGTCGACCGCATCAAGGTCTGCCTCGACGACGCCAACGCGGCCGGCCTGCTCAGTTGCGCCGCCAGTGCCGATGCTTTGGCTGATCTCGCTTGCCCGCTATGGACAGCGGAAGCGATGATGCTGCCGCACGCCGCCGGCCCGCGCCGCCAGAACGTGCTGCCGACGCACCCGGCTTACGTTATCTACACCTCGGGATCGACCGGCAAGCCGAAGGGCATCCAGATTAACCAGGGCGAAATCTGCCACTTTCTGCGCAGCGAAAACGCCATTCTCGGCATTCGCCAGGATGACCGCGTTTATCAGGGGTTTTCGGTCGCCTTCGATATGTCGTTCGAGGAAATCTGGATCAGCTATCTGGTCGGTGCAACGCTGTGGATCGCCCCGCGTGAAGTCAGTGCTGATCCTGAAGCCCTGCCGCTGGCACTGATCGAGCAACAAATTACTGTCCTGCACGCGGTGCCGACGCTGCTCGCGCTGTTCGTCTGTGACATCCCCAATCTGCGCCTGATCAACCTCGGCGGCGAAGCCTGCCCGGAATCACTGGTTAGCCGCTGGGCTCGCCCCGGCCGGCAAGTCTTCAACACCTACGGCCCGACAGAAGCAACGGTTTCAGCCAGCCTGGCTGAATTGCACGCCGGCCAGCCCGTCACCATCGGCCGGCCACTACCCAATTACAACCTGTTGGTGATCGACGCGGCGGTCGAAAACGGCCTGCGCCTGCTGCCGCGCGGTGAAACCGGCGAGCTGTGCATCAGCGGCCCCGGCGTTTCTGCCGGCTACCTTGGCCGCCCCGACCTGACCGCCGAAAAATTCCTCGTCAACCCGTGGGCGAGCGGCGCGCAGGATAGCCGGCTCTACCGCACCGGCGATCTGGCGCGGATCGACCTGGATGGCTGCATCCAGTGCCTCGGCCGCACCGACGATCAAGTGAAAATTCGCGGTTTCCGTGTTGAACTCGGCGAGATTGAAACGGCGTTGATCCGCCAAGGCGGCGTCGGCACCGCCGCCGT
>JBBSCQ010000150.1:0-3455 GCA_038250105.1 Burkholderiales bacterium | reverse complement strand
TCGAGGAACGACCGGTTTCGCTGTTTTTTTGATGGCCAGATAAAAGCAGCGCTGGCGGCCGGTGGTTAATTCATTGAGAAACAGCGACAATTTTGTATGGCTGCAAAACAGGGCCGCCATACGCAAGCCCGAAAAATCGAGTTAATTCAACGCCAAAACGTATGGCGGCTGCAAGTGGGCTGCAATTTGACGGTGGCAAACCTGCCGCCTGACGCAGCATTGCATCCTCCTCCCCGGTGTGTCGGGATCAACGTCGGGAGGTTCAAATCTTAGCTCGATAGGTCGAACATCCATGCCGCATTCGGCCTATCGCAGACCCAGACGCAAAACCGGTAAAAGCACCGGTGCCATACAGTTTTTCTCTGAAAACAAAGGGAAATATCAGGAGTTGTATGGCAGGCATCGTTCGGTGCCATACAAAATTCCTCAACTGAATCAACCACATAAGGGCCAAGTGCTGGCACCTCTTTTATCTTGCCCTCCACATCTTACGCCCGACTACTATGCCGTTCTTCGCCACAGCACTCCTCCCGAACGAACCGGTATTTACGCTTTCGCCGTGCCGCCGGGATGGGTAAGCACGATCCAAAGCATTCGAATATTCCAAAGGCCTGGTCGAAATTATGAAAATTAGAGCTGTAGACATCGGCGAATTCGTTCTCTTCTCGGAAGACGAAGTAAAAGCCCTTGAAGACCGGGTCATAGAACGGGACGCACGAGGTAAGACCACGGCGCACGTGACCTGCCTTGTTCGCGGGAAAGAAGTGCAGCTCAAGCCGGAAGAGCGCGTCCGTCAGCTTTGGCTGGCCAGATTGATTGATAAGTTCGGCTACGCCCCATCGCGCATTGCTGTCGAATACCCAATTACATTCGGCCGCGACACGTCCAAGCGCGCGGATATCGTGGTGTTCGATGCCGACCGGAAAACGGTTCCCTACATCATCGTCGAGGTGAAGCAGCAAAAGTTCAAGGATGGAAAGGAACAGCTCCGCTCATACGCCCATGCCACGGGCGCGCCGCTGGCCGTGTGGAGTGACGGAGTGCAGGCCGAAGTCTGGCACCGCAAGAACCCCAACTACTTCATGCCGATCCACGAGCTGCCACGCTCTGACCAGACTATCGAGCAGGTCGTCGATCAACCCTGGACCATCCAGACCCTGATCGATCTGGAGGATGAACGGGCAAAGGAAGGCAAATCCGCCCGCTCGCTGCGCGATCTCATTCAGGACATGGAAGACGAAGTGCTGGCCAATGCCGGTGTCGATGTGTTCGAGGAGGTCTTCAAGCTGATCTTCACGAAGCTGTTTGACGAGATGACATCCTACCAGATGCATCGCAACCTGCGCTTCCGTAACCACAACACCGCAGCGCAACTCAAATCGGCCATTCAGGCGCTGTTTGACGAGGCCAAGCAGAAATGGCCGGGCGTCTTCTCGGACGATGAGCGCATCCGCCTGTCACCCGATCACTTGCAGGTCTGCGTCGGCTCGCTGGAAGAATGGAAGCTGTTCAATTCCAATCTTGATGTCGTCGATGACGCCTTCGAATATCTGGTGTCGAAATCGTCGAAGGGCGAAAAGGGCCAGTATTTTACCCCGCGCTGGGTGATCGACATGTGCGTGCGGATGATGAACCCGCAGGAGCATGAAACCGTTATCGACACCGCGTGTGGTTCGGCAGGGTTTACCGTCCACACCATGTTCCATGTCTGGAAGCAGATTTACGGGGAGCTGGGCAAATCCGAAGGTGATCTTTTCACCATGGAGGCCAAGGAACCGCGTGCGATTGAATATGTCCGCCGCAATGTGTTCGCGATCGACTTTGACGAAAAGAGTGTTCGCGTTTCCCGCTGCCTCAATCTGATCGCAGGCGACGGCGAAACCAATGTGCTGCATCTCAACACTCTGGACTGGACGAAGTGGGACGAGACCACCAAGCAGGACGATTGGCAGGAAACCTATGCCACCGGCTGGAATGGCCTGAAGAAACTCCGCGCAGTCAAAAAGCCCGGCGAATATCGCCAGTTCAATTTCGATGTGCTGATGGCCAATCCGCCCTTTGCCGGGGACATCAAACAGTCCGACATGCTCAGTCCCTTTGAGGTGGCGCATAAAAAAGATGGCAAGCTGGATAAGGCGGTGGCCCGCGATTTGCTGTTCATCGAACGCAACATCGATTTCCTTCGCCCCGGCGGGCGCATGGCGGTGGTGTTGCCGCAGGGACGGTTCAACAATTCATCGGACCAGCGGCTGCGTGAATTCATTATGGAGCGGTGTCGCATTCTGGCCGTGGTCGGTCTTCACCCCAACACCTTCAAGCCGCATACCGGCACCAAAACCAGCGTCCTGTTTGTGCAGAAATGGAATGACAAAGCTGCTGATGGGCCGCTCTGCCCGCACCAGGAAGATTACAACATCTTCTTCGCGACGCAGCAGGTGGAAAGCGTCGATAATTCGGGCCGCAAGGTTTACCGCAAAAAGACCGATGGTTCGGCCGTCCGCGATAGCCACAATCACCTGATCGTCGAACATGATCTGTTCAACCATGACGGGCTGACGCAAGACGGCATCGCCGAAGCATTCGAGCAATTTTCCAAACGCGAGGGCCTGCCTTTTTTTCGGTAGGCCCCTTCGATCAAGACCGGTTTGACGGTCTGTTGGAGGGGCTGGAAATCTCGATTTTAGCGAGGTCAGAAGCACTTGAGGAGAACACTACAAAGCGGCTCGACCCAGAGTATTTTCGCAAGTCAGTGATCGAAGCGTTTCGGCGCCTAAAGGATTGCCCGCGCCTCGAAACCTACGTGAAGGCGGGTTATCGCGTTGTTTATGAAAGTACGAAAGTCATTGAGCAAGAAATCGGTAAAGCGGAAGGATTGCCTTTATTCCTGCAATCTGCCGACATAACCACGCCATTCATCAATAGGGAAGGCATGGCTTACGTTTCAGAAGATGACTGGGATCGCTATCCAAAAGGCCGCATCGTGCCGGGGGAATTGCTAATTGAAGTGAAAGGCAAGGCCGAGAAGGTGGCTGTTGTCCCCGACGATTTCCCCATGAAAACTCTCGTGACCGGCACCTGCTACAAGTTGGAAACTCACGAACCTTGGCAAAGGTCGGTAATCCTTTCGCATCTGCTGAGCAGTTTTGGGACTGTATTGAAGGACCGCCTGAAAACAAACTTGTTGGTTGCCTATATCGCAAAGGGCGATCTTTATCGTATTCCCATCCCAAAATTTGGTAATGCACTGAACATTGAAATTCATAATTTCGTTGAGGGCTCTCTAAAGTTAAGAAATGAAATCATTGATAAGCAGAATGCAGCGGAAATTCTGTTGGTTTCTGCTTTAGGCCTAGCCGACTGGACACCGCCCGAGCCACTGACCTATGCGGCCAAAGCCAGCGTTGCTCTGGCCGTCGGTCGGCTAGATGCCCAATACTTCATGCCTGCGAAGGAAC
>JBBSCQ010000149.1:0-3483 GCA_038250105.1 Burkholderiales bacterium | reverse complement strand
GCTAGAGTTCATGATCATTCAGACGCACTCAGAACAGGGCTATGACATTCTGAAGGGCGTCGACTTTCCGTGGCCTATCGCCACAATGGTCTGGCAGCATCACGAGCGCTGGGATGGTTCTGGTTACCCGCTGGGGCTGCAAGGTGAGGCCATTTGTCTGGGTGCACGCATCATTGCCGTGGCCGATACGTTTGACGCGATCACATCCCACCGTCCTTACCGTCCCGGGCGAGCACGCCAAGTCGCTATTGACGAGTTGCTTGGTGGCAGAGGCGCAGCATT
The DNA here is from genome assembly GCA_038250105.1 of Burkholderiales bacterium. GTDB lineage: Bacteria > Pseudomonadota > Gammaproteobacteria > Burkholderiales > Rhodocyclaceae > Azonexus. The sequence goes on along the minus strand of JBBSCQ010000149.1, from coordinate 3,201 downwards.
TGACCCCCAGGTGGTCGATGCCGCCATGACTTTTCTTGAAACGGTGGATGCCGACTGGTTTGCATCTCAAGCGCTACACGCATCGCCACCAGTGCCGTTTCAATAGCGCTTCGTCGCTCGAAAACGATCCGCGCCATCTTTGTTTTGTCCATTCTTTGCCGTCGACCGTAGCATTTGAGCTCAATGCGGCGGCATGCCCAGCCTCGCCCGCGTCCAGCCGATCAGGTCATCGACAAAGGTAAAGACCACCGGAATCACCAGCAGGCTGAGGAAGGTCGAGGTAATCAAACCGCCGATAACGACAATCGCCATTGGCGCGCGGAAGCTCGGGTCGGTACCGAGACCGAGGGCAATCGGCAGCATGCCGGCGCCCATCGCCACCGTCGTCATGACAATCGGCCGGGCCCGTTTTCGACAGGCGTCGAGCAGCGCATGCCAGCGGTCGAGGCCGTGATCGCGGCGGGCCAGAATGACGTAATCAATGAGCAGGATCGAGTTCTTAGTGGCGATGCCCATCAGCATGATCAAGCCGATCATCGACGGCATCGACAGCGCCGTCTGCGTCACGAACAACGCGAGAAACGCCCCCGGCACCGAGAGCACGAGCGCGGCAAGGATCGTCACCGGCTGGACGAAATCCTTGAAAAGCAGGACCAGCACGACATAAATGCACAGCACACCAGTCGCCATCGCCAGACTGAAGCTGGAGAAGAGTTCGCCCATTGCCTCGGCATCACCGACCGTGCTCTGGATCACGCCGGGCGGCAGGTTCTGCAGGCTGGGCAGGGCCAGCGCAGTCTTTTCAACTTCGCCGAGCGGTTGGTTGTTCAGCTCAATTTCAAAATTGATGTTGCGCAGGCGGTCATAACGGTCGATTTCGGCCGGGCCGCCAGCAATCGCCAGGGTCGCGACGTTGGCGATCATCACCGGGCCGTTCTTGCCCGGTACGGTCAACTGCGCCAGCAAGCTTAAATCCTGACGCGCTGCCGGCGGCAGTTTGACGACGATAGGAACCTGCCGTTGCGCCAGATTGAGTTTGGCGATGCTCTGGTCGTAATCGCCAGCCGTGGCAATGCGCAAGGTATCGGCAATCGCCGCCGAGGTGACGCCGAGATCGGCCATGCGGGCGAAATCAGGGCGGACGACCAATTCCGGCCGAACCAGACTGGCCGTGCTGGTGATGTTGCCAATGCCGGGAATGCTGCGTAGTTCACGTTCGACCACGCGAGCGTGATCGGCCAATAGCGCGCCGTTTTCACTGGCCAAGACCAGCACGTACTTTTCGTTTGAGCCGCCGAGGCCGACCTTGACCTGAACGCCGGGCAAGGCGGTCAGCGCCTCGCGGAATTCGCGCTCGACGGTCTGCTTGGTGATGCCACCGCGTTGCTGGCGCGGCGTCAGATTGATCGTCAACGTCGCCTTGCGCACTTCGGAAGCACCGCGTGGCGCGAAGGGATCGCTACCGGCCGCGCCGCCACCAATAGCGGTGTAGACCATCTTGACATGCGGGTGTTTTTCGACAATGGCGCGGGCTTTTTCAGCGACGGTAAAGCTTTCCTGGAAAGTGCTGCCCGGCGCCAGCGAAAGATAAACCTGGGTTTGCGACAGGTCATCCGGCGGGACAAAACCGGTCGGCAACAGCGGCACCAGTGCGAAGGAGCCGAAGAAGAAAACTGCCGCCGCCAGCGTGGTCAACCAACGATGCTGCATGCACCACGTTACCCAGCCGACGTAGTGTTTGAGCCAGCTGGCCTCAGCGTGATCGCGCGTCGGCGGCTTGAGAATGTAGGCGGCCATCATCGGCGTCAGCATGCGGGCGACGACCAGCGAGAAGAAAACGGCGATTGCTGCGGTCCACCCGAATTGGACGAAGAATTTGCCCGCCACGCCGCCCATGAAGGCAGTCGGCAGGAAGACGGCGATCAGCGAAAACGTCGTTGCAATGACCGCCAGACCGATTTCGTCGGCGGCTTCCATCGCCGCCTGGTAGGGCGTTTTGCCCATCCGCAGGTGACGCATGATGTTTTCGATTTCGACAATCGCGTCATCGACCAGAATGCCGACGACCAGCGACATCGAGAGCAGCGTGACGACGTTGAGCGTAAAGCCCATCAGCTGCATCACGGCGAAGGCCGGGATGATCGACAACGGTAGCGCCGTGGCCGAAACGAAGGTGGCGCGCCAGTCGCGCAAGAAGAGCCAGACGACGATCACGGCGAGAATGGCGCCTTCGATCAGCAACATCATCGAGCCTTCGAAATTTTCCTCGACTGGATCGACAAAATTGAAGGCTTCGGTGATCGAAATATCCGGGTGATCCGTTTTCAATTTTTCGAGCGTGGCGCGCACATTCTTGGCCAGCTCGACTTCACCGGCGCCTCGGCTGCGGGTGATTTCAAAGCCAACCACCGGCGCACCGTTGAGCAGCGCCGCCGAGCGCTTTTCGGCGACCGAGTCGCTGACCGTTGCTACCTGATCGAGACGCAGCTTGCGCCCGTCGGAAAGGACGATATCTATCGCCCCCAGTTCAGCCGCTGATTGCACGGTGGCGATGGTGCGCACCGATTGCTCGACACCGCCGACATCGGCCCGGCCGCCAGAGGCATCCTGCTGAATTTGCCGCAACTGGCGAGAAATATCGGCGGCGGTCACCTTCAGCGAAAGCAAACGCGCTGGATCAAGCTCAACCTTGACTTCGCGCGACACGCCGCCGACCCGCGCCACGGCACCAACGCCGCGCACGCTGAGAATCGCCTTGCTGACGGCATTGTCGACAAACCACGACAAGGCTTCGTCGTCCATCCGGCTCGACGCGACGGTATAGGTCAAAATCGGTGCGCCGGCCATGTTGAGCTTGCTGATCACCGGGTCTTTCAGTTCGCCCGGCAGATCGGAGCGGATACGGGAAACGGCGTCGCGCACGTCATCAACGGCTTCCTGCGTCGGCTTTTCCAGACGAAATTCGACGGTGACGATGGCTGAACCGTCCTGCACCTTGGTATAAATGTGCTTGATGCCCTGCAGCGTGGCGACCGAATTTTCGATCTTGCGCGCCACCTCGGTTTCCATCTGCGCCGGCGCCGCGCCGGGCAGCGCAGCGGTGACGCTAACTGTCGGCAAATCGATGTCCATGAACTGCTGGACTTTCATCGCCCGGAACGACATGACGCCGAACAGCGTCAGCATGATGAAGAGCAGAAT
>JBBSCQ010000148.1:0-3545 GCA_038250105.1 Burkholderiales bacterium | reverse complement strand
GTCATGCGTGCCGTTGGCGTTGCGCACCCACTGGCCCGGTTTTCCAGCTTCTTTTTCTGCAACCGCAAGCACGATGTTCGCCGGAACCTCGTACTTTGCGGCCGCAGAAATGGAGCACACAACGCGCTCTTGAAGCTGGGGCGGAAGATCGACAAATGGCATCACCCTACCCCTTTAACCGCCACCGCCGCCGTTGTTGTTCTGGTTCGCCGCATCTTCCGCAGCGATGCGAGCGTTGTACGCAGCAAGGGCCGCGTCATAGTCGCTGGCAGCGACCCAATACCCGCCCCGTTCTTGCGCACCGACATATTTGGGCGTCACTCCGCCCAAGTTCGAGTACTGATTGCCGATGTAGGCCGAGCAGTAATCGGGCAATTGGTTGCTGATGTATGTGTATCCGCTATCACCGCCGCCCCACACCTGCATTTCGAGATTTAGCGATGCGGGATCGCATCGGCCTGCTCCATTCGCAATTGCACTCACGAGCGACTGCATTTGCGGTGTTTGATTGCCGGCCGGGCACAGGTTGAGGAAATTCACGCGCCCCCGAATCGTGTCACTAAATTTTCGGTACGAGATACTGAAATATTTCCGCAATGAAGGCGCGCATTCGCTGGGCCGGGTGCCCGACGCCAGGCACAAGATGGCTTCGCAGGCCAGGCGTGTATCGCCAGTCAGCACTTCTTGAGCGCTGGCCGGGATGGACATGGTGAACGCCGATACTGCCAAGACGGCCGACGCGAGAAGGGTTTTACGTCGCATGTTTGATGCTCCTTTGCAGTTACGAGGTTTTGGAATTGCGGTCACGGAAGGCCGCTACTTCTGAATCAGCGTCAGCCGATTTATCTGTCCCAGCCGAAAGGCTGTTGTCACCAAATGACGCGGACGAACTTGAATCCGATTCGGGAGCTGCATTGCTGGCCTTGATGGCGGCTGCGATCTTCCCGCCCGTTGTCTCGCTGATGCGCTCCATCGCGGCATCCTTCATATCGCCGGCTTTGGCTTTTGCAACGTCCCATGACCCTTGCGCCAGGTTCGCGGCCGTACCGGCCGCTACCTTGCCGACTTTGGCTGCTGCTGCACCGGCCGCTGCCAGGGCACCACCGGACTTTTGTTCACCCGGAGCACCGCCCTTGTCCCCTGCCTCATTGGCGTCAGAACTGGCGCTTGCGCCGCCGCCTTGTGAGCCGCCGCCACCGCCAGAATCGCCCATTGCCGATGCAAGAGCGCTGCCCCCACCGCTACCACCGCCACCGGAATCACCCCCGCCACCACCAGCCGCTGCCATCAAGTCCCCAGTTCCGCCACCGCCGCCACTGCCACCGCTTTCTGAGGCGTTGGCTTTCGAGAAAGCCGCCATCAGCGCCTGAGTGCCACCCGCCATGCTGGTAGCGCCTGATGCGAGGGCCGCGCCTGCTGTTGCCACCGCAGCAGCGCCCATCGCCGCAGCGCCGAGCGCAGCGCCGGCACCGAAGCCACTGCCAATAGAGTGAATGTGACCGCCGCCAAGAGCGCCAATCATTGGCGGCACCTTGTTGACAAGCGCGAGAAGAATCACAGCAACAACCAGCATTACGCCAAGTTCTTTCAAGCTGATACCGGCACTCATGGCGGTGTAATACTGGTCAACGAAAGACTTTCCGATGCCAACCAGTAAAACCATAGTCATGAGTTGCAAGGCAAGACTTAGAACGCTCTTGAAATAGCCAATTGCCATTTCAGAAGTCCACTTTGCACCACCAAAGCCAAGGATGAAAATGCCGGCGTAGGCAAGTATCCAGCCGCTGACCAAGAGAATCAGCATGTTCACGCCGATCAACGCCAGGACGACAAGCACGATGGCGGCAATGATGATCCCGACTGCACTCTCAACCGGCGACCACACCGACGACTGATCGAGTACCTTAAAGAAAATATCAAAGCCAATATCAACGATACCGGACGGCGTAAGCGATGAGCCTGTACCCGTCGCGCTGCCAGCAATTGTGCGCAGGCCGTCCATGATCCCTGTAGCCATTACCGGGCCGTTAGAAAGCAGCCACCAGAAGAACCCCGTGGTGACGGTGAAGCGAATAAATTCAGCAAAGAACTCGGCAATATCGCCTTTGCGCAAGGCCATCATGCCGAACGTCCATACCATGCTGATAGTGGCGAGCACCCAAAACAGCCAGGTTGCACGGGCTGTGATTACGGTGGCCCACGTACTTGCAGCCGTTGAATAACGGTTGAGAACGTCATCCAGAATACCCACGTTGTTGATGGCTGCATGGGTATTGACGGAGAAGAGCACCAGCCACAGGAATAACAGGAGGGTTGGACTTCTAAGCTGGGCAGGCATTCTCATCTCAAACCTCACCATTTCTTTTCTGGACTGGGCACGAACGTGCCGCGACGAACACACTGTGACGCGAATTCCTGCCGCGTGCCTTTGTCCTTGATCTTGGCGATAGCTTCGGGCGCGCAGTTCGCCTCATTCACGGCTGGAAGTGCTTGCGGGGTGTCCGGGCTACACGCGCTGATCAAGGCCGTGCTGGCAGCTACGAGAGTTAAAAATACAAATTGTTTGATGTTCATGTTTTTTCCTCACCAGGATTTAAGTGGACTTGCTCGGTACGTGCCGGTACGAAGCATTGCGGACGCCGCAGCTTCTTGCGCCTCGCGGTCGGCCAGAACCTGATTGCGGGTTGCCATAACGTTTTGTTGGGCGATCAAGAGGCCGCGAATTTGCAGGAGCTGATTAGCCTGGTGGCTGGCGAGCTGGTTCGCGTACCCGATGGCCTGCATTTGTCCGGTCGCACCTTGCGCTGACGATTGCAGGCGTTGCAACTGGCTGGCATCGGATTGCATTGCGTCCTGTTGACTATCCAGACCCCTGAAAAGCGCATCCGTGGCCTTCTTTTGCGCTTCGCTGCCGAGGCGTTGAGAGTCGCCCAGCGCCGCCCACTGTGCGGCCGTGCAGCCGCTTGGCGAGTAGCAAGGCGAGTTGCGATAGGTGTTCGTGTCTTTGAACTTGCCCAAGTACGCATCAGTGCTTCCCAGGCTGTTTTTGTAATAGTTCAGCGTGTCGATAGAAGCGCGAAGCTGATTCATTGTCGATGTGGCCTGATCCCAAATATTGGCGGCCGGGGCCGTCGTGTTTTGGATCATGTTTTCGTACTGCTGCAATTGCGTTTGGTACTGCTGAATCTGCTTGAGCGTTTGCGCCACGTTTTCAATGGCCGACATGACGGTTTGCGTCAGGTTGGCACCGTCGATGACGGGAATACCAGCGTGTACCGGCGTGGTGAGAATGCCGGCGACAAGCGCAACGGCAAGGGCGGTTTTAGCCGCTAAAAATTTCTTGGTGAACGTCTTCATAATCACTTCTCCTTGAGGTTAATAATCAAATGCCTGGTAAGGCTTGGAAAATGTCATGTCTTTCGTAACCATGACGTTGAAACGGTAGCCTGGCCGAATTTCCAGCGTCGGGGCAATATTCATGTTTTTGGAAATCAACTGCGCGGTGACTTGTCCGAGCTGTTGACCCAGTGCCTCACTCATGGCGC
>JBBSCQ010000147.1:0-3557 GCA_038250105.1 Burkholderiales bacterium | reverse complement strand
CGAGATAGTGAGCGGCGGGGCTGATACTGCCAAATTATTTCATTTAAATCATGACAAACTGTGACAGTCGATAATCCATAATTTATGCCAATACTTTCGCGCGGGCGGATGAATACGGTTGGTTATAATGACCCCCAAGAACTAGACCAGAAGAGAAGGTGGATGTAGAGTAAGGATCCACATTCAAACTGGAGGTCAACATGACAGAAAAGAAACGCAAGCAACACAGTGCGGAGTACAAATTCAAGGTAGCATTGGAGGCGGCAAAAGAGAATAAAACGCTGAACCAGTTAGCGAGTGAACAGGAGGTGCATCCGAACCAAATCAGTCAATGGAAGCGCCAACTCATGGAAGAAGGAGCGAGTTTGTTTAAGCGCAATGGGAAAGGCGAGAAAGGGTTGCCAGCGGAAGGACAAGCAGAATTATATGAACAAATTGGGCGACTCAAGATGGAACTGGAGTGGCTGAAAAAAAAAGTTGCCCGCAACAGTTGAAGCAAAACGAGGATTGATTGAAGAAAATGAGGAAGCAATCAGTATCCGCCGACAATGCGAACTCGTGGGGCTCAATCGAGCAACGTATTATTACGAACCAGCCAGTGAAACGGCAGAGAATCTAAACTTGATGCGTCTGCTGGATGAGCAATACATGAAGACACCGTTTTACGGCTATCGACGGATGACCGTTTGTCTGAGAAGGGCCGGTTATCTCGTCAATCCGAAACGGATAGCGCGCTTGATGGGTGTCATGGGGATTGAGGCATTGTATCCAAAACCGCATACGACGGTCATGAATCCAGCCCATAAAATCTATCCCTATCTGCTACGGGGAGTGAAAATTACCCGTCCCAATCAGGTCTGGAGCACAGACATCACCTATATCCCGCTGGCAAACGGCTTTATGTATCTGACCGCAGTCATCGACTGGTTCAGTCGCTACGTGCTGACCTGGCGACTTTCCAATACCCTGGACTCACTTTTTTGTGTGGAGGCATTATCGCAGGCCTTGACCCTGGGCAAGCCGGAGATTTTCAACAGTGATCAGGGGGTGCAATTTACCGCACTTTGCTTTACTTCTGTGCTGGAACAAGCAGAAATTCAAATCAGTATGGATGGTCGAGGCCGAGCATTGGATAATATCTTTATTGAGCGTTTCTGGCGTTCGCTCAAATACGAAGATATTTATCTTTACCTCTATGACACAGTACCGGCACTCCTCCAAGGACTTACTCGCTATTTTCAGCTATACAATTACGAGCGTCCGCATCAGAGTCTTGGCAACCAAACCCCTGCTGTCATCTATTCAAGGAGTATTCGTTCGTTTTGAGTTTAACGCTTTTTAGCCAAATGGGAGAGGATCGACATAACTGCCGCGTGGGTTTAATAAAAAAAGTCAGAGCAGTACCGCTGCTCTGACCTCCCACTCGGCACTTGGATGGCGCTCAAGTTGCTCTCCAGCAGTGCTCTATCCTCCATCCAAGTACTATAGATTCTATCATATTTTCCCTTCCACCTTATTTTTGTCACTTTGTGGTCTTGACATTGGGGGGCAGTATAAACGGGGAGATAGACGATCCGGTCTTTGTATTCTCCAGGAAGACTAGCACCCCAGATCAAAATGAGCTCCGCCAGCACCTCACCGACGTTGAGCGGATCGGGAACAATCATAATACCGGGAATATGGTGGCCGGCATTCATGTGGTCGAACAAATGACCAGGCATACTTGTTCGATTATTCGTGATAAGCCAACAATAATTTTCTTCCAACCAAAGTAAAATATCAAGATCAAGCGTTCCTTTGGACGGTGCAGGTGCTTCGCCGATTTTGTACACCTTAACTTGTGGGGCGTGGCGGTGTAACTGAGTGGCAATTGCAACGGGTATATTTTCATCAAACAAGAAATCAGGTGTATTCATACCATTGCCATTGGCTCAATCTTTGCTTCAGCCTGCCGCTTACGAATGATTTCGCGCAATCGTTTCACTGCTGGGGGTAGATTCAATTCCTGCGCTTGGCGCATCTGTTCACCATGCGCTTTCCAAGTGTGCAAATACGTATCTACCTGTTCGCGATTGTGCCAGTAGTAGGTAATAGTTGCGTAAACAGATTCGAGTGTTAATGTGGGATAGCGAAGGGCAATATCTTCCGGAAAAAGTCCCAGATCTAGATAATCGAGCAAAATCGTTTCGATGCCGACCCGTGTGCCTTTGACGCGAATGTCATTGGGGGCCAGGAAGTCAAAATAGTTTTCTAATTGCATAAAGCACCTTTGGCTAGTAAAACTGCGTTGTCTTTCTGGCAAAAAGTATAGCACCAAACTGAGTGCGTGACAAGCGACGAGAAACAGCAAGGCTATAATTCCTATGACCGCACGCAACGAAATTCTGACCAAGCTACGCAGCGCGCTAAACCAACCCAACCGTCATTTTCCGCCCTACGATGTAGCGCCGTTGACCGCGGAAACCCGCATGACGGTAACCGCGGCAGAAGGGGATAAACTGGCGCTGGCCAAACGCTTTGGCGCTGAACTGACTCGCTTGCACGGCACGTTTGAGATCGTCGAATCGACGGCCGAGGCGCGCCTGGCGCTGATCAACCGCCTGCTGGGTTGGATGGCGGAAGAGAAGCTCGCCCAGAAGGGCGCCATCCTAGAAACCGGCCAGGAACGCAGCATCCTCTGTTGGGATCCGGCCGCGCTGCCTGTGCCCGGCCTGGACGACGCCCTGCACGACATGGAGATGAAGGTTGTTGTGCCCAAAGAGCTGCGCAGTGAAGAGAGCCGCAGCCAGGTGCGCTTTATCCGCTTTGGCGTCACGGGTGCAACAGCCGCCTTTGCTGCCACTGGTTCGCTGCTGATGATGGCTGGGGCGCAGACCAACCGCGTGGCTAGTTTGCTGCCCTTTCGCCACATCGCGCTGATCCCATTCGCACGGCTCTATCCAAACGTGGAAGCGTGGCTGAGCGAACAGCGCCAGGCCGGCACACTGGTCGACACCGTGCGCAGCCACGCCAATCTCGCCCTGATCAGCGGCCCCAGCAAATCGGCCGACATCGAAATGAACCTGACCCTGGGCGTGCATGGACCCAAGTTTGTTCACGCCATTTTATTTGGCAAAGTAGAGTAGCGGTACAATAAATGTCAATGAATTCAAACTCATTGTCAATTGTTGCAAGCAAATTGTGACAGAAACCGGTCCTAGTTTTGGCGGAATCGTCACCCTTACCCAGCAAATGAAAGAGAAAAAAACTTATGGCAAATCAACAGTATCGTGTCGCCATTATTGGCGCCGGCAAGATTGTCCAAGTCGGCCACATTCCCAATTTCCAGAGCATTCCCAATGTTTCCGTCGAAGCGCTCTGTGATGTGAATGAAGAACGGGTAAAGGCAATCGCGGCAGAAAAAAACATACCCCATACCTTTACCGATTATAAAAAGATGTTGGCCGAGGTGAAGCCGGATATTACAGTGATTGCGACGCCTAATATCTTTCACAAGCCGATGGCGATCGAGGCCCTTAACGCCGGTTCCCATGTGCTGTGTGAGAAGCCGCTAGCGT
>JBBSCQ010000146.1:0-3684 GCA_038250105.1 Burkholderiales bacterium | reverse complement strand
CGGTCGCTTGGTGGCATCAGTTGCGGTTTCAGGTATCTCCATGATTATTCTCCTGTGGCCAGATTGGCCAGTTGAATAACGGTCGGAAGGCGGGAAGATGCAAATCCGTTCAGGCTCTTGTCGACCAGCTCCAGACCCTCACGGAGGCCAAATTGAACGTCTGGTTCCGCCCGAAGCCGCCATGCCGCTTTCAGGAACACGCATCAGACCTATTCATCACTGGTGATGGGTGGGAAGGCGAACGGCGGCGTTTGCGAATAATCTTTTTTTAAATGGCTGAGAGTATGAGCAAAAAATCAACTGATGATTGGACCCGTAAATGTTCAGACTTCTGCTTACCGCATCGCTCCTAGCCGTTCCGCAGATCGCTGTGGCGCAAGCTGGCTATGCCAACCAGCCCACCGTCAATGCTCCTGCCCAAATCCAAGGCCCGCAGCCCGGCAGCTTCCTTCTGCCTTCCGGAACAATGCTCGTCATTACGCCTGCTCAAGAGATTAGCAGCAAGCACATCGAGGAGGGGCAGCAGGTCATGTTCCGTGTCGTCGAGGATGTGGTCGAAGGGAACAAGGTTGTCATCCGCCGTGGCTCGTCCGTAAGTGGAACGATCACGTGGAAGACGGGTCGCGCAATCGGTGGCAAATCCGGCAAGTTTGAGGTCACGTTCGACAGCGTGAGCGTGAGCGGTCGCCGCATCGCGCTGAATGGGATGCACCGCCAAGAGGGGCGCGGCAACAGCGTCGGTGCCCTGTTAGGCTCGATGGTAATCTCTGGCCGATCTGCCGTCATGCTGCCCGGCCAACTTATAAACGTTTTCACCGGACAGGACTTCGTCTACTACTGATGACGATGCGGGGGCGGTTCGCCGCCCCCGCTTCAATAGCAATTTTGACACCCGTTCGGTTCGTTTAAATTTAACACGTGCCCCAGCGTGCACCTCCGTCACATTGATAAACGGCAGGTTCCATCCGATCGCCTTCGGAAAGCTGCAGTTCCGAGGCTAGAGCGCTCATTGCTGCTTCCGACCAGAGCCAGTCGTTCACGGCCACCCTGTTGAACGTTTGGTTCCGCCATAAGCAGCCATGCCGCTTTCGGGAATGAGCCTCAGGCCCTATCATAATCGAAAATGGGTTGAGAGCCGTCATCCGTTGTTGCTCAAGATCTTCGTTTTGACGTAGATGGCTGGAGGCCGGGACAGGCCTGTCTTGAGGGGCGGGAACGTTGACTATGCACAAGCAAATCGCACTTGCTAGATGGGCATGGGGCTCGAGCAAATTGGTCAGTACAGATGCGAAGTTAAGGACGAAGTTTACCCTCGCAGCCTTGAGAAACTTTGAAGCAGCGTCCGTTCTCGCCAGACCAGATGCATTACTTGCCCAGCAATTGGCCGATGACCCTCAAACCTTGGGAAATCTTTTCTGGCCCTACCAATGTGCGACATGGGATGCGGCGGAGCGCGTGAGGCGGATTCGAGCGCATTTAGAGGTCGTACAGAAAGTGCCAGGCCTTCAGCTGAGTACTGACGAGAAGCTAGTTTTGGTCGACCTGTCTGAATTCAGTGAGGGCATATCTCTGATCATTGACCGGCCGCTCTGGCTTGCCCGCGAGGGACATTTGGCGCTGAGTCTTTTCAAAGGTAACTTCCGCGCGTTTACGGTGTCATTTTCTTTGAACGACACTCCCGTGCGCGAAATTTTCATTGGCGGTATTCAAGGGCGTAACGCTGAAAATATCCTTGATATCTACCGCGACCTTACAAAGTCGTTCTATGGTGTTCGCCCGCGTGACTTCCTTCTCGACGGCCTCCGCATGTTCGGTAAGTTGATTGGTGTTCAGCGTATCCTAGCCGTATCAGAATCTTTCAGGATCTCACGTCACTCGTACTTCAAAGGAAAGGTATCTGATTCAGACTATGATGTAGTCTGGATAGATCGCGGTGGCACTCTGGAGGCCGATACTCACTATAGCCTACCAATCTCTATCGCGCGTCGGACTGCGGATGAAACTCCTGCAAAAAAGCGACAAATGTACCGCAAGCGTTATGAAATGTTCGACAAAATAGCCGAGAATCTTCCAACTGATCTTTGCACCGCTAATATTGTCAGATTCGAGGCTAGCTAATGTTTGACCGTCATTTGCTCAACAGCATCCGAGACTATCAAATTCATCGTGCGAAGCCGGGGCCTTATCATAGATTACTGCGCAAATTTGCGCGCCTCCGGTGGACGCTGTGGAGCGTTGTCACTCATTCTGATATTGACCCTCGTGCAAGCATCAGTTTCGACTTGAAGCTGCCTCATCCAAATGGCGTGATAATTCATGGTGACGCCGTTGTCGGCAAGAATTGTATGATTATGCAGCAAGTCACGATCGGCATGATCGGCGCAGGAGAGGTGCCGCGTGTCGGAAACGATGTCTATATCGGCGCCGGCGCAAAGATTATCGGTGCTGTCACCATTGGAAATGGCTCGAGGGTAGGGGCAAATGCCGTCGTTCTTCGGGACGTTCCTCCAAATCACACAGCTGTAGGAAATCCGGCACGGTTGATTAATCGCCCTCCAAATGTGGTGACTTTTCCGTTGCATGACGACATCTAAGGCGACGATTGAGCTAGGTCGTGTTGATATTAGACTTCAGCCATCGGCGGGCGGCGGCAAGGCTGCTAAAAGTGCTCAAGCACCGTCTTTACGATCTCCTGAACACCGCTCTAACTGACCCTTGCCTGTGGCGCGTCCGAACGTGGGATTCCAAACTTCCCCAGCCGATGTGTGCTTACATAGTGGATCGCTGAAAACCCCACGATCGCAATCCCAGACAGCTAGCTTATCCAGTTCCACCTTGCACCGAGCACTCTATCGGAGAGCAACTGATCTACGTGGTGAAATGACGCTGCACGAACCACAACAAAGGCGAGGATAAAGCAGGCACCAAAGATGGCGATGCACTGCACGCGCCCCAGTCTCCATGACCAAAGCAGGAGAAGCACTGCAGTGGCTGCGGAGACACAGGCGGTGCCCACAATGAAGACCTGCTGATAGGCGCGGCGCTTTTCGTACCATCCGCCACCCTTTGCAGCATCCCGCGCCAGCTCGGTGAAGAGGGACTGGAGATCCAGTTGTTTGTTGATACCCAATCCGAGGGAGAGCAGCGCGAGCAGGAGCCAGAGCATCCCATCTTTCCGCCAATGGCGACCGGCAAACTGAGATCGATTGGCCGCAGTGAAGCAAGCAATAGACGCAATCAGGTACATCGCAACTGTGATCCACCCGATCGCGGTCGGATCGCCAATGCCCGGTCTCCACTCGATTTCCATCGACGCGGTATGCCGCGATTGATGCCGACTGCCAAGAGCCTCCAAACCAGCCGCGCAAATCTGGGTATCTTAGAGCCTGATTCAGAAGTTTGTCATGCATAGCAATGCCTTGCCGTTCTCCGGGAAAGCATTCGGATGCTGGCGATGGTGGCCCATGCGGTTGAGCTTTCGATGGACCTTTCCCAGTCTTTGGCGAGGCGGCGGCAGCGGCCCAGCCATGCGAAGGTGCGTTCGACCACCCAGCGCCGTGGCAACAGTTCGAAGCCCTTCGCGGTGTCTGATCGCCTGATGATCTCCAGGGTCCACTCACCATTGCCGTTGAGGGCGTCCGTGAGTTTGTCTCCGGCATAACCGCCGTCGGCGAAGACATGGCG
>JBBSCQ010000145.1:0-3788 GCA_038250105.1 Burkholderiales bacterium | reverse complement strand
GGCGACCACCTCGAGTGCGTTCATCCGTCTGGCAACCATGCCTGGACGCTGCGGCGCATGGAAAACAAGGCAGGTGAAAGTGTCACCGTTGCGCCAGGCAGCGGCCACCGGGTATGGGTTGATTTGCCGCCTTTGTGCACCAATTCTTTCATCGCGCGTTTTGTTTGAGGCAACGCTGAATAGTTTGTCATCCCCGCGGAGGCGGGAGCCCAGGAAAACCAAGGTGTTGGATCCCCGCCCCCGATTAAATCATTCGAGGGCAGGCTCTACGCAGGGATGACGAATTAATCAGCAGCACCTTAAGTAAAACCGTTTAACTATTTTGAAATGTCATTCCCGGTCAAGCCGGGAATGACATTTCAAAATAGTTTTCCTGTAACACTTAACAAGCCTGTACAAGCAAGCCGGGATCAGCTTTTGTGCACCGCAGCAAATCGTGTAAAATTATTGTCATGAGTCACCCTGCCAACCGCATGCCCCTGATCGACGCCCTCAAGGCGCTTGCGGCGCTGCTTGTTCTTCTGACCCATTTCGCCTCCTACGGGCCGTTGGCTGCGATGGCGCACGAAGCGTTTCCGGGTGCCGTCGGCTGGTTTTTCGACTACGGCCGCATGGCGGTTCAGGTCTTTCTGGTCATCGCCGGCTTCCTCGCCGCCCGCGCCCTTTCGGCCCAGGGACAGGCATTGGCCGCCTCGCCGCTGCCCCTGATCTGGAAGCGCTATCTGCGACTGGTCGTGCCTTATCTGGCCGCCATTGGTTTGGCTATTGTGGCCGCCGCCATCGCCGATCACTGGATGAACGACGAAGCCATTCCGGCCCGCGCCACGGTCAAACAATGGCTGGCCCATGCTTTCCTGCTGCAAGGTCTGCTCGGCTTCGAATCGCTTTCTGCGGGCGTCTGGTACATCGCCATCGATTTCCAGCTTTTCGCGCTGATGGCCATGCTGCTCTGGCTCGGCCGCATCCGCTACTTTGCCCCGATACTGGTGCTGATCGCCGCCACCGCCTCGCTTTTCTGGTTCAACCGTGACGCCAGTTGGGACAACTGGGCGATCTACTTTTTTGCTTCGTATGGCCTGGGTGCCGCCGCCTGGTGGGCCTCCGGCCGCCGCCAGCTTTCGGCCTGGCTTGGGGTCATTGCCACCGTCGTCATTGCCGCCTTGGTCGTCGATTTCCGCCTGCGCATCGCGCTGGCACTCAGCGTCGCCCTGATTCTCGGTTTCAGCCGCCGCACCGGCCTGCTTGAACAATGGCCGAATGCCCGACCGCTGGCCTTCCTTGGGCAAATTTCCTATTCGATTTTCCTGGTGCACTTCCCGATCTTGCTGCTGGCCAATGGCCTCTATGCCAAGCTGGAGTTCTCATCGCCTATGTCGGCCATTTTTGGCCTGTTTCTGGCGTTGACCGCAAGCATTGTGGCAGCGACCTTGTTTTACCGCTGGATTGAAAGCCCGGCGGCCAGCCAGCGCATTACTGCCGCGCTCGGCTGGCTCTTCGGCAAGGGGTTGGAACTGGCACGCAAGGTGCCTGGCCTGACCACATTGTTCGCCGGTCGCGCCTAACACCACAGAACCAAAGGCTGGCACTAGTCGGCCAACTCCAGCCGCTCCCGGAAAAACGCCAGTGCCTCAGGGTTGGCCAAAGCCTCAATATTTTTCACCGGCAGCGCATGCACCACATTACGCACCGCCAATTCAACAATCTTGCCTGACTTGGTCCGTGGAATATCAGCCACCTGCACCACTTTGGCCGGCACATGACGCGGCGTGGTGTTGTCCTTGATCTGCTGCTTGATCCGTTCGACCAAGCCGGCATCCAGCGCATGACCCTCCTGCAGCTTGACGAAGAGGACGACCCGGACATCGTCGTTCTTGCCCGGCGGCCAGTCCTGGCCGATCACCAGCGACTCTAGAACTTCCGGTAACTGTTCAACTTGCCGGTAAATCTCCGCCGTGCCGATGCGCACGCCGCCGGGGTTGAGCGTTGAATCCGAACGGCCATAGATGATCACGCCATCGTGGGCAGTGATTTCCGAAAAATCGCCGTGGCACCAGATATTGGCGAAGCGCTCGAAGTAAGCCGCCTGATATTTTTTGCCCTCCGGATCACCCCAGAAACCAACTGGCATAACCGGGAAAGGTTTGGTGCACACCAACTCGCCCTTCTCGCTGCGCACTGGCTGGCCGGCGTCGTTGAAAACATCGACTGCCATGCCCAGACCGCGGCACTGGATTTCACCGCGATAGACCGGCAACACAGGATTGCCGAGAACAAAGCAGGAGACGATGTCGGTGCCGCCAGAGATCGAGGCGAGCAAAATATCCTGCTTGATTTCGCGATAAACCCAATCGAAACCTTCCGGCGAAAGCGGGCTGCCCGTTGAGAACATCGCACGCAACGCTGTCAAATCGTGCGTCTTGCCGGGCATCAAGCCAAGCTTGGCGGCGGCGTCGATGAACTTGGCTGAAGTACCAAAATGGGTCATTTTTTCAGCGGCGGCATAATCAAAAAGCACCGTGCCCTTGGCGGCAAACGGCGAGCCGTCGTAGAGCAGCAAGGTGGCGCCACAAGCCAGGCCGGAAATCAGCCAGTTCCACATCATCCAGCCACAGGTGGTGAAGTAAAACAGGCGGTCACCGGGGCGAACATCGCTGTGTAATTGATGCTCTTTCAGGTGCTGCAACAGCACACCACCGTGGCAATGGACGATGCACTTCGGCACGCCAGTAGTGCCCGAGGAAAACATGATGAACAGCGGATGGTTGAAGGCAAGGCGTTTGAAAATCACCTCTTTTTTGGTGTCGACCCTAGGGCCAGCCGTTGATTCTATGGTCGCAGCCGCCGTTGACTCTAGGGTGGTAGCAATATCACGCCAGCACAGCGCATTGGCGATTGACGCGATTTCCGGCGCCGCGCTCAGGTAAGGCACGACGACGACTTTCAATAACGAAGGCATTTTGCTGACAATCTCGGCATTTTTCGCCAGACAGTCAACTTCCTTGCCGTTGTACCAGTAGCCATCAACGCAAATCAGCACTTTCGGTTCGATCTGGCCGAAACGGTCGAGCACGCCCTGCACACCGAAATCCGGCGAGGCCGATGACCAGACCGCGCCGAGCGCGGTCGCGGCGAGCATGGCGATCAGCGTTTCCGGCAAATTCGGCAGGTAGCCGGCCACCCGGTCGCCCTCACCCACTCCGACGGCGATCAGAAATTGCTGGAAACGGGCGACTTCGCTATAAAGCTCGGCCCGACTCATCCGGCGCTTAACCTTGTTTTCGCCCCAAAAGACCAGCGCCTCGCCGGCATCTCGCTTCTGCAACAGGTTTTCAGCGTAATTCAGCCGCGCCTCGGGGAACCAGCGCGCCCCCGGCATTCGGTCGCCACCAACCAATACGACATTACCCTTGTCACCAACAGCACCACAGAAATCCCAGACTTTCGACCAGAACGCTTCCGGCTGATCGACCGACCACTGCCAGAGATCGGCATAGCGAGCGTGCCCGATCTTTTGCATGAACTGCGCCATGCCAGTGTCGCCAACAGTGGCAGGATTAGGTTCCCACAAGGGGATTGAGTCGATAGCGTAAGTCATTTGGTCTCCGGTATTTTTATACTGCATCCGGCGGCATGGCCAGATATCAGCGGCAAAGATACCAGCAAGTGGCACCTGGCGACTGTCATCGTCAGGACACTTTGAAAAGACGCAGGCGTTCAGCTAATGTATTTACGGGATGTAATGACAGAAACTGTTTGGCAGACCTTTTTTATCAGATTGGAATAGCCAG
>JBBSCQ010000144.1:0-3911 GCA_038250105.1 Burkholderiales bacterium | reverse complement strand
GGATACCAGCAATTCTCTTCATCGCACAGGTAATGCTTCGGCGTACCACCGGAAAGACTGATTGCCGCCGTCCACAGCGGATAATCCGGGGCCGGAACCAGCACCTCGTCGCCGATATCGAGCAGGCCATTCATCGCGATGCCGATCAGTTCGGAGACGCCATTGCCGACATAGATATCATCCAGCGTCACGCCCTTGATACCCTTTTGCTGGGTGTAGTGCATGATCGCCTTACGCGCCGCGAAAATCCCTTTCGAATCCGTGTAACCCGCCGCGTTAGGTAGGTTACGGATAATGTCCTGTTGGATTTCTTCCGGCGAATCGAAGCCGAACGCGGCCAGATTGCCGATGTTCAACTTGATGATCTTGTGGCCCTCTTCCTCCATCTGTTTTGCCTTCTGCAGCACGGGGCCGCGGATGTCGTAACAGACGTTGGCAAGCTTGGCGGACTTCTTGATTTGTTTCATGAACGCTGTCCAGCGGGACCGTCTCCAGCCGCCATCAGCCAGACTACTGCGCCCCAAAAGGTATAATCCTACTTTAACGTCGGTTGCACCGCAATTTTGGCGGGATTTTCAGGATGATCAGCCAGTGAAACTTCATATCTCCAATACTGCCGGACTCAATGTTTTTACCGCTTATGGTGACGACTATGTTGCGGTCAACCAGGAAAAACACGAGAAAAACCTGATCCTGTTGCCAGAATCGATCATTCTTGAATGGTCGACCGCAACAATCAGCACACTGACCGAAGCTGACATACAAAAGCTGCTCGAACTGGGCACAGAAATAATTCTACTCGGCACCGGCAAGCAGCTGCGCTTCCCTCCCGGCGCCCTGCTCCGCCCCTTCGCCCCGGCCGGCATTGGTCTGGAGGTCATGGACCTGAAAGCCGCCTGTCGCACTTATAACATTCTCGCTGCCGAAGGCCGCAAGGTTGCTGCGGCGCTGCTTTTTGACTGATCGCCTCCTTCCTTAGGCATCAAAAATAGGATTTTGTCATCCTCGCCGAGATTGCTTTAAAACTTACTCCGCGAGCTTCTTGAGGTAATCCTTGGTAAAAATCTTGTCCGGCAAATCACGCGACTTCATTTCTTTGTAATCAAGCAGAGATTTCTCTCCACTACGCAAAGCATCCTCCATCACCAAACGCGTTGGTCGAATCTTGCCGCCGAGCATCTGGAAATTTTCGTAATTACATTTCTTCAACAGCCGATTGGAGAGTGAATAAAACTCAGCCTTAAGTGGCCACGCGTTTTTCTGATTTACCCAATACACCACCTTCTGATAGGTCACCGAGCGATCAACCGCGGTCAACTCCATTACAACGTAGATTTCGCCATTGATCGTTTCGTTGCGCAGCACTTTCGGGTTGTAATCAGCAGCGAAATTGGCTCGCGCCAAGTCACCGTTGGCCACTTGTCCCGTCAAACGTTGAGCCAGGGAAATTCGTACTGGCTGTGAAACTTCCGGCATGAACACCCAAAGATCCCGCCCCTTCATCAGAATGATCTGACCGCGCTCAGAGGCCGGCTCGACAACCATAACAACCGTATTTTCGTTGCCCTTCTGCAAAACTCGGTATTTACGCGTTTCAGCCGGCGTATCCGGTTGACTGGTATTGATTACAATATCGACCTGAAAGCCATCAGCCGGGAAGCGAACCAAGTCCGCCTTTTCCACTATACTTCGGGCATATGAGTCATCAACCAGAGCAGAGCCAGCTTGCTCCGCCACCGCCGTGAAAGTCTGGAGCGACAAAACCATGCCGGAAATTAGTAAACAGCCCCGCACTCCCAGCCTCTTGTTGCCATTGCGTATCATCCACATTCCTTCGCATTGGTTTGGTGTTAACTAGTATGAGCGTCGTACGAATCGAACACGTCTCAAAGGACTTTCAGCTTGGCGAACAGACCGTCCACGCACTGCATGATATAACACTCGCCATTGAACCCGGCGTCTTCCTCGCCATTTCAGGCCCTTCCGGAAGTGGTAAGACCACCCTCCTCAACTTGATCGGCTGTATCGACAAGCCAACTAGCGGCAAGATTTACCTCAACGACCAAGATGTCTCTGCCCTATCTGGCAACCAACTGGCCGATTTACGCGGCCGCTCCATTGGTTTCATCTTTCAAACCTTCAATTTGCTTCCCGTACTCTCGGCCGCCGAAAATGTTGAATATCCGCTGCTACTCCGTCCAGACATCACACAAGAGGAACGCAAGCGGCGCGTTAAGTATTTTCTCGATATTGTCGGTCTGAGCAAATATGCCAATAATCGACCTAACCAGCTCAGCGGCGGGCAGCGCCAGCGCGTTGCGATTGCTCGCGCCCTCGCTGTAAAGCCAGCCATTGTGCTAGCCGACGAACCAACAGCCAATCTGGATAAAGCGACCGGCCGAGAGATTCTCAAGTTGATGAAGCAGATCAATCGACACCTTAAGACCACCTTTATTTTTTCGACGCATGATCAAAAGGTAATCGACCATGCTGATCGATTGGTGCAAGTAGAAGATGGTTGCATTGCTGCCTTTGGAGTACGTAATGGCAAAACATGGAATCTGGCCCACGTTCGCAACCTGCCTGAGGGCGACGACGAGGAAGTTTCCGAATAACAATTCTCTGGATCAAAACACGTGTTAAAAATCAAAACCATCTATCACTTGACGCAATTAGTCCTGTACTGCTTCTCACTAAGCACTCAGGCTGCTGATGACAATCTGTTCGGTGACGACTTACCCATCCCAGCCAAAACAACGGCCTCCACTGGGAGCGGCATCAAGGGCTTCCTGCAATTCGAAGCCGCCCGCACCACCGCAACACCTGAACATTGGTCTAAATTACGAACCCGGGCTGATCTCAGTAGCCAAGGCAAGCTGACTGATAGTCTGAAATGGAAGCTTGGTGCCCGCTTCGACTATGACGCGGTTTACGGCATAAACGACTTCTACAATTCGGAGGTCGACAAAAACCAGCGCTTCAACATCGCCCTGCGCGAGAACTACCTCGATTACAGCGCTGGGAACTGGGATTTTCGCCTTGGCCGCCAGCATGTCGTCTGGGGTGAAATGGTTGGCCTGTTCTTTGCTGACGTTGTCTCCGCCCGCGATCAGCGCGAGTTCATCCTGCCCGATTTTGATCAGATGCGTATCCCCCAATGGGCCGCCCGCGCCGAATACTTCGCCGACGATTTCCATGCCGAAGTTCTGTGGATTCCGGTCGCCAGCTACGACAACATCGGTAAACCCGGTGCCGAGTTTTACCCCAATCTTCCGGTTCCACCTGGTTTTAATGTGCAATACCGACAAGAACTTCGCCCGGAACGCAATGCCGAGAACATGAACTACGGTCTTCGCTTATCGACGCTCAAAAATGGCTGGGATGTCTCCGCCTTCTATTACCGCAGCACGGATATCAACCAGACTTTTTATCGTGATGTCCTCTTCTCCCCAACGCCGACTGTTGTCTACCAGGCTCGCCATGATCGTATCAACCAATTCGGTGGTACTTTGGCCAAAGATTTCGGCGATGTTGTGCTGAAAAGCGAAGCTGTTTATACCCAAGGACGCAGCTTCTCAGTAAATCCTACAGATAGCGACGGAGTTACGCCGCAAAACACACTGGATTGGGCAGTAGGCCTAGATTTCGCTCTTCCTGCAGAGGCTCGCTTCAATATTCAAGCATTCCAGCGCCAGTTCTTTAACTACAACGCAGACATCATTCCTGACAAACGCGAAAATGGTTATAGCCTCCTGTTGAATACAAAACTATTCAACCATTGGGAAGCCCAGGCAATGTTTATCTCAAGCCTCAATCGGACTGACTGGCTTTTCAGACCCCGCCTGACTTGGAACTTCGAACGCAATTGGCGAGTGCTTGTCGGCGCTGATATTTTTAAGGGCCCTTCCACT
>JBBSCQ010000143.1:0-4152 GCA_038250105.1 Burkholderiales bacterium | reverse complement strand
GACAATGGCCCGTGCTACATCGCGGGCGAGCTGGCCGAATACATCGAAGCCCAGCGCATGAACCACGTGCGCGGCGCGCCGTTCCATCCCCAGACGCAGGGCAAGATCGAGCGCTGGCATCAGACCATAAAGAACCACATCCTGCTGGAGAACTACTTTCTGCCCGGCGATCTCGAAGCCCAGATCGCGGCGTTCGTCGAGCATTACAACCACCAGCGCTACCACGAGAGCCTGAGCAACGTGACGCCCGCTGATGCTTACTTCGGCAGGGCTACAACCATCATCAGACAGCGTGAAAGGATCAAACGGAAGACCATCGAACATCGGCGCTTGCAGCACAGCAAGTTAGCCGCCTAATATCAAACCCCAGACGAGGCCAAAACTCCGCTAATCCGCGCCACACTTTGCGCCAAATGTTCTGACGACGGACAATTACTTTCTGGAAGTTAATCAAATGGGGCAGTTTTTATGGCAATTATATACTTGACGTACTAGCCGCTTGGGCCTAATCCGAATGCATGAACATCACCGACCCAATTTATAGCGATGCCAACAAAGCCCGCGAGCATCTTGAAGCCCTTCACTGGCCGCACGGCCCAGTGTGCCCCCGCTGCGGCGGCCTTGATCGCATCACAAAGTTAGCTGGCAAGAGCACCCGCCCTGGCGTGTACAAGTGCAATGAGTGCGCCAAGCCGTTCTCTGTCACTGTGGGCACAATCTTTGAGGACAGCAAAATCCCTCTGAACAAGTGGCTGATGGCGTTTCGCCTGCTCAATGGCGGCAAGAAGGGTTTCAGCGCTCACGAACTACACCGCTCGTTAGGTATCACGTACAAGTCGGCTTGGTTTATGGCCCACCGCATTCGCGAAGCCATGATCGGCGACGGTGCACCGCTTGGCGACGGTTCTGATGCCGTCGTCGAAGCCGATGAAACCTATGTTGGCGGTAAAGCCAAGAACCGTGCGACCCGCAAACCTGCACCTAAGAAGGCTGTTGTCGCGCTGGTGGAGCGCAATGGCCGCGCTCGCTCTTTCCATGTTGCCACCGTGAACGCAAAAACCTTGCGCCCGCTAATCGTGACTAACGTTGTTCGCTCGGCTCACCTTATGACAGATGAAAGCCCAGTTTACACCGGCGTTGGCCGCGAATTTAACGGTCACGGCAGCGTCAATCACAGCGCGGGCGAGTATGTCACCATTGGTGGCTTCAAGCACAGCAACACGGTTGAAAACTTCTTCTCAATTTTCAAGCGCGGCGTGATCGGCACCTATCACCATATGAGCGAGGCACACCTTGCCCGCTACTGCGCAGAATTTGACTTTCGCTATAACACCCGCACCTTGACTGACAGCGAGCGCACCGTCGAAGCGATCAAAGGCGCACGTGGCAAGCGCCTGATGTACCGGCAACCTTGTTCGCTCGCTGCCTGATTATTACAAGCCGCCAGAACCCAAGGGTGAGCGCCGTAAACGCTATTTTCCGTGAGACTCTTTTGATCGCTTGAGGATATCCTCATTGCTGACCGGTGGGGTTGCCAGCGCACGCTTCAGTAGATCGTCGCGTCGTTGATCAAGGGCCTTTTTGTCGGTGAAATCCGGTGTCTGATTCATTTTAACGGTCCAAGGTAGGCGGGCGTAGTGCGAAAAGGTGAATACCGGGCGCGGGCGCAGCGCATGATAAATCAGAAATTTCAGTTGCAGGACATTAGCATGCTGCTGTTGTTTTTGCGAGAGAACTCATATGGGATGCAGACAGTGCGCGACGTTGGCCACATGCTGGGCCATTCCGACGCTCGCACAAAGGGCATCTCCTTGTCGCGCGTAAGCGAACATTATGAAATGGCGTGTTTTCACATGCCACGATTTGCCGAAGGGGCGAACCGAGACCTAAATTTGGACGATGCGCCCCCACGCTTTTTTGAAGCCATGGACGTCACGTTCAGGCTCTTGGATGACGACATTCTGATGAGGGAAACCGGCTTAACCAGACCGCAAGCGTCCACGCGCCTTACCAAGCTGAAGCGCAAATTTGTGAAAATGCCTAGCGGGCGGATCAAGTGGGGACGTCCCAAAATCGAAGATCAGGAGTTAGCGCTTGTCAAATGCCTGAGCAGCTTCATGCTAATTCGCCCCGCATACACAGGAAACGGCTTTTTTGCTGAATTTTCATCATTACTTACGAAGCACGGTTTCATGGACGCGGGTCAAGAATACGATCTGGAGCGCAAAAAGCCTCTGATAATCTTGTTCGCCATAACCGCCATGCACGGAGTTCGTTATATTATGCCCGACGGGAACCTCGTTGAAGCCGAGGCTGGATGGTCGACAGAGGGCAAAGAAGTGCGTCTAGGGGTGAGTTCTACCATGAAAGTGCCTGGTCTGGCAGCTACTATTGGTTTCCCGATACTTGAGACCGATTTACAAGCAGCGCAATGGTGTGACGAATATAGCCCTGATCGACGCCATGCACGTTGGAAAGTGCCAATTGAACTAACGCCGCTAGGTAAAATCAGAACGATTGCATAGCGAGGTCAACAGAGCGCGAGCACGCACTGCGGCTAGGGATGCACTTTCTTCCAAATCTTCAAAATTCGAGATTAGCCCCGCGAGTGCTTCGCGAAGCTTCTCATTCTCAACTTCTAGCGCCGGCCTGTCTTCCATTCCATCGACTCGCTCTATCGGTACGTCAAGTATATAATTGCCGAATGACCGGTGACGTGGTGGCGTTGACGCCTGTTTATGGCGGGAACCGGAATGAAGTGGAAAGTCGGCTTTTGATTCGAAACTTCAGACGCGACGTTTCGGATAATTTTTGTTTTTTTGAAAGCTTCTCTACTGTAGGCGTTTGGGAGATCAATGGATGCTGAGCACTGCTACAAGTTACAGACAGTGCAAATGGCGCTCCCGTCTTGGTTTGGTCGTGGCAGTTTTATTGCCATGCCTTGTCCCGACAATTTGCCTAGCTCAAGAAAGCATCGAGGCGGACAAGACGGCCGAACAGAAGGCCACGCCGCCAATAGACGACTCGATTAATGAAATCGTTGTGACCGGTCGTCACCGCTCCAAGATCCCAATACGAAATGTAGTGGACTATTTTAAAAAATACTGTTTTGAAGCGAACAGACTAACTGGCCACTCAGAAACTCCTGATGACGATCCCGATTGGCACGCGCTGAGCGAAGTGGATCAGCTTCGTCTGGGTGCAACCACCCCTGGGGCAAAGGCTTTTGGTTTCTCCGACCCGAATGCAAAATTAAGTTTATTTCTCAAAACTGAACAGCCACTTCGTTCGGATGGACTCCACGAGGAGCGGTGCTCTCTCATTGTGGTCGGCGGCCCGGAGCATTTCCCGTTCGTCGACAAGATATCAGCGGTGCTGCATGGGAGTCCGACCCGACGTCATGTCGGAGCTCGCGATGGCGTGCCCAAAATTCCGGGTTGGAAGCAGTGGCTATGGTCGGGGATGTCTGCCAGGCATTCGAAAACTTGGCGAGTTTCGCCGACGGCACGCGGGTCCAAAAAGCGTGACACATGGCTCGTTGTTGTGGACAAACGTTTTTATAACGACCATGACTATCTCTTGGGTGAGCTGAAAACGACGCAGGATGGCCCAATTCGGATAAGTATTCTGAGCTTTTCTCACATTTCAAAAGATGCCCAGTGATGTTGAAGCAACGGGTGATTTTGGACGGCTACTTTTCGGCGACAAGGAACTGCTATCCCACTACCGGCTCAGGTCGAAACTTGCAGTTCGCCAAGGTTCCTCCCGGCCTTTGCCGAGAGGCTGGATATTATCAAACCTCGGTGCTTCGGAGAGGGCAAGCGCATCTTCAACATCGACTTCAAGATAACGAACTTTGTTCTCAATCTTGGTATGCCCGAGCAGGATTTGCACGGCGCGTAAGTTGCTGGTTTGCTTATAAATAATCGACGCTTTCGCTCGTCGAAGCGAATGCGTTTGACGTGACCCCCAACTTTCATCCAGCTGCAACCAGAGGCCGACCGGTGTTGTGGCCCGTACCCCCAGCGCAACATGGATCGCCCCTTCGACTTCGCTCAGGACAGGCTTGTTTTTGACCATGCCTTCGTCGCGGATTTTGACCCGGATCGCGTCAAAGAAAACCAGCGGATAGATCGGATCCAGCGGCCGTTG
>JBBSCQ010000142.1:0-4192 GCA_038250105.1 Burkholderiales bacterium | reverse complement strand
TGTTCCGACCGCGCGTTACGAATACGCCGTGCTGGTGACCTCGACGACGCACCCGATTCTCACGCTGGCTCAGTTGTATCGTGATCGGGCGGATTCGGAGAACAACTTTGACGAACTGAAGAATCAATGGGGATGGGGTGGAATGGCACTTACTTAAGCTTTTTTGGGTGGCCATGTTTTCGGACGAATTCCCTTGCTACGGCTCGTTTTCTGGTTAGTAACGGATAAGGTTTTTGTCTTCGTTTTAAGGCTCGAGGTTCGATTCGTCCAGGTCGGTTGCCAACCGACTGTTGTGCCACCAGAATCAACAGATCATCAATGCTCTCTTCCACATTGGCGCAATTAGCTGTTCCGCTCCAGGCCAGCCATAGCTGCAAAGTGTGTTTGAAACTCAGCAAGCGCGGCAGCACATCGGCTAGTAGAGCCGATTGCAACATGATCAAACGGATCAGGTTGTAGGCCAGAAAATAAACCCACATCTCTTTTTCGCCCATGAGGGGCGTTTTGCAACTCAGGGTTTCCATACCCAGAGTCGTCTTGATGTTTCGAATATCCAATTCCACATTCCAACGGCGTTTGTAGAGCGCTTTCAGGTCGCTCTTTGGCACGGCTTTCGGGCAAAGAAGCGTCGTGACCAGCACTTTGCCGCCGACGTCCAATTCCCTGACTGTCAGGGTGTCGGGGAGCGATTCGTAGTGAGCCACGGCCATCCATTGCGGACGAATTTTTGGTTTGCTCAGCGTGATCAGATGATCTTTTCTGCCCAGCTTTTTCCCCCGCCGAAAGTCGGTCGAACGTCGACGGGAGCCGTGCTGTTCAAACACCGCATCCACTCCGCGTGACAGGAGTTCCGCCAGCAAAGCGTAGGTGGCGTAAAACGCGTCTCCCAAGAGAACATCGCCCGTTTTCAAGGTGTCCAGCAGTGACCTCAAAAGCGCTTGCTCACCGCTGCCTTTCCCTTTGCAGGGCCCCATGGCTGCATTCAGCGATGCACCGCTGGACAGGCAGGTGATCCCGACGATTCGGCCGATGGGAAAGCCCATTCCGGGCTTTTGACCGCTTGGCTGCGGATAGGTCGCTTGGTTTTCGGGCGTGTCTGGCAAGGTGACGGTCGTTCCATCCGCCAGCAGAACACGTCGTCCGTGCCAGAGCCAACGATCTGGAACTTTCGCGGCAATCAGCTGGCCGGTAAAGACCGCCATCCCCGATACCATCGTCAGCGGTAGCCGCTGACGCGCCTTGCTGTAGGCTCCTGTGTTCGTGCTACAGGGCGGCAGCCCATATCGCACCCGCGTCACCGCCGCGTCATTGACGATGCTCTGACAGGAACGATCTGGCTTCAGTGCCTGGGTCATAAACATCGACAGTGTCTCAGTCGGCGGGAAGAGTCGTTCTCGATGCTTGGGCAGCAAAGCTTCCAGCGCGTCAAACAGCTCCGGTGAGGTCAGTTGATTGAAGAAACAGAACGCGTCGCTGGTATCGGCGTAACGTTGAACTCGTTGTTGTTGTGATAACACTGAACGGCTAACATGCATGGGGGCTGGCTCTTCGGAGGTGGCAATGGTTTGGCGACTTAAGCTTACCATCATGCCAGCCTGCTTTTCCCCTCTAATTCATAGGCTTAGAACTTAAGTAAGTGCCATTCGCCTCCGGCCCCACACTCTCCCGGCTCGAGAACAGCGTCTCGCGCAAAGACATCTACCGCCTGGCCCGGAGTTTCGTCGACGCCTTTATCGCCAGTTATGCCCAAGCCCCCGCCGTGATCGTGCTGGACATGGATCATTCAGAAGATGCCACGCACGGCCAGCAGGAACTGGCGTTCTACAACGCCCACTATGCCCCGTCACTACTGTCCGGTTAAACGAGAGGGCGAGTCGCTGAAAGCCTTGAATGGTGGTCGATTCAGCGCGAAAAAGTTTGGTGTCGATTTGAACGTCAAAATGAAGATCCGAAAAAATTCCGGGGTAACCAGCACCGGAGCCGCTCATGAACACCGGCAAGACGCTGTTCGCTCAACTGATGGATTTTCTGCCGTGGACAACCTTCACCCGACTCGTCAATCAACAGGGTGGCGACCGCTACGTCAAGTCGTTGGCCTGCACCGAACAGTTCCGGGTGATGGCCTTTGCACAACTGACCTACCGCGAGAGTCTGCGCGATATCGAAGTTTGCCTGTCGGCGCAGGCGGCCAAGCTTTACCACATGGGCTTCCGGCACGAGATCAAACGCTCGACACTGGCCGATGCCAACGAAACGCGGGATTGGCGCATTTATGCCGAATTTGCTCAGTGCCTGATTGCACAGGCGCGCAAACTCTACCTCGGCGACAGCTTCGGTATCGAGTTGGAAAACACGGCGTACGCACTGGATTCGACAACCATCGATCTGTGTCTGTCGCTCTTTCCGTGGGCCTTGTTTCGCACCACCAAGTCGGCTGTGAAGATGCATACGCTGCTCGATTTGCGCGGCAACATCCCCAGCTTCATTCATATCTCCGACGGCAAGCTGGGCGATGTCAAGGTGCTGGATATTCTGGAAGTGGAGCCCGGAGCGTTCTACGTCATGGATCGCGGCTATCTGGACTTCGAGCGGCTTTACCTGATGCATCAGGCGCTGGCTTTCTTCGTTACCCGTGCCAAATCGAATACTCGATTTCGGCGTGTCTATTCGGCACCGGTCGATCGCAGCACAGGCATTATCTGCGACCAGACCATTGCGCTGACGGGCATGATCAGCCGCAGAGACTATCCGGTGCATTTGCGTCGCATCCGTTTCAAGGACCCCGAGACGGACAAGACGCTGGTGTTCCTCACCAACAACTTCACGGTGACGGCCGCCACGATCTGCGCGCTTTACAAGGCACGCTGGCAGGTGGAATTGTTCTTCAAATGGATCAAGCAGCATTTGCGAATCAAGAAGTTCTACGGGAATTCAGAGAATGCGGTGAAATCGCAAATCTGGATCGCCGTATCGGTCTATGTCCTCGTGGCTATCGTCAAAAAGCGCCTCAACTTGGACGCTTCGCTCTACACTTTGTTACAGATATTGTCGGTCACGCTGTTCGAGAAGATGCCCTTGCAGCAAGCGTTTCCGGGCAACGACTACGAAACCCTCGAGGGGGTGCCTTGCAACCAACTGAATCTATTCGATTATTAACCGGACAGCAGTGCCGAAATATATATTTCTCAATCACCCTGATGCCACTTCGTCACAGCACATTTGTCATCCTACTGCTTCTGTCGGGAAGCGTCGCTCTCGCGTTTTCCTTTGCCGACGCAGCACGCCTGCGCGCGCGCCATGCCCCCGCCGCCGCGCTGAAACAGGAGATGGTAAATCGTCTTCAACTCACCGATCTGTGCCTCTTCACCGAAGCGCGTTACACCCGTCACCCGTCACAAGCGGACCTGCATTCGGCCTTCATGGATCATCCGCTTGCCTTCGAACATTTTCCGACCGGGTCGCTGATTTCTCCGCCCGCGCACTTGACCCAAGCCTATGAAAATCTGGATCGAAAAACAGAAATATCTGATTGACTACACGCTGGCCTCGCTGGCGCGGCGTAAGGCGAAGAATGCCGGGCTGCTTGTCGTCTATGCCTTGCTGGTGTTCGTACTGGCGTCGGTGATGCTATTCACACACGCCTTGCGCCATGAGGCGCGGACGGTTCTGGAGGGCGCGCCGGAGGTCGTTCTGCAGCGCATGGTGGCCGGGCGTCATGATCTGATTCCGCCGGGCTACCTCGAACGGCTCGGGCGCATCCGTGGCGTGCAGAGCCAGGAGGGCAGGCTGTGGGGCTATTACTACGATCAGGTCTTTGGCGCCAACTACACCCTACTGGTACCCGACACCGGTCCGCCGGAAGCGGGCACCATCAAGATCGGGCCGGGCGTTGCCCGCAACCAGCGCATAAAAACCGGCGATCTGCTGACCCTGCGTTCCTCCGCCAATACCACTTTGCTGTTCACGGTTCAAGGCATCTATCCCAGCAGCTCAGAACTGATCTCTTCCGATCTGCTCGTACTATCGGCCGATGATTTTCAGGCCATGTTCAACCTGCCTGCCGGCTACGCCACCGACCTGGCCGTGACCGTTGCCAATCCCCGCGAAATGACTACTGTTGCAAGCAAGATCGCCGAACAGTTCCCCGACACGCGCCCGATCCTCAAAAGCGAGATTCTGAGGACCTATGATG
>JBBSCQ010000141.1:0-4215 GCA_038250105.1 Burkholderiales bacterium | reverse complement strand
GCCGGCATCATTAATGGCACGACCAACTTCATCTTGTCCGAAATGCGTGACAAGGGCTTGTCCTTTGACGATGTGCTGAAAGAAGCGCAGCGTCTGGGCTACGCCGAAGCGGATCCAACGTTTGATATTGAAGGCGTCGATGCAGCCCACAAGGCGACGCTGATTTCCGCGATCGCCTTCGGTATTCCGGTCCAGTTCGACAAGGCATATATCGAAGGCATCACCAAGCTGGAAGCTTCCGACATCAAGTACGCCGAACAACTCGGTTATCGTATCAAACTGCTCGGCATCGCCAAGCGGCGCAGTAATGGTGTTGAACTGCGCGTTCACCCAACCCTGATTCCGGCTAAACGTCTGCTAGCCAATGTTGAAGGCGCGATGAATGCGGTGATGGTCAAGGGCGATGCAGTTGGCATCACGCTTTACTACGGCAAGGGTGCCGGCGCTGAGCCAACGGCTTCTTCAGTGATTGCCGATCTGGTTGATGTCACCCGTCTGGCCACGGCCGATGCGGCGCATCGCGTGCCGCACCTGGCTTTCCAGCCGGATGCCATGTCCACGCTGCCAATTTTGCCAATGAGCGAAGTCGAGTCCGGCAATTACCTGCGTTTGCGCGTTGAAGACAAGCCGGGCGTGCTGGCCGATATCACCCGTATTCTGGCCGATCAGGGGATTTCGATCGATGCCATGCTGCAGCGTGAGCCGGAAGAAGGCGAGGGCGAGACCGACATCATCATCCTGACCCATGTCTGCAAGGAAAGTGCGACCGATGCGGCGATTGCCAAGATCGAAGCGCTGGCAGCGCAAAAGGGCAAGGTCAAGCGGATTCGTCTGGAAGAGCTACAGTAATTTATTGAAGGCAAATGAATGTAAAACGGGAGCTTCGGCTCCCGTTTTTGTATCAGCTTATTAAAGCGAAGGTTTTTTGTCTTTTTTGGCCGGATCGTCGATCGGTGGTGCTGGTGGTGCCGGAATGAAAAGACCGATGGTGGCGAGAAGCAGGATCAGAACAAAAAGAGTCGCTGCCCCTGCCAGGACAAATCCACTCAACATCAGCAGGCCGGGCAAAATACCAATGCCGGCCATGACGAAATCGATGGCATCTTCCGCGTCTGAGTAACCGAGTTTTTTAAGCAGTTCGCGCATGCTGGCCACCTCCGGATTAAGGCGTTGCAGAAGTTGAGCGCCCTTGTTTTGTTATAGCAGGTGCTGGACGAAAAGCGAGGTAATCACTTGTTTTTTCCTCACGGCACCAAGGGTATTGCGATGCGTATCAAGGAAATTTGTTTTTCGGATAGCCACAATCTAGGCCAATTGCCAATTCGGCAAGCTATCCTAGGAGCCAAGATGCAAACCACTCATGCCTGTAACCACACCACCCCGGAAGCGCTGTATCCTTTCGATGCGCGTGGCATTGCCAAACGTTTCCGCCATGCCGCAATTTTTGGTGCGCTGGATGCGCTGATGCCGGGCGAAACCATGCGATTTTGCAATGACCACGATCCTTTGCCCTTGCTGGCGCAACTCCAGCAACGCTACGGTGCGCGTTTGACGATCACGTATCAGCAGCGCGAACCGGGTGCAATCGTGATCGATTTTGCTGTTGTGAGCTGATTGCTACCTACTGCGAGCCTGACCCTTCTCTCTTTGCTGGCTAGCGTCGTTCTGGCGCTGAGTGGGATCGGCTCGCCGCTGGCGGTGGCGCATCTGGCCTTTGCCGTCGGCATTGTGCCGCTGATTTTCGCGGCCATAAGCCACTTTGTCCCGGTATTGACCCGCACAGGCGAACCAGCTGTAATCATTTCCCGCTTGCCGGTCGTCGCTCAAGCCGCCGGCCTGGTCGCCGTCCTCGCCATGCAGGGAATTATTCCGCGCTGGCTGGTTTCTGTCGCTGCTGCGGTCGACCTCGTTTTAGCCGGTATTTTGCTCAACTGGATTGCCGCCCGGGCGCGTGCAACGCTCGGCTCGCCCCACCCGGGCTGGCGCTGGTACGGTGTGGCGCTGGGCTGCCTGATGATGGCATTGCTCTCGGTTTTGTTGATCAACGTCTGGCCGGCCTACTGGAAAGCGCTGCGGCTTTTTCATTTGCATCTTAATGCGATAGGTCTGGTTGGTTTGGCCGCCCTCGGCACCTTGCCGGTTTTGCTGCCCACCGCCTTGGGTCAGCCCGACCCGGAAGCGGCCGGCTGGCTGCGGCGACGCCTGTGGTTGGTGGCTGGCGGCGCGTTGATCATTGCCACCGGGGCGGCAATTGTTTGGGCTTTTGCTGCACCGGGCGCTGCCCTCGTGCTGGTTGCGGCACTTGGCTTGCTCGGGCAATGGATCCGCCGCTTCGGTATCAAGGCCTTGCTGGCCGATGGCGTATCTGCATCGTTGTTGGCAGCGGTGATTGGTTTGCTGATGACGATGGTGGCCGGCGTTATCCATGGCGCCGGCTTGGCTACGGCGCGGGCCGATCTGTTGGCCTGGGGCGTTGGTTTTCTGCTGCCATTGGTGAGCGGCGCGTTGAGCCAGTTGTTGCCGGTTTGGCGCTGGCCCGGGCCGGTGACGCCGGAGCGCCTGCGGATGCGGCAAATTCTAGCGAGTAACGGGCAATGGCGAAGTGCTTTATGGCTCGCAGCGGCCGGCGCCTTCCTTGCCGGTTTTGATCAGTTCGCGGCAGCACTCTTGCTGGCTGGCGTGTTGCTGTTTTTACTTCGCCTGCTGCAAGCCGTGCGCGTCGTGCGGTCGACGCGGTAAAATCGCCCTTTTTCGCTTTTCAGGGCTTTGTTTATGCGCTACCTTTCGACTCGCGGTCACGCCGCACCCCAAGCATTTTGCGACATTCTTCTTGGTGGCCTGGCGCCGGATGGCGGCCTCTATCTACCGGAAAGCTACCCGCAGATCAGTCGTAGCGAACTCAATGCCTGGCGCAGCCTGTCGTATGCCGATCTGGCCTACGAGATTTTGTCCAAATTCATCACCGATATTCCGCCGGCTGACCTCAAGGCGCTAGTCGCCAAGACTTATACCGCCGAGGTATATCGCCATACCCGCAACGGTGGTGATGCGTCCCAGATCACCCCGCTGACCAAGCTCGAAGAGGGGCTTTACACGCAGGAACTGTCCAACGGCCCGACCCTGGCCTTCAAGGACATGGCGATGCAGTTGCTCGGCAACCTCTTCGAGTACGTCCTCGACCAGCGCGGTGAGTCAATCAACATCCTCGGCGCCACGTCTGGCGATACCGGTTCGGCAGCCGAATACGCCATGCGTGGCAAGCATAACGTCAAGGTTTTCATGCTCTCGCCGGACGGCAAAATGAGTGCCTTCCAGCGCGCCCAGATGTATTCGTTGCAAGACCCCAATATTTTCAACATCGCCGTCACCGGCATGTTTGATGACGCGCAGGATATTGTCAAAGCGGTGTCCAACGACGCTGCTTACAAGGCCAAATACAAAATCGGTGCGGTCAATTCGATCAACTGGGCGCGGGTCGCAGCGCAGATCGTTTATTACTTCCAGGGTTATTTCCTGGCGACCAAGTCAAACGATGAGCAGGTTGCTTTCGCCGTCCCGTCCGGCAACTTCGGGAACATCTGCGCCGGTCATATTGCGCGGCAAATGGGGCTGCCAATCGCTCGCCTGGTCCTGGCGACCAACGAAAATGACGTGCTCGACGAGTTTTTCCGGACGGGTGTCTATCGGCCGCGCAATACGGCGGAAACCAGCATCACCTCCAGCCCGTCAATGGATATTTCGAAAGCCTCCAACTTCGAGCGCTTTATTTTCGATCTGGTTGGCCGCGACCCGGCTGTCGTGAGCGAATTGTGGGCCAAAGTCGACAAAGGGCAGCCTTTTGACCTGAGTGCTACGGTCCACTGGAAAAATATGCCAAATTTCGGTTTTATTTCCGGCAAGAGTACGCATACCGACCGCATCAAGACCATCCGCTTCGCCCAAGGGCGCTACAACGTCATGCTCGACACCCATACGGCAGATGGCCTAAAAGTGGCGCTGGAAAATCGTCTGCCCGGCATGCCGATGATCGTGCTGGAAACCGCGCAGCCGGCCAAGTTCGAGGAAACCATTCGCGAGGCGCTCGGCACCGAGCCAGTGCGTCCAGCGGAAATGGTTGGGATCGAAAACCTGCCGCAACATGTGCTGGTTATGGCGCCGGATGTCGTGGCGATCAAGCAGTTTGTCGCCGACCACGTATGAGTTTTTCCGACTACG
>JBBSCQ010000140.1:0-4237 GCA_038250105.1 Burkholderiales bacterium | reverse complement strand
TGTTCATTGGCCTGATTATTCTCGTTGCTGCCGACCTGGTGCTGGCCAGCAGCAATCACTGGTCCGTTGTCTTGCTCGGTGTTGGCCTGTGGGGCGTGCATATGGGCATGACTCAAGGTTTGTTGGCGACGATGGTGGCCGATACAGCACCGGCTGATCTGCGTGGCACAGCCTTTGGCTTCTTTAATTTAGCGAGCGGTATCGCCATGCTTCTGGCCAGCGTCACCGCCGGGCTGCTTTGGGATGCGTTCGGGGCGGCATATACTTTTTACGCTGGGGCGGCCTTTTGCCTGCTGACCTTGGCCGGGCTGGCGCTGCGTTCGCGGCGGAATTGAAATTTGCCTGTTTTTGCCGGTCGACCGTAGCAATCAGCTAATAAAGGGCAATTGCAGGGTATCGGTGCCCAGTGCCGAACCAGTGGTTTCACGACAGAGCGCGAGAAAAGTCTGCTCCGCCGGGCTGACATGGCGTTGGCGGTGGCGGGCGAAATAGAAGCGGCGACTCAGATCAAATTGCGGCGTTTTGATCTCGACCAAGCTGCCTCGGCGAAATGCCTCGCGCAGCGCCAACCGCGAAAGGCAGCCAATGCCCAGCCCGGATTCCACAGCGCGCTTGATCGCTTCAGTGTGTTCCAGTTCGAGCTGAATATGCATCTCGGGCAGGGCCTGGGCAATCACTCGGTCAAACAGGGCGCGGGTGCCGGAACCGCGTTCGCGGACGATCCATTTTTGTTTGACGAGCTGCGCCGAGCTGACTTCTGCCAGCAAGGCCAAGGCGTGATGCGGTGCGCAAAAGACGACCAAGGCATCATCCAGCCAGGGTTCGAGCAATAAATCTGGATCATTGGCTTCGCCTTCAATCAGGCCGATATCGAGTTCATAGCGGTTTAATTGCGCAACAATGCTATGCGTGTTGGCAACGTGCAACTGGATTTTCGAAGCCGGATGACGGCGCAGGTATTCGGCCACCACCAGCGTCGCCAGGTAATTGCCAATGGTCAGCGTCGCCCCCACGGCCAGTGGCCCAAGCACGCCGCCGGCGAGATAGCCTTCAATGTCAGTCGCCCGCGCCAGCATGTCTTCGGCCTGCGGCAACAAGCCGCGCCCGGTACTGTTCAGGCGTAACGATTTACCGATACGGTCGAACAGCGGGCAATCGAATTGCCGCTCCAGTTCAACCAGAGCGCTACTTGCCGCCGATTGTGACATCGCCAAGGCTTCGGCAGCGCGCGAAACATTTTCGCTATGGGCAATCGCAGCAAAGACTTCAATTTGGCGCAGTGTGAGTCGCATATCGATAAAATAGGTAAGAGATAGAGAAATTATCCGCTTAAATTAATATGCTGCACAGACTATGCTGTAAAGCGTACCCAATCAACGCCGAGAGTTTCTGCCATGAGCGCACTTGCCAGTCAAAAAATCATTTCCGTCCATCACTGGAATGACACCCTGTTTTCCTTCCGGACAACGCGTGATCCGGGCCTACGTTTCATTAATGGCCAGTTCGTGATGATCGGACTGGAAGTCAACGGCAAGCCATTGACTCGCGCCTACAGCATCGCTAGCGCCAATCACGAAGAGTATCTTGAGTTTTTCAGCATCAAGGTGGCGGATGGCCCATTGACTTCGCGCCTGCAACACCTGCAGCCGGGTGATCCGATCATTGTCAGCAAAAAGCCAACAGGCACGCTGGTTCTACATGACCTCAAGCCGGGCAAGCGGCTCTTTATGTTCGCTACTGGTACCGGGCTGGCGCCTTTCATGAGCCTAATCCACGATCCCGAAGTCTATGAAAAATTTGAGAAGATTATTCTTATTCATGGCGTTCGCTGGACCAATGAACTGGCCTATCACGACTACATTGAGCACGAATTATCGACGCACGAATTTTTTGGTGATTCGGTGCGGGAAAAACTTATTTACTACCCAACCGTGACACGTGAATCATTCCGTAACGAAGGGCGCTTGACCGATCTGATCGAGTCCGGCCAGTTGTTTGCCGATATTGGCCAAGCCCCGCTTGATCCGGCGACTGATCGCGCCATGATCTGCGGTAGCCCGGCAATGTTGACCGATACCGCCGCCATGCTCGATGCCCGTGGTTTCAAGGTGGGTCATCACTATACTGGGGTGCTTGGTGATTACGTTATTGAGCGAGCCTTCGTCGAAAAGTAAAGATGCAGCGAGGGTGCCTGGGTGATTGATTCGGGTTGCCATCGGAAGCGTTGGATGTACGCCGGAGCCTGAAAGCCGGTTAGAGAAAAGCCCATTGCAGCGAATCGATGCAATGGGCTTGTTCTTGTCTGGCAGGTCGGTCAGTGGGCTGGGCGATTTGTGCCGGTTTTTCCGAAAACAGAGAATCAGTTGGAACTCAGGGGCGACGACAGGCGGCGGAAAAGTCCATTTTTTCCTCGTAGACCGCAGTCTTTACATCCAGCATGCCGAGCACGGTATGGAACAGGTGGTCATGTGCCACCGGCGATTTCGCCCGTTCGGTAATGCAACCCGAGTTAAGTGAAAAACTGCTGGCATAGCCGGGTGAGAGCCACATTACCATCGGCACCCTGGTTTGTACTTCCGGCGCAATGGCGTAAGGAATGCCGTGCAGGAACAAGCCATTTTCACCCAGCGACTCGCCATGATCAGAAACGTAAATCAGGGCGTTGTCGTGCGTGCTGTCTTTACCCAAATATCGGATGACATTGGCAACGACATGGTCGGTGTAGCGAATCGCATTGTCGTAAGCATTGACGATGGTTTCAATCTTGCAATGCGCCAAGTCGGCATCTTCGCAGGCCGGGGTGTAGTGCTTGAACGCATCAGGATAGCGTTTGAAATAGGCCGGACCGTGATTGCCCAATTGGTGCATGACTACCAACAGGTTGCCGGGCGTGCTGGCGACTATTCCCTCCAGTGTTTTCAGCATGGCTTCGTCAAGGCAGCGCTCACCGTCACACAATGTCGGCATGTCAGCGGCCTTCGGGCGAGTTTCCTCAACGCCTTTGCAGACATTTTTGCAGCCGGACTGGTTGTCAATCCAGACGACACGAAAGCCGGCGCGGGCCGCGACGTCAAGCAGCGACTCGCTGCCACGAATTAGTTTTTCATCGTACTGCCGGCGTCCCCAGGGCGAAAACATGCAAGGCAGCGAGACTTCCGTATTGCTGCCACAACTGGTCACTGTGGCGAAATTGATCACCCCGAGTTCGGCCAGTTCCGGCGTTGTTTGCCTAGCGTAGCCGGACAGCCCCCAATTAGCGGCGCGGGCGGTTTCGCCGACGATTAGGACGAGTAGCGCCGGTTTCTTGCGTGCCGCCCAGCTGCTGCCTTGCGTGGCATCTGTGCCCATGGGCAAACGTGCAGTTTCACTACTTTTAACCTCGCCACGAAGGGCACTTCCGAGCGAGTAGAGATAGTTGCTGGGTGTTATCAGGTAGCGCAACTCCTTGTGGTTGCGCATTTGCGAGGCCATATCCTGAAAGATCAGCAGGGTGGCACCGCCACCGAGCAGGATTGCCAGCAGCAGGGCGCCCAGGCGGCGGGGGATGGCTCGGCGCAATGGTTCGCGGATCAACTGGACGCGACTAAGTAACCAGATCGGCACGCCGGCAAAAAGCAAAACATGCGGAATAACCGCCCAGGTCATCAAGTCACTGGCTTCATGAAGGTCGGTCGCCAGGACGTTACGGAGCATGTCCGGATCAAGATAGACGTGGTAGCGGTTCATGTAATAAACCGCAAAGGCTGTGGTCAGTAGTAACAGCGCAAGTAAAGGCTTGGCCGTCCAGCGGTTAAGCAAAATACCCAGCAGCAGGAAGTTCGACGTCGTCAGAATGACAAACAGCGCCGCGACGACCAGCCAACTTGCCGGCTTGCTCAGGTCGTACCCGCCTAGCATCCCTTCGAGGAACAGGCGGTTGCAGAATAGGGTAAAAAACAGACTGGCGATTAAAGCCAGACTTTCAACTCGCAATGTCGGACGATGCAGCAGCGAGGAAATAAATGAAGAAAGGCGGGAGTAGGGCATGCGGATTTTCAAGAAATATGGTTATTCAGCATTTTGCCTGAGTAGTTGTGAAAAAAAACCGTGAAGCTTGCTGAGGCTTGGTTTTTAGCCGGCCTTAAGCTGAGGTTACAACGACATGCATTTGGTGCGTCGTGTTTCGCTGGGGAAAAACAACAACCACTCAAGAAAAAAGGCCCTGATCGTTAAATCAGGGCCTTCAGTATCCTGGCGG
>JBBSCQ010000139.1:0-4252 GCA_038250105.1 Burkholderiales bacterium | reverse complement strand
ATCAGCCAGTGTATTGCCCAAGCCTATCCGAAGCCTTGCGCCATCATCGGCACGCTCGGTGCGGGCTTTCCCGATGCTTTGGTCGAGACTGGCTTCACGACGCCGGAAGCGACCACCTTGATGCGTTATCTGGCCAAATTTCGCGCTGAACGAGCCGCCGCCTGTGCGCTTGAGGCGAGTTCGATTGGGATCGAAGAGGGCAGAATGAATGGCGCCCGCGTTGATGTAGCGGTATTTACCAATTTCACCCGCGACCATCTTGATTACCACGGCAGTATGGAAGCCTATGCGGCGGCCAAGGAAAAGCTGTTCGCCTGGCCGCGTTTGCGCACGGCGATCATCAATTTCGACGACGAGATGGGTGGCAAGCTGGCCCGTGAGACGACCGCCATGCGGGTGCTGGGTTACGCCATCGGTGAGCCGAAGCGTGATTTTCCGGCGCTGGTACGGGCCGAAAACCTGGTCGATACGCCGTTTGGTCAACGTTTTAGCTTGGTCGTGCCAAATGGTCGCGCCATGGTTGATACCCCGCTGGTTGGTCGTTACAACATTTCCAATCTGCTGGCGGTGGCCGCGGTGTTGCACGATGCTGGCCTGCAGGCCGTTGATGTGGCGCGCCGCCTTTCTGAATTGACGCCACCACCGGGCCGGATGGAACGCGTTGGTGGTCACGGCGAACCCTTGGTCGTGGTTGATTACGCGCACACGCCAGATGCGCTGGAAAATGCCTTGGCCGCCTTGCGCGATGTTGCCACCCAGCGCGGCGGTCGTCTTTGCGTCGTCTTCGGTTGCGGTGGTGATCGC
Organism: Burkholderiales bacterium; assembly: GCA_038250105.1. GTDB lineage: Bacteria > Pseudomonadota > Gammaproteobacteria > Burkholderiales > Rhodocyclaceae > Azonexus. The sequence continues at coordinate 3,448 of JBBSCQ010000139.1, read as the reverse complement.
GACAAAGGCAAGCGGCCGCAGATGGGTCAGGTTGCCGAGAAGATAGCTGACTGTGTGCTGGTGACCAGTGACAATCCGCGTAGCGAAGTTGCCCAGACAATCATTGACGAAATTCTGGCCGGTACGACGCAGGTTGAAGTTGAAGCAGACCGTGCCACGGCGATCCGCCGAGCCGTGCTTGCTGCTGGTGAAGCCGATGTCATTTTGCTCGCTGGCAAAGGGCATGAGACTTATCAGGAAATCGCCGGCATTCGCACCCCATTTTCTGACCTTAAGCAGGCGCAACTTGCGCTCGCCCTGCGTCGCCCTAATTTAAAGGAGGTGGCAGCTTGAACTGGCAACTCTCAAAAGTCGCTGAAGCCGTAAGCGCCCGCATGATCGGCGCCGATGTAGCGCTGGCCGGCGTTTCTACCGACACCCGTGCCGTTGGTGCCGGACAGTTATTTATTGCCTTGCGCGGTGAACGCTTCGATGCGCATGATTTTCTCGCGCCGGCCGTCGCCAGTGGCGCCGCCGCCTTGTTGGTGGCCGATGAAAGCAAAGTGCCAGCCGGCGTTTCGGCCCTTGTCGTTGATGACACACTACTCGCCTTGGGCCGCCTGGCCGCCGCTTGGCGTGCCCAGTTCAGCTTGCCGCTGATTGCCGTGACGGGCTCGAATGGCAAGACGACGACCAAGGAAATGGTCGCCGCTATCCTCAAGGCGCAATTTGGTGACGATGTACTGGCGACGCGGGGTAACTTCAACAACGACATTGGTTTGCCGTTGACCCTGCTGCGCATGAATGCAACGCACCGTGCCGCAGTGATCGAGATGGGCATGAATCATCCCGGCGAAATCGCCTATTTGGCCAAGATCGGCGTGCCGACGGTGGCGCTGGTGACTAACGCTCAGCGGGCCCACCTCGAAGGCATGGGCGATCTAGATGAAGTGGCGCGTGAAAAAGGCAGTATTTTTACCGGTTTGCCGGCCAATGGCATCGCCGTGATCAATGCCGACGATACCTACGCCGATTCCTGGCGTGAGATGGCCGGTGCTCATGCGGTGCGGACTTTTGCCGTCGATCAGGCTGCGGATGTGCATGGCAAGGTGCGCCAGCATGGTCTGGAAACTGGCTTATATCTGACCGCGTCGGAAGGTGAAGCAGAAATTCGTTTGTCTATTCCCGGTCGTCACAATGCCCGCAATGCAGTGGCTGCCGCCGCTGCCTGTCTCGCTGCTGGTTTGCCGATGAGCGCCGTGGCGGCCGGGCTGGAAAGTTTTGCCGGTGTCAAGGGCCGTTTGCAGCGCCGGGCGGGGCTAAAGGGTGCCGAAATTCTCGACGATACCTACAACGCTAATCCGGACTCGGTGCGCGCCGGGATCGACGTGCTGGCTGCCACCATCGGCCGCAAATTGCTGGTGCTCGGCGATATGGGCGAAATTGGTGAAGCTAGCGGCCAGTATCACGATGAAATCGGCGGTTACGCCAAGAGCCAGGGGATTGATCGTCTGTATGCGCTGGGCGATGCGGCGCAGCAGTCTGTACGCAACTTCGGCGAAGGCGCCAAGCACTACTGCAATGTCGAAAAACTGATTGCTGCGGTCGACAAGGAATTAGGGCCGGAAACTACCGTGCTGGTCAAAGGTTCACGCTTTATGAAAATGGAACGGGTGGCCGATGCGCTCGCCGCAGCTTGCGTTGAGGAGAAAAACTAATGCTGCTCGCGTTGGCCCAATGGTTGGCGCAAGACGTTCGCTTCTTCAACGTCTTCAACTACATCACCTTGCGCGCCTTGCTGGCGGCGATGACCGCGTTGCTGATTTGTTTTGCCGCTGGCCCCGGCGTCATCCGCTGGTTGGCCGCCAAGAAAATCGGCCAGGCGGTGCGCAGCGATGGGCCGCAAACCCACCTCGTTAAATCCGGCACGCCAACCATGGGTGGCGTCCTGATCCTGATTTCGATTGGTATCACGACGCTGCTTTGGGCCGATCTGAGCAACAAGTATGTGTGGACGGTGTTGATCGTCACGCTGGGTTATGGCATCGTCGGCTGGTACGACGACTGGAAGAAAGTGGTCTATCGCGACCCGAAGGGCTTGTCGGCCAAATGGAAGTATTTCTGGCAGTCGATCCTTGGCCTGGGCGCTGCCTTGTTTTTGGCTTACTCAGCCAAGTCCGGGGCGCAGACCGAACTGATCGTGCCCTTTTTCAAGTCCGTCGCCTATCCGCTCGGTATTGTCGGCTTCATTGTCCTGACCTATTTCGTCATCGTTGGCACCAGCAACGCGGTAAATCTGACCGATGGTCTGGATGGTCTGGCCATTATGCCGACGGTGATGATCGCCTCGGCCTTTGTCGTTTTTGCCTATGTCACCGGTCACTCTGTGCTGGCCAAATATCTGCTGATTCCTTATGTGCCGGGGGCTGGTGAGCTGTGCATCCTGCTCGCCGCGATTGCCGGGGCGGGTCTTGGCTTTCTGTGGTTCAACGCCTACCCGGCTGAGGTCTTCATGGGTGACGTCGGCGCCCTGTCGCTTGGCGCGGCGCTCGGAACGGTGGCGGTCATCCTGCGCCAGGAAATTGTCCTGCTGATTATGGGCGGTGTCTTTGTCGTCGAAACGCTGTCGGTAATGTTGCAGGTTGGCTACTTCAAATACACCAAGAAACGCTTTGGCGAGGGCCGGCGCATTTTGCGCATGGCGCCGCTGCATCACCACTTTGAACAAACCGGTTGGAAGGAAACGCAAGTCGTCGTTCGCTTCTGGATTATCACCATCATGCTCGTGCTGGTCGGGCTGGCTTCGTTGAAGTTGAGATGAAACGGCCTCCATGCTCACTTTGTTCGCTTCCCACCAAGGGGGCGCAGGCCACCCTTGGGACGGCCCGGCGGGTGCCCTGATGGAACTCAAGGGCAAACGCGTTCTGGTCGTTGGACTCGGTGAGTCCGGACTGGCGATGGCCAAATGGCTGCATCGTCAGGGCGCGTTCGTCCGGGTCGCGGATTCACGCGATAACCCGCCGAATCTGGACTCCTTGGCCCAGGTCGCGCCGAATGCCGAAGTGATCGCCGGGCCGTTTGTCGCTGCTACTTTTGCCGAGGTTGACCTCGTCGCCTTATCGCCGGGTGTGCCCAAGGCGACGTCGCAGATTGCTGCGGTTGACGTTCCTGTTATCTCGGAAATCGAATTGTTCGCCACCGGCGTGCGTGAGCAGGTGCCGGGCTCGAAGATCATTGCCATCACAGGCAGCAACGGTAAAACGACGACGACGGCTTTGACGGCGCATCTGCTGAACGGCGCCGGCGTCACGGCCATCGCTTGCGGCAATATTTCGCCTTCTGCCCTTGATGCCCTGATGGATGCGCAGGATGCCGGCCGGCTACCGGAGGTTTGGGTTGTCGAACTGTCCAGCTTCCAGCTCGAAACGACGCATCACCTGAATGCCGCTGCCGCCACCGTCCTGAATAT
>JBBSCQ010000138.1:0-4285 GCA_038250105.1 Burkholderiales bacterium | reverse complement strand
CTGCGCCGTGGGAAGAACGCTTCTGAGTTAACGGTTACGTGATGCTGGTCCTTCTGTGGGGAATTCAGCACGCCACCACTTTTTTTGCTGGCGCGTCTGCAAAACCGCATCCAATCAGCGCGCGAAGGTTCGCAAGTGCGCTGGGCCGAGCATGCCTGGTTACTCTTTCGCCGCCTGGCCCAACTGGTACTGGCATTTCTCTGGGTATCCGTCGCCTACCTATGGTTTACCTTTGTCCTCGATCAATTCCCGCTAACTCAACCATTTGCCGAAAAACTGACCGGCTTCCTCGGCGGCTTGCTCTGGCACGGTGCCATTTCTGCCCTTCCCGGGCTGTTGACCGTAGCAGTCATTCTTTTCCTTACCAAAGCGGTGAATGATGTAGTCGCCAATATTTTCGAGAGTGTAGATAAGGGGCGTTCGGCCATACCCGGCATTCACAAGGACACCGCCTACGTAACTCGGCGGCTGATTGCCATCCTGATCTGGGGTTTTGGTGTGGCTGTCGCCTATCCATTTTTGCCCTTGGCAGAAAGCGATGCCTTCAAAGGCTTGTCGGTGATGTTTGGTTTTATGCTGACGCTGGGTTCCGCCGGCATCGTCACCCAGATGATGAGTGGTCTTGTCCTGATCTATTCACGCGCGCTGAAGGTCGGTGATTTCGTCAGTATTGGTGATGTCATGGGGGTGGTCAAAGAGTCCGGGGTGTTATCGACCAAGATCATCAACATGCGTAACGAGGAAGTGACGATTCCCAACGCCGTGCTGGTGGGGAATCCGATCAAGAATTACACCAGTGTCGGCGGTGAGCGCGGCGCCTTGATTTCGACCACTGTCACCATCGGCTACGACACGCCTTGGCGACAGGTGCACGCCATGTTGATCAATGCAGCGGAAACGACCAGCGGTTTGCGACCAATCCCGAAGCCCTTTGTGATGCAGAAAGCACTGCAGGATTTTTACGTCGAATATGAGTTGTAAGCCTATGTCGACCGTCCGCTCGAACGTATTCAAATACTTTCAGAATTGCATTCGCATATTCAGGATCAATTCAATATCCACGGCGTGCAGATTATGTCGCCACACTTTGTGCTGCAACCGAAAAGCAACGTGGTAGTCAGCCGCGACAACTGGTTTGCCGAACCGGCGCAGCGGCCGAAATAGTCGCCAGAATCGCCGATCAGGTCAAATCACAGTCAGGGCAGTCGACTCAGGCGAGGCAGCTCAGGCTGCCTTACGCAACACCTTGCCCGGTTTGTTCAGGCCAGCATTGGCTTCGTGCAGGCACTCGCGGGCACAAGAGGCGCAGCGGCCACAGTCGCGGGTAACGCCGAGTTCGCGGCGCAAGTCTTTCAAGGTGCGCGCGCCGTCTTCAACCGCCTGGCGAATCTGGTGGTCGGTTACCGCTTGGCAGACACAAACATACATGATTCGTCTTTCCGAAAAGGGTATGTGGGCAAGAGTTGCTAATGCGAACAGTTCTTATTTTATTCAAATGAGAATGACTGTCAACAATATTCGTTGGTTTCTGCAAAACAATGCTGAGGGCGCTAAAATTCGCCCCTGCCTGATTTACTACCACCCGAAATTTCAAGGAAAAAAATACCAATGTCTGAGCATGGGTTTCACGTACACGGCCCGCATGACCACGAAATTGAACACATCACCCAGCATGGCGGCGACAGCTTTACCGGCCGTCTTGCTGTCCTGACCGCTGTGCTGTCAACGGTTGGCGCCATTTTTGGCTATATGGGTGGCCACTCGCAGAATGCAGCATTGCTCTTCAAGAACGAAGCGGCAATCCAGAAAACGTCGGCCTCGAATCAGTGGAACTACTACCAAGCGAAAAGCAACAAACAAAATTTGGCTGAGCTTTCGGTGACGCTGACCAGCGGCGAAGCGCAGGAAAAATTCAAGCAGAACGTTGAGCGTTACAAAAAAGAAAAGGATGAAATCAAGGCTGAAGCCGACAAGCTGGAAGAGCTCTCGAAGGAAGCTGACCATAAGAGCGAAGCCGAAATACATGTGCATGAACGCTGGGCGCTGGCGACCACCTTGCTACAGATCGCCATTGCCCTGTCAGCGATCACGCTGCTGACCCGTAAGCGCTGGCTGCTGGTTGGTGTTTTTGGTGCGACTGGTCTGGGTTTGCTGGCTGGCCTGATGGGCTACCTCCACCTGTAAGCGGCGATGCACCTGAACCATCGTTTATGGCCTAGCCTTGCCGGGCTGATTTTTGCCCTTTTTTCGGCGTCGACCGTAGCAGACGAGACTTGTCGTATTGCCTTCGACATGGGCTCGTCCGGAATACGTGCCGGCGCGTCGAATAGTGATGTCACGACCCGAGCCGAAATAGACTATCTCAGCCCGTTGTGGGCTGGGCGCGGATTGGCTGAAACGCTGCCGCCGACATTGGCGGCGCTGCACGACTTGCCTGAAAAAGGCGCATTCTCAGCCACTTGCGCCCAGGTTGGTGGCGGTTTTTCCGCTTGGCGCTTGGCCCTGCAGCAGGATGTAACGGGGCTGGCCGAAATGCTCGCCGGCATTCAGGCGGCAAGCGGTGTTGCTGTGCTGGTCATACCGCCCTTGCAGGAAGGCGCTTACGGTTATTTTGGCGCGCGCCAGTTGCTGGGAGAAAAACTGAACACCAGCCACGTGCTTGATATTGGCGGCGGTAGCCTGCAAGTCGCCGGCGAGCGCAGTTCCTACGGCGAAGCACTTGGCCAGAAAATCTGGCAGCGCTCCCTCTGTCAGGAAATCCGCAATGCCGAATCAACTCCTTGCAACTTGCAGCCGCTGACCGGGGAAGAACTCGCCATTGCTCGTAACTTACTGCAGGAAAAGCTCGACGGTATCAGCTTTGCCCTGCCGGAGCCGGTCACCATGACGGCGATTAGTCGCCCGGTCAGTCGAGGTGTGTTGCCGGCCGTACGGCGCCTTGCCGGCGCTGCCGCTCAGCCGAATCAATTTCCTCCCAATCAGTTACAGCGCTCCGCCATCAGCACAGCAATTCAGCAAATAGCCGTCTTGAGTCGGGAAGAGACGGCGACCTTGCTGGGCAGTCCATCCGCTTACGTCGCCTACCTGTTGAGTGACATGCTGTTGGTTGAAGGTTTGTTGCTGGCGACCGGCGGCGAAACGCTGCAAGTGACGGAGCTTGATCTGACCAACCTGCCGGGTTTGCTCAATGACGATCAGGCATTTGCCTGGGGGCGGCGCTATGACTGCTATCTGCAACGCTTGCAGACAATCGGACTGGCGGCTTACGGCAGCGAACCGGCAACTTGCCCATAGCCGGTAAAACGCAAGTTCACTCGGCGGCGCGTCGCAATGACAACCATTTCAGCATGGTGACGTATAGCAAATCCGGATCAACCGGCTTGGCGACAAACCCATCCATCCCAGCATTCATGCATAGCGCCTTATCTTCGGTAAACGCATTGGCCGTCATGGCGATGATCGGCAGGTTCTTGCAGGCGGGAATCTGGCGAATGCACTGCGTCGCCTCAAGGCCGTTCATCTCCGGCATCTGCATATCCACCAGCACCAAGTGGTAATGGTTAGCCATCGCCATTTCGACGGCACGATTGCCGTTTTCGGCAATATCGACGGTGAACCCTAGCACTTCGCGCAGTAGTTCAATAGCTACTTCCTGGTTGATCCAGTCATCCTCGGCGAGCAGAACGCGGGTGCCGGCAAAGTCGCGGATTAGCCGACTTTCGGCTTCTACCCCGGTGATGGCGATTTCCTCTCGCGCTCCTTCGAGCGCACTCTGCGTTTTCAGGAGGCGAATCGAAAAGGCGAAGGTGCTGCCGACATCGGGCGTGCTGCTGGTGACATCAATTTCGCCACCCATCAATTTGACTAGCCGCAGACAAATCGGCAAACCCAGGCCGGTGCCGCCAAATTTTCGTGTCGTTGAACCATCAGCTTGCTCAAAGGGGTTGAAAATGCGCTTCGCTGCCTCGGGCGTAATGCCAATGCCCTGATCTTCAACCGCAAACAGGATCAACTTGTCCTTAGCTGTTTCTTCGACAATTTTGATGAAAACGCTAATGTTGCCCCGTTCGGTAAACTTGATTGCATTGCCCACTAGATTGAGCAAAATCTGTTGCAAGCGTAATGGGTCGCCAATGACTTCGCAGCCAATCAAACGCGGATCAATTTCGTAATTGAGGCGTAGTCGAGCCGCTTCGGCTTTGGCAACGACCAGACTATCAAGATTGCTGATCAGCTTCTGCATCGAAAAAGGCACGTGTTCGAGCGTCATTTTCTCGGCATCAAT
>JBBSCQ010000137.1:0-4441 GCA_038250105.1 Burkholderiales bacterium | reverse complement strand
TCAGGTAACCAGTCCTGTACCGAGGGTGGTAGCAGGTAGTCCGTGTCTCGATCTATGGTGCGAAAGGTCATTGCGTTACCCGTGAAATTTCCTGTTTATGATTATAACATAAACAGGGGAAAGTCCGACAGGCTGCTAGCGACTTACCTGCTGCAGCCACTTCAGAATCATCGTAAACAGATTTTCTGGTACGAAGGGTTTGGCGATGAAGTCGTTCATCCCGGCATCCATGCAAAGTTTCCTGTCCTCTGCAAAGGCGTTGGCTGTCATGGCGATAATCGGCACCTGTTTGCCGGTCGCTGACGCACGAATCAGGTGCGTGGCGTTCACGCCGTCCATCCTCGGCATCTGCATATCCATCAAGATCATTGCATAGTCGTTTTTTGCTGCCATGTTCACCGCGATGTCGCCATCTTCGGCTGTATCAATTTTCAAGCCGATCTCTTCAAGCAATATCTGCGCGATTTCGCGATTGATCGGTTCATCCTCAACCAGCAGGATACGACTGCCCTTGAAATCATTCTTCAGCAGCTGTTCGGCGTCTCCTGCCGGGAGTCCGGCGTGCCGTGCCGTGACCGCCAAGTCTTTGCGCAGTCGTGAAGTAAACCAGAAGGTGCTGCCCTGTCCGGGCGTGCTCGCAAAACCTGTACTTCCGCCCATCAGTTCGGCCAAGCGGCGGGTAATGACGAGGCCAAGGCCGGTGCCGCCGAACTGGCGGGTTGTGGAGTTGTCGGCCTGCTCAAAGGGTGCGAACAAGCGGGCTTGGGCTGCCGGATCAATGCCGACGCCGGTGTCCTGCACTTCGAAGTGCAACAGCACGCTGCTGACGTCTTCTTCTGCGGCGCGAATGCGCAGGGTAATGATGCCGGCTTCAGAGAACTTGATGGCGTTGGTGGCGTAGTTGAGCAGCGCCTGCTGGATGCGGGTCGGGTCGCCGTGCAGATAAGGCGGCAGGGGTTGGATTTCGATCAGTAGTTTCAGTCCTTTGGCCTGCGCCCGCTCGTCCAGCATGGAGCTGATGTTGCCGGCGATGGCACCGATGTTGACCGGGATTTCTTCAAGGGCCAGCTTACCGGCTTCGATCTTGGAGATGTCGAGGATGTCGTTGATCACGGCCAGCAAGTGCTGACTGGCTACGTCGATCTTGTCGAGTTTATCGGCTTGTGCCGGTGTGATGCCATCGCGCCGCAGCAGATAGGCCATGCCAAGAATGCCATTCATCGGCGTGCGGATTTCATGGCTCATGTTGGCGAGGAAGGCGCTCTTGGCGATGTTGGCGGCTTCAGCCTCTTTCTTCGCCCGGACGAGCAGTTGATTCGTCGTTTCGAGTTCGGCCGTGCGTTGGCGGACGCGTTCTTCCAGGCTGGCGTTGAGGGTTCTTATTTCAAGCTCTGTTTTTGCCTTTTCTGTGATGTCCTGCACTAGACCGGCGACGCGAATCACCCGCCCACTATCATCGCGCTCCGGAAAACCCTTCACAGAGCAGGGGCGCTGCTCACCGTCAGGCTGCACTGTCATCAGTTCGAGCTCATAAGGGACACCTTCCGATATGGCCTTGCTCACAGCATCAAACAGCTTTTGCGTGGACTCTGGCGTGTATAACTCAACTTGCCCCTCCAGATTCGGAATACCCAGCGCCGGGTCGCGGCCGAAAATCCGGAACATCTCGGGTGACCAGGTCACGATATTGCTATCGACCTCCCACTCAAAACTTGCCAAATGCGCCATACCTTCCGTGCGCTCCATCATGATTTTGCTATGTTGCAGGGCAAGCTCGGATCGGTATTTTTCGCTGACATCACTGAACACCAGCACCACGCCGACAATTTCGTCAGCATCATCGCGAATGGGCGCAGCGCTATCAGCGATCTGATATTCGCTGCCGTCGCGGGCAAGCAACACGGTGTGATTAGCCAGGCCGACGACCTGTCCGTGGGCCATCACCAATGCCACCGGGTCGCTCACCGTCTTGCGGGTAGTGGCATTCACAATGCGGAATACGTCGGCAAGTGGGCGGCCGAAGGCGTCGGTCAGCGCCCAGCCGGTCAGTCGCTCTGCCGTCGGATTCATCCGCGTTACACGTCCGGCGGAATCGGTGGCGATCACACCATCGCCGATGGAGTGCAGTGTGATGGCAAGGTTTTTCTGATTCTCCTTCAATGCAGCTTCACGCCCCGTCCAGGTTTCCAGCAGACGGTTAAACCCACCAGCCAACTGGCCGATTTCGTCATCACTTTGCACCGGCAGAGTCTGCGATATTTGCTTGGCATCCGCCAAGGCGAGCATTGCCCTCGCCGTATTTGTCAGCGGTAAAAATTGTCTTCCAAAAAACCACCAAGTTAGTGCGCCAGCCAGCAGCGTCAAAAATAGCGTCGCCAGAAGCAAGCGTTGTTGCAGGTCGTAAAGTGGCGCATAGGCTTCTGCTGTGGGGGTGCCGAGTAGTAGGTACCACCCCGCCACGGGCACTTTCTTTACCGAAGCCAACTGCGCTTCACCCAGCGCATTCACGAGATCAGAGTAGCCTTCGTAGCCTGCGATATTGCGGTCGACATAGCGGTGCACGCCCGGCGCAGGGAGCTGCTCCATGATGCGTTTTTTATCGGTGGCGGTGATTATTTGCCGGGCATCCGGCGCCACTAGAATATAGCCGCCATCTTTGCCGTAGAGGTTATTGGTCAACTTGTTCAGAAAATTGGGTTTGCCGAGATCGGTTGCTCCAACCAATACGCCAATGGTTTTACCCTGTGCGTCACGTACGGGAACGGACATGGCGAAAACAGGAGACCGCAATGCTTTACCCATCACCGGCCGGCTAATGGTGGACTTGCCATCTTTAAGGACAGCGGTGATGAAATCCCGATCCGTGTAATTAACACCGGTCCGCTGTGCAGAGAGCGGAACGTCGGCAATGGCCGTGCCATCGATATCGGTAAGGAACACGCCACCGTTGAACAAAATTTGCAACAGCGGACGTTGTTCCAGTCGCGCCTGCAAGTCGGCATGGCGGTCCAGCAAGTCTGCATCAATTTCGTTGGCAACGATTTCCAACGCGAGCAGGCGATTACTCAACTCATCATTGACATTCTGAGCCACGGCAGACACCACCGACATTTGCTGCTCACCAAGCAGGCGCTCCATATCATCATGTAAAAGGCGGTTGGTGTAGAACGAGAGCATGCAGATACCAAGAACAAAAACAGCCAGCGTAAAAGTAATCACGCGCGTCTTAAGTAAGTGCAATGGAAAAAACAGCTTGCTCATGCCAGCTCCCCTTCACAAAACCCATCCTCTGGGAATGTCAGCTTTTGTTAATTGGATTATAGATTCTTGCCGGTGAGCTTTTGTGCGGTTTACTCGGCCGCCATGAAAATTTCTTCCCGCCCACCGGCATCGCCATGGCGTGGCACGCTCAGTGATTGCGGCCAAACCGATTTTCTGGTCGGCGGCTTTGCGCCGGCAAGCAGCCCGTCAGGTCTAGGTTTTGATCATCTACTGACGTTCGCCTGATGGCCGAAAGCGTCGATTGGGCTGCATTGACATAAAGCTGCGATTGGCGCCTTGCACCGAAATTTCACCCTCAAAATTCCGCATCCGGCGGTTTTACTTCGGCATTTTGCAAGGCTTTTCGCACCCGACGAGCGGCATCTTCGAGGCGGGCATTGTCGATCACCTGCATGATCTCGTTTAGGTCGGCGAGACCTTCGTCGCTCTTGAAAACCCCGGTCAGCTCGCTCTCTGGCTCCAGCTTGCCGGCTTCGTAAAGCGCCCAGATTTCTTTGCCATATTGGGTTTTTAACAAGTCCGGAGCGAACTGGCCGAAATAGTCAGCCAGGTTATCGACATCACGCTCCAGCATCCGGCTGGCGTTGTTATTGGCTGCCGCGTCAATCGCCTGCGGCAGATCGATAATCACCGGGCCTTCGCTATCGACCAGCACGTTGTACTCAGAAAGATCGCCGTGCACAATGCCGGCGCAGAGCATGCGAACGACCTGACGAATCAAAATGGCGTGATATTGCCGCGCCACTTCTTCACTTAATTTGACATCGTTGAGGCGCGGCGCCGGTTCGCCATTTTCATCGGCGACCAGTTCCATCAACAACACGCCTTCATGGAAATTGTAGGGCGTTGGCACACGCACGCCGGCCGCAGCGAGGCGATACAGCGCATCAACCTCAGCGTGCTGCCAGGCCGCTTCCTGCTCCTGCCGGCCATAACGCGAACCCTTTTGCATGGCGCGCGCCTGCCGGCTGTTCTTCGTCTTGCGGCCTTCGGTGTAATCAACCGCCTGGCGGAAGCTGCGTTTGTTGGCTTCCTTGTAGACCTTGGCACATCGGATCTCATCGCCGCACTGAACGACAAAAACCATCGCCTCTTTGCCGCTCATCAACTGGCGAAGAACGGTATCAACCAGGCCATCGGTCACCAGCGGCAGAAGTCG
>JBBSCQ010000136.1:0-4443 GCA_038250105.1 Burkholderiales bacterium | reverse complement strand
CTTCGGCTCGCAAACTTCCTTCGGCAGGAGGTCCTTGTCGCATTCGCAACCAGCCGGATCCTTGGCGGCAGCAGCCGGGGTCCAGTAGCCAGTACGCCAGCACAGGCCGAAGCCACTCTTGGCGACGACGTTGCGTTGGTCGATAACGTAAACGCGCTCTTGTGCTTGAGCAACAGAAGCACCGAAGCCGATGCCGGCCAACAGTGCAAGAACCAGCGATTTCTTGGCGATATTTTTGATCATTGTTTTCCCTCGTTGAAGAAAATTTCTAAACTTTTACCCGCGCTGAAAATGCGAAATTACGACTTCCGGCGGACTTCCAACTTATTTTGCCATAGGGCTATGGCGGATTCCAAGTCATTTTGGTCTGTGTTCACCAAGGTTTTGTGGTCTACGCAACACTTTCCGGCCACCCAGACGTGACTAACCGATTCTCGCCCGGCCACATTGACCAAATGCGAGACTGGGTCGAAACAGGGCATGGCTTCCAGGTTGCCGAGGTTGACTGCGCAGAGGTCAGCCGATTTGCCCGGGGTGATCGAACCTGTTTCATCGCCAAGACCGAGCGCAATCGCCCCGTTCAGTGTCGCCATGCGCAGGACTTCATGGGCGGGCAGCACGGCGGCATCGCCCGTTGTGCCTTTGGCAATTAGCGTGGCCAGGCGCATTTCGCCAAAAAGATCGAGTCGGTTGTTGCTGGCCGCGCCATCAGTCCCCAGACCGACGTTGATGCCAAGTTGTCGCATTCTTGCCACAGGGGCAAAGCCGCTGGCGAGTTTCAGGTTGGAGGTTGGGCAGTGAGCAATTGAACAGCCGGTGTCAGCAATTAGTTGTAGTTCTGCCTCGGTCATGTGTACTGCATGTACACCAATAAAGCCGGGGCCGAGCAGGCCGAGTTGATGCAGGCGTTCAAGCGGTGCGGGTTGGCCTTGTTCTTGGCATGACGCTATTTCATGCCGTGTCTCGTGGATGTGGCAGTGAATCGGCAGGTTGAGTTGTGCCGACAAGGTAAGTACCCGTTCAAAAGTGGCGTTGGAAACGGTGTAGGGGGCGTGCGGGGCGAGACAGAAGCCGATTAGCGGATTGTCCAGCCAGGCTTCACAAACGGCGAGACCTTTGTTCAGGTAGTCATCAGCGTCGCTGGCGAAAGGGGTTGGGAACTCCAGCGCAATGATGCCGATCATGGCACGCATGCCGAATTCACTGGCCGCTGCTGCGGCAGCTTCTGGGTAGAAATACATGTCGTTGAAGCAGGTGATGCCGCCTTTCAGCATCTCGGCACAGGCGAGGCGGGTGCCGTCATAAACAAACTTTTCCGAGATGTGCTCGGTTTCGGCCGGCCAGATGTGCTTTTCGAGCCATTCCATCAGCGGCAGGTCATCAGCAATACCGCGCATTAGGGACATGGCAGCGTGGGTGTGGAGATTGACCAGGCCGGGAATCAGGATGTGTTCATCAAGCGTCACGCGTTGTGTTGCCTTGTAGCGCATCCGCGCCTCGCTGGTGGGCAATACAGCAACGATGCGGCCGTGGTTGACGGCGACGGCATGGTTTTTTAGCACAATATCCGGGTCGACCGCAGCAATCCAGCGCGCTTCGATCAGGAGGTCGATAATTTCAGGTGTTGGTGTCATGGAAACGGAGGCGGCTCAATGTTGGTGCGTGTTAAAATAGCAAATTACGCTCAGTTCAACCAATAAAGTCATCGCGCAAGCGGTGCGAATGTGAGACATGGACCAATTCGCTAAAGAAACACTGCCGATCAGCCTCGAAGACGAGATGCGGCGTTCATATCTGGATTACGCGATGAGCGTGATCGTTGGCCGGGCGCTGCCCGATGCGCGTGATGGCTTGAAACCGGTGCATCGCCGCGTGCTGTTTGCCATGCACGAGCTCTCCAACGACTGGAATAAAGCTTACAAGAAATCGGCGCGTATCGTCGGCGATGTGATCGGTAAATATCACCCGCATGGTGACACCGCTGTCTATGACACGATTGTTCGCATGGCGCAGCATTTCTCGCTGCGTTACATGCTGGTGGATGGTCAGGGTAACTTCGGTTCGGTCGATGGCGACAACGCTGCGGCAATGCGATATACCGAAGTGCGGATGGCCAAGATCGGCCACCAGTTGCTGGAAGATCTCGACAAGGAAACGGTCGATTTCGGGCCGAACTACGATGGTTCCGAGCATGAGCCGCTGGTCATGCCGGCGCGCATTCCCAATCTGCTGATTAACGGTTCGTCCGGTATCGCGGTGGGCATGGCGACCAATATTCCGCCGCACAATCTGAATGAAGTGATTGCCGGCTGTCTGGCGCTGCTGGAAAACCCGGCGCTAACGATTGATGATCTGATCGAATACATTCCCGCTCCCGACTTCCCGACCGCGGCGCTGATCTATGGCGTGATGGGGGTTCGCGAAGGCTACAAGACCGGCCGTGGGCGCGTCATCATGCGCGGTCGCACCCATATCGAGGATATGGAAAAAAGCAATAATCGTCAGGCCATCATCATTGACGAAATTCCTTATCAAGTTAATAAGAAGACCTTGATCGAAAAGGTCGCCGAACTGGTTAATACGAAGAAAATCGAGGGTATTTCTGATATTCGCGATGAGTCGGACAAGTCCGGCATGCGCGTCGTTATCGAGCTGAAGCGCGGTGAAGTGGCCGAGGTCATCCTTAATAATCTGTACAAGCAGACGCAGTTGCAGGATACCTTCGGGATGAACATGGTGGCGCTGGTGGACGGCCAGCCGCGCCTGCTGAATTTGAAGCAGTTGCTTGAGTGCTTCCTGTCGCATCGTCGCGAAGTGGTGACACGGCGTACCGTATACGAACTGCGCAAGGCGCGCGAACGCGGCCATATCCTCGAAGGTCTGGCCGTTGCGCTGTCCAACGTCGATGACATCATCACCTTGATCAAGGCGGCACCGACGCCGGCCGATGCCAAGCGCGGCCTGATGGAGCGCCAGTGGCGCAGTGCGATGGTCGAGGAAATGCTGGTTCGGGCCGCTTCGGATGCCTCGCGTCCGGATGGTCTGGCACCCGAGTTCGGTCTCTCCGAACAAGGCTATCGTCTGTCCGACGCTCAGGCCCAAGCCATCCTCGAATTGCGCCTGCAACGCCTGACCGGTCTGGAGCAGGACAAGATTGTCAGCGAGTACAAGGACGTCATGGCCAAGATTCTCGACTTGCTCGATATTCTGGCCAAGCCGGAGCGCATCACCGAAATCATCGTTGGCGAATTGACGGTTATTCGTGACCAGTTTGGCGATGAGCGCCGAACCGAGATCATTCTCCATACGCAGGAACTCGGTATTGAAGATTTCATCACGCCGCAGGATATGGTGGTGACCCTCTCGCACGGCGGCTACATCAAGGCCCAGCCGCTGACTGATTATCGCGCCCAGCGTCGCGGTGGTCGCGGCAAACAGGCGGCAGCGATCAAGGATGAGGATTTCGTTGATCAGTTGTTCGTGGCCAATACCCACGATTACATTCTGTGCTTCTCTAATCGCGGCCGTTGTTACTGGCTCAAAGTGTACGAGGCGCCGCAAGGCAGCCGAGTCAGCCGGGGCAAGCCGATCGTCAATCTCTTCCCGCTGGAAGAGGGCGAGCGGATCAACGCCGTGCTGCCGGTCAAGGAATTCTCCGACGATCAATACATCTTCATGGCCACCGTCATGGGTACCGTCAAGAAAACGCCGTTGTCCGACTTCTCCAACCCGCGCAAAGCCGGCATCATCGCCGTCGCGCTGGATGAGGGCGATTACCTGATCGGCGTCGAGCTGACCAATGGCCAGAGCGATATCGTGCTGGTTTCGAATGCCGGCAAGGCCGTCTGGTTCGACGAAGAGGATGTTCGTCCGATGGGCCGTGGGGCGCGCGGCGTGCGCGGCATGCGGTTGCAGGAAGGTCAGTCGCTAATTTCCTTGCTGGTGGCTGAGAGTGATCAGCAGACGGTGCTGGTGGCGACGGAAAATGGCTACGGTAAACGCACCGTACTGGCCGATTTCCGCCATTCCGGTCGCGGTACGCAGGGCGTGCGCGCGATTGCCGCTGATCGTGAGCGCAATGGTTCGGTAATCGGTGCCAAGCTGGTGAATGACGAAGATGAGGTCATGCTGATTACCACTGGCGGCGTGCTGATTCGCACCCGGGTTTCGGAGATTCGTGGCATGGGCCGGGCGACGCAGGGTGTCACGCTGATTTCGCTGGATGCTGGCGAGAAGCTGGCCGGGCTGGAAAAAATTGTCGAATCCGTCGGTGAAATTGAAGCAGAAGCGAGCGGCGAAGTTGTAGCCGACGCGGCGAGCGATGTCACGGGCGAAGTTGCTGGCGAAAATACGGGCGAAAATACGGGCGAACCGGCCGCTGATGAATCGGCTGGCGAGGCTGCCGGGGAGGAATGATGAGTCGGGTTTGGAATTTCAGCGCGG
>JBBSCQ010000135.1:0-4829 GCA_038250105.1 Burkholderiales bacterium | reverse complement strand
TGTGGGTCAAGACGGCGGACGCATTCGTCGAACCAGGCGGTGCCGCACAGGACGCCAGCCTCGCGGGAAATGACGGTGGCCTTGACCTGGCGATCGCCGGGAACGAGGCTGGCGGTAAGGTCGCCGGCGCCGATGTCTTCGGCCAATGCAGCGTCGACGTTGCGAGTAATTTCTTCAGTCAGCGGAAAGTCAAATTTGATGGGCATAGGGGGTCGGTTAGCGTGCTGGATGGTCGATTGTAACGTCTGGAGAGTCGTCATGTCTGAGGTCGTCGGGGTTTTTCACGTCAGTGTCGGCGTGCTGGTGGCGCTGACTGTCGCGCTGATTGTCGCTGCGTTATTAGGTATTCTGGTTTCTTCGCAACATTACGCAAAATTGCCGCACGGGATTGCGCATTTCCCTGTGATTGGTCATTTGCGATTTTTCAAACCGATCGATTCCAAAAGCTATGCACAGGCGTGCGATGGGTGAGGTGCCCTGCTTATGGCGCGCGGTATACGTAATTCTCAACTATCCATTCGTTAAGTAATTGACGAGCCGAGTCAATTACTTCGCCGGCGGTGAGGCCGATTGGGCCGGTGCCGTTGGCGACGAGTTGATCGGCGGCGGCGCCGTGCAGGTGGACGCCAGCCTTCAAGGCGGCGATGGCTGGCCAGCCTTGGGCGAGCAAGGCGACGATCAGACCGGTGAGGACATCACCCATGCCGGCGCTGGCCATGCCGGGGTTGCCGGTTGAATTTAGCCAAAATTCGCCGTCGACCGTAGCAATCACCGTACCGCAGCCTTTGAGGGCGACGTGGCAGCGGTAGCGCTCGGCAATGTCGCGGGCGGCGGTAATGCGGTTGGCTTGCACTTCGGCGGTGGTGCAGTCGAGTAGGCGCGCGGCTTCGGCCGGATGCGGCGTCAGGATGGCCGGGTGGCTGCGGCTGGCGAGGGCAACTTGCAGGTTGCCTTCGCGCGCAATCAGGTTGAGGGCATCGGCATCAAGCACCAGTGGCTGATCAAGACTAATGGCGCTTTCGAGTAGCTCGGACGCTTCCAGCGAAAGGCCGAGGCCTGGCCCGGCGGCGAGCGCGGTAAGTGGTGAATTGAGTAGTGAATCGAGTAGTGAATCGAGCGAAGCGTCGAGCAGGGCGCGCGGGCGGCGCAGCATGAGTTCGGGCTGCAGCAGATCGACGGCGGGCATCGGTTGCTCAAGGATGCCGACATAGACTTTGCCGCAGCCCAGTTTGAGGGCCGCCCGGGCTGCCAGCAAGGCGGCGCCAACCATGGATGGCGCACCGCCCAGCACGCCAGCGGTGCCGAAACTACCTTTATGACTATTGCGCCGGCGGGGCTGGAGAAAGGCTGAAAAGTCGGCGCGGCTGAGTTGATGCCCGTCGGCAGGGTGGTTCGCTTCTGGCGTCAGGTCGAGACTAGCGACGCGGATTTCGCCGCAGAGGTCGGGGCCATCGGCGGTCAATAACCCTGGCTTGGCGGCAATGAAGGTCAGGGTGTGGCTGGCCGCAATCGCTGTGCCAAGGGTTTGGCCGGTATCGGCATTGAGGCCGGAGGGACAGTCGAGGGCGAGCAATGGGCAGTGATTGCGTTGGGCCAATTGATTCGCCGCGCTAATCCATTCGGCGTAAATGCCGTCAGGGGCGCGCGTCAGGCCGATGCCGAATAGACCGTCAATGATTAACGACCAGTGCGATTCGGCGGGGATGTTTGCCTGAGTGCGTCCACCCGTTTCAATGAAATGTTGATGCGCGGCCGCCGCATCTTTCGGTAATTGACTGACTTCGGCGGCGAACACGACGCAGACATTGAAGAAGCGCTGACGCAGCAGGCGGGCCGCTTCGAAGGAGTCGCCACCGTTGTTGCCGGGGCCGGCCAGGATGAGGATGGGCAAATTGCGTTCGCCGGCGAGTTCTGCGGCCCAACTTGCGGCGGCGATACCGGCGCGTTGCATCAAGGGTTCGTCGCGATGCCGGGCTTCGATCTGGCGGAGGGTGGCAGTCAAGTAGAGGGCGTTTTTCATAAGCAAATTCTAGCCCCAATTTTGGCGTGCCAGTCGGATCGTTGTCGCGTGAATGCGCACCGTGTCGTCAATCTGTCGGGCATAGCCGCCGGCCATGGCAATGGCGACCGGAACGTCAAGGGCTTGGCAATGGCTGAAAACGCGCCGGTCGCGTTCGGCCAGGCCGGCAAAGCTCAGGCTGAGGCGGCCGAGACGGTCGTCGTGGTAGGGGTCGGCGCCGGCCAAGTAGATCACCAGATCGGGCTGGGCGAGAGCGAATGCCGTGCTCAGGCCGGCATCGAGGTGGTCAAGATAGGCTTCGTCCGCGCAGCCATCCGGCAACTCAATGTCGAGGTCACTTTGTTCTTTTTCAAAGGGAAAATTACGCGCGCCGTGGATGGAGAAGGTAAAAATGCTCTCATCGCCAGCCAGAATACTGGCGGTGCCGTTGCCTTGGTGCACGTCGCAATCGACAATCAGAACGCGCTTAGCGTGACCTTCCGCCTGCATGGCGCGGGCGGCAACAGCGGCGTCGTTGAATACGCAAAAGCCCTCGCCACGATCACGGAAGGCGTGGTGCGTGCCACCGGCCAGATTGGCTGAAACGCCCAGCCGGATTGCCAAGCGACAGGCGCAAATAGTTGCGCCAGCAGAGCGGCGGGAGCGCTCGACCATGCCTTCGCTCCAGGGAAAACCGATGGCCTTTTGTGCCTTTTCTGGCAGTTGACCGCAGCAAACCTGCTGGATGTAAGCCGGGTCGTGGGCGCGCGCCAGTTCCTCGTCGCTGGCGGCATGCGGCAAGTGAAAATCGGCTTCAGTGAATTCGCCACAGGCCAGTAGCGAGGCGCGTAACCGGGAATATTTTTCCATGGGAAAACGGTGGCCAGTGGGCAAGGGCAGGACAAAGACGTCGGTGTAATAGAGCTGCATCAAAGGTCGCGCTCAGGCAACGACGAGTTCGATCAAATGCGGCCCACCGCGCTGCAGGGCATGGCGCAGCGCAGCGCGGAATGACGCGTCGCTATCCGAACGGGCGAAAGCCAGGCCGAAGGTCAGCGCGGCATATTTAAAGTTGATGTGTTGTGGCGTCCGCCAGCCGGATTCAAATTCTGGTAATGCCGCCTGGGGCAGCAAGTCAAAAATGCCGCCGCCGCCATTGTTGACCACAACGATGATCGCATCGCGGCCATGCGCCAGCGCCAGTCCGCCGAGATCGTGCTGGCAGGTGAGGTCGCCGATCAGGGCAACGACTCGGCCATGCACTGCGGCGATGCCCATGGCGGTTGAAATATTGCCGTCGATACCGCTGGCGCCGCGATTGCCATAGAAAGTGAGCGGTTTTTCGCCGCTACCTGAGTTGCTATCGAGTTGCCGAATAGCCAGCGAGTTGCCAACGAAGAGTGGCGTGTTTTCAGGTAATTCCTCAATCAGCAGGGCAATATGATTTGCCGTGCTGTCTAACTCGGTCGCCGCTTCCTTCTCGGCAAATGCAGCGTACCAACCGACCGGCGTGGGGGCGGGCGCTTCGGCTAGTAAGGCGCGGCAAACGGCGGCTGGGTCGGCGCGTAGAAGGTGCGTCAGGCGATGCAAGGGATCAGGCCAGCGCGGCCACGGCTCAACCAGCGCGAGCACTTTACTGGTGCTGCCGACATAATTTTGCAGGTGGCGGGTTACCGGAAAAGCGCCAAAACGCAGCAGCCATTCTGGGCGTTGCTGCGCGGCAAAGGCAGGGTCAGCCAGGCAGCCGTTGTAGCGCACGCAAAGCCGGGAACGATCATGCCGGCCAAAGCGCAGGTTGGAGAGCGGCTCGGCAAAGATTGGGCACTGCAAATGCTCGGCTACTGCGGTCAACGCCTCAACAAAGCCATTTTTCAGCGGTATTTCACCGCAGACGATGATGCCTGGGCGGCCAGCAATCGCTTGCGCCAATTCGCGGATGGCCGGTGCCGTGGGCAGTTGTTCCGGCCACGAAATGTTAATTTTTTCCGGCAGCTTGCTGTCGGGCATTTCGCCAGTTGGTAGCAACGGTTCGCGGAAAGGCTGGTTGATATGGACCGGCCCTGGTAGCGGCCAACAGGCCTGCTCGAAAGCTCGCGCGGCGAGTCGATGCAAATAGGCCGGGGAAAAACCGGCTTCCGGCGTACCAAGGAGATGGCTGGCCCGCAAGTGCGAAGCAAACAGGCGTGTCTGGTCAATCGTCTGGTTGGCGCCGCAACCCTGTTGTTCCGGCGGCCGATCGGCCGAGATCAGAATTAGCGGAATGCCCGCCTGACTGGCTTCAACGATGGCCGGCAGCCAGTTGGCCGGCGCGGTGCCCGAGGTAGCCAGTAGCAGTACCGGACGCTGGCTGGCCTTGGCGATACCGAGTGCAAAAAAGGCCGCACTTCTCTCGTCGACCGCAACAGCGCAATGCAGGCCGGGTTGGCGCAGCATCGCCAAGGCCAGTGGCGTCGAGCGCGAACCAGGCGAGATGACGGCATGGTTGACGCCGGTATTAGCAAAGCCGGCCAGCATGGCTTGCGACCAAAGGAAGTTGAGTGTGCCGGTATCGCTCATTGTATTGGTCAATATTTCCGCGTTCGGACTGCAAGCCTTGAATTGTAGTCGTTATAAACCTGGCCTTTGCGCTGCGCCATGCTACTATTCGCGCCGTTCGTTGCGCCACGGGGAAACCCGCCAAGCGCGATAAGGAGTGGTAGTTCAGTTGGTTAGAATACCGGCCTGTCACGCCGGGGGTCGCGGGTTCGAGTCCCGTCCACTCCGCCAACATTTTTTAAGCTGTTGATTTGTGTAATAATTACTTCAAATCAACAGGTTGATACAAAAAATG
>JBBSCQ010000134.1:0-4830 GCA_038250105.1 Burkholderiales bacterium | reverse complement strand
TGGCCTCACCGGATGTGCCACCAACTATCCGGCAGCACCCGCTGCAGCAGCATCTGCTGACTACAGCTACAAAATTGGCCCGGGTGACAATCTGAATATCGTCGTATGGCGCAATCCAGAGCTTTCCATGACCGTCCCGGTTCGTCCTGATGGCAAACTATCCGCTCCGCTGATCGACGATCTGAATGCCATGGGCAAAGACTCCTCCACCTTGGCACGAGATATCGAAAAAGAGCTTGGCAAGTTCATTCGTGACCCCGTAGTTACCGTCATCGTCACTGGCTTTGTTGGCCCTTACAGCGAACAGATTCGCGTCATTGGTGAAGCGGCTAAACCACAGATTCTTGCTTATAAGCAGAAAATGACTGTGCTAGATGTCATGATCGCCGTCGGTGGTATTACCGATTTCGCAAATGGCAATGGCGCAACGATCCTGCGTACGTCTGAGAACAATGCTCAATACAGCGTTCGCCTGAAGGATCTGGTGAAGCGTGGCGACGTTTCAGCAAATGTCGAAATGAAGCCGGGTGACGTACTGATTATCCCGCAGAGCTGGTTCTAATTTTTTTTTCAATAACGAATACCGCACCGGGTGAAATCGGTGCGGTTGCAAGCTTGGACTCATAGATGGAAGATTTAATTCGCCAGGCCCATGTCATCCTGCGGGCAACATGGAAGCATCGTCGCCTCGGGATGCTGGTTGCTTGGGTAGTTGGCGCAATTGCTGCTGGCGTCATTTTACGCATCCCAGACCGTTACGAAGCATCAGCCCGAATTTTTGTTGATACCCAGTCGATTTTAAAGCCACTAATGGCCGGCCTTGCCGTTCAGCCAAATGTCGAACAACAAGTCATGATGCTGAGCCGCACACTGATTAGCCGACCCAACGTTGAAAAACTAATTCGCATGTCTGACCTTGACCTCAAGATCAAAGGAAAAGCGGAACAGGATGAGCTTGTCGAAGCGTTAACTAAAACACTCAAAATCCAAAGCGTTGGACGTGACAACCTTTACACTATTTCGTACAGAGATACCGATCCAGCCAAAGCGCAACGAGTTGTTCAATCGCTCGTCTCTATTTTTGTTGAATCAAGCCTGGGTGATAAGCGCCAAGATTCAGATTCAGCCCGTAAATTTATTGATGAGCAAATCCGTAATTATGAAAAAAAGCTTCAGGAGGCGGAAACTCGTTTGAAGGAATTCAAATTACGCAACATAGAATCACAATCCGGGGACGGTAAAGATTCGCTGGGTCGCTTGGCAGACACAAATACCCAATTGAGCCAAGCCCGCCTTGAGCTTAGGGAATCCGAAAACGCTCGCGAAGCACTTAAGCGTCAAATCCTTGGTGAAAATCCCGGGCGAAATGGTGACTCTGAATCCACTTCTGGTGTTGCCATGCCGGAACTAGATAGCCGAATTGACGCGCAGAAACGTAATCTTGATTCCCTGCTGCAAAAATATACAGAACAACATCCTGATGTTCTGAACACCCGCCGTGTCATCAAGGAACTCGAAGACCAGAAACGTAAAGATGTTGCTGAACTACGCAAAGCTGCGGCAACCAATCCTTCGCTCTTGGCAGGTAGCGGCGCCGCAAGCATGGAACTCAAACGCTCTTTGGCATCAGCAGATGCATCAGTTGCAACACTACGTACCCGTGTTGCCGAGTACGAGTCGCGCCAAGTTCGCCAGAGAGAGATGATGAAGTCCATGCCTCAAGTCGAGGCTGAATACACTCAACTTAATCGTGATTACGATATTCACAAGAAAAATTATGAACAGTTGGTTTCTCGCCGTGAATCGGCAGAGCTTTCAGGTGATCTTGAAGCGGCAGGTTCTGTTGCCGACTTCCGTTTGATTGACCCGCCGCGAGCCTCATCCAACCCAGTAGCGCCAAATCGGCTTTTATTGCTGCCAGGTGGGCTGTTGCTCGCATTGGCTGCCGGATTATTTGCTGCCTTTGCTGCCAGTCAGATTCGCCCAGTGTTTTTTGATGGCAAGTCACTTCGTGACGCAACCGGCCTGCCACTGCTCGGAACCGTTTCCTTAATTCCGAACCAGTCTCGGCTTCTTAAGGAAAGGGCAAGCTTGCATCGTTTCCTGATAGCTACTGCGGCTTTAGTTGTAGCTTACGGAGCAGGTATTACAGCCCTTACTATCTTCTCTAACCGTGCTGCAGGAGGTTGATCAATGAGTTTGATTGAACAAGCAGCAAAGCGCCTAGAGCAACTGCGCCAGGCAGGCGTCGAATTGCCTGAAGAGATGGAGTCCAACTCGATCGTCGGCAATAAAAAAAACGACTTAACCTTCCGTGCGCCACACACAGCAGCACTTCAACCATCCAAAATGGTTGAACCGTTGATTACGTTAACCCAGGAACAAAGTAAGCCAGTACCGCCGACCGGCAAACGAGTTGAACTAAACCTCGAAGCAATTTCAGCATCTGGCCTTTTGGTCCCTCAGGCAACGCGTAGTCAATTAGCTGATGAATACCGTGTCATTAAGCGCCCATTAATTGCCAACGCCATGGGCCGTGGAAGCATCCCCATAAAAAATGGCAATTTGATTATGGTAACCAGCGCCCTCCCTGGCGAGGGCAAGAGTTTTACCGCGATCAACTTGGCGATCAGTATCGCCATGGAACTCGACAACACCGTTATGTTGGTTGATGCTGACGTTGCTCGCCCTTCTGTACTGAACATGCTAGCCCTTCCGCCGGCGCCAGGCTTGCTTGATGTTGTCGTTAATAACTCAGTTAATATTTCTGACGTTTTACTCAAGACAAATATTGAAAAACTGTCAATTCTTCCTAGCGGAACTGCGCATCCCCGCGCTACAGAACTTCTAGCCAGTGACGCAATGATTCGTCTGCTGGAAGATATGGCAAATCGATACAGTGACCGCATCATTATTTTTGACTCCCCACCATTGCTGTTGACAACAGAAGCCCGTGCGTTAGCTACGCACATGGGGCAAATTGTCTTGGTTGTTAACGCCGAAAACACGGCTCATGCTGCTGTCAAGCAAGCGGTATCGGCAATTGAAGCGTGCCCAGTCAAGATGATGGTGCTCAACCAGGCAAGACAGGCATCGACTGATGGATACGGCTATGGTTATGGCTATGGGTACGGCAATGAAACCTGAGTGCCTAACACCCCTAAAACAGCTTTCAAGCGTTATTTTTCTCTGCTACAGCGCATCCTCGTTTGCCCAACAGAACGTCCCCGGGGCTGTACTTGGCACATCGGGCATACCTTCAGTCTCAGCCACATCGTCGCCATCATCAGCAGGACAAAGTTCGGCAGATGAGCCTGTTCAGGGAAGAGCTTGGGTAATCAAACCGAGAGTTTCACTTACTGAAACCTTTTCCGACAATGCAAATATCAATAAATCAGCGGGTAACAAACAGAGCGACTTGATTACTCAACTTGCTCCAGGCATCCGTATTGAAGCCCGTACCGCACGTTTTAAAGCCTACTTTGATTACGCCTTGCGTGGCCAGTTTTACACCAAAGAGCCTAACAACAATCGTTCTCAAAACTCACTGAACAGCTTCGGCACTTTTGAAGCTATCGACAACTGGCTTTTCCTTGACTTTAGTGGCGTCATTGCTCAGCAGACAATTTCTGCCCTAGGCACCCAATCGACAAGCAACACCACAATAAATAACAACAGCACAGAAACTGTCACCTACCGACTTTCACCTTATATTCGAGGCCAACTTGGCGGAACGATTGACTACTCTCTGCGCTACAACATATCGACCACAAAATCTGATGCTGCAGTTGTTTCGGATATCAACCTATCACAATGGGTTGGCCAGTTGCGCGGTAGCACACCTTTTAAAAACCTGCAGTGGACCATTGATGGAAACCAACAAACCACTGACTACAGCAGGGGAAGAAAAACAGAGGCTGAACTTGTCCGGGCGATGCTCACCTACGCAATAACCCCACAGTTTCGGTTATCAGGAAGTACGGGCCAGGAATCTAACAACTACGCCTCAATCGACCAAGAAACCCATACAACCTATGGCTATGGTTTTGACTGGACCCCGACTGAACGTACCAAGTTAGCCGTATTTAGAGAAAATAGATTTTTTGGAAATGGACATAACATTAACTTTAGTCATCGCTTTCCGATGAGTAGTATTACTTTTACTGACACCCGAAATGTTTCAGTTTTACCCAACCAATTCAGCAATATTGGTCGCGGTACAGTTTATGACCTTTATTACCAGCAGTGCGCGCAGCAATTAACCGCCAGCTTCCCATCAGACCCATCTGGTCTAGCCTTGGCGGCAGACACCTGTGCCAATAATTTACTATCACAAACTGGCGTTTCAGCAAACACCCCAGTGACAAGCGGTTTTACGACTTCACAAGCAACAATCCGCAGAAATCAGAATCTTTCCTATGCACTGTTTGGTGCCAGGAATTCAATCACTTTTCTGGCCAACCGAGGTGAAAGCCAAGGGGTTTTTGCCTCACAATCGAGCATAGACGCTGTCTCTCAAAGTTCAGTCGTCAAGCAGCAAGGTTTTGGTCTGAATTTATCGCATCGCCTCAGCGAGATTTCGAACTTAAATTTATTAGGCTCACGCCAGGAAAGTAGGGGTAGCGGCATCAACACGTTGAAAACAACGACTACCCTTTATCAGATCAACGTATCAACCAAGCTTGGCACGAAAACAATGGGCTCAATAAGTGCCCGCCGTACCGAGTTCAACAGTTCTACTAATCCTTACACCGAAAACGCTCTCCTTGGGACCGTTTCATTCATTTATTGAGCGTATGTACGAAGCATTTTATGGCTTGACCAACAAGC
>JBBSCQ010000133.1:0-4878 GCA_038250105.1 Burkholderiales bacterium | reverse complement strand
CTCTTGACTGGCAGGAAAACGACGAAGGCCTGGCTGGTCTTGTCGTACCAGTCGGCCGCACGCAGTTCATCGATGAAGATGGCGTCAGCGCGGCGCAACAGGTCGGCAAACTCCGGCTTCACTTCACCCAGGATGCGAACGCCCAGGCCGGGGCCGGGGAAGGGGTGGCGATAGACCATTTCGGATGGCAGGCCAAGGGCAACGCCGAATTCGCGGACTTCGTCCTTGAACAATTCGCGCAGCGGTTCAAGCAGCTTCAGATTGAGCGTTTCGGGCAGGCCGCCAACATTGTGGTGACTCTTGATGGCGTGCGCCTTGCCGGTTTTTCCACCAGCTGACTCAATGACGTCCGGGTAGATCGTGCCTTGCGCCAGCCATTTGGCGTTGGGCAACTTGGCGGCTTCGGCCTGGAAGACTTCAACGAATTCGCGGCCGATGATCTTGCGCTTGGCTTCCGGGTCGGAAACGCCCTTCAGGTGGCCCATGAACTGCTCGGTAGCATCAACATGAATGACTTTGACGCCGAGATTTCGACCGAAGGTTTCCATCACCTGCGCGCCTTCATTGAGGCGCAGCAAGCCGTTATCGACAAAAACGCAGGTTAGTTGGTTGCCGATTGCCTTGTGCAACAAGGCTGCGACGACGGAGGAATCAACGCCGCCGGAGAGGCCGAGAATGACTTCATCGCTACCAACCTGGGCGCGGACCTTGGCGATCGCTTCATTGACGTAATCCGGCATGTTCCAGTCACGACCACAGCCGCAAATGTCATGCACGAAGCGGGCAATCATTTCCTTGCCCTTCAGCGTGTGCGTCACTTCCGGGTGGAACTGGACGGCGTAGAAACCGCGTTCCTCGTCAGCCATTGCCGCCACCGGGGAGGATTCGCTGCTGCCGATGACCTTGAAGCCGGCCGGCAGTTCGGTGACCTTGTCGCCGTGACTCATCCAGACTTCAAGCAGGCCATGACCTTGGTCATTGCTGCGATCCTGAATGTTATCGAAGAATTTTGAATGGCCGCGAGCGCGGACTTCGGCGAAACCGAATTCACGCTTGCCGGAGCTTTCAACCTTGCCGCCGAGTTGCTGCGCCATGGTCTGCATGCCGTAGCAAATCCCCAGCACGGGAATTCCCAACTCGAAAACAACTTGCGGCGCTTTCCAGTCAAGCGACTCATAGACCGAGTTCGGACCACCGGAAAGGATGATGCCGTTCGGTTTAAATTCGCGAATGAAGTCCTCAGTCACATCAAAGGGATGCAGCTCGCAATATACCTGCTGCTCGCGGACGCGGCGGGCAATCAACTGGCTAACCTGGGAACCGAAATCAAGAATTAGAATTTTTTGATGTGACATGTGGACTGTAATTTTGAGCAGAAAAAGAAAAAGGTGCCGGAAGAATCCGGCACCTGTCAGAGATCAAACTTGCTGGCACCCATTTTGTCGAGATAAAGCACGACTTGGGATGCGGCAATCAGGGCGCTGACTCCGATAAGGGCAACGACGACCTTGAGCCAGAGCGGCCATTTAGCCATTGATCATTCGACGTGGTAGTTCGGGGCTTCTTTGGTGATCTGCACGTCATGAACGTGAGATTCGCGGATACCGGCCGAGGTGATTTCGACGAAGCAGGCTTCTTCGTGCATCTGGGCAATCGTCGCGCAGCCGAGGTAGCCCATTGAAGAGCGCAGACCGCCCATCAACTGGTGAATCACCGCCAGGACGGAACCTTTATAAGGCACGCGGCCTTCGATGCCTTCCGGCACAAATTTATCCACATTGGCCGTTGCATCCTGAAAATAGCGATCCGACGATCCAGCCTGCATGGCACCCAAGGAGCCCATGCCACGGTAGGATTTGTAGGAACGCCCCTGGAACAGCTCAACTTCGCCCGGCGCTTCTTCGGTGCCGGCGAACAGACCGCCGAGCATGACCGTATCGGCCCCCGCCGCGATGGCTTTGGCGATATCGCCGGAATAACGAATACCGCCGTCGGCGATCATTGGTACGCCAGTACCTTTGAGTGCATCCGAAACGTTCTGAATGGCGGTGATTTGCGGTACGCCAACGCCGGCGACAATCCTTGTTGTACAAATGGAGCCTGGGCCAATACCGACCTTGACAGCGTCAGCGCCATGATCAACCAGCGCCATAGCAGCGCTCGCCGTGGCGATATTGCCGCCGATGACTTCGATCTGCGGGTAGTTTTTCTTGATCCATTTAACGCGATCAAGCACGCCTTGCGAATGACCGTGGGCGGTATCAACGATGATTACGTCAATACCGGCTTCAGCCAGCAACGCGACGCGCTCTTCGGTACCAGCCCCCGTACCAACCGCCGCGCCAGCGCGCAGATGGCCGGAGCTATCCTTGTTGGCCAGCGGATGTTCGGTCGACTTGAGAATGTCTTTAACAGTAATCAGGCCGCGCAGATGGTATTCATCGTCGATGACTAGCACGCGCTCAAGACGGTGCTTGCGGATGAGTTCCTGAGCATCCGCGACACTAGCTTCTTCATTAACCGTGACCAGGCGCTTGCGCGGTGTCATGATCAGTTTGACTGGCTGATCGAGATTGGTTTCAAAACGCAGATCGCGGTTGGTGACAATGCCAACCACCTTGCCTGCTTTGTCGATCACTGGCAGGCCGGAAATACGGTGCTGGCGGGTGATTTCAATGACATCGCGCACCGTCATCATCGGTGAAACGGTAATCGGGTCACGTAAAATGCCAGATTCAAAACGCTTGACCTTGGCCACTTCGGCCGCTTGGGCTTTAGGAGAAAGGTTCTTGTGAATGATGCCAATGCCGCCTTCCTGAGCCAGCGCAATGGCGAGACGACCTTCCGTCACGGTATCCATGGCGGCAGAAAGCAGCGGCATGTTCAGGGAGATGTTGCGGGTCAGCCGAGTCGCGAGGCTCGCATCACGCGGTAAAATCGAGGAATGAGCGGGGACGAGAAGTACGTCGTCGAAAGTTAGGGCTTTTTGCAAAAGTCGCATGGCCTTTAATCCAAGGTCACAAAATCGTATTATACAGAAAACCCACAGAAACCCTGAAAACCATGAAACTCAGCCTCGTTTTTGCCCTTGGAATCGCGTCGACCGCAGCATTCGTCTCGGCCCATGCCGAAACCTATCAATGGAAAGACGGTAGTGGCCGAACGGTGATTTCCGACACCGCGCCACCACACACTACCAAGTCACCCCGTGCCGTCGGCGCCGCCCAAGCGAATGCTGAAGAAAGCGAAAAACCGGCCGAAAAGTTAGCGGATACGCCGAAGACCAACGCCGAAAAAGACATGGAATTCAAAAAGCGCCAACAGGAAGCGAAGGAAAAAGCCGACAAGGATGCCAAGGAACAAGCGGCGATGGCTGACAAGCGGGAAAACTGCGAAAAGGCTCGCCGCAACCTGACCGCACTTGAATCCAATCAGCCAATGGCAACCCTTGATGACAAGGGTGAACGCCAATTAATGAATACCAGCCAGCGTGATCAGGAAATGGAACGGGCGCGGCGTTTCATGGCTGAAACCTGCAAATAAGCGACAGGCTTTTAATCAGGCCTCAGCGGCGTCGGCATCACCGGCGCCTTTTTTCATAACCTTGCCTTCAGCCGCCCGCTGTTTGCGAACCTCCTTCGGGTCGGCAATCAGCGGCCGGTAAATTTCCACCCGGTCACCCTCACGCAAAACGCCTTCCGGCTTGGTGAGTTTGGCGAAGACACCAAACTTGTTCTTCTTCAGGTCAATTTCCGGATATTTCAACAGCAAGCCAGAAGCTTCGAGCGCCTGTTGCAGCGTCGCACCTAATGGCAAATTGACGCGAATCAGCGCCTGCTTTTCCGGCAGGGCATAGCAAACTTCAACATTGATCATTTCAGCCATGGCTGACTCCATAAACTTTCGCAGCCCGGTGCACGAATGCATCGACAAAAGAGTTTGCAATGTGGCTGAACACCGGGCCGATGACTTTTTCAAACAGTTTGCTGGAAAATTCGTAGTGCAACTGGAATTCAATCTTGCAGGCATTTTCGGCCAGAGCCTTGAAGTGCCATGAACCTTCCAGCCGGCGAAACGGGCCATCGACCAAGCGAATTTTCATCAGCTTCGGATATTCCTTAAGATTTTCCGTTGTGAAGCAAGATTTGACCGAATGGTAATTGATATGCAGCGTCGCCACTGTTTTCAGGGCATCGCGGAATTTGACCTCAGTTTCGCTGCACCAGGGCAAGAAGGCTGGATAATCTTCGCAGCAATCAACCAGTTCGAACATGCGCTCGGCTGATTGCTCGATCAGTACTGTTTTTTCAACCAGAGCCATACGGCGGCAGCGTTCCTGTATCCTGTAATATTGCGATTTTAATGGATCAGTAGCAGCATGAGCATCACGGTCAACAAAAAAGCCTTTCACGACTACTTCGTTGAAGAGAAGTTCGAGGCCGGTATCGTCCTCGAAGGTTGGGAGGTCAAGGCTATTCGTGCCGGCCGGATGAATATCAAGGAATCCTACGTCATCATCAAAGGTGGCGAGATTTTCCTGATCGGCATGCATATCTCTCCGCTGGCGATGGCCTCATCGCACAATAGCCACGATCCGGTCCGCACCCGCAAGCTATTGCTCAACGGCAAGGAAATCATGAAGCTGATCGGCAAGGTCGAGCGCTCAGGCTACGCCCTGGTGCCGATTGACCTGCACTATGTGCGCGGCCGGATCAAGCTTGAAATCGGCCTGGCCAAGGGTAAGAAACAGTACGACAAACGTCAGGATGAGCAGGAAAAATCCGGCAAACGTGAAGCGGCACGCGCCATGAAGGATCACCAGCGCTAAAGTGAGCATGGACGCCCTGCTCTACTGGGTTGGTATGGCGGCAGTTGCCG
>JBBSCQ010000132.1:0-4884 GCA_038250105.1 Burkholderiales bacterium | reverse complement strand
GAAATCAAATGAACCCGGCGCATTGCTGCCCTACCGAAAATAAGTTCGGCACTTGTTTAACTGCTGGTTTCCGCCCTGGCGGGGCGTCTCACTTTCTTTTGCTTCGCCAAAAGAAAGTAAGCAAAGAAAAGGCGACCCCGGTTTGCGCGGTCGGCTTTGCCGACTTCCCTGCGCTACTCGAAACCGGCGAGGGCTGCGGAACTCGGGCTACGCCCTCAGACAGTCCTCGCCCTTTTTCCGCCGGCTTCTGCGTTGCTCGGCGCTCCACACGGGGCCCTAAAGGCGGCGCAGATCAAACAGTTGAGCGCTTTATTGATTACTGCGGTGGACCGCAAAAAAAGGCAAAAAACCAGTACGGCTCGTCAAACACGGACGCTTTTCCGGGCCCCTTGCGAGGCGCTGAGCAACGCAGGCGGGCCGGGGGCTTTCGGTGGGCGTTGTCTGAGCCGCAGGCGAGTTCAGGCAAGCCGCCCGGCTCACCGAGTAGCGCAAGGAACCGGGCAACGCCCGGCGCCAAACCAGGGGTGGCCTTTTCTTTGGCTACTTTCTTTTGGCCACACAAAAGAAAGTACGCCCGCCAGCCAGGCGGAAACCCAAGTCTAAATAATCAATTCAGCTAAAACAAAACGAGACGAGACAAACCCATGACCTTTCAAGCCCTCCAAATAGAACTAACCGGCCCGGTCGCCACGATCTGGATGAACCGCCCCGAGCTGCACAATGCCTTCGATGAAATACTCATCGCCGAACTGACTGCTGCCTGCATCGCGCTCGATGAAGACCAGGATGTCCGCGTCGTCGTCCTCGCCGGACGCGGCAAGAGCTTTTCAGCCGGTGCCGACCTCAATTGGATGAAACGCGCCGCCAATAATGGCATCAACGACAACCTCAACGACGCCCGCGCCTTGGCCAAAATGCTGCGCACACTGGCCGAAATGAAAAAGCCAACTATCGCCCGTGTTCAGGGCGCCGCACTGGGTGGCGGCATGGGGCTGGCAGCTGCCTGCGACATTGCCGTCGCCTCGACCAAGGCGCTGTTCGCCACCTCCGAAGTCAAATTCGGCATCATCCCGTCGGCCATTTCGCCGTATGTGCTGCGCGCCATTGGCGCTCGCCAGGCCACCCGCTACTTTCAGTCCGCCGAACGCATCGACGCCAGCCGTGCCCGTGAAATCGGCCTGGTTCACGAAGCGGTCGACGCGGAACAACTGGATGCCAAGGTGCAAGAAATCGTCGGTGCGCTGTTACAAGGCGGCCCATTTTCACAAGCCGCCGCCAAAGACCTGATTCGCGCGGTCAATAACCAGCCGATCAACGACACCGTGGTCGAAGACACTGCTCACCGCATCGCCCACCTGCGCACCACCCCGGAAGCGCGCGAAGGAATTTCTGCCTTCCTCGACAAACGCCAAGCCAACTGGATTGGGGAATAGACATGTTTAATAAAATTCTGATTGCTAACCGCGGGGAAATCGCTTGCCGCGTCATCAAGACCGCCCGTCGCATGGGCATCCGTACCGTTGCCGTTTATTCCGAAGCCGACGCCAACGCCCGCCACGTCCGGCTGGCTGACGAAGCCGTGCTGATTGGCCCGGCCGCCGCCCGCGACTCCTATTTGGTGGCCGATAAAATTCTCGACGCCGCCAAACGTACCGGTGCCCAAGCCGTCCATCCTGGTTATGGTTTCCTCTCCGAAAATGCCGATTTTTCCGAAGCCTGTGCCGCCAACGGCATCACCTTCATCGGCCCGCCAGCCTCGGCCATTCGCGCCATGGGCTCAAAATCTGAAGCCAAGAAGTTAATGGGCAAGGCGGCCGTGCCGCTCACCCCTGGCTACCATGGCGACGACCAAACCCCGGCCCTGCTTCACAAAGAAGCCGACCAAATCGGCTACCCGGTGCTGATCAAGGCAGCGGCCGGCGGTGGCGGCAAGGGCATGCGTTTGGTCGAAAAAACGGAAGACTTCCTCGACGCCCTTGCCTCCTGCAAACGTGAAGCCACGGCCAGTTTCGGCAACGAGCATGTACTGATCGAGAAATACCTCACCCAGCCGCGCCACATTGAAATTCAAGTCTTTGCCGATACCCAAGGCAACTGCGTCTATCTCTTCGAGCGCGACTGCTCGGTGCAGCGCCGCCACCAGAAAGTGCTCGAAGAGGCCCCTGCCCCCGGCATGACGCTGGAGCGCCGCCGCGAAATGGGCGAAGCCGCTGTCGCTGCCGCCAAGGCGGTTGGTTACGTGGGCGCCGGTACGGTCGAGTTCATCGCCAATCAGGATGGCTCGTTCTATTTCATGGAAATGAATACCCGCCTGCAGGTTGAACACCCGGTCACCGAAATGATCACCGGCCAGGATCTGGTCGAATGGCAACTGCGCGTCGCCGCCGGCCAGCCGCTGCCGCTGGCGCAGGAACAACTGCAGATTCGCGGCCATGCGCTGGAAGCCCGCATTTATGCAGAAGACGCCAATAAAGGTTTCCTGCCCTCAACCGGCAAGCTGATTCGCCTCTCGCCACCGGCTGAAAGCATCAACGTTCGGGTCGATACCGGCGTTGAAGAAGGCGACGAAATAACCCCCTACTACGACCCGATGATTGCCAAGCTGATCGTCTGGGACGAACACCGCGACGCCGCGCTGGCCCGCATGCGCAAGGCGCTGGCCGACTATCAAGTGGCCGGGGTGACGACCAATATCGACTTCCTCTCCCGCCTTGTCGCCTGCCCGGCCTTTGCCGGCGCCGACCTCGATACCGGCCTGATCGAACGGCAGAAAGACTTCCTGTTCCCCGCCGCCCAAGCGACACCGCGCGACGCGCTGCTCGTCGCCACGGTCGGCGAACTGCTTTGGGAACAACACACCGCCAAACTCGCCGCCAAAACCAGCGGTGACCCGTGGTCACCCTGGCACGCGCGTGACGGCTGGCGGATGAACCTTTCCACCGCCCGGATGATCGGCTTCCGCGATGGTGAAAGCCTGATCGAAGCCCAAGTGCATTACCAGCGCGACCAATGGCAAATCAGCATCAACGGCGAAACGACGCTGGCCCGGGGCAAAAAGCTCGATGGCGACCAATTCGCCGTCGAACTCGATGACCGCCGATTAATTGCCAGCGTTGTTGCGGTCGACGACAAAAGACACGTCTTTTTGCACGGTGCCACCTACATCGTCCTGCGCGACGACCCGCTGCATCTGGTCGAAGCCGGCGGTGCCCAGGGTGGCGGTTTGACCGCCCCGATGCCGGGTAAAGTCGTCGCCCTCCTCGCCCAGCCCGGCCAGAAAGTGGAAAAGGGCGCACCGCTCCTGATTCTCGAAGCCATGAAAATGGAACACACCATCACCGCCCCCGCCGCTGGCATCGTCAAAGCCTTCTGCTATGCGGCTGGCGAGCAAGTCAGCGACGGCGCGGCGCTGGTCGAGTTCGAAAGCGAGCAGTAAATCAGCAACGACTTTATTGCCGAGGCCGTTGCCGCGCGTGAGGAGGCGCTTCAGGGCGGCAACTGCTACGACGCAGATGACGTTCACGCCTACCTGCGAGCCCGGGCTAGCGGTAAAGAAGCCGTCAAGCCGAAAGCAAAATCTTGGCAAAGTTGAAATACACGGAACGCGCCTTATCCAACATTCTGATTCTCGCCATTCATCATCAACGTGAAACGGGGTATTGGCGGCAGTGACAAGTAAGTCAAAACTCAAACCCGAAACGCCATCTTGACAACTTGACACGATATATTCTAACTACTAGGATTAAGTCAGTAAAAACAGCCTCAAGGAAGCACCATGCAAACTATCCAAGTCGGCGAATTTAAAGCACGCTTTTCCGAAATGATCGACTCGGTGCGAGCTGGCGAAACCATTGTGGTTGCCTATGGCCGAAATCAGGAGAAGGTCGCCGCACTCATTCCCTACGACCAATTGCCGACACATGAACCACGTAAATTGGGCGCCTTGGCCGGCATAGCCAGCGTCAGCTTTGCCGAGGATTTTGCGATGACCGATGAAGATCTGCTCGGCGCATGAAACTCCTGCTCGATACCCACGCCCTGCTTTGGGCGATCATCGCGCCGGAACAACTCTCTCCAACTGCACGCGCGGCGATCACTGACCCGGGCACTCAGGTTGCCGTCAGTGCGGTTTCATTTTGGGAAATCGCCATCAAAAGTGCGCTCGGCAAACTGACCCTGAATGGCACCACGCCCGAAGCACTGGTTGATGCTGCCCAACAGCAAGGCTTTGATCTGCTGCCGCTTGATCCTCGCCTTGCCGCAAGTTTCACCAAACTACCGATTGACCCGCAACATCGCGACCCTTTCGACCGCATGCTGATCTGGCAGGCCATATCTCTTGGCTCTACCTTGGTCAGCCGTGACCGGAAGATTTCAAGCAATCAGCAAACTGGCTTGAGCGTTTTGTGGTGAAAAGCGAAATGGGTGAAAACCGTAGCCTGTCCCCAATCACCCGCATCCGGTTTTTCAGGAAACAGCAGCGGTTGTCGCAACGATTTTCGCGACGCTTGCTGAAACCCATCCCCACCCCAGCCCTCCCCTTGACGGGGAGGGAGTTGACGAGGAAATCCCATGATCCAACCTAGCCAAGTAAAAATCGTCGAAGTCGGCCCGCGTGATGGGCTGCAGAATGAAAAGCAGGTTGTTCCGACCGAAATCAAGATCGAACTGATCAACCGGCTGGCTGAGGCGGGCGTTCGCGTCATTGAAGCGACCTCGTTTGTCTCGCCAAAGTGGGTGCCGCAGATGGGTGACAACACGGCAGTGATGCAGGGCATCACCCGGCACAGTGCTACGGTGTACCCCGTTTTAACGCCCAATTTGCAAGGTTTTGACGCGGCAATTCAGGCCGGTGCGACCGAAGTGGCCATTTTTGGCGCGGCT
>JBBSCQ010000131.1:0-5142 GCA_038250105.1 Burkholderiales bacterium | reverse complement strand
CGCCGGAGCGCATCCCGCGTTGGCACGAAATCGCCCGAAAGCAGGCTGGAGGGTAGTTCGATTCCCATTAATGCCTGAACAGGTGTCCCTGTTTTGGCGTCAATTAGCAATTTTTTGGCCATTTGTTCACGAGAGGTGGAATACGGAACCGAACCCGCGTCCGCATCCCGAGATGGAAAGCAATGTTTTGATCTTGAGGGCGTGGATTCGAGTATTGGGCCATCAGCAGGGTGCTGAATCCAAGTCGAACTCCAGCCAATCCCTGCCAGATCAAACAAAACCGTCCATCGCTGATATGGATGATGCACCCTTAGGTCGCATGGAAAAGCGTCGCCTTTCCCCAGTTGCCTTGAGTGACCAAGTCGTCTGACAAGTCGCACATTGGCAGTAGAGGTCTTGCTGCTGCCCGGGTTCGAAACGCGCCGTATGGCCACAAAGCTGAGCAAGCGCCGCGACCTGATCGATGGCAGAGCCGACAGCATCCTCAACTTGCGGATTCGCCGAACTGCGGAGCAACGCTTTCAGTTCGGCTGATTTCTCAGCATCAATTGATGCGACAAGCCTGACGTGCGTCGGAGAAATGGACTCGAACTGCTTCGGCCTGTCGGCCACGCCTCTGTCAGTTTCTTGCTTGGCGTAGGCAGTGGCCCAAGCTTTTGGCCATGACCTTGGAGCAATTGCGGCAGCATCCATTCATTGATTAATGATCCCACCTTTTCCACGACGTAAAGATCCAGCGGTGAAACTGGTGCTGGTTGGTAATGACGAAGGCCACTGCATATCCCATTAGTACGTCGTGCAGGGGATATTGCACAAATATCCCCTTTCGGGAGTATCAATAATTTATACCCTGCAGGGGGTTAATTATTGATCAAACCCATGGGATCGATTCGGTGACCAGCAAATTTTATACAAGGTGTTGTGTCGGCATTAGAAAATCTCTTTTCTTGACTCAAAGAGTCACTTCAGCCGAACGAGCAGCTTTTGTATGATCAATATTGTCAGTGGTCGGCAAAATGTCTATGCTATTAACGTACGCACGATAATGTGAAAGAAGACATGGCTACGGATACGGAACAACCCAAGCGCACTCGAGGACGCCCCGGCATCTACGCGAGTGACGCTGAGCGGGCGAAAGCTTGGAGGCAAAGGCAGCGTGAACTGATCGCCGCGGCTCAGGTGTCGGTCGAGCCCGTTATCGTTGAGAAACTCGTCGAAGTCGAAAAGTTCGTCGAACGGATCGTCGAGAAGGTGGTGCAAGCTCCTGTCACTTTACCGCGACAGGCTGCGTCTGCGCCGCCGAATGCCAGCAAACTCTTCCCCCTGCTCAAGGAGCGCTTCAACGGCTACCAGGGCGAAGAGACTGCCAAACGATTCCGGACTAATGCGGCCAAGGCGGCGACGGCTTCGCGCGAAATCTTGTCGTTAGCTCAGCGCGGCGGTGCGGTGCCGCAAGTCGAAGAGGATTTTCTTCGTAATGCGGCGCAGTTCTTTGACCATCTTAATGGAATCTTCCATAACGTCCAGTTGGGCGCGAAGCGCGCTGCCGCCAAAGCCGAAAACGAACGTAAAGCCAAACACGCGGCCGCCATTAAGGATATGGTTTTCAAGACCTTTGGCCCCTCCCCTGCTTTGGCCGATGTACTGGCCATGGGCGAACTCTTGTTGGCCTTCGACAAGGAGGCGAACGCATGGCTCGTAAATAAATACAGTGTCGGTAAAGGATATATCTACATTCCGCGAGAATACGAGCTCAAGAACGCCATCCAACAGCGCGATCTCGTTCGAATGGTGAGAGAAATAGCCGAAACGCGCTTGGAGATCGGCGAACGTGGTCGACGCTGGGTAGACGGGGAACAGAACGGGTGGGCCGCCGGCTGGCAAGATTTCGAGGATTATCGTACGAACGAAATTAAGCTGTAATGTGCGGCCGATACGTTCAGGCTGGTCCGCGCTGTCGTCTGCAGTCCCGACAATATGCCAATCAACGGATGGTGGACTGCTGCGCTGGGACTTGTTCTGCACAGGGCTAAGGACTGTCAAACAGCGTGCAAAACTTTCCAGATTTCTGGGGTGATCAGCGTCCAAAAGTTGCCACCCTGGGTTGTGTAACCTACCGGCGTTTTTGCCGGGGAATCTGGGGTGTTAAACATGGAAGTCATAGCCGAAATCCGGCGTCGTCATTGGGTCAGCGGCGAGAGCATCAGTTCGATTGCGCGTGACCTGAAGTTATCCCGCCCGACGGTGCGCAAGCACCTGCGAACCGAGAACGAAGCGGTTTATCTTCGCGAGTATCAACCAGCGCCCAAACTGGGTGATTTCCAGTCCGTCTTGGAAAGCTGGCTGGCCACGGAGCGCCATCTCCCCAAGCCACAACGACGCACCGCCCAGTGCCTCTTTGAAGGTTTGCAGGCCGAAGGCTATCGGGGTGCCTACGACAGCGTGCAACGCTTCGTAAAGCAGTGGAAGTCCGCACAAATGAAACCGACGATCAAAGAAGCCTTTGTCCCCTTGGTCTTTGCCCCCGGTGACGCCTGCCAGTTTGACTGGAGTCAGGAACACGTTGAGATCGGTGGTGTTGCCATCACTGCGTATTTCGCGCCATCGTAACCGGTGAGGAAGATGTTGCATGAATAGTTCAAGGTAGCCTTGTCGCTTTTTGGGGTCGTCTCAGAAAACGGAAAATAAAGCACGCTAAGCCGGTTGCATCGGTCGAAGCGGCCTGAACTTGCCCGCACCGACCTTGGCGCTGCTGCGCCACAGGTAATCACCGGTCAGGTTGATGTGCTCCCATCCAAGTGGTGACAGGTGTTGCAGCAGCGTGTCATCAACAGCATGGCCGTGCCCGCGCAGAGAGGTTGCGGCCCGCTCCAGATAAACCGTGTTCCACAGAACAATGGCTGCCGTCACCAGGTTGAGGACGCTGGCCCGGTAGCGTTGCTGCTCGAAACTGCGGTCGCGGATTTCGCCCAGGCGGTTGAAGAACACGGCGCGAGCCAAGGCGTTGCGCGCTTCGCCCTTGTTTAGTCCGGCGTTGACGCGGCGACGCAGCTCCACACTTTGCAGCCAGTCCAGGATAAACAGTGTGCGCTCGATGCGCCCCAGCTCGCGCAGCGCCACGGCCAGACCATTCTGGCGCGGATAGCTGCCGAGTTTGCGCAGCATTAGCGAGGCGGTCACAGTACCCAGCCTGCTTGATCGAGGTGGCCAGCCGTAGGATTTCATCCCAATGTGCCCGAATGGCCTTGATGTTCAGCCGGTGGCTGCTAATCATCGGCTTGAGCGCGTCATAGGTGGTATCGCCCTTGGGGATGAATAGCTTGGTGTCGCCCAGGTCGCGGATGCGTGGCGCAAAACGGAAGCCCAGCAGGTGCATCAAACCAAAGACGTGATCGGTGAAGCCCGCCGTGTCGGTGTAGTGTTGCGGATGCGCATATCTTCAAGCATGCGCTGGCGTAGCGGGGTCATGGTGAAGCTCCTTCTGAAAGTTGATGGCGGTGCTGCGAACAGCAATTCCATCCTTCTCCAATTGGCGCTTCCCGTGAACCTAATTCCGGTAATGCCTTGGCGGTCAAAGCGCCACTACCGCGTTAGCGGTTTAGTACAATAAGTAACCGGGTGCAATCTCAACGCTCTTTATACCGCTCATTTCCTCTAAATTTTTTAAGCATAGACGGTAAATTTTCGGGTCCAGATGTCGATGTTGGCTGCAATCGACGTTCCATTGTTGAAGTATGTATCCCGCAACAGCCGCCCGAACCGTTACGTGCAACTCACCATGTTGCATCCCGAAATCCCGCTGAACAATTTCAGGACGATCAACTCGAGGATGAACGATGAGTACCAAATCCAGCCGACGATTCCATTCTTTGTCCGCCGGCGCAATCTCGTGAGGAAGGATTTCTTCGTTTGGCACCAATACGGCATCCTCAATCCGAGAAATCACTAAATCGCGAAACTCCATCGTCTTCCGATCGAATACTCGCGTATGCCAACGCAAACCGCTGTCGACCAGAGCATGAGGAAGCACTTCGCGCACTCCTGCACCTCGCTTTAGCGAGTGGTACTTTACCCGCAACACCTGTTTCTGATGAATCGCCCGAGTCACCACCGCCAGTTCTTCTAAGGATGGGCGGTTCAACTGCATTGGTAGTTCGCAGGGCAGGTAGCCTCCCCTCAAACGATCATCACCATCGCCAAATCCCCGAGAAATTGCCGAGAGTACGCGTTCCGGCACGTGATCAAAGACAGGAGTAAATTGCTCACTTGGCACGTAGACTTTGCGGCGCCCATCGAAGTCGATGTTCTGCGGCGCCAGCTTCCGATATGCCGTGAAGTCCCGTGTTGCCACTGCAGGGGCAATTTCGAATCGCTCAATCAGGTCGCGCCGACTGGCGTCACCTAAAAACCACAGGCGAAACTCGATGAAGGCGAGGCGATCCCGCTGCTTCTGGCTCATATATGTCAGCCTAACCGTACATTTAGACCCGTCTCTTACATTGCATTTTATGATCGAGGCAAAATTAATCGATACATTGCTAGAGTTTTAGAAAAACCTATTGAAGAGGTCACACTAACAGAAGAAGGAATTGAAAGCGTCCCTAACTTGGCTCCTAAAACAAAGCAAATGCTTCAAGAGCTTATAATCAAGATGAATGCAGACAATAGCCCAAAAATCAAAGATCTTAATTTACCTTACAAGGTATTCTTTTTGTCTAAATTTGATGATCCTGAGACAATCGTTCTTAATGAAGACATCAAAAATGATCTCAGGAATGCATCTGGCACTCGATTCGCTTTTGTACAGGGGCAAAGATATATTTCGCTTGCCGCTTTCAAGAGGAACCCAAGAACAACATCTGAATTAATTGGGAGATAGACAAAAAACTGTAGCTGAATATCTCCCCGACTTTTTCCTTGACTTATACAGATACAGCAAATTCCGCTCAAACCCGCCACAAAAGAAGCTACCTAAAAGGCTCAAAGCAAATGCCACAATGATTTGCTTGGGTCAGCCTGCAGTTTGAGGCGCAGGGGCTGTTGCCAAGTAATCCGCTGACCAAGGCGCTCGGTTATGCCCGTGATCGACGCTTTGGTCTGGAAGTCTATTTGACCGATCCGGGTGTGCCGATTGATACCAAT
>JBBSCQ010000130.1:0-5152 GCA_038250105.1 Burkholderiales bacterium | reverse complement strand
CGCCGCGAAGAAACGGTATTGATGCAGACGACGACTGATGGTCTACGCCGCCTGTTTCGCCAGGCACCGCCGGGGCTACGCCCTTTGCGCAATCTTGGGCTGAACCTGACCAATGGTCTGCCAATATTTAAAAATACCCTGGTGCGTTATGCGCTAGGCACCCTCTAGGAGAATTGCATGTTGAGAAAAATGTTGCCGCTCGTTCTGATGCTGGCTTTCGGGTCTGCCGCTGTTGCTGACGAGTCAGATATCAAGAAAGGTATGGAGGCCAAGCTCGGGGCCAAGGTTGAAAGTGTCACCAAGGCGGGGTATCTCGGTCTTTATGAGGTCTATGCCGAGGGAAATATTTTCTATACTGACGAAAAAATGACGGCAATTGTGGTCGGTGGACAGTTGATCGATGGCAAAAGCATGAAGAACATGACCGAAGATCGAATGAAAAGGCTGACTGCGATCAAATTTAGCGACTTGCCGCTCGAGCGTGCCATCAAGCAGGTGCGCGGTGATGGCAAGCGCGTCCTGGCAACTTTTGAAGATCCGAATTGCGGCTACTGCAAGCGTTTAGCCAAGGATTTACAAAAGCTTGAGAATTCTACGGTCTACACCTTTTTATACCCGATTTTGTCGGAAGATTCTGTCCGTAAGTCAAAGCAGATCTGGTGTTCGGCTGATCGCGCCAAGGCGTGGAATGACTGGATGGTCGATGGCAAGGCGCCGGCGGGACGGGATGACTGCGACACAACTGCAGTTAGCAAGAATCAGGAGTTTGGTCGCAAGCTAAATATTACCGGGACGCCGACCATGTTCTTTAGTGATGGTGAGCGTGTGCCGGGGGCGATGGCGCTGGATCGTATTGAGCAAAAACTAAGCCACGGCAAATAAACCCGTTTCGGTTTTCTTAAAAGGGCAGCTTCGGCTGCCCTTTTTTGTTTCAAGGCCTATTTGCTCCCGCTTGATTGTGGTCGGCGGTCTTGATCCGGATCGGCCAAACGGCAGCGATTTTTATTCAGTATTTACCACGGCAGCATTCTGTCGTGATGGCGGCATTTGATTTGCCTCAACTCCTTACAAGTCACTTTAAGTGTTGTTTTTCAGCCATTGATTTTTAAAGGTATTTCGCCCTAAAAATTACTGCGCAAAGTGCGTGTAAGTCATTGTTGCGTAAGAAAAAAATCGAAAATTCACTATTGACTGTGGGGTGATCATGTTCTAAAGTGGGAAAACGTGTTGAAAAGTGGGTAAACAGGGTGGGTCAAGAGATGTTCGAAGGGGCTGCTGCAATCAGTCTGGACGCAAAGGGGCGGCTTGCTATTCCGGCAAGGCACCGCGAATCCCTGCTTGCGGCCGCTGAGGGCGCGCTCGTTCTGACGGCGCACCCGCACCGCTGCTTGCTGCTTTACCCTTCACCGGCCTGGCAGCCGATCCGCGATCAAATTCTCAAGGCGTCCAGTCTTGATCCGCGTTCCGCTTCCATTAAACGCGTTCTGGTCGGTAATGCCCGGACTGAGGAGCTTGATTCTGCCGGCCGCATTCTGGTCGCGCCTGAGTTGCGCGAATACGCCAAGCTGGAAAAAACCGTTTATCTGGTCGGCATGGGCACCCACTTCGAAATCTGGAGTGAGGC
Source organism: Burkholderiales bacterium (assembly GCA_038250105.1). Classification (GTDB taxonomy): domain Bacteria; phylum Pseudomonadota; class Gammaproteobacteria; order Burkholderiales; family Rhodocyclaceae; genus Azonexus. Next base: position 3,528 of record JBBSCQ010000130.1, on the reverse strand, counting down.
GGGCTGGAAGCAGCAGAACGATCTGGCCGCGGAGGCGCTTTCTGGCGACCTGCCGCCGGGCTTCGGGGATTTGGTGCTGTGACGGCGGGTAGCACCCATGTCACGGTGCTGCTCGATGAGGCGGTGGAGTCCCTGGCGATCAAAGCCGACGGGGTCTATATCGATGCGACGTTTGGTCGTGGTGGGCATAGCCGGCGCATTCTCAGTAAATTAAATGAAAAAGGCCGCCTGGTGGCGGTTGACCGCGACCTTTATGCCATTGCGGCGGGCGCAGAAATCAAGGATTCCCGTTTTCAGCTAGTACATCGTGCTTTTGGTGAAATTGCCGAAGCAGCCGATGAGGCTGGCGTGCAAGGCGTGGACGGAATTTTGTTTGATGTAGGGGTGTCGTCGCCGCAAATTGACGATGGGGAGCGCGGCTTTAGTTTTCGCTACAACGCGCCGCTCGACATGCGGATGGATACAACGCAGGGCGAGACGGCGGCTGAGTGGCTGGCGCGGGCTGAAATAAAAGAAATTACGGAGGTTATTAGAAATTATGGCGAAGAACGGTTTGCTTTCCAGATTGCAAAGAAGGTTGTGGTTGCTCGGCTCGAACAACCTATTGTCACAACAGGTCAGTTCGCGAGCCTCGTACGCTCGACCGTGCGCACCCGTGAGCCAGGGCAGGACGCGGCGACGCGCAGCTTTCAAGCTTTACGGATTCATATCAATCAAGAGCTCCGCCAGCTGGCGGTAGCACTGCCGCAGGCGCTTGAATTGCTCAAGCCCGGCGGTCGTCTGGTGGTAATTGCCTTTCATTCGCTGGAGGACCGCATCGTCAAAACCTTCATGCGTGAGCAGTCGACCGCAGATGATTTGCCGAAAGGTTTGCCTTTGCGCGCTGATCAGTTGCCCAAGCCGAAGTTGCGCCTGATTGGCAAGATGCAGAAGCCGTCGGTGGCGGAAGTTTCGGCCAATCCGCGCGCTCGCAGCGCCGTGATGCGCGTGGCGGAAAAAATGTAATGGTCCGTTTCAATATGATTCTTCTCCTGACTGTGGTGATTTGCGCGCTGGGTGTGGTGACTTCCCAACACCGCGGCCGCAAGTTGTTTCAGGATCTGGAGCAGGAGCAGGAGCGGGCGCGCCAGCTGGATGTCGAATATGGCCAGCTGCAACTCGAGATGTCGACTTGGGCGACGCATCCGCGCGTGGAAAAAATTGCCCGTGAGCGTCTGCACATGATGGCCCCGGACGCGTTCGGGCGCGTACCGCAGCAACAGGTGGCTGTGCTGCCGAGCAAGAAAGGGGCGCGCTGATGGTTGTGCGTCGTCGCCAGCAGCGTGGCCATCGCTTTACGGAAAGCCCGGTGTTGCAACTGGCTTTGCAAGGCTGGCGCTCGCGGAGCGTCGCTTTGTTGCTGATGGGGGCGTTTTTGACGCTGGTTGGGCGTGGCTTCTATTTGCAAGTGATCAATAACGATTTTCTGCAGGAAAAGGGTGATTCGCGTTATCGCCGCGATATCGAAGTTTCTGCCTCGCGCGGCAAGATTACCGATCGCAATGGCGACATGTTGGCGGTATCGACGCCAATGCGGGCGGTTTGGGCCATTCCGGGTGATGCGCGGGCGATGCCGGTGGCGCAAAAGCGCCAGTTAGCCGCGCTGCTTGATATGAGCCCGAAGGAACTCGACGGCAAGATTGGTTCCGAAAAAACTTTTGTTTACGTCAAGCGTCAGGTGCCGCCGGAAACGGCTGAACGGATTGCGGCATTGAAATTGCCCGGTGTGCATCAGGAAAAAGAATACCGCCGCTATTACCCGACTGGTGACATGACCGCCCATATCGTCGGTTTTACCGGCGTTGATGACAAGGGGCTGGAAGGTGTTGAGCTGGCATTCCAGAATAGCCTACTGGGTCATTCGGGTAGCCGCAGCGTAATCAAGGACCGGCGCGGACAGATCGTCGAAGATGTCGGCGCGCTGAAGCCGCCGATGGATGGCAAGGATGTTCGTCTGGCGCTTGATTCGAAGATTCAATACCTGGCTTATAGCCAGCTCAAGGCCGCCATCGAAAGCAATAATGCGAAAGCGGGCGGAGCGATTGTGATTGATGCCCGGACCGGCGAAATTCTGGCGCTGGCAAACTGGCCAACCTATAACCCGAATAACCGCCAGCACCTTTCCGGGGCGCAACTGCGTAACCGGGCGATCACCGATACCTTTGAACCGGGTTCGGTGATGAAGCCGTTTACGGCAGCATTGTCGCTTGAGCGCGGCAAAGTGCACTTTAATACCGTGATCAATTGCGCCCCTGGCCGGATCACTATTGGCTCGGCGACCATTTCCGATGCGCACCCACATGGCGCCTTGACGGTGGCGCAGATTATCCAGAAATCTTCCAACGTCGGTACGGTGAAGATGGCCCTCGCATTTCCCCCCAAGGAAATGTGGGAAATGTTTGATAGCGTCGGTTTTGGTCAGGCGCCGAACCTCGGTTTTCCGGGTGAGGTAAATGGTCGTTTGCGGCCATGGAAAAACTGGCGGCCGATTGAGCAGGCCACGATGTCTTATGGGCATGGGATTTCGATCAGCCTGGTCCAGTTGGCCCGGGCTTACACCGTTTTTGCTCGCGATGGCGAGTTGGTCCCGCTCTCGCTAGTGCGCCTCGATGACACGCCGGTTCGCGGCGTTCGTGTTTTCTCGCCACAAACCACGCGTGAAGTGCGCGCCATGCTGGAAATGGCCGTGCAGCCCGAAGGAACGGCGCCGAAAGCGCGCGTGCCGGGCTATCGCGTCGGCGGCAAAACCGGCACGGCTTACAAGGTTGAAGGCGGCGTGTACGCCAAGAAATACGTTGCTTCGTTTGTTGGTGTGGCACCGATTAGTGACCCGCGCCTGGTGGTCGCGGTAATGATTGATGAGCCAACCGGCGGCGCCCACTACGGCGGCGATGTGGCTGGCCCGGCGTTTTCCCAGATCATGGGCGGCGCCTTGCGGACCATGGGTATCCCGCCGGATGCCCCGATTCAAGTGGCCGACGCGGTGGCCGGAAAGGGGCGGCTGTGAGCACACCACGCGAAATTCTCGATCGCCTGGAGGCACTCGGTATTGAGCCAACGGGCGTTGCTGACGATAGCCGGCAGGTTGTACCTGGAGATCTCTTTCTGGCTTACCCGGGCGATCTGGCCGATGGCCGTCGCTATATCGACGATGCACTGGTCCGCGGAGCTGTGGCTGTGCTTTGGCAGCCGGGCGGCGATTTTGCTTGGAATTCGGCGTTGACCGCAGTAAATCTGCCTACCGAGGCTTTGCGCCCGCTGGCCGGACCGCTCGCCCACGCCGTCTATGGTCATCCGAGCGAAGGCCTGTCGTTGATCGCGATTACCGGTACCAACGGCAAGACGACAATCAGCCAGTGTATTGCCCAAGCCTATCCGAAGCCTTGCGCCATCATCGGCACGCTCGGTGCGGGCTTTCCCGATGCTTTGGTCGAGACTGGCTTCACGACGCCGGAAGCGACCACCTTGATGCGTTATCTGGCCAAATTT
>JBBSCQ010000129.1:0-5198 GCA_038250105.1 Burkholderiales bacterium | reverse complement strand
CGTTTATCCGCCGACGCGGACGCGGTTGAAGAGAACTGAAGTTCATATCGGCGGATAAACCTTGTTGGACTGGACCGCCGGACGGGCGGTGGTTATGGGGATTGTAAGGTGGCGTCGGCCGAAGTCAATCGAACGACATAAGGCAACAGTCCCGAGTAGCCGCCTGATACTGTCTGGCGCAGAGCAATCCAGCCTAGTTTTGGCGCCCACCCAGGGCCAAATAGTGGTCTGGAACACCTACGCACGGCGTACGGACGAGCGCCACCCCGAACGGCTTCCCCACTCGTAGCATTGCCTTGCCAGAATCTAAATCCGCAGTTCAAGGCGGCCCCCGTGAATGAACTGCATGACGCTGCGGCAGGATCGTCGCGGTGACGCACAATTGGCCGCCGCAGTGCGGGCAGCACAGTTGCTCGAAACGCGCCACCCGGCGCAGGAAGTCCGCCACGGATTCGATCACGGCGGGTTCCGGTGGCGGCACACCCAAGGCGGCTCGTGCAGCCGCCAGCCCGGCCGTTTTTCTGGCTGGCGAGAGCAAGCCGTAATGTCGGATGCGCTTGAACCCCGCCGGTCACACATGCAACAAAAAGCGCCCGATGAACTCAACACCCGGCAAGCGCGATCCACGCTTCCTTGGTTCGGGTCTGGCAGGTCGGGCAATGCCGGTTCCAGCATGAATGATAGACATGCCGGGTCATCCCGCATCTGTTGCAGGATTCGACATGACCGCCCAGCGCCGCCGTGCGGCAAGCCACAATGGCCCGCCAGACCTTGGCCGCGCCTCGCGGTAAAGGACGAGTGGCAAGAAAGGCCGGGCCGAAGGTGCTCAGCACCCCGGCCAGGCTGCCCGATGGCACACGGCCTCAGTCGGTCAGCAGTTCATGCGGTGAGGTGGTGCCGGTCAGGTGGGTTTGCGCCAGATGGAAGTAACGCATGGTGGTACCGACATGGCCATGAAAACGATAAGCTGGCCGGCAAGGCGGCGGTGTATATGCCCAATGCGCTGGATCGAAAATACCCGAATGCTGCGGTGGACTGGGCTTGGCAGTACATTTTTCCATCCGGCAGCTATTCGATTGATCCGCGCAGCGGCGATGAGCGCCGGCACTATCTGGATGAGAAGCTGTTACAGCGCGCAGTGAAAAAAGCGGTGCAGGCGAGCGGCATTGCCAAGTTGGCGACGCCGCATACTTTTCGTCATTCTTTTGCGACGCACTTGTTGCAGTCCGGTTACGACATCCGCACTGTTCAAGAGCTGCTCGGCCATTCGGATGTGGCGACGACGATGATTTATACGCATGTATTGAACGACTATGTACAAAACAAGGTTAAAAACCGATCGTCGTGTCGGTTTCTTGCCAAGGTGCGCCTGGTTGGACTTTCCGTTTTCAGGGCGCTGAGCAAACCATACGCAATGGTTGGATATGCAGTGGCTTTTGGCCCAGTGTCGGGTAGTCTTGATTGTCAGTAACCTATACGTTACCATTCGCACATGAAGATCAAGCTCGAAGAATACATCCGGGACGACGGTGCCAATCCGTACCAGACGTGGTTCGACGGGCTCGATGCGCAGGCCGCTGCGAAAATAACCGTCGCCAAGACACGCTTGGGGCTGGGCAATACCTCGAACATCGAATGGTTCTGAGGTATTGGTGAGTACAAGATTGACTGGGGGCCGGGCTATCGCATCTACCTCGCCAAAGATGGCGAAGCACTGATTATTCTTTTTGGTGGCAGCACCAAGAAAGTACAGCAGAAAGCCATCGATCAGGCGGTGGCTCTGCATGATGAATATAAGGCAAGGAAGAAGAGCCTTGCTACAACCAAGAAAGGGAAGAAAGCATGACGCTGACCCGTGATTTCAAGCAAACCGTTGTCGAGCGTGTTGAGCGTGACCCGGACTTTGCCAAGGCGCTTCTCGATGAAGCGGCCACCCTCTTTCTCAGTGGCGAACCGGATACGGCTCGCCTCATTCTGCGCGACCTCGTGAACGCGACGGTCGGCTTCGAGAGCCTGGCCGAACTGACCCATAAGCCCAGCAAGAGCCTGCACCGTATGCTGTCTCCCAAGGGCAACCCCAGCATGGACAATCTTGCAGCCATCTTTAGCGCAGTCCAGAACTGGCTAAAAGTCACTTTCGATGTGCGCGTGGTCGAAACTGCGTAGGACATATCCGCCACAACACAAAACGCCCGGCTCTCCTGATTTCGGGAAGCCGGGCTTTGTTATGCCAGCCACTAACCTCAAAATGCATACGACGGGTATTTTGTCGGCCGCGAAATTCCACCAGATTTACACAAATCAGAGCATTTGCAGTTTTGGCTATCTACGCGGTTTCCAACCCTAAAATGCACATAGCCTTATGAATAAGGGCGGACGTGGTGTCACTTCGCCGCTGGACGCGATGTAACGGGATGGCCGCCTTCCATTGCGCTGTCGATGCGCATAATATGCGCACTGGAGGTCTTGCCATGAAATCATCGTCCCAAACCCAAGCAGCGAAACGCCCGTGCAACTTGTTGCTAAATGAAGCCACGGTGCAGCAGGCGCGGCTTTTTACCCCGAATTTGTCGTCGACCGTAGAAGCCTTGCTGGCCGATTTTGTGGCGCGGCAACAGGCAGCGCAGGCGGCCCTGCAGCACCGGGGCGATGCGGTGGCCGAGGCGTGGAATGCCTTTCACGCCGCCCATGCTTCGTTTGCTGATGAGTATTCGATGCTGTGAGCCAGTTTGATATTTACCGGAATAACGGCAAAAACCAACTGACGATTCCGTATGTGCTGGTGGTTCAGTCCTCGTTGTTTGCCAAGTCACGGCGGGCGGTGGTGGTGCCACTGGTTTCGGCCGAGGCTTTGGGCAAGGTGGCGCAGTTGCCGCAGTCTACGGTGAATCCGCTGTTTGAAGTCGAGGGGCGGTCGGTGGTGCTGAACCCGCTTGAAATCGTTTCAGTGCCGCTTGAGGCGCTGGGTGAGTGTGTTGGTTCGCTGGCGGCTGAAAGCGATACAGTGGTGGCGGCGCTGGGTGAGCTTTTTTCCCGCGCCTAGCATTGATTGGAGTTTCCTTGAGCGATCTATTTTCTCAAACTGGTGTTGAATTGAACGCCCCGCTGGCCGAGCAATTGCGCCCGCAAAACCCGGATGAGGTGATTGGCCAGCAGCATTTGCTCGGGCCGGGCAAGCCGCTGCGCCTGGCGTTTGAATCCGGCCAGCCGCATTCGATGATCCTCTGGGGGCCGCCGGGGGTGGGGAAGACGACGTTAGCGCGGATGATGGCGACGCAGTTTAGTTGCGAGTTTATTGCGTTGTCGGCGGTGTTTTCCGGCATCAAGGAAGTGCGCGAGGCGGTGGTGCAGGCGGAAATGTGGCGCGGGCAGGGCAAGCGGACGATTTTGTTTGTCGATGAAATCCACCGTTTCAACAAGGCGCAGCAGGACGGCTTTTTGCCCTTTGTTGAATCCGGTTTGCTGACGTTCATTGGCGCGACGACCGAGAATCCGTCGTTCGAGGTGAATTCCGCCTTGCTCTCGCGGACTTCGGTTTATGTGCTGAAGTCGCTTGATGAGGCCGAGTTGGGCCAGCTTTTCGAACGCGCCTGTGCCCGTTCGCTGGCCGACTTGAGCTTTGATGATTCGGCCCGTGAGCGGCTGATCGGGCTGGCCGATGGCGATGCCCGGCGTTTGCTCAATCTGCTTGAACAGTTACGTACAGCAGCGCATACGGCGAGCATTACTACGGTGGACGGGCATTTTATCGACGAAACCATGGCCCAGAACCTGCGTCGTTTCGACAAGGGTGGCGATGCGTTTTACGACCAGATTTCGGCGCTGCACAAGTCGGTGCGCGGCTCGAATCCGGATGGCGCGCTCTACTGGCTGACCCGCATGCTCGATGGCGGCGCCGACCCGCGTTATCTCGCCCGACGTATTGTCCGCATGGCATGGGAAGACATCGGTCTGGCCGACCCGCGCGCCATGACGATGGCCAACGATGCGGCGGCGACTTACGAAAGGCTGGGCTCGCCGGAAGGCGAACTGGCGCTGGGGCAGGCGGTGATTTACTTGGCCGTTGCCGCCAAATCGAACGCCGGCTACAACGCCTATAACGCGGCGCGGGCTTTCGTCAGCCATGCGGGTTCGCAGCCGGTGCCGAATCATTTGCGCAACGCACCGACCAAATTGATGAAGGAACTCGGCCACGGCAAAGCCTACCGTTACGCTCATGACGAGCCGGAAGCCTATGCCGCTGGCGAAAGCTATCTGCCCGACGGCATGCCCGAGCCGGGCTGGTATCGGCCGACGCCGCGCGGGCTGGAAGGCAAGATCGGCGAAAAAATGGCGCACCTGCGCGAACTTGACCGCAAGGCTGGCAAGAAGTAATGGATCTCGTGCAAACCGCTGCCTTATCGGCCGGGCTGGCCTGGGCCAGTGGCTTGCGACTGTATCTGGTGGTATTTCTCGCCGGTGCTTTGAGCTATTTCGGCTACCTGCATTTGCCGGCTACTTTGGCGATTTTGCAGCATCCACTGGTGATTGGCGCGGCCGGCATCATGGCTTTTGCCGAGTTGATCGCCGACAAAATTCCGGCTTTCGATTCGCTGTGGGATGGTTTTCAGACCTTCATCCGCATTCCAGCCGGTGCTTTGCTGGCGGCATTTGCACTGGGTGATGTTGATCCGGCGTGGATGGTGGCAGCGGGTTTGATCGGCGGCACGATCACCGCCGGGACGCATTTCGCCAAGGCGGGTAGCCGCTTGGCGATCAACGCCTCGCCCGAGCCGTTTTCCAACTGGCTGGCTTCCTTTGGTGAGGAGGGCATGCTGCTCGGTGGTTTGTGGACCATGCTGGCCTCGCCGCTGGTTTTTCTCGGCCTGCTGGCGGTATTTTTGTTGCTTGCCAGTTTCCTGCTCTACAAGCTCTGGGGCATGCTTGGGCGTTTGCGCCGTCGCGTATAATTTCGCGTTTTCGGCCGCACATTTTTAACGAATACTGCGGTCGACCGTCAAAAATCAGGAAAAACCATGCTCGACATCCAACAACTACGCACCAACCTCGACGCCGTCGCCGCTGGCCTGGCCAAGCGCGGCAAGCCGATCGATTTTTCGGAATTCATCACGCTGGAAACTGAGCGCAAGACGCTGCAGACCCGCACGCAGGAATTGCAGGCGCAGCGCAATTCGCTCTCCAAGCAAATCGGCATGCTT
>JBBSCQ010000128.1:0-5276 GCA_038250105.1 Burkholderiales bacterium | reverse complement strand
CGGATTTACTCACTGAGTAGAAGCCTTCTCAGTTGGTATGTTTGATCGAGTATTTACAGTTTCCAGCCATTGAAGCGTGATCTGCTCAACTTTTTTCCGAAACTCGGCGGAAGAAAAAGTGTGATCGGCGCCTTCCAGCGTAGTTCTTGTCACTGTGCTCCGAGCCAGCGCACCGGACCACACCGGGTCAGTCTGGATGACGTCAAGGAATTCTTTGGCTGTGTAATCGTTGCCACTGAGAATGAGTAACACGGGCCAGGCAAATCCGTCCAGTCCTCGCGCCATTTTTTGCGGGAAGGAGAGCCTTGTGCCTACGACTGCCTGACTGGAGTTTTTCTGTGCGCGCATCCAGTTTCGGATGAAGTCGGCCACGGCTCGATCAACTCTTACTTGGCCGGTTAGTAATTTTCGCCAGAATTGGGCCTCCAGTAGGCGTTGACCGTAGTAATGCTTGATGTGTGCCCGCGCCAGTGTGGTTTCTGAACGCACCCAAGGGTTGAGCAATACTAGACCACTCAATCGGGAATCTTGTGATGCTTCGATATAAAGCAGGCTGGCCGTGGCTGCATCGCACAAGCCCCAGAGAACGATACTTTCGATAGCCGGGCATTGTTTTTGAAAGGCAGAGATGGCGGCAGCGATGTTGCCATTTATAGTTTCAAAACTCCGCAGCTCACCCGTGCTGTCACCCATGCCACTACTATCAAAGCGCATCACGGGATAACCGGCCTTGGCCAATGCGCGAGCCAGCAGCAGAAACTGACGATGGCTACCGACACGATATTGCGGCCCACCAACTACGACGAGCACCCCTGTTGGTTTTGACTGCGCCGGCTCGGCGATGATGCCGAGCAATGATTCGCCATCACAGGCAAAGGTAAAGGCATGCTCAGTAAAGGTCACTGCCATGACTCCAGTACGGCAAGCGTCTCCGCAAGCAGTTCAGGCGCTTCTTCTATCTCGGCGTTTTGCCAGAATGCGGGGCCATTTATCATGCGAGCATCAACAGTAACCTTGGCGTCTCGCCATTGTTCGATACGACTCTGATGTAATGGGGGAAGAGTAGCATTCTCCCGCGAGGACAATTCGAGCCAGGCAACGCGCCCCGAATATCCAGCCGGAGGGATCAACTCAGCATTTTGCAGCCGTTCGGCAAGTGCTGGGGAAACCTTGTAGCCAGCAATTTCAACGGCATGCCCTGCTGCCAGTTGTTGCTTTATTTGTTCTGCAACCCCTTTGGTTTGGCCGGAAGAGAGTTCTGCTGCAATTTTTAAGCGCACGAACCGTTGCCAATGTTGTTTACCCGAAATAACAGGTTGCCAAAAGATCAAATTCGGGGTTTCTGGCAGGTCGACCGCAGCACTGGCAGCCAACAGGCAGCCCGCCCGCAAGCCCCAAAGCGTCAATGGAGCTGTGGTTTGAGTACGCAGCCACTGATAGCCCAACGAGACGTCTACAAGCCAAGAAGCCCAAGTTGCTTCGGCAAAATCACCGCTACTATCGCCACAACCCAGCAAATCAATTTGTAGAACATCAAAACCGGCATTGGCCAGTGTTCGCGCCTGCAGCGCCGCCATGCGGCGAGCCCTGTTCATTTCTTCGGCAAACGGGTGCAGATAGAGAATGGCACCACGCGCCGCCCCCCCTTTTGCCGCGTGATACAGACAAAACCGCCGCCCAGATTCAGCCGGAAGGTAAAAGGGTTGCAAATTAATTTTGATGCCTTTAGCTGGCCAGCTTGCCGTCGACGAATTCAATCAGGGAGCCTAGTGTTGCAAAGGTGCTCCCTTCAATTTCATCGTCATCAACCGTAAATCCAAAGCGATCCTCGAAGCCGGCAATCAAAGCAACAACGGCCATTGAATCAAGCTCGGGCATTGCCCCCAATAGCGGCGTGTTTAAAGTAAACTCCGCAGAACGACCATTCAAACTTAGTATTTCGTCCAGAAGGGACAGCACTTCTTTTTGAGTATTCAAGCCTTGCTCCAACGATAGATAACGGTGAAAGCATTATAGAGGCTGAATAGCATTTCGACTGTGAGACACTGCGCACTGTCATACCTCGTAATTATCATAGACTTAATGCCCGTTCGACATTCCACCCTTCTCCCTGAACTTGTTTCCTTTGCCGCTGAGCGCACCCCGGGTGCGCCTGCCCTCACCTGTGGCAAGCACGCGTTGAGCTACGGGGATTTACAAAATGCAGTGAGTCAGTTTGCCAGCGGTCTGCTTTCGCTTGGCCTGCAACGTGGCGAGCGGGTGGCGATTTACCTGGAAAAGCGCTTTGAGACTGTCATTGCCAGCTTTGGTGCCCCAGCTGCCGGCGGCGTATTTGTACCGCTAAACCCGCTGCTCAAGGCTGAGCAGGTGGGTTATATTTTGCGCGATTGCAATGTTCGAGTCCTGGTGACCTCACCGGAGCGGCTGGCGCTGCTACAAGAGACATTACCAGCCTGCCACGATCTGCGGCATGTGGTTGTCCTTGACTCGACGGAATCGCTAGCGGCCATCGGGGCATTAAATGTCTGCCGCTGGAACGACCTGCTTGATCAGCCAGCAGCTACCGGACACCGAGTGATTGATACTGATATGGTCGGTATTCTTTACACCTCGGGCAGCACCGGTAAGCCGAAAGGCGTTGTTCTCTCTCACCGCAATATGGTAGCGGGCGCCAAGAGCGTTGCCAGCTATCTCGAAAACACCGCTAACGACACGCTGCTGGCCGCCCTCCCCCTTTCCTTTGATGCCGGCTTCAGTCAACTGACTACGGCCTTTCATGCCGGTGCGCGGGTTGTGTTGCTCAATTATTTGCTACCACGCGACGTGATCAAGGCGATTGAACGAGAGAAGGTAACTGGGCTGACTGCAGTGCCGCCGCTTTACATCCAACTGACCCAGCAGACTTGGCCGGAGTCAATTTCCCAGCACCTGCGCTACTTTGCCAATACCGGCGGCCGCATGCCGTACGAAACCCTGCAGGCCTTACGTCGACACCTGCCAAAATCCAAGCCGTACCTTATGTATGGCCTGACCGAGGCTTTCCGTTCGACCTATTTACCGCCTGCTGAAATTGATCAGCGGCCAGACTCAATCGGCAAGGCGATTCCCAATGCCGAAATTCTGGTATTGCGCGAGGACGGTTCCCCCTGCGCGCCGAATGAACCGGGCGAACTGGTGCATCGAGGTGCCTTAGTTGGCATGGGCTACTGGAACGATCCGGAAAAAACAGCTGAGCGTTACAAACCACTGCCAGTGCACGCACCCGGCCGCGAAGCTGGGCTGGTTCTGCCTGAAATCGCAGTGTTTTCAGGCGATACCGTGCGGATGGATGAGGCGGGTTTCTTGTACTTCATCGGCCGACGCGACGAGATGATAAAAACATCCGGCTACCGAGTCAGTCCGACCGAAGTCGAAGAGATTCTTTACGCTACCCGGATGGTGGGTGAATGTGTTGCCTTTGGCGTCGATAATGACCGCCTCGGCCAGACGATTCAAGTGATTGCCACACCACCAACCGATGGGACGCTTGACCTTGCTACATTACTTGCCGAGTGTCGGACACGCATGCCCGCCTACATGGTGCCGGCCGGTATCGAGGTACAGCCGGGTCCTCTGCCGCGTAACCCAAATGGCAAAATAGACCGAAAAACGCTGTCGACCGCATGGCTTGAAAACCATCCAGGTTAGTCTTGGTCGCCTTAACAGGAATTTTTTAATGTCGAATCCCCCCCGCGCCCTTCCAATTCACGCGCCGATGCAGCAGTTTTCCGTCGCCAATGACCAACTTCAGGTCGGCGGGCTAGCCCTTGAGCGATTGGCCGCACAAGTCGGTCAAACGCCTTTTTATGCCTATGACCGCAAGCTACTACAAACGCGGGTAGCTGAATTGCGTGCTGCCTTGCCGGCCTCAATAAAGCTGCATTACGCCATGAAAGCCAACCCAATGCCCGCCGTTGTCGGCTGGATGGTGGGCCTGGTTGATGGCATCGATGTCGCCTCGGCAGGGGAGTTGAAGGTGGCGCTAGACGCCGGCGCCAACCCAAAAGAAATCAGTTTTGCTGGCCCAGGCAAGCGGCGCAGCGAATTGCGTCAATCGGTTGCGGCTGGCGTCCTGATCAATCTGGAGTCTTTCCGGGAGGTTGCTGAACTCGCCGCCATCTCGCAAGAACTGAGCCTACCGGCGCGGATTGCTGTCCGGGTTAATCCGGATTTCGAACTTAAAGGCTCGGGGATGAAAATGGGCGGCGGCCCGAAACAGTTTGGCGTTGACACTGAACTAGTACCTGAACTATTGGCTGAAATCGGCCGGGTTGGCTTGCAATTTGAAGGCTTTCATTTGTTTGCTGGCTCACAAAATCTTAAAGCGGAATCCATTTGCGAGGCTCAGCAAAAATCCTACGAACTGGCCTTGCGCCTCGCCGCATACGCACCATCGCCAATGCGCTTCCTTAATCTGGGGGGCGGATTTGGTATTCCCTATTTCCCAGGTGAGCAGCGGCTTGATTTAAATGCTGTGGGCAAAAATCTTCAGCAAATTGCCGCTCGTGCCGCAGTGGAAATGCCTGAGGCTGAGCTGGTTATTGAACTAGGACGCTACTTGGTTGGGGAGGCGGGAATTTACGTTACACAGGTCGTCGACCGTAAGATTTCACGTGGGCAAACCTATCTCGTCGTTGATGGTGGCTTAAATCACCATTTATCAGCCTCCGGCAATTTCGGCCAGGTTATTCGCAAAAATTATCCTGTCGCTATTGGCAACCGAATGAGTCAGCAAGGCAAAGAAACCGCCTCGGTCGTTGGCCCCTTGTGTACACCACTTGACCTATTGGCCGACCGTATGGAATTGCCGGTTGCCCAACCGGGCGATCTCGTCGTCCTCTTCCAATCCGGCGCCTACGGCGCCAGCGCCAGTCCGCATGGTTTTCTTGGGCACCCGGCACCAATTGAAGTTCTGGTCTAAAACTGTGCAGACACCCGAGAAACGCTCCTAAATCTTTAGTCTCCGTGAAATACTGCACAAGTAAAATCCGTCATCATCAATACAATCATTACAGACAAGTTGCCGATTCGAAACAAGCAATGCGGCAAGGTTCCTCTCAACACTTTCCACTCTCGGTTGTAGAGCAAACCATTTTCTTGACTACTGTTAAATTGATACCTCATGGACGGAATCTGACATGATCCGAATGTTCAATCACTGGTTTCGCTGGCGCGCATTAGCACAAATGCTGTTCGACTTTTCATTTGTAATCGTCGGCATGATTATCGCCATGATG
>JBBSCQ010000127.1:0-5432 GCA_038250105.1 Burkholderiales bacterium | reverse complement strand
CTGCCGGAAAGCGGGTGCCATCCTTACGGATATAGGTCAGCTCATAAATATCCTCGATCCCGCGGGATGCCTTGAACACCAAAGCTTCAAATCCTGGCGTGATCGGCGTTGACAGCTCGCCGCTCAGCGCTTCTGCGCGGGAGATTAGTTCCTGCGGGTCGGAGATATCGGCAGGCGTGATCTTGTTCATCACTTCAGCGGCGGTGTAGCCCAACATGCGCTCTGCACCGACGTTGAAAATCTGGATCACGCCCTTCGCGTCCGTCGCGATGCTGGAGAAATTGGCACTGTTAAAGATGGCGCTTTGCAATGCACCAGCTTTCAAAAGCGCTTCTTCCGCCTCTTTGCGCGCGGTATTGTCGGTGCCGATCAGCAAATAGCCAATGATCAGATCCTGCGCATCGCGGAGCGCCGTAACCGATACGACCGCCGGGAACCGGGTTCCATCCTTTCGGATATAGGTCAGTTCATAAATATCTTCGATCCCGCGTGATGCCTTGAACACCAAAGCCTCAAAGCCGGGGGTTATTGGCGTCGCTAGTTCGGCGCTGAGCGCTTGCGCGCGGGCGATGAGCTCCTGCGGGTCGGAGATGTCGGCTGGCGTGATGGTATTCATCACTTCGGCGGCGGTGTAGCCAAGCATGCGCTCTGCACCGACGTTGAAAATCTGGATCACGCCCTTGGCGTCAGTCGCGATGCTGGAGAAGTTAGCGCTTTTAAAGATTGCGCTTTGCAGCGCGTCTGCCTTGACGATCGATTCTTCGGTTTGGCCGTGCGGCGCCTGCTCCCGCGATGTGGCAGAGGCGGGAGATGGGGTATTTGTGGTGTCTAGAATGGAGATCGGCTTGTCCTGACCTGAACGCGTACCATTTTATTACCCTTCTTGTGGGGCTTTCAGTGAAGAATTTTGTGGATCGACGCTTCGAGTTGTTCGGGAGAATAGGGCTTTTGGAGAAACCGGCCGCCATTGACGAACCGATCCGTCATTTCTGACGTGAGCGGGGTGCCAGATGTGTAAAGAACGGGGAGCCGCGGCCGAAGCGCGACTGCCTTATTAGCGACATCATAACCGCCAAGCGCCAGATGATTCAGCCGAATGTCAACAAACAGCGCGTTGATAACGCCCAACGCCGACAAATGCACAAGCGCCTCGCCAAAGTCGCAGGCGAGAAGCGAATCATGGCCAAGATCCTCCATCACCCACGCCGCATTCTGTTGAATAAACTTCTCATCTTCAACAATGAGGATAACCGCCATCAGGACGTGACCGGTTCGGTATCTCGCATTTAATGACCCCTGTGCGCCTGACAGTTTTTGACGCGACGTATCAACTGACGTCTGTCGAAAAGGTTCCACGGCATTGTGGAAAATACCAGATTGATCGCGGATCACGGTATTTGTCAATCGGATCGGACCGTTGATTTGCAGCAAGTTAGCCTATTATGACGGCGCGCGCTGCGCTCGCAACCGGCAAAGCCCCGGCTTGGGCACAAAGCGAATTGATAATGAGCGCACTTCGCGACAGGCATTACGAGCCATAGCTTGCGCGCGCACCTATTGCGCCGCAGGTGAATCGGCGGAGTGTTTCAAAGCCTGTGCAAATTGTATGCTAAGCGAGTTATCTGATAATTAGCTGGCGCTGGAATTTGTAGTCTTAGGAGAGCTTCATGCTCGGAATATTGGGTGGCCGTAAGAGAAAAGTCGAAGGCTTCATTGCAAGAGCTGGATTAATTGATTGGTGGCTTGAAGAATTTGGCGAAGCCGAGCGGCAGCGGATTGACCATATTTATAGGCCAATGGGTTCGCCGCCAGAGGTGAAGAGTATTTTGACGACTGGAGCGGTTAATGGTGCGGCCACAGACCCGGCGTCCACACTAACGGTTGTCGCTTTCCTGCCTGTCTGCTTAAATGCGAGAGTTGGCTAAGACGGGCATATGTCGACACCAAACCCTGGAGATTACCCATGGCTATTGCGATTTTGTCCTACGACGAGGGGCATCGGTTGCGAATTCTCACGCTGTCGTTAAAATCTTGGAGCCCTGTGTTCGAGAAACTCGAACCAGCCGTGCAGCCCTACGTGTATCGGGCCTTTTACCCGAATGGCTGGGAGGTGAGGCAAGCTGCAGACATCGAAAGATTCCTCCGAGATGAAGGTCCGAACGTAAGGGTGGCATTCGACGCAGATGCGATCGTTGGCTGGGTCGGTGTTCGACTGCATCCCGACGACAACATGGGCGAAGTCTACATCTTGGCCGTTGATCCGGATCGACAGAGAGAGGGCGTCGGAAGCGCACTGCTCGAAACTGCATTCGATCACATGCGTGTCGCTGGTATGAAGATCGTGATGGTCGAAACCGGAGACGATCCAGGCCATGAAGCGTCGAGAGTTACTTACGAGCGAAACGGGTTCGAACGATGGCCAGTCGCTCGTTATTTCCGAGAGTTGTAGGCAGGCAGACTCGAAATCTTCTTCCTTGCGTAGATATCGATCGACTGCTGACCGGACTGGGCCAGCGCTTCGACCGCGTTTGGGGTTAAGCCTCAACCGCTGACAACGAGGCTGTCCTACCCATATCGCAGCCATAAAAAAAGGAGCCACTTGATTGCTCGAGCGGCCCCAATTTTCGTCAACAAGTCGTCAAATCAGAAGCGCGTCGTGACGGCCAACTGGAAGCGACGGCCGAAATTGTCGGTGACGTTACCAGAGGCAAGCTGAAAGTCGCTGCCAAAGAAGCTAACGTCCGTCGCGTTGAGGATGTTGAACTGAATACGGAATTTGTCATTAATGTCTGCACCGATGACGATGTCATAAGTATTGACCGACGGAATTGTGAGTTCTGGATTAAACTCGATTGTTGCAGGCTGCCCGCCGGAGAAGAAGCGCGTCCGGTCAGCCCAGTTCCAAGTGCCCTGTGTGAAGAAGCTACCCTTTTGATACCGCATGGTGGTCTGCACTTCCCATTGTGGACGAGCGGCGGTGCCTGCCGTTCTGATCACGTCGGAGAAAGTCCCATTGGCCGAAGAGTCAAAAGTCACCAAGTGATAGGCATTCGAACGGATCGTCATTTGGCCAAAATCCCTCGGCAGATCGAAACTGTAGCGACCCGCAATGCTGAAGGCACGAAGTCGCGTTGATGCGAGGTTAATGAAGCCCGACGCAAAACCGGGATCAACTTGGAAATCAGTGGCATTACGGGTGACGAAATTACAGGTGTTTGACCCGGTCTGTGGTGAAGTGTCCGGAAACGTCTGGCTTTCGTAACAGAAGTTAAGCCCCTGAGTGGGAGTGGTCGGCTGAATGATGTTGGCCAAATCAACATTGATATAGTCGACCGACAGTGACAGGCCGGGGATATAGCTTGGCGTGAAGTTAGCACCGACCGTCCAGCTAACTGCCTGCTCAGGGCTCAGACCCGGCGCACCTGCAAATGAGCCGGGAAGAGAAATATTGTTCGGCACAAAGGTTGAAAGGAACGTATCGGCGGCATTAGCATTTGCGGCGATACCAAGCGAAATTAGCGCCGAACGACAGTTGGCGCGACGCGTTACGGCCGACGTCCCTTGATCGATCAAGGCTGGACCGCAAGGATCGGTCGTCACAGAGAATGCCGGTTGACCGCCAAGGAACAATTCCACGATCGAGGGCTGGCGAATTGAGCGAGTAAAATTGCCCCGGACCGTGATGTCCGTAACAGGGATTGGTTGCCAGGTGCCGGCGAAGGAGTAGATCACAGAGGGATCACCCTCAGAAGTTGGCGTGATAACATTGCCAGCTAGGTTGCGGAACCTTCCGGCCGAACCAGTCTGCCGCGACACGCGGAACGCCGGGTTAATTTCCAGCCTTCCCAGGAAAGGCAGAAAGTCATCCCCAAACACGGGAATTTGCGCTTCGACGCCACCTTCCAGCACGGAGATGCTACCCTGCGTCGCCGCGGAAGGTGCCTGACGACCACCTCCCAGATTGGTTAAGGGATCTGCAAAGAAATTCAGCGATTCGTGCCGATATTCACCAGCGGCGTTGATAGAGAACGTACCAGCTGGCAGATCGAAAACGCCACCCCCGACAAAGCCCTGAATGAACGTTTGTGTTGAGGTGTTGTTGAAGGTCACATCCTGACGAACATAAGCCTTTGATGCATCCGACAACTGATTAAAGCCAAATGGGTTGAGCGGTTGGCACCCGTCGATCTGTGCTTGAGTAATCGTTGGTGTAACGACTCTCTCGGTTGGAAGGCCATCTACGCCTGGCAGACGGGTAAGGTTTGCCACCGTGCCGGTTGGCGTGCGCCCGAGATACTGGCTTGCGAACAACTGCGAGCGGCAACGGATCTGGCCGGCGCTATCGCGGGTTACGTCAAGCGCCAGTTGATACTCAATATCCTTAATGCTGGTAACGGTTGTCGTCTGCTGGGCGCGTCCATAAGTGCCAGAAATTTCAGCATTCCAGTCTTTGCTCAGAAATTTGAACTTGGCACGCGCCCCGGCAACGAGCCGGTAGGTATTAGTTAGGTTGCGATTGGGGTTATCACCAAAAATATCCTGGTTCTGACGGGTCAGCGCAAAATTCTGTACTTGGCCGACACCGGTGCCAATGCCGACCGCACTCAACGATGCCAAGTTACCCGCCGTCAAGAAAGGATTATTAACATTGATGTTGAGCGCCGCATTTTCAACAGAAGTCGATACGCTATTAGGGCTCGCGCCGTTTCTGAGCGAGATCGAATCGGTGCGTGAGTAGAGATTTTCCGTAAACAGTGTGATGTTTGGCGTAAGTTCGAAATTGGCATTCAGATTCAAAACGAGGCGGTCCTGCTGTGTGCGCAGCACGGTATTTTCAATCGCCCGCAGCTGGCTGCTGTCGCCACCGGGCGACAAGTTGATTGCGCCTGCTTGGCCAGGGGTAAGGGTGGATGCGGTAAATTGGCGGATCGAGCCGTCGGGATTGAATTCCAGCGGCACGGCCACAAATGGCAATACTTGGTTAATCGGCACTTGTGCACCAGCAACCGTTACCAATCTAGTGTCGGTATTGGCAATCCGCGGCAGATTGGGAAGGAAGGTACCCAAGAAGTAGTTGACTGGGAGGTTAGGGTTAGCGTTGAAGAATTCGCGCTGCGTCGGGCGGTTCGCCTGTAACACGTTGACCGCCAGCAAACTTTGCTGCGCCGCAGTCGAACCCGCTGGCGGCGTGATGCCGAATTGGGTGAACACTTGTGTCGGTGTTACGCCCGCCGGCAGGGCTGTTGGGGCAAACGTTGTGAAGGGCACGCCCGGAATTGCGGCTGTGAGGCCGTTTCGGCCGTTTCCACTCAGTGCGCCCAAGGCGATGGCGACCCCGGCAAGCCATTAACCAATTGACCGGTCACCCCGAAAAACGCATTGCCTGGACCGGTAGTCGGCGTAAGCCCGTTCTGAAACGAGATGAAATTCCG
>JBBSCQ010000126.1:0-5534 GCA_038250105.1 Burkholderiales bacterium | reverse complement strand
GGCACCAGGACTCCCAATGATTATCTATGACCTTTGCTGCGAAAATGACCACCGGTTTGAAGGTTGGTTTCAGAGTGCGGAAGACTTTCAGTCGCAGCAAGCTCGCCATCTCGTTTGTTGCCCAACATGCGATACAAATGTCTTGCGACGTATTCCTTCTGCAGTCTCGATCGGCATGCGCCATGGTGAAAATGCCGACGGACAATCAGCAAATGCAAAGGCTGCTATTGGCAAAGCAAGAACGGCGACAGAGACTCAGGTTGCAGCAATTCATCGGCAATTGGTAAAAGCAATGGTCTTGAATTGCGAGGATGTCGGAAGTTCATTTGCTGAAGAGGCTCGAAAAATTCATTACGACGAAGTACCCAATCGTTCGATCAGAGGTGACGCTTCAAAAGAAGAATGCGAAGCACTGCAGGATGAAGGAATTCCAATATTGCGGCTACCCAACATTAAGGACGAGGATCTGAATTAATCACTTGTTTTTTATTGTTATAACTTTACATAATACAAATTATGCGAACTTGTATCCCTGCTCAGCGACTCGAGCGCCACAGCAATTTCCCAAGAAAGTACGCAGCAACTTTTAAGTACGCAGCAACATTTTTCCTCCTTACGACAATCCTTCTCGCCAGAACGCTACCAAGCCATTCTTGCTCATGCTGGACAAGTTGTTTTAGCTTGGCAAAAGGCCAAGCGTAGTCAGACCTCCTGATTCTTTAAAAACCCCAAATAACCGGCAACCCGGTTATTTGCTGAGCGTTTTTTGGCTGTCCACGATGACTAGCGCGATCAACGCAGGATTTCTCCGAAATGTACTCAGGCAATTGCGTTTAATACGCTTAATCCTCGGAAACAGCTCCAATCTACGGTTGGCTGCAGGTATCCAAAATATTCATTGGTACAAAAAGTTATAATCGCCGCCCCACCCCGCTGCAAACGTTCCCTAGTGTCCGCACCCAAACCATTGCTTTCCCTACCCGCGCTCCCCAAGCCCGCTGCTCGCATCGATCTGCCGACTTTGGCAGGTTCCGCCGACGCGCTGGCTTTCGCCGAACTTGCCCTCAAATACAAAGGCCGCACGCTGGCCGTTGTCACAGCCAGCGCCGCCGACGCCCAGCGACTGCTCGACGAAATCCCTTGGTTTGCGCCGGAGCTACGCGTGCGCTTGCTACCGGATTGGGAAACGCTGCCTTATGATCATTTTTCGCCGCATCAGGATCTGGTTTCCGAACGTCTGGCGACGCTCTGGGCCGCCTTGCAGGGTGATCTCGATATTTTGCTCGTACCGGCGTCGACCGCAGTAAATCGCCTGGCGCCGCCAGAATTCCTCGCCGCTTATACTTTCGAGTTTAAAAAGGGCCAGAAGCTCGACGCCGATAAATTCCGCAGCCAGGTCACCTTGGCCGGTTACGCCAATGTCACCCAAGTCGTTTCACCCGGCGAATACTCTATTCGTGGTGGCTTGATCGATCTTTTTCCGATGGGTTCGCAGTTGCCTTACCGGCTCGATTTGTTCGACGACGAAATCGAAAGCATCAAGACTTTCGACGTCGATACCCAGCGCACCGTCTATCCGGTGCCCGATGTCCGCCTGCTGCCCGCCCGCGAATTCCCTATGGATGACAAGGGCCGCACCCATTTCCGACAATCTTTTCGCGAACGCTTCGAGGGCGATCCGGCCAAATCCGGTGTCTATAAAGACATTTCCACCGGTATCGCCAGTGCTGGTATCGAGTATTACCTGCCACTCTTCTTCGACGAAACCGCCAGCCTGTTTGATTACCTGCCGAAAGACGCCGTCTTCGTCACTCATGGCGATGCCCCGGCCGCTATCGCCGCCTTCTGGAAAGACACCCGTTCACGCTACGATATGCTGCAGGGCGACAAAAGCCGGCCGCTGCTCACGCCGGATGAACTCTTCCTTTCCGACGAAGCTTTTTTCACGGCGGCCAAATGCTACGGTCGACTGGCTTTTGCGGGCAAAAATGGGGCAACTGTGGCCAGCGCTCTACCCGGCATCGCTGTCGACCGCCGCGCCGAAGACCCGTTGCATGCTCTAAAAATTTTCCTCACTGAATTCCCTGGTCGCGTTCTGCTACTGGCTGAGACGGCTGGCCGCCGCGAAACATTGACGGCAATGCTGACCGAGCATGGCCTGAAGCCGGAAACCAGCGCCGAACTAGCCAGCTTCCTCAGCGCCAAAGGCAAATTTTCACTCGGCATAGGCCCGCTGCATACTGGTTTCGCCCTTGATAAATTTGCTTTCATCACCGAAACCGAGCTCTTCGCCGGCACACCGCGCCGCACCCGGCGCGAAGCACAAAAGAAAGCCACTTTCGACAACTGGCTAAAGGATCTGACCGAACTAAAAGTTGGCGACCCTGTTGTTCACGAAAGCCACGGCATTGGTCGCTACCGTGGGCTGGTCCGAATGGATCTCGGTCTCGGCGAGCAGGAGTTTCTTGAACTGCATTACTCCAACGAGGCCAAGCTTTTCGTACCAGTGGCGCAGCTTCACGTTATTTCCCGTTATTCCGGTTCTGACCCGGACAGCGCACCGCTGCACACACTGGGCTCCGGCCAATGGGAAAAAGCCAAGCGCAAAGCCGCCGAGCAGGCGCACGATACCGCCGCCGAATTGCTCGCCCTCTACGCTGCACGGGCCGCTCGCCAAGGCCATGCCTTCGAATTCACCGAAACCGATTACGAAGCTTTCGCCGACGGCTTCGGCTTTGAAGAAACGGTCGATCAGGCGCTGGCCATTGAAGCAGTTATTAACGACATGCGCTCAGGCAAGCCGATGGATCGCCTGGTCTGCGGCGATGTCGGTTTCGGCAAGACCGAAGTTGCCTTGCGCGCCGCTTTCTGCGCCGTTGCTGGTGGCCGGCAGGTCGCCGTGCTCTGCCCAACCACCCTGCTCTGCGAACAGCATTACCAGACTTTCTGCGACCGTTTTGCCGACTGGCCGGTCAAAATTGCCGAACTTTCCCGCTTCAAGACCGCCAAGGAATCGGCGCTGGCACTGAAAGAACTGGCCGAGGGCAAGATCGACATCATCATCGGCACCCACAAGCTGATCGGCAAGGATGTCAGTTTCGACCGCCTCGGCCTGGTCATCATGGATGAGGAACACCGTTTCGGCGTGCGCCAGAAAGAAGCGCTAAAAGCCCTGCGTGCCGAGGTCGACGTGCTGACGCTGACCGCGACGCCAATTCCACGCACGCTGGCGATGAGCATGGAAGGCCTGCGCGATTTCTCGATTATCGCCACCGCGCCGCAGAAACGGCTGGCGATCAAGACCTTCGTCAGCAATTTCTCCGACGGCATCATCCGCGAGGCCATGCTGCGCGAACTCAAGCGTGGCGGTCAGGTCTACTTCCTGCATAACGAAGTGGATACGATCGCCAACATGCAGGAGAAGCTGGAAAAATTGGTGCCAGAAGCGCGCATCGTCATCGGCCACGGCCAGATGAACGAGCGCGAACTTGAGCGCGTCATGCGCGATTTTACCGGCCAGCGCGCCAATGTGCTGCTGTGCACGACAATTATCGAAACCGGCATCGACAACCCGCACGCCAATACCATCCTGATCAACCGCTCGGAAAAATTCGGCCTCGCCCAGCTTCACCAGTTGCGCGGCCGGGTCGGTCGTTCGCACCATCAGGCCTATGCCTACCTGCTGGTCCAGGATGAAAAAGCCATGACCAAACAGGCGCGGCAACGCCTTGAAGCCATTCAGGCAATGGAAGAACTCGGCTCCGGCTTCTTCCTCGCCATGCACGATCTGGAAATCCGTGGTGCCGGCGAAGTACTCGGTGATAACCAGTCCGGCGAGATGCAGGAAGTCGGTTTCAACATGTACACCGACATGCTCAACCGTGCAGTTGCCGCGCTGAAGCAGGGCAAACATCTTGAAGCCACCGATCTCACTCAGCCGCTCGGCATCGGTACAGAAATCAATTTACGCACCCCAGCGCTGTTGCCGAATGCCTACTGCCCCGACGTCCATGAGCGCTTGACGCTCTATAAACGCATGGCCAACTGTGAATGCAATGAGGATGTTGATGCGCTGCAAGAAGAGCTGATTGATCGCTTCGGTGAACTGCCGATTCAAGGCCAATCGCTGCTCGCCACCCATCGCCTGCGCCTGCTGGTCAAACCACTATGCATTCAGAAGGTGGATGCCACCAACGACCAAATTACGCTGCAGTTCAGCCCGGAGTTTGCCAAGCTGGCACCGATCGAGCCAATAAAAATCATCAACCTGATTCAGAAAAACCGCAGCTATAAGCTAGCCGGACAGGATAAAATTTCCCTCCTACGCCACTGCCCAACCTTGACCGACAAAGTTGCCGCAGTAAAAGACATGATTCGCCAGCTGATGACCTGAATATGATGACCCAAAAAATTGAAAACACCAATGTAAGCGCTTTCGACGACATGCCGACGCCGGAGGAAATCCACGCTCGTCTGCCAATTAGCGATAAGGCGAAAAAAACGGTTACCCACGGTCGTCAGCTGCTGTCAAATATTCTCGACCGCAAGGATCACCGCTTGTTTGTCGTTGTTGGCCCCTGCTCCATTCACGATCCGGTTGCAGGGCTCGACTATGCCCGTCGCCTGAAAGCGCTTTCCGATGATGTGGGCGACACGCTGCAAATCATCATGCGCGTTTATTTCGAGAAACCGCGCACGACGGTAGGTTGGAAGGGCTACATCAACGACCCGTTCATGGATGACAGCTTCCGCGTCGATGTCGGTATGCAAAAAGCCCGTCAGTTCCTGCTTGATGTTGCCGAAATCGGCCTGCCCACCGGCACTGAAGCGCTCGACCCAATTTCACCGCAATACTACGGCGATCTGATTACTTGGACCGCCATTGGCGCACGCACCACCGAATCGCAAACCCATCGCGAAATGTCTTCTGGCCTGTCGACCCCGGTCGGCTTCAAGAACGGTACCAGTGGTGACCTCAGCGTGGCGGTCAATGCCATCCTCTCCGCCTCCAATCCGCACTCCTTCCTCGGCATCAACAGCCAGGGGCGGGTTGCTGTTGTGCGTACCAAAGGTAATGACCACGGCCACGTTGTGCTGCGTGGCGGCGATGGCCGGCCGAATTACGACACGGTCTCTGTCGCCATGGTTGAACAAGCATTGGTTAAAGCCAAGCTGGCCAACAACATCGTCGTCGATTGCTCGCACGCCAACAGCTTTAAGAAACCGGAACTGCAACCGCTGGTCATGGCCGATATCGTCAATCAGGTTCGCCTCGGCAACAAATCGCTGGTTGGCGTAATGATCGAATCAAATATCGAAGCCGGCAATCAGTCCATTCCGGCCGATCTCTCGCAATTGAAATACGGCTGCTCGGTGACCGATGGTTGTGTCGATTGGGCGACGACCGAAAAGATGATTCGCGACGCTGCCATCATGCTGCGTGATGTATTGCCGGATCGTCTTTCTTAACATCTGGTCAGTTCGATGAATTTGGTTATTCAAAACGGCGGGCTACCCACCTTCCTGCTCGAACG
>JBBSCQ010000125.1:0-5535 GCA_038250105.1 Burkholderiales bacterium | reverse complement strand
GGTTTCGTATTCGACGTGGGCGGTATTGATGGTGATACCGCGTGCCTTTTCTTCCGGTGCTGCGTCAATTTCGTCGTATTTCTTGGCGGTGCCACCAAACTTGGCCGACAGCACGCAGGTGATTGCTGCGGTCAACGTGGTTTTGCCGTGGTCAACGTGACCAATGGTGCCGACGTTTACGTGCGGCTTTGTACGGTTGAATTTTTCCTTAGCCATTCTAGTTCCTCAATAATCAGATATACAAAAAATCCAGAATCCAAGCTAACGGTGGTGCCCATGGGCAGGATCGAACTGCCGACCTCTCCCTTACCAAGGGAGTGCTCTACCACTGAGCCACATGGGCCTACCTTAAAACTTCAGCCGTACCGCGCGTTGTGGAGCGGGTGAAGGGAATCGAACCCTCGTCTTAAGCTTGGAAGGCTTCAGCTCTACCATTGAGCTACACCCGCTTAACCACGCCCGCAGCACAGGCTGCTACAGCATTAAATCTGGTGGAGGGGGAAGGATTCGAACCTTCGAAGGCAGAGCCGACAGATTTACAGTCTGTTCCCGTTGACCGCTTGGGTACCCCTCCGGAGAACGCAGAATTATCCGGGCCTACGGGGCTTGTGTCAACACCCAACAAAAGAAAAACCGGCTCGGGGCCGGTTTTTATGGGCAAAAAGGATTTATTTTTGTGCCAGAACCCAGGCGACCAATTTGGCAGCCTCTTCCGGCGTGACGTTGTTCGGCGGCATCGGGATTTCGCCCCAGGCACCTTTACCACCAGCTTTAACCTTGGCGGCCAGCATTGCGGGTGCCTTGGCATCGCCCTTGTACTTGGCGGCAACATCCTTGTAAGCCGGGCCAACCAGCTTCTTGTCGATGGCGTGGCAGGCCATACAGTTTTTGGCTTTTGCCAGCGCCTCGTCAGCCTGAGCTTGACCGGCCATTACGATACCTGCGGCTGCCATCGTGGCAATAATTACAACTTTCATTTTCTCGCTCCGTATATCGGGTTGGTGGGGTATTTCAGTGATAGATGATAAAACCCTTTCGGGCCACTTGCAAACCACTTCTGTTACGAAAAAAACATGTTTGTAGGTAAATCGGCTATTCGCACCTGCAAGCATTTAACGCAGCTAGCGACAAGGGGTTGACGTCGCGAGTCATGATGAGCGTGACGAGGCCGCAAGCAGCGCTCCGGCCGATACGAACAAACTGCCAAAGGCACGGTTTTGCAGACGAATTGCCTTAGGATCATGTAGCCAACGGCCCATTCGTCGTGCTGCCAGGGCATATATCGACATGACGACAATATCAGTCAGGCAAAGCGTTCCTGCAATCAACAGGTATTGCGGCAAGATTGTTTGCGCTGGATCGACGAATTGCGGCACCAGCGCACCGATAAAGATAATTGCTTTCGGATTGGTCAGGTTGACCAGCAAACCCTGGAGAAACAGGCCCTTGCGCGGGACAGCCAACATGGATGTATTGACCGGGATGGGTTTTGCGCACCACTTCTGGATGCCAAGCCAGATCAGATAGGCGGCTCCCAAAAACTTGACGAGGACAAAGGCAGTTTCTGAGGCTGACAGCAAGGCACCAAAGCCTACCGCGACAATTAGCAGATGGATCACAATCGCCGCTTGCAAGCCAAGGATTGCGATCAGGCCGGAACCATAGCCGTAGCGTCCACCCGTGCTCATGCTGAGAACAGCACCTGGCCCGGGTGTTACGGCGATCATGATTGCCGCCAGTAAAAATCCGAACCAGGTGGCGAGGCTCATTTGCGGCGCTGGATCTGCGTCACGTCGCGCACGGCCCCTTTGTCTGCAGAGGTAGCCATCAACGCATAGGCCTGCAGCGCGGCAGAGACGACGCGCTCGCGATTGACCGGTTGCCAGGCGGCATCGCCTTTTGCGTCCATAGCGGCGCGGCGCTGCGACAACGCCTCGTCGGTGATAGCGAGGTGAATTCGACGATTCGGGATATCAATCTCGATGACATCACCATCTTCGACCAGACCAATCGCCCCGCCATCAGCAGCTTCCGGGGAAACGTGGCCAATCGACAAGCCGGAGGTCCCACCGGAGAAACGGCCATCGGTCAACAGCGCGCAGTCTTTGCCCAGCCCCATCGATTTCAGATAGGAGGTGGGATAGAGCATTTCCTGCATACCTGGTCCGCCCCTCGGGCCTTCGTAGCGGATAACAACGACGTCACCGGCAACAATTTTTTCGCCCAAAATGGCGTCGACCGCAGCATCTTGGCTTTCAAAAACGCGCGCCTTGCCGGTGAACTTCCAGATCGATTCATCGACGCCGGCCGTCTTGACGATGCAGCCATCAAGTGCAATGTTCCCGTAAAGTACGGCGAGGCCACCCTCCTGCGAAAAGGCATTGGCTTTGTTGCGGATACAGCCGTGGGTGCGATCGAGATCGAGTTCGTTGAAGCGACGATCCTGCGAGAAGGCAACTTGCGTCGGCACGCCACCGGGTGCTGCCTTGAAGAACTCGTGCACTTTGACGTCGTGTTCGCGGACCACGTCCCAACGATCGATGGCCTCCCCGATATTCTTGGTATGGATGGTCGGCACATCACGATCAATCAGGCCTGCCCTATCCAGCTCACCGAGGATGCCCATAATGCCCCCGGCACGATGTACGTCCTCGATGTGATACTTGTCGGTCATCGGCGCCACTTTGCACAGACAGGGCACGGCGCGCGAAATGCGGTCGATATCGGCCATCGTAAAGTCGACGCCGGCCTCCTTCGCTGTAGCCAGAATGTGGAGCACCGTGTTGGTCGAGCCGCCCATGGCGACGTCGAGGGTCATGGCGTTTTCGAAAGCAGCCTTGGTAGCGATTGAACGCGGCAGCACAGAGGTGTCGTCCTGCTCGTAATAGCGTTTGCACAGTTCGACGATCTGGCTCCCGGCGCGCAGAAAGAGTTGCTTGCGGTCGGCATGTGTGGCAACAACAGTGCCGTTGCCGGGCAGGCTGAGGCCGAAGGCTTCGGTCAGGCAGTTCATCGAATTGGCAGTAAACATGCCGGAGCAAGAGCCGCAGGTCGGGCAGGCCGAACGTTCGATTTCATCGAGATCCGACTGGGAAACCGTGTGGTCGGCAGCCTTGACCATGGCATCGACGAGGTCAAGGTGCACGATCTGACCTTTTATCGTGACCTTGCCAGCTTCCATCGGACCACCGGAAACGAAGATGACCGGGATGTTTAGGCGCATCGCGGCCATCAGCATGCCCGGGGTGATCTTGTCGCAGTTCGAAATACAAACCATCGCATCGGCGCAATGGGCATTAACCATGTATTCCACCGAATCGGCGATCAGGTCGCGACTAGGCAGCGAGTAAAGCATGCCGCTGTGACCCATGGCGATGCCATCATCAATAGCGATGGTGTTGAATTCCTTGGCGACACCGCCAGCGGCCTCAATCTCACGTGCCACCAGCTGGCCCATATCTTTCAGGTGCACATGTCCGGGAACAAACTGGGTAAATGAGTTAACCACGGCAATGATCGGCTTGCCGAAGTCGCCATCTTTCATGCCGGTAGCGCGCCACAGGGCGCGGGCGCCGGCCATGTTGCGGCCGTGGGTGGAGGTGCGGGAACGATAGTGGGGCATGGAAATCTCCGTCTGAAACTTACGCCGAAATTTTGTAAGG
This sequence comes from Burkholderiales bacterium, assembly GCA_038250105.1. Lineage (GTDB taxonomy): Bacteria > Pseudomonadota > Gammaproteobacteria > Burkholderiales > Rhodocyclaceae > Azonexus. The sequence continues at coordinate 1,873 of JBBSCQ010000125.1, read as the reverse complement.
AAAAGCGCGAACTATAATCAGCGAATTCTAGCCCACTCTTAGCCAACAATGCTCCTTCACCCCCAGTTCGACCCCGTGGCGTTCTCGCTTGGCCCGCTTTCCGTACGTTGGTACGGTTTGATGTATCTGCTTGCCTTCGTTCAGTTTATTTTGCTGGGCCGGCAGCGGATTAAAGCCCGACCGGGCTTCATTACCAGCGAGCAACTTGATGACTTGCTTTTCTACGGCATGCTCGGGGTTATTCTCGGCGGCCGGCTTGGCCAAGTGTTGTTTTACGAACCGGCTTATTTCCTGGCGCACCCACTCGAAATATTTGCCGTCTGGCAAGGCGGCATGAGCTTTCATGGCGGTTTTCTTGGTGTCCTGTTCGCCATATTGCTTTGGGCGAGAAAGTGTCAAATTTCCTGGTTGGATATCACCGACTTTGTTGCCCCGCTGGTGCCATTGGGGCTAGCGGCTGGCCGAATAGGAAATTTCATCAACGGCGAGTTGTGGGGCCGGATTGCCGACCCCAGCCTGCCCTGGGCAATGATTTTCCCTCAGTCCGGCGACCTAGAGCCACGCCACCCCTCGCAGTTTTACCATGTAGGACTGGAAGGCATCGCCTTGTTCCTCATTCTTTGGCTGTACACCAGCAAGCCCAGACAACGCGGCAGCGCATCCGGTGTTTTCCTGATCGGTTACGGTTTTTTCCGCTTCATCACCGAGTTTTTCCGGGAGCCGGATGCCGGTATTTTTGGCCAGTCATACACAATCAGCATGGGCCAATGGCTCTCGCTGCCGATGATTCTGGTTGGCCTGTTGCTACTCGTACTGGCTTATCGCCGACCGGCCTGAGCGGAGACTTTCGCGGCGCGGCGAAGATCGTATAATTATGGATTACGTAACTCACGACAGGAATTTAGCCATGCAACGTCCATTCAAGGTTCTCGGCATTCAGCAAATCGCCATCGGCGGCCCGTCCAAGGCAAAACTCCGCACGCTCTGGGTCGACATGTTCGGGCTGGAAGTTTCCAGCACTTTTGTTTCTGAACGTGAAAATGTGGATGAAGATATCTGCGCCATGGGTAGCGGCCCGTTCAAGGTGGAAGTAGACCTGATGCAGCCACTTGATCCGGAAAAGAAACCGGCCGTGCACACCACACCACTCAACCACGTCGGGCTGTGGATTGATGACCTGCCCACCGCCGTCGAGTGGCTTGGCGCCAATGGCGTGCGTTTTGCGCCGGGCGGCATTCGCAAAGGCGCCGCCGGTTTCGATATTACTTTCCTGCACCCCAAGGGCAATGAGGAATTTCCGATTGGCGGTGAAGGCGTTTTGATCGAACTGGTGCAGGCGCCGCCGGAAGTGGTTGCAGCCTTCAACAAGATGGCGGCGCAATAAGTTTTTCGATGGCTGACTTCACCGAGGACGAACTCGAGGAAACCCGCGCGGCGCTGGCACCAACACTGGATGCCATTACCGCGATTTTGCCCTGGCTGACCAAGCCGTGTGCGCTGCGCTTTGACGTTGATTTAAACCAGCGTTGGATTACCGCTGGCCAGCATTTAACCAAAGCCTGGTCGGGGCGTTTCGATGCTCGGGCTGAGCCGATTCGTCCAGCAATTTTCGCGCTCTATACCGTTGCACTGGAAACTGCTGATATCGACTGCCTGCGCCTTGGCGAAGCGCTGGCTAGCGCCGCCGACCAGCTTGAAGCGGAAACCCCAAGCCCGCGCCTGCTTGCCGCGCTGTAACCGTTAACTCAGAAGCGTTCTTCCCACGGCGCAGTAGATTTGGAAAATAGCCCCCCTGATCTATTGATGACACGGGGAGCGAGATGCTTGAGAAAAAGGCGGCAAGTCGGCAGTTAAGAAGCGAAAGCGAGTGGAT
>JBBSCQ010000124.1:0-5576 GCA_038250105.1 Burkholderiales bacterium | reverse complement strand
TCGCGCACTATGTCATTCACGCGCGGTGCCGGAATGCGCAGCGCTTGCGAAAGCGCGTGGGCGGAAAGCCCGAGCGGCACCAAAAATTCCTCCCGCAACACCTCGCCGGGGTGGATAGGCCGCATGCCATTCACGATCTCGCTCATTTTTTCTCCTTCAGTGGTAATCGACAATTTCAACCTGCCATGCCTGACCATCGCGCCACTCAAAGCACACCCGCCACTGGTCATTGATGCGGATGCTCCATAAGCCAGCCCGATCACCGGCCAGCTTTTCCAGTCGGTTATTCGGCGGAATTCGTAAATCATCCAGCCGAACAGCCCGGTGCAACATCGCCAGCTTGCGCTCGGCCACGGCGCGAAAATTGCCAAAGCGCAGCGCCTTGCCGCCAGCGAATAGCGCTTCTGTCTCTGTGCACTTGAACGATAGAATCATCGGGCAACGATATAACGACAATCGTTAAACGTCAATCGTTATGGTATTTCGCCAAAAATCCCGGTCGACCGCAGCAGGCCATTCTTTGCTGATTCCTTGCTGATTCCTTGCTGATTCCTTGCTGATTCCTTGCTTATAGCGCTTAAAAAGGAAGGCGACTCGGTGGCGGCGTGGGGGCTTACCTTGGTTTGTGCAGGCAACGATAAGTGTTGTTTTATATCCACATGGCAAACATAACTATTGCCCCGCCCCCCCCGCACTTACCATGCAAAACACCTAAATTTTTGAAAAATATCATGACAAACGTCCGCTTAGCCGAGAAAAGCCACAAGGGCTTTCGTTCCCGTGCCCTCACACCCCTCGCCGTCGCGCTCGCCTGCGCCTTCACTACGGGCGCGCTTGCCCAGAATGCTAATGGCTTTACTTTTCCCGATACGCTTGGCTACCCGGCTAACTTTGCTTTGGGCGTCTCCGCCGATGGTACGGTGGTGGTGGGCTGGTCTGGTACTGCCGATCAAAATATCCATGCCTTCCGCTGGACAAACAACGTCACCACCGACATCGGCGCGCTTGGTGGCACCTTCAGTGAGGCACACGGCGTTTCAGCCAACGGCACGGTGGTAGTTGGCGTGTCCAATATCGCCCCTCAGGAATCGCACGCTTTCCGCTGGACAAACAATGTTATGACCGACCTTGGTACCCTAGATGGCGCACAAAGCTGGGCCTACGGTGTATCTGCTGACGGTGCTGTGGTGGTGGGAAGCTCCACAATAAATAACGTCAACTTCATACGCCACGCATTTCGCTGGGCGAACAACGTCATGACTGACCTCGGTACCCTGGGCGGTCTCAATAGCGTTGCCAACGGCGTATCCGCCAACGGATCGGTGGTGGTGGGTGAGAGCGACACGCCAATTGATAACGGTCACGCCTTCCGTTGGGCGAATAACGTCATGACCGACCTTGGCACTTTCGGCGGTTCGTATAGCTCGGCCAAGGGTGTTTCTGCTGATGGTGCAGTGGTAGTTGGCTTGGCAAAGGCCGCCAATGACGATAGTCGCGCGTTCCGCTGGGCGAATAGCGTCATGACCGATCTCGGCACCCTCGGCGGCTCGACTAGCTGGGCTCAGGGCGTTTCCGCTGATGGCAAGGTCGTAGTGGGCGGTGCCGCCACCGCCAACAATGCCGCTTTCCGCGCCTTCCGCTGGACGAGTGCCGGCGGCATGCAGAGCGTCGAAAACTGGCTGCGCGCCGCCGGCGTCACGGTGGCCAACGATATTACTGGCATTGCCTATGCCACCAACAGCGACGGCAGCGTTGTGGTCGGTGCAATCGAGAACTTCACCGCCTTCATCGCCCGCGTTGCGTCGACAGGCAGCGGCCTGGTCACCCTGGCTGATGTCCAAAACAGCCTGGCTGCCACGGCCATGGGCAGCAGCATGGCGCTGGGCAGCGGTAACCTGCTTATTCACGGCGCCCATAGCCAGCCGCTCTCGCGCCGCGTTGCCGATGGACAAAAGGCTTTCTGGGTGGCCGGTGATTGGGGCCGCGACGACCACGGCGAGCGCAATGGCAGCCTCGGGCTGGCCGAGCTTGGCCTGGGCTACAACTTTGGCCTGGCCCAGATCAATGTCTCGCTCGGCCAGACTTGGGCCAAGCAGAACCTGGCCTTGAATGGTCAAGCCAAGACCGATGGCACCTATCTGCTGGCCGAAGCGCTGATCCCGGTTGCCGGCAATCTCTGGGCGGTACTCGGCGGCTACGGCCATTGGGGAGATGCCGATCTGCGCCGAGGCTATCTCAACGCCGGCTCGCCAGACGCTTCAACCGGCAAGCCGGGCGTCGACACCTGGGGCCTGCGCGCCCGCCTGGAGTGGGACCGTGCCTTTTCGCTCGCCGCTGTGGGTTTCTCGCCTTATGCGGATTTGTCCTATAGCGAGGCCAAAATGGCGGCTTACACCGAAACCGGCGGCGGCTTCCCGGCCCGTTTTGATGCCCGTACTGATCGGGCAACCGAATTGCGCCTGGGCACGAATGCGGCTGTACCGCTGGTCAATGAACTGCGTCTGATCAGCACGCTGGAAGCGGTGCACCGCTTTGAGAAATCCGGCGCACGCACCAGTGGCCAGATGGTCGGCTTGTTTGCTTTCGATCTGCCCGGCGCAGCTAACAAGCAGGACTGGCTGCGGGCCGGCGTTGGCGTTGAAGGCAAGCTGGCCGGTGGCAGCGCTTCCTTGATGGTCAACGCGACGACCCAAGGTGAAAGCTCTAATGTCTGGTTGGCTGCGAGCTGGCAGAAGGCGTTCTAAAACTTGCTGCGTCCACTGAAAGCCCCCGGTCCGCCGGTAATTCCGTTCAGTTAATGGGAAAAAACTTTGATTTGTCGTTCCCGCGCCGGCGGGAACCCATAAATTTTAATGCCCTGGATTCCCGCCGACGCGGGAATGACGTTTAACTGAACCGCATTGCCGGACCGCCGGGGCTTTTTTACGTGACCTCAATCGATAGGCGGGAATGAGAAAACCGGGCATTACCCGAACAAAATTCCTTTTGCATTTCGATGAGGATCGTCCAATATCTCCCGCTAAGTGTTAATACAAACAGAATTGAAATTTGTCATTCCCGGCTTGACCGGGAATCCATGAGCCAGGCTGGATTCCCGCCGACGCGGGAATGACGAATATCCCAGCGCGTCCCTGGCGCTGCGGCAGTGGTCAGGCCGAATGTTTTGACCGGTTCAGCCTGCCGCTGCGCCCCGGCCATGCTTAGTGTGGCAATATCGGCGATGCCTCGGGCATTCCCTGAACTTCACGATACCGCCAATGAAAACCGCTCGCCAATTTGCCCTGTCCATTCTCCTGCTCACCGCGCTCGGTAGCCAGGCGGCCACCGTCCAGCAATTTCAGCCGCAGGGCAAAGTCGCCGAGCAAAGCCGCGCCACGGTGCGTTTCAGCAGCGACATGGTCAAGCTGGGCGAAGCCAACGCGCCAGCGCCGTTCAGCATTGATTGCCAGAACATTCAAGGCGAAGGACGCTGGATTGATAGCCGCAGTTGGGCCTGGCAACTGGCCCGGCCGCTGCAAGCCGGCGAGCGCTGCGTTTTTGCCCTGAAAAGCGGGTTGACCGCAGCCAATGGCGAAACACTGACCGGCAAGAGTCGTTTCGAATTTTTTGGGGGACCGCCCCGCCCCTGGCGCATCCAGCCGGCCGCTGGTGCGGGTATCGAGGAAGATCAAGCCTTCGTCATCAATGGTGGCGGGCCGCTCAATGCCAAATCGCTGGAAGGCAATTTGTGGTGCGAGGCCGATGGGGTGGGCCAGCGCATTCCGGCCCGGCCGGTCAGCCCGGCAATCCGCGCCGAAGTGCTCGACCAGATCGGCGGCATGGGTGACTCGGCGCTCGTTGTCACTTGCGCCGAACGCCTGCCCACCGGCAGCAAGATGAAACTGGTCTGGGGCAAAGGCATCCAGGCGCAGAACGGCACGCCGAGCGAAAAGGAAGAAAGTTTCATTTACCGGGTGCGCGAGCCATTCAAAGGCACGCTCAGTTGCGAACGTGAAAAAGCCGGTGCACCCTGCTCGCCGCTCTCCGCCATCACGCTCAGTTTTAATGCTTCTTTTGACGCCAAGTTTTTAGCCAAATTCAAGCTGTTGACCGCAGACGGCCCGCGCCAGCCGATCGATCCGAACAAGGGCAACAGCAATCAGGAAGCCGTTTTCCAGTCAGTCAGCTTCGCCGGCCCGCTGCCGCAGAATGCTGAACTGACCCTCGAAATCCCAGCCGGCCTCAAGGATGAAACCGGCCGGGCTCTGGTCAACACCGCCAGCTTTCCGCTGAAAACCCGCACCGGCGCACTGCCGCCGCTGGCCAAGTTCCCCGGTAATTTCGGCATTGTCGAATTGAAGGAAGGCGGCTTGTTGCCGGTCACCCTGCGCAATGTCGAAGCCAGCCTGAAGACCAAACAACTCGCCCTGCCCGGCACGCACCGTTTTAGCGAACAACGGCTGACCGAAGACGCCGACGTGATCGCCGCCATGCTGGCGCTGGAGAAATTCGAGCAGCAAACGCAGAAGGTAAAGGTCGTCCGCGATAGCCAGACCGAGGACTACACCGACCCCTATTACGCCCGCGAACTCTCCTTTCTCGCCAAGCGCCCCGGCGTCAGCCAGCAGGAATTGCCCAAACCCGGCGGCAGCAGCGAATTTGAAGTGATCGGCATTCCCCTGGTCAAACCCGGTTATCACATCGTTGAGATCCAAAGCCAGCTGCTCGGCAGCGCCCTGCTCGCCACGCCCAAGCCGATGTATGTGCGAGCGGCGGCGCTGGTCACCAATCTCGCCGTGCATCTAAAAACCGGCAAGGACAACGCGCTGGTCTGGGTCACGGCGCTCGATAGCGGCCAGCCGGTGGCCGATGCCGAGGTGCGTATTTCCGGCTGCGATGGCAAATCCTTGTGGCAAGGCAAAACGGACAGCCTGGGTCGAGCGATGGTCGAGCAAGCACTGGCCCGCGCCAACTGCCGAGGCAGCAACTTCCTCTTCACCAGCGCCCGACTGAATGGCGATTACAGCTTCGTCCGTTCCGACTGGAATGAAGGCATCGAACCTTGGCGCTTTGGCGTCGAAACCCGGGGATCGACCGGCGACTTCAAAATCCACAGCATTCTCGACCGCAGCCTGTTCCGCCTCGGCCAGACGGTCTCGATGAAGCACATCGCGCGCAGCCGCAACAGCAAGGGTTTTGCCCTGCCCGACCAAGCCAGCTTGCCGATCAAGCTGGTCATCCGCCACAACGAGAGCGGTACCGAGTTTACCCAGCCGGTGAGCTGGGATGCACAGGGTACTGCGGTCAACAGCTGGAAAGTGCCAGAATCGGCCAAACTCGGCACCTATGAAATCGCCCTCAGTGGCGGCCAGCGCGGCGAGATTTCGAGTGGCGAAATCCGCATTGCCGATTTCCGTCTGCCTGTTTTCACCGGCAGCGTCCAAGGTGTGCCGGCCCGCCAGGTGGCGCCCGGCAAAGTGCCATTGGCGCTCGGCCTATCCTTCATCAACGGCGGCGCGGCGAGAAATGCCGAGGTGCAAATTTCCGCCACGCTGCGGCCGCGCTGGCCGGTGTACAAGAATTACGAAGCCTACAAT
>JBBSCQ010000123.1:0-5622 GCA_038250105.1 Burkholderiales bacterium | reverse complement strand
CTTTGCGCTGAAACATGAAATTTATGCAATACAACTAACGGCCGACTCTACGCGCCTCGCCTGTGACTGAAAATCGCTCCTCGCGGGCGATTGCTGCGGCACAGCAGCACCGTACTTTTTACTTTTGCAAGAAGTTCTATTGTACAATTATTCCTTTGCTGCTTTAATCGAAAAAACACTACCTATTGTGATATTAAAATGAAAAAAACACTTCTGACCATATCCATGCTTGCGATGTTTTCAGTAACTACCGCACAAGCAGCCGACGTTACTTATACATTTCAAGGCCTGACGAACATTGGTGGAACTAATACTTTTACCGGAACCTTTGTATATGACAATGCTGTTGCCGGATCGACTGTCTACTATCCCGGCACTGGGCCCTTGCAGCAGGGGTTTTCAACGGTGTACAGCGGAGCGGTTAAGAGCCTTAAGATCAATCTGAATAACGGCAACCAAGTTGTCAGTACAGGTGGAAATATCGTCATAAACAACATTCAACAAGCAGAGATTGGGGCACAAGTTCCTGCTGGGTTGAGTCTTCAGGCTTGGACAGGAAGTACGATTGGAACGATTAACGGCAACACCATGAGCAACATGTATTTGGCTTTCATGCCAGTTACGCCGAATTTTTCGTGGAATGCCCTAGATAATCACTTCGGTGGGAACGCTGAACAGTTACTTCAATCTAACCCATCAAGTCTTCCGTCAAACATTAACACCCAATTGACCGGAACATCCCTGCCATCTAATTTGCTCACCAGCTTCAATGGCGGTCTTTTCCTCGGAACAAACCACGCGCTGTCAAACACGGTAAATAATATTGATAGCTTCTCCTTGGTATCGGCGGTTCCTGAACCAGAGACTTACGCCATGTTCTTGACTGGCCTAGGCATCATGGGGGCTGTTGCTCGTCGCCGTAAGCAGAAGTAAGAATGCCACTTCGCTGTTTCACGCAGACGGGGACTTCGGTTCCCGTTTTGCATTTCTGGCGACCGTCCGCAACCAGTCTTAAGCTGCCATTGCTCCAAAATTATCGACCGGCAGCAATGGGGTCGATTCCTGCCAGTCGCCAGGCCATGACGTTGCCTTAACTGCTTTTTCCGCAGGGCCGGAGCATCAAATCTCGCGTAATTGAAGTGCGGTCGCCAGATAATCGGGATTATATGCAGCGGTCCTCCCGAGTTCGACAGTTCGAAGCCAAAAACATCGAATTTTGACAGGTTCGCAACGTAGCCATGCGGGTTTCCGGGCGATTTCTTAAAAAGCTGTGTAGTGGCACGCCGTGCCTTTTAATAGCTTTATTTTACAAGCGATAAATGGCTAGTAAAGTCGAGGCATGTTCCTCAAGATCACCCGCTCCGGTCCGCGCCAATATCTGCAACTCGTCGAAGCCTTCCGTGACGATGTCGGCAAGGCCAAACATCGCACGCTGGTCACGCTGGGTCGGCTTGATCAACTGACGGATAGCCTCGACTCGGTGATTTCCGGCTTGCTGAAAGTCACCGGGCGGCCAGACTTCCTGAACGCCGCTTTGCCGCCGGTTGAATTCGAATCTGCCCGTGCCTTGGGTAACGTCTGGGCATTGAACGAACTCTGGGAATCGCTCGGTTTCGGCGAACTGCGCCGGGTCTTTCGTAAAACCCGCCACAGCATTGATGTCGAAGCGCTGATCCGCGTCATGGTGTTCAATCGGCTGTGTGACCCAGATTCCAAGCTGGGCGTCTTGCGCTGGCTGGAAACCGTGGCCATGCCGGGCATTGACGCCGAGTCGATCACCCACCAGCACCTGCTGCGCAGCATGGATGCCTTGATGGATCATCAGACTGAGGTGGATGCGGTCGTTGCTGGTTTGCTCCGCCCCTTGATTGACCAGGAACTGTCGGTTGTCTTCTACGACATGACCACGATTCGAGCCGAAGGACTGTCGGCCCAAGACGGCGATGTGCGCCAGTTCGGTATGGCCAAGGAAGGCTTGATAGCCCGCCAGGTGATGTTGGGTGTGGTGCAGACTGGCGATGGCTTGCCGATCTATCACGAGGTGTTTGCTGGCAACACGGCGGAATCGCCGACCTTGCTGCCCACACTGAAGACAGTGCTGGAGCGCTTTCCCTCGATTCGTCGGGTGGTGCTGGTCGCAGACCGCGGCTTGCTGTCGCTGGACAATCTCGATGCCCTGTCCGAGGTTCAGCTGGAAAGCGGCGAGCCGCTTGAGTTTGTGCTGGCGGTGCCGGGACGACGCTACAGTGAGTTCACCGAATTGCTGCAACCCTTTCATGAGCAGCATTGCATGCAAGCCACGGCGGAAACCGTCGGCGAATTGCCTTGGCGGAATCTGCGTCTGGTCGTCGCGCACAACCCGTATGCGGCGAGCGAAGCGCAGACCTCCCGCCAGGAGAGAATCAAGGCACTGGAAGCGCAAGCGGCAGCCTGGGTGGGTAAATTGGATGCCCAGGATGCCGGGGTGAAAGCGCGCGGCAAAAAGCTCTCGGACAGTGGTGCGAAGGCGCGGCTCTATCACGCCGTGAAGGATGCCCGTCTGGCACACATCTTCCGGATCGATCTCAAGAACGAGCTGTTTGCTTACGAGATCAAGCAGGATGCGCTTGATCTGGCTGAGCTGATGGATGGCAAGTTACTGCTGGTGACCAATACGCCGGATTTGTCACCCAAAAGCGTGGTTGACCGCTACAAGTCGCTGGCGGACATTGAGCGGGGCTTTCGGGTGCTGAAATCCGAGATTGAAATTGGCCCGGTGTTTCATCGCTTGCCTGAGCGCATCAAAGCCCACGCCAGCATTTGCTTCATCGCGCTGATTCTCTATCGCATCATGCGCCAACGGCTGCATGCCGCCGACAGTGACCTGTCGCCGGAGCGGGCAATGGCCGAGTTGCAGAAGCTTCAGCAACATCAAATTCGTCTCAATAACGCCGACCAACCGATCTGCGGTATCTCTCGTCTCTCGGAAATCCACAACCGAGTCTTTACCGCACTGAATCTGAAAAAACCCAGCCAACCACAGCAACTTTCGCTTTTGTAGTACACGTTTTTGAACCCGGGTTCATAACAATCAATCACTTACGCGTTTAACTGTCGAACTCGGGGGTCTTGATCTTTCTGGGGAGGCTGATTGAGCGAGATTTGTCGGCACGAAAGAGATTCAAGGCGAGGCGGCGTAGGAAGGAGAAATTCTGGGCGGCATTGCGCAGGCGAATTGGGCTGGCATCCTCGCCAAAGGTGACGTCGAGGCACCAATGCAAGCCGTTCTCGATACCCCAATGGGTTCGCACGGCATGCAGGATACGGCGACTGTCGGCAGGAAGCGAACTGATCACGTAACGTTTCTCAGTTTCCACGCGCCCGGCAATCTCCCGCGTCGATTCAATACAGGCGACGGAGGCGAGCTTTGACCATCGTGCTTTCAGACCCAGCAGTTCAAGCCAGTCCAGTTCGCCGACCGCAAGGCAGCGGCGCGTCTCGATGCGGCCATGCCCCTTGTTCAGCGTCTCGTGCGCCGAAACCGTTCGCCGGCAATGGCCCGGCGCGTTCACTGTCGAGAAGAAATCGCGCAAGGCTTCGGCCAGGTGAGGCTGGTTATCCTTCACGGCCAAGACGTAGTCGCCACCGCCTTCGGTGATCTGGTTCGCAATCGCCGTCTGACACCCCATGGCGTCAATGGTGACGATGGCTCCTTCGAGCGCCAGCGATGGCAACAACGCTTGAATCGCCGTGATTTCGTTTGACTTCTCTTCGCAGGTCCGTTGTCCGAGTGTCAGCCCCTGCTCAGCGGCGTAGGCCGATACCTGATGCAGCGCCCGCAAACCCCGTTCAGACCGGGCCGATCCCCGCAGTGCCTTGCCGTCGATGGCAATCACCCGATCTTTGACTGCCGGACAGATTTCACCCATCCAGGCTTCAAAGCGCTCTTCCAGCGCCATCGGCGAGATCGCCTCAAAGACGCGACGAATTGTGTCGTGACCAGGAATCCCATTGCGTAGCCGCAAATAGCGGCGCAACCAGACCTCTCGCTCGCGGCCCCAGTCTTCAATGTCGTCCCAGCCTTCGGCCCCGGACATGACGGCACAGAGTGCCAGCACGATAATGTCGAGCAGGCTGTGGTCCGTCCGACCTTCAACCCGAGGATCTGGTAAGTCAGCAAACCGCTCGATTAGTCCCGCTATCCCGACCTCTTTCATCTCTCGCCCCAAATGGCGAAAGTAGACCTGAATTCAGGTGGGTTTACAAGCACTCGTCATAAGTCACTTACATAACCGTTCCACTGCGCCTCAGACCCCTTATTGCTGGTAGCCGAACAGGCGGTGGGTAATCGCCCCGGACGAATTGAACCACGCGCCCTAAAACGAAGACATAAACCTTACCCCTTGCTGACTCAAACGCGAGTTGCAGCAAGGGCTCATGTGCAAAAACAGTGTCACCCAAAGAAGGTTAAGTAAGTGCCATTCGGTAGTGTCCCCTTTGTTCGACCGGCCGCATGATGGATGTCGTCAAAGCAGAAAAAAGTGGCCTGGTCGCCCGCGTCACTCCAGCCGATGATCTAATAGCTGAAACTCTAACAGCCGCCGCCACCATCGCCGGCTTCTCGCTGCCGGTGGTAATGATGATCAAGGAGTCGGTCAACCGCGCCTTTGAGTCTTCATTGAACGAAGGGCTTTTGTTTGAGCGTCGCGTCTTCCATTCAGCGTTTGCGCTGGAAGATCAGAAGGAAGGCATGGCAGCGTTTGCTGAGAAGCGGAAGGCGACGCTTAAGAACCGTTAATCTTACTGCTGCGGCCGACCCGAAAAAACGCCAAAATTTCCGGTCGACCGCGGAAAGAGGATAAAGTGGACGCTACCATTTATTTATCAAAAGCCGCCACCACCATCGCAGGTTTCTCACTAGTGGTGGCGATCAAGGAATCAGTCAACTTTGCATTTGGAATAAAATGGTAGCGTCACTTTTGTTTGAAAAAGTTTGGGAATGTTCACAGGAAACCACGGTCTAGTCACGGCTGTTTTGTTCGGCGACGTGATGCTGCAAGTCCTGCGAGGCCAAGTCCAAGCAGTGCCAGTGAAGCAGGCTCCGGAACCTGGCCATTGTCGCCAGCCTTGGCTGAGCCAATTGTGATGTCGTCAAAAGCAACTTGATTGGCCGTTCCACCAAAGTCAATTGATTTTCCCGTTCCGGCAAACGAAACGCCAACACTGCTCCAGTTGCAATAATCTCCGCTGCAATTGTTGTTGTATTGTGCTGTTAGGGTCAACGAACCGAGAAGGGTGCCCGTGCCATTCAAACCGTCATATACATTAACGCTGGCGGCAAGAGAGGATGTGTAGAAAAAAGAAAAGCCTGTGGTAAATCCAGATGCAACATTCAGAATCGAGTTATTGGCGTCAATGAAAAACATAACCGTGTTGGCCGATGGTTCGTTGGCAAAGTTACCAGAGCCGCCAGCGGCAGAGCTCACAATAGCCAACGTTGAAGGACTGAAAGAAGCGCCGTAGTTGGTGCCCGCACCACCGTTGTAATAGTCGCCAACAGGGTTGTAATCACCAACACCCTCAAAATCAAGCACATAGGCTGATGCGTTACCGACAGCCAAAAGACAAACCAGAGAAAGAATG
>JBBSCQ010000122.1:0-5641 GCA_038250105.1 Burkholderiales bacterium | reverse complement strand
CAGGCGTCAGACCGACGCGATATTCATGGTTTTTGATTTCTTTGGGGAGTCCGATCAACATGGTTGGCTTTCGTGAGGTGGAAAACCGCGCAGTGTGAAACTAACTGCCGCCGTTGCAAACAAAGTTCAGACTTTACCGGGTGGCATTCGCGGGGCTAATAGTGGGTGGGAAGCGGCACATAATCCAACACCATGTCACGCTTGCGCAAAACCCTAATGATCTTTGGCAGCTTTTCTACCGTTGTGCTTGCCATAGCCGCTGCGGCGGGGTGGTGGGCTTATGGGCAGGTGGGGAAGACCCCGGGTGAACTGATGGACTACGCCGAGCGCCGACTGCAAGGCCACAACAGGCTGGAATCGGTAGCGCTGCCACTGCTGGCACAAGTTCGCGTTACGCTGAATCAGCCGTCCAGCAAAACCCTGCGGCAGGTTCCGTTTGAAGTCCCGCCGCTACCGCCGCTCGCCAAAGACCCAAATAGGGCAGACGTTGCAACAAATTTGCCTGCACCGTTGGGCTTTAGCGGACGCGTGTTGCGCGTGGGGCCATTGGAAGATATTCGCACTATTGCCAAAGCGGCCCAGTTGGCCCGTAACGGTGATATTGTCGAAATCCAGGCCGGCGAATACCGGGGCGACGTCGCCCTGTGGCAGCAAAAGCAACTCACCATTCGCACCCATGGCGGGCGCGTGCGACTGATTGCTGATGGCAAAAGCGCCGAAGGCAAAGCCACCTGGGTTTTTCGCAACGGCGACTTTCATATTGACAACATTGAGTTTGTTGGCTCCCATGTGGCCGATTTGAATGGGGCAGGTATCCGCTTTGAAGGCGGCGCGCTCACTATCACCCGGTGTCTTTTTTATGGCAATGACAATGGCCTGCTGACCACTGGCAAACCAGACAGTCTAAGTATCAGCGACAGTGAATTCGCCTACAACGGTTTTGGTGACGGCCAGAGCCACAACATATATGTTGGAAAGGTGCGCGACTTTAAAGTCACTGGCAGCTACTTTCACCACGCCAATGTGGGTCACCATATCAAGAGCCGCGCCCAGCATAACTTTATCGCATATAACCGCATCACAGACGAAAGTGGCGGCAGAGCCAGCTATGAGATCGACCTGCCAAACGGCGGTATCGCGACCGTGCTGGGAAACATCGTTCAGCAGGGCGCTGAGCCGCAGAACTCCGCGCTCATTAGTTATGGGGCTGAACGCCTGGCCTGGCCAGAAAACCGCCTATACCTTGCCAGCAATACCCTCGTTAACGACCAGTCTTATGGCGGCACCTTTGTCCGCACCGCGCCAGGCACGCAAAGACTCATTTCTGCCAACAACCTATTGGTGGGCCCTGGCAAGTGGTTTGATGGTCCAGTGGCTGTGGAAACCCATAACGACCAGCGTGCAACCTGGGCCGACTTTGAGAAGGCGGCAAGGTATGACTACCGCCTCACCGCCACGGCGCAGGAAAAGCTGGTCTATTCGGCACCGCTGGCACCAGAACTGGTGCCGCATAAACAGTACACCAAATTGGGTGGCGAAGATACCTTGCCTGGCCCTCCACGTTACGCTGGTGCTCTGCCGCGCTAGGGGAACTCTGCATAGTTTGAGTTTGCACCGCCAGTTCTGCATTCGGATGCGTCTAATGAGTTCAACTGGCGAGCGACTCCATCAAGAAGGTCTTAGCATCTTCTTGACGCCTCGCCAAGAGCGCATTCACGTCAGGCCAGTCAATGGGCTGGCGCAAGATATCCGAGCTAAGTGCGGCCGATGAGTCGATCAGCCTGTCTTCCAAGCCGAACATCTTAAGCAGGGATTCGAAGCGGCTCAGGCCCCTGCTTCTGTTGCCGTAAGCTATGAACGGCTTGTTAAAGATAATAGAGAAAACACACCCATGAAAGGAATCCGTAACAACGAAATCTGCTTCATCGAACCCGCGTAACCAGTCTTCGACAGGCGGGACAGCCAACTTGTCGAGCGAGGTTGAACCCTGTTCGGTCGCTGCCTTTACGGCGAAGCGACTAAGACCGAGACTGCTTGCGATGTGATCGACGGCGATTTCTTTGTCTGGATTCACGTCAAGAACATAAACAAACAGCCATTTGCCGCCACTACGACGCGGCATGGAATATTCGTTACAAGCTAGATCGACGTAGTGACACCGAGGGAGCAGCATTGTCGGGTCGATGACATGTTCTGCCTGAACGCCGAAGTGTTGTTGACACAGTGCGACACCAGAGTCCTCGCGAATGGAAACAGCGTCAAATCTTTTTAACAGGAGCGCACACGTTCGATGTTGGCCCGCGCTGAAGGTCCACTGATCCGTTCCGAACGACGCCGCATAAGCCACTCTCCGCGTCGTGGTGTCGGTCTCGTTCAGGAAGCCGAGGAAGTAGTCCTCGACATTTGGCGCCGGACGCCATACTTGGTCGCTTCCTACAACGATGGCATCAAAGCGATACCTGCCGACACGGCGCGCAAGTGCTCTTGTGGACCGGAATCCGATTGTTTGCGGCACGATTCGACGACTGATAAACCGCCTCGCGTGCGCCTCGATAACGCTGCGTTCGCGTCGATCGAATATCCCTCTGCTTATGTCTACGCCCGCCTTGCCAAAGATGAACTTTAGGATTAAGCGTTTTGCTATGGTAAGCGGGGCCTTCCACAGGGGAATTCTTTCCTTCTCCCATCTGATCAACCATGCGTCGTGTCCCATTTCCTTGAGGATGGTGATGAGCGCATAGGTTTGCAGGTTTCCACCATAGTTCGTGTGCAGCGGAAGAGTGAGAATGCCTATCTTCATCGCGATCGCAGTATGTGGTAAAGCTTTTGAATTCCATTTAACATCAGTAGGTGCTTTGAAATTCTCTTGTTGAAAGAAGTTATGTCGGGTTGGTCTTTCCAGTAAGACAAACTCTTAGCTCTAGTAATTAATCGCAGTAACTGCACAACAACGTATGGTAACGAGATCGCCCGAAGAACTCGCGTTCTAATCTGTGGAACGCCAAGTCCCCGAATTGTTGCCACCCAATTTCGGAACTTGGCGGCATCTTGGCGATGAGCAAAACTTGCCCTCTGGGAGTCAACTATCCTGCGCGCTGGGACCCTATCAAGATTCAGTTCGCCATTCTCTATTCCATCCCGTATGATCTGCTCGGCTAATTGGCTCCGAGTGACGATTACGCTGTTTCCAAGTCCATCTTTCCGGTAATCCGGTAACCATGCATCTCCGATCGAGATATCCGCAAGCTCAGTTAGTACGTCAGTGCAATAGTCGCATGCCTCGGCCTTGAACAGGCCCGATCCCCACATGTCGCCAACCTTGGACATCTTGATTTGGTGGCGTAAGCCGTTCGCGTCAGTCGCTCCAAAGGAATAGTCGCTGGCCGTACTATTGGGATCCTTGATCCTGTATTCTTGATTCTTGTATTCAGATGGGATTCCTGCACTTTGCGCCAAGAACTCCGTGAAGAACCTGCTCTTTAACCCCCCGCAGATAATTCCAACTATGAACGGAATTCTCGCCTTCAAATCAGATACGTAATATTGTTTCAACCGCAGCGCCTTCACGAAACAAGCTACACCAGAAACAGCTACCCGTCCCTTAGTTTTTTCGAGTTCTTCGAATAATCCTTCCATAGTTACCGGATAGTAGCGAGTCTTTGAGATGCTGGTTATTTCTTCAGGGTTACTGAAGATTCTGTACTTGTACTCAGCACCGTCGCCCACAACGACAAACAAGTGATCTACAACCTTTCTCTTTAGGAGCTGATAGAAAACATAAGTGGCTATGCCGCCCGACGAGGAGGTTTGTCGGTACGCGTCGCAGTGCCCTATATAGGTATCGTTGAACCTGCCAATCAGGGGATCATGCCTCTGTGCGTCCGCTAGGAAGATTGCAGCTAACCGATCTTCGTCTCGTACCTCCTCATCAGGATTTGGGTTGAACGGACACACCCTTATCGCCTCGGCGGGCACAGTCTCTACCTTGGACCACGGAGTTAGGAATCCCTGATCATCCCAATCCATCCTCAATGCACCCTTCGACTCAGATACGCATACTCCGCAACCTGTGCACAGGCTGTTGACGGGGTTAGGCGGTGATCGTCGCACTTTTCAAAGGTCTCGTATTGGGTAATCAAGAATGTTGCGTCCCGTGGGCATGGGGAGCCACCGGCGGTTGGCCGCGAGCACGCCCTTTCGCTTAAGTTGCGATATGACCAGAAGTCCTTTGACTGGCTTTAGTTTTAGCCAATCACGCAGTTTGAAATAGCTGGGGAACTGCCGCAAGAACCTGAGTCGCAGGGGAGCCGTTTCGTTTCTTTCCGACGTAAATGACTGGCGACTGTATTCCGACACCCACGCCCCTTTGGGATCGACACACACTTTGATGTCCGGGCGATAGCGCAAATGGTGGTAGACGTCTACTGGTTTCTCAATTGGCCAAGCATGGGCCAGGCGCTTGCGGGCGCCCTCTTGTGTCATCAAATAAGCATGCAAGAGTGCAGGGCCAACATTGGTTTCATAGATAGGAAAGCCATCGGTCAACATCTGACGGGAATCGAGGTCGTAGTAAGCCGGAATGTCCTCGCTGACGTCGCCGCAGTCGAGAAGGCAGTAGTCAAAATTACTGGCCACATTGCCTGTGCTCAGCGCTGGAACAATCTTGGGGTTTAGTCGGGCATCGTCTTCCAGGATCAAGGCGATTGGGATGTTGCGATTAGCGATTTCCTGATAAACCCCCAAATGGGATAAATAGCATCCGATGACACCGGGTACATACGATACGCCCGGTGCCAGCAGTTTTTGCTGTTCTTCGTCTGGCAGCAATTTGCCATCGACCGCGTTGACGATTTCGTAGGTCAGTCCGAGTTCCGTCAGGTGGCGTGTTATAGAGGCGCGCCGTTCGGGCGCACGGGCCAAGCTGATGACGAAAATTGGTACTTGTCGGTTATCTAATGGGAGCATTTAAGTTCAGCGCCCTAGGACAAGGGTTGCATCATTTTTGGGAACGGTAGTGAAGTTGAGCAAGTGTTTTGCGATGGCCGACCCAATGAGTGTACATAATCGGCCCGGCCGTTGGCTGCCCAAGCAGTACGTCATCTAACTACAAGGCGGTCTGATCGCAGCCCGGCACCCAGCGCCGCAGGGAGCGGCTCAGTGACACGCGCCATTTGATCAGGATTGGAGATAAGCCGGTGACGGCGGCGCAAATGGAGTTAACGCGGTTGCGGGTGTAGAACGACATGCTGAGAAAAGTCTTGGCATGCTTTGCCAAACAAGTCCGATGGTGCGTGCGCTATTATCGAACCATGTTTCCAGAGGCCTCAAATTGCATTCCTCCGTCAAACGACGCTGGTCTGGAACGGCAATTTGGGTTTATCCCGCGATTCGTACATGTTTCGGGTGGCGCGGAGCGTTCGCGGCTAGTTGAAATCGCAAAGTTGGCAAGTAGTCTCAGCCTGGACTATGGCGCTCTGAATATCTTCTTGCGCGCTGGGATTTTTTTAAATGGCGCAACACCGTTTCGAGAAATTCGGCGTATTTGGCCCCCCCCCTCAGTGCGGGTCCAATCGGGAGTTGCCGGGGGGTAGCGGGGGACGGCTGCGTGGGTTTATTCGACCGCGCGGGGGGGGGGGGAGTG
>JBBSCQ010000121.1:0-5643 GCA_038250105.1 Burkholderiales bacterium | reverse complement strand
CCGGCGCTGGTCGGCTGGATCGGCAATCCGGGCTGGAATGCCAGCTTCAGTTTCGGCTCAGCCCCGGCCGTTGGCTGGTTCCCGCTCGCCCCGAGGGAGGTCTATGTCCCGGCCTATCGCTACAGTCCAAACTACATTCGGCAGATCAACATTAACCATGTGCAAAACGTAACGGTCATCCAGCGCGCCGAGCGACCCGGCGGCCGTGAGAACCACATCTATCGCGACCGGCAACAGGCCGTCACGGTGATGCCGGCCAACTTGATGCGTGAAGGCAAGTCGATATCAAGTGGTGAGTTTCACCGGCCCGAGCGGCGCGATCTCGAACGCGCCCCGCAAGCCCAGCACGCCCCCAACGCAGCCTGGTTAGCCCCGGCCGCCGGAGCCAACCGGCCGCAGCCTGTGACTCATCGTGAAAGCTCTAATCGCGAAAACACACCCCGCGAAAGCACCAATGGACGCTCGCGCCGTGAAGGTGAGATGCCAACCCGCCCGATTACCGACGAACGGCCTGCAGCTCGCTTGCCCGCGCCCGCCGCCAATACGCCGGCCCAGCCCGAGGCCCGCCCGGCCCTACCGGCAGCAAGCCAGGAACAGCGCAATCATAACCGGCGTTTCGAACAACCCACGAGCAACAACCCACCAGAAGTTCGCAACGAAAATATTCGCCCCGAGAATGGCCGTCCGGAACGTGATCGCCGCCAGCCAGAAACCACCACGCCAACGCCCCCAGCCCGGGAAATTCCACCAGCAGCACGCCCGATCGAGGCGAACCCGCCGGCCGCCCCGGCACGACAGGAGCCGCTCTTACCGCGCCGCGAAATGCCGCCGGCCGCAGCACAGGTAGCACCACCACCATCTTCACCGCAGGCTGGGCAACCAACCCCGGCGCGTCCAGAGATCGCCACGCCACGTCGCGACGTACCGCCGATTGCGCCACAGGTACCATCGCCCTCGCCACAATCAAGCTCACCCATACCGCTACGCGAAAACCGTCCGGACAGCCGCGAGCCTCAACGGATAGAGCGTGCCGTACCGAGAGAGCTTGATCCCACCCAGATGCGGCCGCGAGAAATGCCCGCAACAGCCCCGGTGACGCGCCCGCTGGTAACGCCAACACCAGCACCAAGCGCGCCTCAACCGCTACGGGAAGAGCGTCGACCACCGCCGCCCCTACCGAGCCCGGAACGGGAACAACGCCGCGATTTTCGCGACAATCCACGCGTCGACCGCAGCATGCCGCGCGAACCGGAAGCTCCGGTCTTCCGCCAGCGCGAATCGGCCCCCATGCCGCAGCCGGCACCCGCACCGGCACCCGCACCGGCACCCGCACCGGCACCGGCACCGGCACCGGCACCGATCATGCGTGCCCCACCAGTCCAAGCCGCACCTCAGCCACCAGCGCCACCACCAGCCCAAATAATGCGTCCGCCGCCGGTGCCGCAAGCCATGCCGCAAGCTATGCCGCAACCCCAGGCAGCACCACCACCGCAGCGCGAAATGCCCAAACCGCCGCCACAGGTTGGCAATCCGGACAACGCCCGACGCCGTGATCACGGCGACGACAAAGGAGAACGCGGAGGAGAACGCGGACCGCGCTAAGGCGGCGACGGTTTAGCCAATTGCTGCTTGATGATCGGCCCGACCGCATTCCAGGCCAGAGAACTGCCACCGACGACTAGGGCGGTGCCGATAATCAGCTGAATCAGCAAGACAATCAGGTCATGTTTCTGGCGGCTCAGTTTGCGGCCAGGATTGGTTGCACCACAGCCGGGACAAGCCTCGGCCGAGGTATCGACTTGGTGGCCGCAAGCGCGGCAAGCGACGAGCGTCATACAATTTCCCCCTGTGATGCGGAGGATTATAGGCCGGAGCGAGGATGGTCGTGCGTGGTAGCATTCGCCGCCATGAATTCACCTCGCTTGCCACCTGCCATCCTGATCATGGGCCCGACTGCTTCGGGCAAGACGGCTGTGGCCATGGCGCTGGCGGATCGACTGCCGGTTGCGTTGATCAGTGTTGATTCAGCCCAGGTTTTTTGCGATATGGATGTCGGCACCGCTAAGCCAGATCGTGCAACATTGGCGCGCTATCCGCATCGGCTGATCGATCTGATTTCGCCGGAAGAAAGTTACTCCGCCGCCCGTTTTCGGGCCGATGCGTTGGTTGCGATGGCTGAGATTACGGCGGCCGGCAAGGTGCCGGTTCTAGTCGGCGGCACGATGCTCTACTTCCGCGCCTTGCTTAATGGCCTGGCTGATTTGCCGCAAGCCGATGCGGCCTTGCGCGGCGAAATTGATGCCGAAGCAGCGGCTTTGGGTTGGCCCGCGATGCATGCGAAATTAGCCCTTTTAGACCCGTCGACCGCAGCACGTTTGCAGCCGGGCGATAGCCAACGGCTGCAGCGCGCCTTGGAGGTTTGCTGCTTAAGTGGCCGGCCGATGTCCGAACTCCTGGCCGAGAGCGAGCAGCAACAAGCGCCGTATGATTTCCTGTCGATTGGCCTATTACCGGCCGACCGTGCGGCGCTGCATGCCCGCATTGCCCAGCGCTTTGATGCCATGTTGCTGGCCGGTCTGGATGATGAAGTGCGAATGTTGCGGCAGAAATACGCGCTGAACCTGAACCTGCCCTCGATGCGCTGTGTCGGCTATCGGCAAACCTGGGAGGCGCAGGAAGGCTTAATCCCGCAAAAGGAACTGCGCGACCGTGGAATTTTCGCCACCCGCCAGCTCGCCAAGCGCCAGATTACCTGGCTGACCAACTCATTCGCGGCCGAGAATTTTGATTGCCTGGACCCGATGTTGGCCGACAAGGTGACGCTGCGGGTTGAAGGCTTTCTGAAAGCTTGAAATGCACAGCACCATGTGAGGCGGCTTTAGACCACCCCACAAGCGCGGCAAGCTTTACTCCACGGCCATTTCAGGCGTCTTACGCGCGGCCAGCAGCGAATACACCGTCGGCACAACAAACAGAGTAAAGAAGGTGCCGAGCAGCAGACCGCCGACGATCACCCAGCCGATCTGCTGCCGTGATTCCGCCCCCGCTCCGGTGGCCAGCGCCAGCGGTACGGCGCCCAAGACCATCGCGCCCGTGGTCATCAGGATCGGCCGCAGGCGCAGCGTCGATGACTCGATCACGGCTGCTTTCAACTCCATCCCTTTTTCCTGCAACTGATTGGCGAATTCAACGATCAGGATGCCGTGTTTAGTGATCAGGCCGACTAGCGTCACCAGACCGATCTGGCTATACACATTAAGCGTGCCGCCGGTGAGCCACAAAGCAAGCAGCGCGCCGGCCATCGATAGCGGCACGGAGAGCATGATGATGAAGGGGTCACGGAAACTTTCGAACTGCGCTGCCAGCACCAGATAGATGAAGGCCAGCGCCAGACCAAAAGTCAGCGCCAGCGAGGAGGCCGACTGACGGAACTCACGCGACTGGCCGTTGTAATCGACGGCGTAACCTGGTTTCAACAGTTGATTGGCGACGCCATCCATATAGGTCAGCGCCTCGCCCATCGTGTAGCCCGGCGCCAGATTGGCCGTGATAGTGACGGCGCGGCGCTGGCCGAAGTGGTTGAGCTCACGTGGCGCGATGGTTTCCGAAACACTGACCAGGTTATCGAGCGAGATCATGCTGCCATCGCGGCCACGAGCGTAAATATCGCGAATATCTTCGGGATTACTGCGGTCAACGTTCGCCACCTGCACAATTACATCGTACTGATCGCCATCACGTTTGAAGCGGGTGACCTGACGGCCGCCGAGCAGAGTTTCCAGCGTGCGGCCAATGTTTTCCACTGGCACACCGAGGTCGGCCGCCTTGTCGCGTTTGACCACCACCGAGAGTTCCGGCTTGTTCAATTTGAGGTCGGTATCAATATTGGTCAGCCCGGGATTCTTGGCCAGTTCGCCGAGAAATTGGCTAGTCACTTTCTGTAAATCTTCATACGCCGCCGAGGTGACGATGACGAAATTAATCGGCCGTTCGCGCGGGCTCTGGCCCAGCGATGGTGGCGTCACCGGGAAGGCCAGCACGCCGGGAATGCCCATGAACTTCGGGAATAACTCCTTGGCGATTTCCGGCGAACGACGGGTTCGCTCACTCCAGTCGGTCAGGCCAACAAAGGAAATCCCCTGGCTGACCGTTGGGTTACCGGCGACGACGAAGTAACGTTCGACATCCTTGGTCTGGCTGTAGATGCCTTCGATCTGGCGGGCGTACTTTTCGGTGTAATCGAGCGTTGCCCCATCCGGCCCGGAAAATACGCCGAGAATAATGCCGCGATCTTCCACCGGCGCCAGTTCCGACTTCAGTGCCTTGAGCAAAACCACGCAGGAGAGCGCCACCAGCACGAAACCCAAAACGACAATCCAGCGCTGGTTGAGTGCTGCGGTCAACACCCTTTTGTAGCCAATATTCAACCAGTTCAAAAAGCCTTCAATGATCAGGAAAACCTTGCCGTGCTTTTCCTCATGCTTTAACAGCACCGAGCACATCATCGGCGACAGAGTCAGCGCGACGAAGCCGGAAACCCGCACGGCGCCAGCCAGCGTCAGGGCAAACTCGATAAACAGCTTGCCGGTGCGCCCGGTCATGAAAGCGACCGGGGCGTACACCGCAGCCAGCGTCAGCGTCATGGCGACCACGGCAAAACCGATTTCCTGCGCCCCTTGGATGGCGGCCTGCCGGCGCGGCATGCCTTCTTCAATATGGCGATAAATATTTTCCAGCACGACGATGGCGTCATCGACCACCAGCCCGATCGCCAGCACCAGCGCCAGCAGCGTCAGTGTATTGATCGTGAAACCAAGCATCAGCATGATGCCGAAGGCACCGATCAGCGACACCGGAATGGTGACGAGCGGAATCAGCGTCGCGCGCAAATTACGCAAGAAGAAGAAAATGATCGCCAGTACGAGCAGAATGGCTTCGCCGATCGTCTTGAAAACGGACTGAATCGAGCGATCAATAAAGATCGACGAATCATAGGAAATATCGGCCGTCATACCCGGCGGCAGCTCGCTGATCAGCTTCGGCAGTTCCTTCCTGAGCGCTTTCGAGAGTTCCAGCGGATTCGCCGTCGCCTGCTTGATCACACCGAGCGCTACAGCCGAGCGCCCCTTGAAGCGAACCGAACTGCGCTCCGATGCCGGGCCGATTTCAACGCGGCCGAGATCACTGATCAGCACCGGATAGTTATTGACCGTCTTGACAATGATGGCGCCGAATTCTGCCGGCGTTTTCAGATCGGTATTGGCCACCACGGAAAATTCACGCTCACGGCTTTCGATCCGCCCAGCCGGCACTTCAACGTTCTGCTTGCGTAAGGCATCTTCGACATCGGCTGGCGTCAGTTGATACGCAGCGAGGCGCTGCCGATCAAGCCAGATGCGCATGGCAAATTTTCGGTCACCAAAAATCCGCACATCAGCCGCCCCCGGCAGCGTCTGCAGCTTGGGCTTGACGATGCGACTGGCGACATCGGTCACTTCCAGTGCCGAGTGTTTATCCGAGGAAAACGCCACCCAGATGATCGGATTGGCATCAGCCTCAACCTAGGCAATCACCGGCTCATCGGCTTCAACCGGCAACTTGTTACGGACGCGGGAAACCCGGTCACGCACAGCGGCCGCGGCT
>JBBSCQ010000120.1:0-5821 GCA_038250105.1 Burkholderiales bacterium | reverse complement strand
CAGCGCATTGCTATTGCACGCGCTATTCTTAAGAATGCGCCCATTCTCATTCTTGATGAAGCCACCTCCGCACTGGACAGTGAATCAGAACGCCACGTGCAGGCCGCATTGGAAACCCTGATGCAGGGGCGAACCTCATTGCTGATTGCGCATCGACTTTCTACCATTGAAAAAGCAGACAGTATCGTTGTGTTGCAAAAGGGGCAGATTGTTGAAACAGGGACCCATGACGAACTGTTGGCCCAAAGTGGGGTGTATGCGCAGTTACATCACATCCAGTTCGGCAGTGCTGGCAACATCCAACCTTCACCAACAACGACCCAATAATCTGCCATCACCAAAAGAAATATTTGATATGAGATTTAGCTTGTTTTCATTTATCCGGAATGGAAACATATTAGGGTATCTGCATATCGAGATTTTTCTTTGTGATTTTATCGTTTTATCCAAAGACAGCGTGTAATCCACTGCTGTCTTTGACGCTGAGTTTTACACATAACGGCGTAGAGCCAAAGTTACCTAATGAAACCAACGCTGTCCGTTATTATTATTGTCAAAAACGAGGAGCATGACATTCGCAGTTGCCTTGAATCTATTTCTTGGGCTGACGAAATTATCGTATTGGATTCTGGTAGTACTGATAATACTGTATCAATCGCCAAGGAATTTACGGATAAAGTTTATACGTCAATTGATTGGCAGGGTTTTGGAGTCCAAAAAAATCGGGCTTTGGCTTACGCTTCCTGTGAATGGGTTTTATCCTTGGATGCTGATGAACAAGTGACTGATGTTTTGCATCATGAAATTACTAATGCAATTCAATCTGCGAATTCGTTCATTTATAAATTGCCTAGACTATCAAGTTATTGTGGAAAATTTATCCGACACTCTGGTTGGTGGCCAGACTACGTGACACGGCTTTTTAAACGGGGTGAAGCCTATTTCAGTAATGATCTCGTTCATGAACGTCTTGTTTTTCAGGGTGAGGTGGCTAAATTGACTAATCCATTACTTCATGTCACCTATAAGGATCTGGATGAGGTCATCTCAAAAATAAATCAATACTCAACCCTTGGTGCCAAAAATAGCTTTAAAAAAGGCATTCGTGGAGGTTTGTTGACTGCTATCGTGCACGGTTTTTGGGCGTTCATTAGAACTTATATTTTTAGAGGTGGTTTCTTGGACGGTGCTGAAGGACTGATGTTGGCAATATCAAATGCTGAAGTGACTTATTATAGATATTTGAAATTGTTTTATTTATCAAAATGAAGAAGGTTATATGCAAAAGTAACTTCAAAAACACATACATGTCGTATTTTATTTTCAACAACACGGTCAAAACTACCAGCTTCCAGTTGACTAGTGTCGTCACAATACATCAAAAATCCACAGGGTTGGAATAGGCTAAAGATTCAGAATCTTTGCAGGTAGAGAAGTATTGTTACAAAGTAACGATAGCGAAATTTGTAGAGCGAGTCAGAGAGTTTGTGCGTCAACTGTGCGAGACGTTCGAGATCCGGATGCTGAAGGGCGTGGCGAGCAGTCCTAGCATGCCTAGCGCAGCGTCGATGACGCGTGCCGCTGGCATTTCTTGTAGGCAACGGCTCCAACTCGTCAAATGGCGGTCACAGCCTTCTAGCCTGCACGGTACACATTCGCCGCTGCCCTGAAGCAGCATGACGTTTCCTTGACGAGCGCTGCCAACAAGTCGCCAGGGGCTGTCGACAGCGTCGCAACCGTTCGGCCAGGGGGCCCACTTAACCGGATTCGACGGGCCGAATAGGGCGACCGTCGGGACCCCACATGCCGCAGCAAGGTGGGTTACCGCCGTGTCGGGTCCGACAAACAAATCTGCCCGACACAGCAGATCGGCGGTCTGTGCCAGCGACAGTTTCCCCGCTAAGCAAATTGTTCGGTTGTTGGTGGCTATGCGCTGACAATAGTCAACTTCCTCGACTTCGTTGCTACCTGTCAACAAGACCTGATAACCTTTGCTTTGCAGTGCCTGCGCTAGGGCGATCCAGCCCGCCTCGGTCCACATCTTATAGGTGAACTTTGGAAAGGGATGCAACACCACGAAATGTTGCGCAATTCCGGGTGGCAAGCTGCCACCAGCGGTTGGTGGCACTACCTCGGGATATCTAGCAACGCCGGCCAACTCGGCCAGCCGCAGAGCCATAGACACAGTATGTGTATTGATGTCGTCGAAGCGCACGGCGCCGTCCATCAGTCGCAGCTTGACAGAACTCTCGTCGGCCGCCAGCATCCCCAAATGGCGTCGCGACGCTGACCAAGCGTAGAGCCGGGCGCGGTCCGACGGCACGCACGAAAACGACAGATCGTAGCGATTCCAAAGTTGCCTCAACTCGCGGCAGCGCGCCGCTTTGGTTGAGCGCTCAGGGACCACGATCAGCTCGTTCAGGTCGGGATTGCCTTCCAATACGCCTGCGGTGCCGCGAAAAACCAGCGCGTCTATTTGCGCCTGCGGCCAAGCCCGCCGCAAAGAGCGAATCAGTGGCGTTACAAGTAGAACGTCACCGATGCGGCGTGTGCACACGACAAGTATGTGTTGAGGATCTAATGTTGGCATTGAGAACTGGCGATCAGTAGGCTCATTATAATTTTGCATCAAGTAACAGTATTCCAAATGCCCAAGCTCTATATCGACGAATTTGTCGGTGTTTCCAATCGCTTCGAGACCTTGCCGCTGGCTTTCGCCATCCAACAGTCATATGGGCATGAAATCATCCTCGACTGGCACGAACTTGATTCTTTCCTGGTCACTGGAGCCCGGCGCGGCAAGGTTGGTCTGTGGGCCCGGCTGGGTGCCCAGCGTATTCGCCACTGCGACCGTGCGATGTTCGATACGTTAAACGACAAGAAAATTATCTTGCGGTCGCTTGACGGCCCAGAAGAGTTGCTAGATCCCATTTACCTCGAAACGGCTCGCCGTATCAAGCTCGCGGCAGCGCTCGCCGAAAGCATCCGGCGCAGTTTTGCTACCCTAAAAGGGCGTCCGGTAGTCGGCGTCCATGTCCGCCACGGCGACTACGAACTCAGCGACGAAAACACCTACCGTATAGATCGAGAGTGGCCTGCCGTGCCGGTTTGGTGGTATGCCGAAACGATGCGTGCGATCAAGAAGGTGCAACCTGATGTCGTGTTTTTTCTCTCTTCGACCGGCGACCCGCGCGCCTATCGCGAGCTCTACGAGGGCCTCGACGTAATCAGCCTTGATGCTTTGTCACCTTACACCTACAAGGGCGCCGACCACGCCTCGACAGTAAATCCGGTTGCTGATATGTTCGCGCTGGGGTGTTGCCCGGTGATCTTGGCCACACCGATTTCCGGTTACTCGCACTGGGCGGCCAATGTCTTTGGCAATGCCAGCGACTGTATCGTGCCATTGCCCGATGCCACCCGTGGCGACCCGCGTCGGGGCTTGGTCCGCCTTTACGGTGCAAGGCTGCCGCGTTGGCGTGAGGCCGGCTACACCGGTAGCGACACCTTAGATCTCGAGGGACAGTTCGCGGACATCGACTTGGGGCGGCCGGCAGACCTGGATTGGTTATGAGTTCGCCCGGGGTGCGCCGCGTCCAGTTCCTCGAACTGTTGCGGCCTTGGCTGACGCACCTCCCTTCGGCCGCGATGCAGGGCGAGATCCCGTTCTACGGCGACGTCATGATCTTCGGTCTAAGCAAGAAGAACGCCCCGACCGCAAACTGACCACATCCCACGCCGACCTTACCCAAACCACCGCTCGACAATGTCCCTCACGTTCACTCAAGCCGACTCCCTCTCCACCAGAATCAGCCAGGTTGCGACCATTCTGCTCGGCCTCTCGCTCCCAATTTCTGGCGCGATCGACAACATGTTGCTGTTTGTTGCGCTGATCGGCTGGCTGCTCTGCGGGAACTGGCCAAGCAAATCAGATAACTTGCGGGCTAGCCCACTGAGCCGGGTACTGCTCGCCTTTCTGCTGCTCGCCGCCCTCGGCATGGCCTGGGGTTACGGCAACCCCGCCGAGCGCTTGCGTTATTTCGGTAAATACGCGATCCTGCTGCTGCCGCTGGCGCTGATTGCCCTGCCTTTGTCCCGCAAGCAGAAATGGCGCGCCGCGGCAGCCTTCGGCCTCGGCATCCTCCTGACGCTGTTCCTCTCCTACGCTTTGCGGGTCGGCGTTGACCTGCCCGACTGGCTGAGTAAGAACAACGACGCCAGCAACCCGGTTGTTTTCAAGCTGCACATCACGCACAGCTTCTTCGTCGCGCTTGGCGCTTACCTGTTTTTCGTCGGTGCCGTGTATTCGCGAGACACTCGCTGGCGCTGGGGACTGGGCCTTGCTGCGGGATTGGCGGTGGGCAATCTTTTCATCGTTGAGGGACGCACCGGCCAGGTGGTGCTGTTGGTGCTCACCGCCTATCTGTTCATTCAGCGCTTCCGCTGGCGCGGTGTCGTCGTCGCTGGCGCCGTGATCGCGGCGACCGGGATCGTTGTTGCGCAGTGGCCGGGATTGCCGGTGATGGCCAGATACAGCGACGGCATCCAGGAAGTCCAGAACTGGCAATATGGCAACAACGATCACAGTTCGATGGGCCTGCGCATGCAATACGCCGCCACCAGTCTGCGCATCATCGCGGCGCATCCCTTGATTGGCGTCGGCACCGGCGGCTTTGCACAAGCCTATGACGAACAGACCGCCGGCACCGCGGCACAAGCCTCTAACAATCCGCACAACCAGTACCTGCTGACCACCGCCCAGTTTGGGATCCCCGGCTTGATCGTCTTGCTCGCGCTGTTCGTGATTCTGTGGCGGACGGCGAGCCGACTTACGCCCCCTGAACAACTGCTGGCCCGCGGACTGGTGCTGGCTTACCTGGTCGGCAACCTGTTTAATTCTTTCCTGCTTGACCATGCCGAAAAGCTGCTTTTCGCCTGGGCGGTTGGCCTGCTTTTTTCGGGTCTTCCAGTTGGCAGCAAAAACGCCGACCGGTTGCAATAGGCGGCGCGCTGACTGGCTGGAGCGGAAAGCAGCCAACAACAGTGCGTTGAACCAGCGGAAATCGGCGCGACATCTCTTAGATGCACGGTTGCTGCAAAGGCGTGAAAACGACCGCCTGGGCTGATGCCTGGTATCGGGGAGTTGGAAAGGATTCGAGCCAAGGATGGTGCATTCGTTTCGGGTGGTCAAGCGCCAGTCTGGTTATATGAAGACTCGCTACCGGGGACTGAACAAGAACGCGGCGCAGATCGCCCCTTGTTTGCGTTGTCCAATTTTTGGATGTTGCGTCGTGATTTGATGACGGCACAGGGATGAGCTCGGTAGCACATCATTTTTTCTAGTTTTTTTAAACTGTCCGTACGTTTATTCAGGGTTAGAAATTACATCTGGCTTGCTGCTGGTCGTGGTGGGCTGGATGTGTGCTTGCGTCAGCAAGCCACCACAATTCAGGCGCCTAAGGCTAGGGTGTTAGCATTTGGCACACGTTAGTTCTTTTTGGTTGGCCTAAGCGTTCACCAAGATGACCTCGCGTACTTTGGTATTGATCGGGAAATGCATCGCTCTATTTTTGTATTGTTTTAAGTTTGAAAAATGAATTGTTACTCGCTTTTCCGTTTGTCTGATGTGTTCCGATTTTTTGGGTTTTGCCTGATTTTGCTCGCTAGCCTACCGGTTCTTGCCCAATTCCGCGTCGAAGTCTCCGGCGTGGGCCTTACGCAAGTCCCCATCAGCATTGCACCCTTCAAGGGGCAGGCCGCTTCCGTCCAAAAGATCTCGGCAATCGTGCAAGCTGACTTGGAGCGCAGCGGGCAGTTTCGT
>JBBSCQ010000119.1:0-6228 GCA_038250105.1 Burkholderiales bacterium | reverse complement strand
CCGGGGTCGCCTTTTCTTTGCTTACTTTCTTTTGGCGAAGCAAAAGAAAGTGAGACGCCCCGCCAGGGCGGAAACCAGCAGTTAAACAAGTGCCGAACTTATTTTCGGTAGGGCAGCAATGCGCCGGGTTCATTTGATTTCACTCCGCTGCCGAATCAACGCCGCCATCGGCTGCCCGTCCAACGCCGCAATCAAACTGGCCTGATTAACCGCCGGTTGGTTCTGACTGACTTTCCACTTGCCTAGCAGCCGGGTAATGACGATTTCGATCCCGACAATCGCCCCGAGCATCTTCTCGATATAGTCAGTCGGGGCATCGCTAACCGCCCAGGGCTGCGGCAGTGCGGCTTCATTTGCTGCGGTCAACGCGGAAATTTGCGCCAAAACCCAAACTGGATCGTCGATCACCCGTAACTCGCCATAGGCATGTACGGCGGCGTAGTTCCAAGTTGGCACGACCTTGCCATGCTCAGCCTTGGTTGCGTAGCTTGAAGGACTAATATAACTTTCGTCGCCCTGAAAAATCATCAGCACTTCGCCGGCTACGTTGCCATCTTTCCACAGCGGATTGGCGCGCGCGACATGGCCCTGCAACTTGCCATCAACGAGCAGTAGCGGGATATGGTTGGCGTTCAAGCCGTCCGGCCCATGACTGACCAACGTCGCGAGCGGATTGGTCCGCATCAGGGCGTGCATCTCGGTGACGTCGTTTTCGACAAAGGGCTTGGGCAAGTACATGGTCGAGTTCCTTTACATCCGGAAGATGCCGAACTTCGTCTCTTCAGCTGGCGCATTCATTGAAGCCGACAACCCCAGACCCAGTACCCGCCGTGTATCGGCCGGATCAATAATCCCGTCGTCCCAGAGTCGGGCCGAGGCGTAGTAAGGATGGCCTTGTGTCTCGTATTGCTCACGAATCGGCGTCTTGAAGGCGGCTTCTTCTTCTGCCGACCATGAACCGCCTTTGGCTTCAATGCCGTCGCGTTTGACGGTGGCCAGCACGCCGGCTGCCTGATCGCCGCCCATCACCGAAATCCGGGCATTCGGCCACATCCACAGGAAGCGCGGCGAGTAGGCGCGGCCACACATGCCGTAGTTGCCGGCACCGAAGCTGCCGCCAATGACGACGGTGAATTTCGGCACCTTGGCGGTGGCCACGGCGGTCACCATCTTGGCGCCATCACGCGCGATGCCGCCGTTTTCGTACTTGCGGCCAACCATAAAGCCGGTGATGTTCTGCAGAAAAACCAGCGGAATGCCGCGTTGGGCGCAGAGTTCGATGAAATGGGCCGCCTTCAAGGCCGATTCGCTGAACAGAATGCCGTTGTTGGCAACGATGCCGACCGGGTAGCCATAAATGCGGGCGAAGCCGCAGACAATTGTGGTGCCGTAACGCGCCTTGAATTCGTCGAAATCGGAGTCATCGACGACGCGGGCAATGATTTCGCGAACGTCGAAAGGTTTCTTGCTGTCGGTCGGAATGACGCCGTACAACTCGCTGGCCGGATAGCGTGGCTCGGTTGCTGCGGTCAACGTCACTGGCGGCGTCTTTTTCCAGTTCAAATCCTTGACGATACGCCGCGCAATGGCCAGCGCGTGCGCGTCGTTTTCGGCCAGATGATCGACGACGCCGGAGATCCGCGTGTGGACATCGGCGCCGCCGAGGTCTTCGGCGGTCACGACTTCACCGGTCGCGGCCTTGACCAGCGGTGGGCCACCCAAAAAGATGGTGCCCTGATCCTTGACGATGATCGATTCGTCACACATTGCCGGCACATAAGCACCGCCAGCGGTGCAGGAGCCGAGCACGGCGGCGATCTGCGGAATGCCTTGCGCCGAGAGATTGGCCTGATTGAAGAAGATGCGGCCGAAATGTTCCTTGTCCGGGAAAACTTCATCCTGCAGAGGCAGGAAAGCGCCGCCGGAATCGACCAGGTAGACGCAGGGCAAGCGGTTTTCCATGGCGATTTCCTGCGCCCGCAGGTGTTTTTTGACCGTCAGTGGGTAGTAGGTGCCACCTTTTACGGTGGCATCGTTGGCGACGACCATGCACTCGACCCCATTGACGCGGCCGATGCCGGCGATTACCGAAGCCGCCGGCACATCACCGCCGTACATGCCGTAAGCGGCAAACTGGCCGATTTCAAGAAAAGGCGTGCCTGGATCGAGCAGGCCATTGACTCGCTCACGCGGCAGCAACTTGCCGCGTGCCAGGTGTTTCTGGCGTGCTGCTTCGGGCCCGCCGAGAGCAATTTTTTCAACCTTTTCATGCAGATCGGCAACGACGCTTGTCATGGCTGCCACGTTGGCCTGAAAGTCGGCACTGCGCGGATTCAATTGGGTTTTCAGGGTAGTCATGTCTCTCTCTTTTTTGTTTGTGCTTCCTGAGGGGCTTTTCTAGTGCTTACAACTGCTTTTCTTCCTTCAACCATTTGCTGACTGGCTCAGGTTGGTAAGCCGTCATGACGTCGAGCAGACGTTCGATATCGGTTTCAGCCAGCGCCATCGCCCGGTTTTGTTCACGTAAAAATCCTTCGCCGACGGCGTGGCTAAACAAGGCGAGCAGCGGGTCGTAAAAGCCATTCACATTGAGCAGGCCCATCGGTTTCACGTGGAACCCGAGCTGGCCCCAAGTCAGAATTTCGCAGAATTCCTCGAAGGTGCCGAAACCGCCGGGCAGGGCGATGAAACCGTCGGACAACTCGGCCATCCGCGCTTTGCGGGTGTGCATCGAATCGACCACTTCGAGCCGCGTCAGCGCCCGGTGATCGACGGCGCGCCCGGCGACTTCCTTGCCCATCAGGGCTTCCGGGATGACGCCGATAACAGTGCCGCCTGCTTCCAGGCAGGCATCGGCGACCGCGCCCATCAGGCCGATGTTGCCGGCGCCATAGACGAGTTCGATGCCGCGCGCGGCGAGCAAGCGGCCGAGCTTTTCAGCTTCGGCGCGGTAGACCGGATTGTTGCCGGCGTTGGAGCCGCAGAAGACACAGATTCTTTTCATGTTGACCTCAAAAGCCGCTGCTTTTCAGCCAGTGCTCGATTTGCGGCAGGCGGTCGGCGCCGAAGAAAGGCTCGCCATCGATAACGACGTGTGGTGAGCCGAAGACGCCAGCTGCCAGCGCCTGCTCACATTCGTTCTTCAGGCGGGCTTTGATTTCCGGCAATTGGAGTGCAGTTTCGAGTTGGCTGCGGTCGACACCCATTTTCGCGGCAATTTCAAGGACCGTTTCCGGTGAGGAAATATCAAGGTCTTCAACAAAGAAAGCGCGATATACGGCGAGGGCAAAGTGGCGAGCCAGCGCGCAGTCCTGCCCGTGCAGCCAGTAGTAGGCGCGGGCGGCATTTTGTGTCGGTAGCGGAAAGCGGCTCGGCGGGTTGTAGGGAACGCTCATGTGCCGCGCCGAACGATGGAAATCGTGCAGCATGTAGACGCCCTTGCTGCTCGCCCCGTCGGTCGGAGGGCGGGTGCCGGTGGCCTGGAAAACGACACCAAGCAGAATCGGATGCGATTTCACCTGGCGGCCATATTGAGCTGCGACGGCGTCGATCTTCTCGGCCATCAGGTAGCCGTAAGGGCTGGAAAAATCGAACCAGAAGTCGATCGGTGCTTTGCCGTTGTCGTTCATGTTTTGTCTCCTCGTTGTTGCGGTCGACCGGGCTTTTGGGCTTTTTTTCCGGTCGACCGCAGGGGTGCTGATTAGCTGGCGATGCTGCGTCCGATCACCAGTCGCTGAATATCGTTGGCGCCTTCGTAAATCTGGCAGATGCGAACGTCGCGGGCGATGCGCTCGACCGCGGTCTCGTCGGTGTAGCCGCAGCCACCGTGGATCTGGATGGCGTCGGAACAAACCTTTTCGGCCATCTCGGAAGCGTACATTTTGGCCATCGAGGCTTCAACCAGGCAGGGTTTGCCAGCATCCTTGAGCGTTGCCGCCCGCCAAACCATTAGGCGGGCGGCGTCGAGC
Source organism: Burkholderiales bacterium (assembly GCA_038250105.1). Lineage (GTDB taxonomy): Bacteria > Pseudomonadota > Gammaproteobacteria > Burkholderiales > Rhodocyclaceae > Azonexus. Next base: position 2,260 of record JBBSCQ010000119.1, on the reverse strand, counting down.
TGCGTCGCCATGTCGGCGAGGCGGAAATTAACTGCCTGGTGCTCGATGATCGGTACGCCGAAGGTGATGCGTTCCTTGGCGTAAGCGACGGCGGCCTCGAAGGCGGCGCGTGCCATCCCGACCGACTGGGCGGCAATGCCGATGCGCCCGGCTTCGAGGTTGGAAAGGGCGATTTTGTAGCCTTCGCCTTCCTTGCCAAGCAGGGCAGAGGCCGGGACGCGGCAGTTTTCGAAGACGATCTGCGCCGTGTCCGAAGCATGCTGGCCCATTTTGCGTTCGATCCGGGCGACTTGGTAGCCCGGCGTTGAGGTGGGCACCAGGAAGCAGGAGATTCCCTTCTTGCCGGCGGCCTTGTCGGTGACGGCAAAGACGATGGCGACATGTGCGTGCGAGCCAGTGGTGATGTAGTGCTTGACGCCATTGAGGATGAAATCGTCGCCATCACGGTCGGCCCGGGTGGTAATCGCCGACGCGTCGGAGCCGGTGTGCGGTTCGGTCAGACAGAAGCAGCCGAGCTTCTCGCCACGGGCCAGCGGCTTGAGCCATTCTTCCTTTTGTGCGTCGGTGCCGTATTTGTTCGGAATGCCGCAGGCCAGCGAGTTTTGCACTGAGACGATGGTCGAGGTGGCGCCATCACCGGCGGCGATTTCTTCCAGGGTCAGCACCAGCGACATGTAATCCATCCCGGCGCCATCCCATTCGTCGGGCACAACCATGCCCATCGCACCGAGTTCGCCAAGTTCCTTGAGGGCTTCGGCCGGGAAGGTATGGTTGCGGTCCCATTCAGCAGCAAAGGGGGCGAGACGCTCCTGCGCGAAGGCGCGCATCGTGTCGCGGATCATTTCTTGTTCTTGAGTCAGGATCATGCTGTTCTCTCTGAGTAATAAGTGGTGAGCCAGACGCCGACGATGACCAGCACGCCACCGCCGAGTACCGGCAGGCCGAGCCGTTCGTCGAGCAGGACGGCAGCCTGCAAAACGGCGAAAACCGGGACCAGATTGACGAATACCGAAGCCTTGGCGGCGCCGAGGCGTTTGACGGCGTCAGCAAACCAGGTGAAGGCCAGCGCCGTGCCGCCGATAGCCAGAAAAACGACACTGGTCCAGACGCGCCACGACCACTCGCCCAGTTCGCTGCCGCCTTGCACAAAAGCCGTGACCCCGAGCAGCAGCGAACCGATCAGGCTGGCGTAAAGCGTCGCCGTCAGCGGGGAAAGCGACTTCGTTGCCTGCCGGCCAATGAAGGTATAGGCCGTCCAGCACAGCGCACAACCGAGAATCAGCCATTCACCGATGCCAACCGAGCCATTTAGCAGGGCGAGTGGGTTGCCGTGGCCGATCACGGTCAGGCAGCCGAGGCTGGCGATGGCGATGCCGGCCAGCTTGACCGGCGTCATCCGCTCTTGGCCGAAAAACCAGGCGCCCAAGGCAACCAGAACCGGCGTCAGGGCCACGACCAGCGCGCCCTGGCCAGCGGTGATGTGCTTCAGGCCATAAAAGAAACATAAGGCGTAGATGAAAATTCCTGTCAACGCCAGGCCGGTCACGACACCCCATTCGCTGCCTGTCTGCGGCCGCGGAATGCGCCCTTCGGTGGCCAGTGCAAAGCCAGCCAGCACCAGCCCAGCGAGCAGGAAACGGAGGGCAGGGGCGGCCAGTGGCGCAGTCAGTTCCTGCGCCACAACGCGTCCCGCAATCCAGGTTCCACCCCACATGAACATGGTGCCGATCAGCTTTAAATAGGTGATTGAGCCGGCCTGCTGGGGCACTTAGAGCATTTCTACCGCGAGTGCCGTCGCTTCGCCGCCGCCGATGCAGAGCGAGGCGATGCCGCGCTTGCCGCCAGTTTTCTTCAAAGCACCAAGTAGGGTGACGATGATGCGAGCGCCAGATGCGCCAATCGGATGGCCGAGCGCACAGGCGCCACCGTGGATATTGACCTTGGCCGGGTCGAGCTTCATGTCGTGGATGGCCGCCATGGTGACCACGGCAAAGGCTTCATTGATTTCCCATAGATCGACGCTTTCTGCGGTCCACCCGGCTTTGGCCAGCAATTTTTCCATGGCACCGACCGGGGCGGTCGGGAAAAGAGCTGGGGTGTGGGCATTGGTAGTGTGGCCGACAATTTTGGCGATGGGCTTCAGACCCAGTTCAGCGGCCTTCGAAGCGCGCATCAGGACCATGGCGGCAGCGCCGTCGGAAATCGAGGAGGAATTGGCGGCGGTCACAGTGCCGTCTTTCTTGAAAGCGGGCTTCAAAGT
>JBBSCQ010000118.1:0-6617 GCA_038250105.1 Burkholderiales bacterium | reverse complement strand
GTTTATAGTGCTCTGGCCAGCGCGCTCAGTGCCGGTTCCGCCGGGCGAGGCGCCTTGATGATGCTGGCTTTTGGTCTGGGCACCTTGCCAAATTTGCTGCTCGCCGGCATCGTGTTGGCTCGATTGAATGAATTTGTCCGCCGTCCGTTTGTACGCATGTTTTCCGGTCTGTTGGTGCTCGGTTTTGGTGTTTATGGCTTGATTGGCCTGCTGCGTCTGTTAGGCTGGATTTGAAATAAGGATTTGCCATGAAAATTCTCTTGCCTGTTGATAGTTCCGAGTGCGCGCTGCGCGCGGTAGATCATCTGATTGCGCATGCCGCCTGGTTTCGGGATGTCCCGGAAATTCATCTGCTGCATGTTCACGCACCGATCCCGATTGGGCGCGTTCAGGCGCATGTGGGCCGCGAAACGCTGCATGCCTACTACCGCGAAGAAAGCCAGGATTTGCTGATTTCGGCGCAGAAAAAGCTGGATGCTGCCGGGCGCTTTCATACGACGCATATCCATGTTGGGCAGCCGGCGGAAGTGATCGCCAAAGTGGCTGGCGAGTTGGCTTGTGACTTGATCGTCATGGGGACGCATGGGCGAGGTGGCGTGGCTGGCTTGGTTACCGGCTCGGTGGCTAATCGTGTGCTGTTTCTTGCCACTTGCCCGGTCTTGTTGGTCAAGTGACCCAGGCCGAAGGCAACAACGACGAGGGCAGCGACAGCAAGGTTGTCGAATTTTCAATTGCTGGCATGACCTGTGCCGCCTGTTCGGTGCGTCTGGAAAAAGTACTGAATCGGCAGCCGGGCATGCAGGCCAATGTCAATCTGGCCTCCGAGCGGGCCCGAGTGCGCTTGGCCGGCGCGACTGAGGCATCGGCAGTAATCGCGGCAGTCGCCAAGGCGGGATTTTCCGCCGCGTTGGTCGATAGCCAGACCCGTGATCGGGAAAAAGCGGAGAAATTGCGGGTCTACCGCAGCGAAATCCGGTATTTCTGGATTTCCGTCGCGCTGACCCTGCCGCTGGTCGGGCAAATGTTTTTCATGTTTGGTGAGCATGGTCACATGAACGAATTGCCGCGCTGGCTGCAACTGGCGTTGGCGACGCCGGTCCAGTTCTGGATCGGCTGGCGGTTTTACGAAGGCGCCTACAAGGCGCTGCGTGGTGGCGGGGCCAATATGGATGTGTTGGTCGCACTCGGTACCAGCATGGCCTGGGGCTTCTCGACGGCAGTGACCTTGTTCGGCCTTGATCAGCATGTGTATTTCGAGGGCGGCGCGGCGGTCATTACGCTGGTTTTACTTGGCAAATTGCTCGAAGCCGGCGCTAAGGCGCGGACGTCGGAGGCGATTGAGTCGCTGATTCGTCTGCAGCCCAAAACGGCCCAGGTTGAGCGTAACGGGCTGTGGGTGGAAATGCCGGTTGAGGCGCTGATGCCGGGCGATATTTTTCTCGTTCGTCCGGGCGAAAGCGTGCCGGTTGATGGGGTGGTGATCGACGGAGAATCAAAGGTTAACGAAGCGATGTTGACCGGTGAAAGCATGCCGGTCGGCAAGCGGAATGACGACAAGGTCTTCGCCGCAACCGCCAATGGGCAGGGCGCTTTGCGCTGCCGGGCGACGGGTGTCGGCGAACATACGCTGTTGGCGGGCATCATTCGGCTGGTCGGCGAGGCGCAAGGATCGAAAGCGCCAGTGCAACGGCTGGCTGACCAGATTTCGGCGATATTTGTGCCAGTGGTTTGCGCCATTGCCCTGATGACGTTTATCGGTTGGTGGTGGTATTCCGGCGAGTTTGCCGAGGCGCTGGTCAATGCCGTGGCGGTTCTGGTCATCGCTTGCCCCTGTGCGCTCGGCTTGGCGACACCGACGGCGATCATGGTGGGCACCGGGCAGGGGGCGCGGGCCGGTATTCTGGTCAAGAATGCCGAGGCGCTGGAGCGGGCCGAGCGGATTACCGTGCTGGCGCTCGACAAAACTGGCACGCTGACTTGTGGCACGCCGCAGGTCACTGATGTCGTGCCGCGCGGCTTGGGGCGTGATGAAGCTTTGCGACTAGCAGCGGCGCTTGAGCAAAATTCCGAACATCCGCTAGCGCGGGCCATCGTTGCTGAGAGTGCTGTACCCCAAGGGCACTTCCTGCGGGGTGCGGTCGACCGGCCAAAAGTGCAAAATTTCAAAGCGCTGCCCGGCCATGGCATTGAAGGCGAAATTGACGGGCGTTTGCTCCGCCTTGGTTCTCCAGCCTGGCTTGGGCTGGCGACTGATCCTGTTCTGCTTGAGCTACAACAAGCGGGTAAAACGGTGGTAGTGCTCGCCGATGGTGATCAGATATTGGCCCTAATTGCCATTGCCGATGCCCTGCGGCCAACCTCGCGCGCCGCTGTGGCGCGATTGCGCGAGCGTGGGATCAGGGTAGTGATGTTGACCGGTGACAATGCAGCAACTGCCGCAGCGATTGCCGCCGAGGCTGGCATTGCCGAATTCCGCGCCGAGATTCTGCCCGGTGACAAGGCTGCGGCAATTGTCCAGTTAAAAGTGGATGGCGCTCTGGTAGCAATGGTCGGCGATGGAATCAACGACGCCCCGGCTTTAGCGGCCGCCGATGTCAGTTTTGCGATTGGCGCCGGTTCGGATGCCGCTATTGAGGCTGCCGACCTGACCCTGATTCGTAGTGACCTGATGGGGGTGGTTGACGCAATCGACCTTTCGGCCGCCACTTTGGGCAAGATACGGCAAAACCTTTTCTTTGCATTCATCTACAATGTGCTGGGGATACCCCTCGCTGCAGCAGGCATGTTAAATCCGGTGGTGGCCGGTGCAGCAATGGCGATGAGTTCGGTTTCGGTGGTGTCAAATTCATTGCTCCTGAAACGCTGGCGACCTGCCTCGCGTTTGGGCGATACGACAAAATAATCAGGGTTCTGGATGAACGCAGGAATTGGGGAAATATTTTTGGCGCAGGCAGATTCCGGGGAAATGTCCAGGGCCGGCGGACGTGTTCAGCAGGCAGCCGGAGAGCGGGAAGCGCAATTTCTCGCCACGATGGAAGCCGCTCAGGTCGGCATTTTTGTCCTTCAGGATCACCTGTTCAAATACGCCAACCCATTTTTACTCCAGTTATTTGGCTACACGGCGGATGAATTCATCAACCGTATAGGGCCGCTCGATCTGGTTTCTCCTGATCAGCATGAACTGCTCATGCAGCAGATGGATAACCGCACTGCCGGTCAGCCGGGATTGCGCTATGAACTTTCGGCCATTCGCAAGGACGACACGGTTTTTCCCGTCACCATTCATGGTTCCCCCTCAGTTTTTAATGGCCAGCCAGCCTCGGTGGGGACTGTGCTGGATATCTCAGCCCAGAAATCAGCCGAGCTGAAAATCCGTGAACTGGCCGATTTCGATGCCCTGACCGGGCTGCCCAACCGTCGTCTGTTGCGAGACCGGGTGATGCAGCTCTTGGCCAAATCCGAACGAGAAGAGTCCGCCGTAACGCTGATGTTTCTCGACCTCGATCACTTCAAACGGGTGAATGACTCACTCGGGCATAGCATTGGTGATGAACTGCTCTGTGCCGTTGCCACCCGCCTGGCCACTACGGTGCGGCGGATCGACACCCTGGCCCGGCTTGGGGGCGACGAGTTCATTCTCGCCATGCCCGGTATCCAGGCTGCTGCAGCGGCGGAGGTGGCGCGGCGTCTGATTGAGGCGTGCAGCCACCCTTTCGTTGTCGCCGGACATGACCTGACGGTGACGCCCTCGATCGGTATCTGCATTCATCCGCAGGATGGCAAAGATATCGAAACCCTGCTTAAAAACGCCGATGTGGCGATGTACAAGGCCAAGGAGCAGGGGCGCAATACGTTTCAGTTCTACACGGCCGAGATGAATACCACGACGCTCGACCGTCTGATGATGGAGAGCGGCTTGCGCCGGGCTCTCAAGCAGCAGGAGTTCGTGCTGCATTACCAGCCGCTGGTCAGTTTGCAAAGCGGCCTGATTATTGGTGTCGAAGCACTAATTCGCTGGGTGCATGCTGATCTCGGGATGATCATGCCGGACAAATTCATCCGGGTGGCCGAAGAGATTGGGCTGATCAATCCGATTGGCGACTGGGTGTTGGGTGAAGCTTGTCGTCAGGCGCAAAGCTGGATCGATAGCGGCTTGCCGCCGATGGTGATGGCAGTCAATGTTTCACCAGTGCAGTTCCGCCAGCTTGGCTTTGTCGATGCCGTGGCTGGGGCGCTGGCCGCTTCCGGGCTGGAAGCCGGCTTGCTGGAACTCGAAGTCACCGAGGGGACGGTGATGCACGATGCCGATATCAATCTCGGTACACTGACGGCGCTGGACCGAATGGGGGTTGAACTCTCGGTTGATGATTTTGGCACCGGTTATTCCTCTCTCGCCTATTTAAAACGTTTCCCGGTCAGTAAACTGAAAATTGATCGTTCTTTTGTGCGCGATCTTGAAATTGATCCGGACGATCGGGCCATTGCTTCGGCCATTGTCAGCATGGGCCGTAACCTGCGGCTGACGGTTTTGGCCGAGGGCGTCGAAACGGCCGAGCAACTGGCTTTATTGCGCAATATGGATTGCGACATGGCGCAGGGCTATATTTTCAGCCGGCCGCTAATGCCGGACGATATTGCCGAATTGCTGCGCACACAGCCCTTTATGAACCAGGAGAAATAAATGGAAAACACCGTAATCAAAGTTGGCGGCATGAGCTGTCAGGGCTGCGTCAAAAACATCACTGGCGTGCTTACCGGGCTGGCTGGAGTGACTTCGGCTGAGGTATCACTCGACGCTGGTGAGGCTAACGTGGCGTTTGAAGCGCAGACCGTGACGCGGGCGGCACTGCTCGCTGCGATTGAAGATGCCGGTTTCGACGCCGAGTAAAAGATTCAAAGTAAATAATTCCAAGTAAATCAAACCAGTAGCAAACAATAATATTCAAGAGAACAGTCGTGTCAGAAGAAAAAATCAGACTTACCCAGCTTTCCCATGGTGGTGGTTGTGGCTGCAAGATTGCCCCGGCCGTCCTGGAAAAAATTCTTGGTGGCATGCCGCCAGGGATCATCCCGCCGCAACTTTTGGTTGGTACTGAAAGTAGCGACGATGCCGCGGTTTATCAGCTCAATTCAAACCAGGCGATTGTGGCGACGACGGACTTCTTCATGCCGATCGTTGATGATCCTTTCGACTTTGGGCGAATCGCCGCAACCAATGCCATTTCCGATGTCTATGCGATGGGCGGCACACCGCTTTTTGCTCTGGCGCTAGTCGGTATGCCGGTCGATGTGCTGCCGCTCGAAACCATCGGCAAGATTCTCGCTGGCGGCGAAGCCGTTTGTCGGGCGGCCGGGATTCCGATTGCCGGTGGGCACACGATTGATTCAGTCGAGCCGATTTATGGCCTGGTGGCCATCGGCCTGGTGAATCCGCAGCACTTGAAGCGCAACTCTAGCGCCCAGCCGGGTGACAGGCTGATTCTTGGAAAACCCCTCGGCGTGGGCGTGTACAGCGCCGCGTTGAAGAAGGAAAAGCTGCACGAAAGCGATTACGAGGCGTTGATTGCCAACACGACGCAGCTGAATACCCCGGGGCCAGTGTTGGGCTGTCTGGATGGCGTTCATGCGGTGACCGATGTGACCGGCTTCGGTTTGCTCGGTCATCTGATGGAAATGTGCAAGGGCAGTAAATTGCGGGCGCGAGTTGATTTTTCCGCGATTCCTTTGCTTACCCGGGCGGCTGAATTTGTCGAATCGGGTTACATCACCGGCGCTTCGGGCCGTAATTGGGCGAGTTACGGCCATGCTGTAAAAATTACCGATAGTCATGTTGATTTAGCCAAAACATTGCTAACTGATCCGCAAACCTCTGGTGGCCTGCTGGTTTCCTGTGCGCCGGATACGGTGACGGAGGTTTTGTCGATCTTCCTGCAGCAGGGTTTTTCCCATGTTTCCGTGATCGGCGAGGTGTTCGATGGCGAACCCGGCATTGAAGTGATCTGAAGGGAAATAATATGGTGCGCTTGATTCTTCTCCTCTGCCAAGTCGCACTTTTTCTCGGTATTTCCATGCCGGTTAATGCTTTGGCCAAGTCACCGGCTGTGCCCGAAGCGATGCTCAGTTTTGCCAATCGCGACATCGTTGTCCTGCGCACCTCGGTGCAAGGTGCGACGCCGGAGGTTCGCGTCAAGCGCATTCAGGAACGCCTGCGCTTGCTTGACGAGAAAGAACTCGACAAGCCGCTGGTGCGCAGTTCCGCAGTTATTGACCACCATACGGGTGAGCTTTTTTCGATTGGTGGTCGGGCTATATTTGTGCTTTTGGAGGCAGACCTCGATGAAGAGGCAAAGCTTAGCCTTTCGGCTGCGGGTGATCAGGTCGAAGCACACTAGAACGCGGCAATAACTGCGACACAGGATCAACGCCGTGGGCCGGTTTTTCTCAAGGGGCTACTCTATTCGGGCCTGTCGACGCTCGTGATGCTGTAACCGTTAACCCACCGGCGTTCTTTCCTACGCTTGGAGGGTATGCAAAGGCGAGCGGAGGGGATTGGCGGCGAAGAGGGGTTTCCAAAGACGCGGCGTCAGTTCGTGCACACGGCTGGCCGGATGCTGACT
>JBBSCQ010000117.1:0-6818 GCA_038250105.1 Burkholderiales bacterium | reverse complement strand
GTCAGTCAGCATCCGGCCAGCCGTGTGCACGAACTGACGCCGCGTCTTTGGAAACCCCTCTTCGCCGCCAATCCCCTCCGCTCGCCTTTGCATACCCTCCAAGCGTAGGAAAGAACGCCGGTGGGTTAACGGTTACGCCGCGCTTACTGCCAGCATTGAATGCCTGAGTGAAAAAGACGGTCTGGAGCACCCGGCGTTTTCCGAGCGGGCCAATCATTTCGCCCAACGACTGGAAATGGCAATCGCCCAGGGCACCCAGGCCAGCCCACGCTCTGCGGTGATTGACCGACTCTTTGTTGCCGAAGCCGGCGAACAACTGGAGCGCATGCAAGACGCGCTCGCCCTGCTACCGCCAGATATTTATGCCTTCAAACTGGCGGCGGTCGAATTGGCTCAGGCCGCTGAAAATATTGAACTGTTTGGCGTCCTGCACCTGGCACGCGCCTTGGCCGAGAGTATGAATATGCGCGCCGTCGATCTCGACAATGAATCAAGCCGCAGCAAAACGCAGGAACGCCTGCGCCAACTCAGCGAAACGATTGCTGCGGTCGACCGCTAAATTGGGCGAAAAATACCCAGCGCCAAGCGCCGGCCATCACTGACATTGGCGATTTCAGCAGTAATTTCGACCGGCAGGACAGTCCCATCACAACGCTGAATCTCGGAATTAAGCGTGGCGCGCATTTGCCCCGCCACCGTTTGCCGAAATTGCTCGCCGATCGCATTCGCCGAGCTTTTCGGATGCAACAGACGCTGGTGCTTGCCGACCAGATCACGGCGTTCCCAGCCAAATAGCTTTTCTGCCTGCAAGTTGGCGTCAAGGATGATGCCGCTCTCACCATCCGCCAACAGCAATGCGTCGCGCGAGGCATCGAAAACGGCCTTCATGCGCTCGCTCGCCGTCTGCGCCTGACGCCGCGCCTCTTCAGCTACGTACTCGACCAAGGCAAGCGTCACCAGATTAGCGACAGCCTGGGCAAATAATCGATGCGAGGTCGTCCAAGGCGAACGTGAGCCGACCTGTTCAAGGCTCAGCACGCCTTGCAACTCACCGCGAATATGGATGGGCGTATCGAGCCGGGCGGTAATTTGGTGGCGCGGCAGGTAATCTGCCGCCAGTTCAGCCGTCGAAGGATGCAGATAGGGATCATCTGCCGCAATCCCGCCTTCGCTGCCCAGCGCACGAAAATAGCCGGGGTAGTCAATGGCGCGAAAAAACTCACCGTGGCTATGCTTGCCATTGCCCAGTTCGAAGAGCTCGAGACAACGCAATTCCTGCTGCGCATCGGTCAAGGCCCAAATACTGACCCGCGCGATACCCGACATCCGTGCCGCCGACTCGGTGAGAATGCTCAATGTCATGTCGAGCGTCGCCTCCTTGAAGAAGGCGCCACGCGAAAGACTAGCGACCCCCTCCTGTAAATCGAGCGGCGACATGAGGGTGATCGGTTGGCCAGGGTTCAGCATATTTTCCATAGATTGTGACTGCCAGCAGCCCGATTAAAGGCATTAATGAACAATCACTATTCTATGAAGCAGACCGAAAATCATCTGTGAAATCCGCCACACTCGCCAGATAAAATATCATTTATGACAAATGTTGATTACTCAACGCCAGGCATGGTTTTGAAAATAAATGCCGCCTTTTCCACGTCGGTAATCCACACCAGGCCATCGCCATAATGGCCAGTCTGCGCCACATCGACAATTCGCTGAAAAATTGTTTCTGCCGCCTCATCTGGGGCCACGATCTCCAAGCGAACCTTCGGAGTGTAGTCAGTCAGTTCATCCTTTATTTTCTGGCGAACGATATGGCGTGAGGGGGCACTACACCCCTCCACCTTGCTCACCGTCATTCCGGGAAAACCGGGCAGCGCGACCAATGCGTCGCGCAACGCCCCAAGCTTGTTGGGGCGAATGATTGCCTTGATCTCTTTCATGCTTCGACTTTCTCCTCATCAAACCAGCGGTAAATTGTGGGCAGAACCAGCAGGGTCAGCAGGGTGCAGGTAATCAGGCCACCGATGACGACGATTGCCAGCGGACGCTGCACTTCCGAACCCGGCCCATCCGAGAACAGGAAGGGAATCAGGCCAAGCATGGCAACGGTGGCTGTCATCATTACTGGCCTGAAGCGCAGCGTGGCCCCTTCGATAACCGCTTGCTGCACCGTCCTGCCATCTTCACGCAGACCGCGAATGTAGGATACCAGCACCACACCATTGAGCACGGCAATGCCCCAGAGCGCGATGAAACCGACGGAGGCCGGGACAGAAAGATATTCGCCGGAAACAAAGAGACCGATGATGCCGCCGATCGAGGCGAAAGGCAGCACGGTGATGATCAAGGTCGCAAAACGCAGCGACTTGAAGAGCAAGAAAAGCAGGAAAAAGATCGCTGCAATGGTGATCGGAATAATCACTGTCAGGTGACCCAGCGCCCGCTCCATGTTCTGAAACTGGCCGCCCCACTCGAGGTAATAACCATCGGGCAGCTTGATCTGCGCCTCAACCTTCTGCTGCAACTCAGCGACAAAACCGCCGAGGTCGCGGTCCTTGACGTTCACGCCGATCACGATACGACGCTTGCCCAATTCACGTGAAATCTGCGCCGGGCCATCCTGGACACGGATTTTTGCCACATCGGTCAAACGCACCTGCGCCCCATTTGGCGAGGTAATCATGATATTTGAAATCGCCTCGACGTTATTGCGGAAGCGCTCCGGCAAACGAACCACCGCGGGGAAACGCCGTTCACCCTCGAAGATTTCCGTGAACACCTTGCCACCAATGGCGGTTTCCAGCACATCGTTCACATCAGAAACATTCATGCCAAGACGGGCAATCGCCTGCCGGTCGATATCAACCGACAAATACTGCTGGCCACTAACCTTCTCGATGCGCAAATCCTGCGCCCCCTGCAAGGTCTGGGCAACCTTGCCGATATGTCCAGCCAAAGTCTTCAACTGATCGATATCGTCACCAAAGACCTTGACTGCGATATCCGAACGCACACCAGTGACCATTTCATCGACCCGGTCGGAAATCGGCTGCGCCATGACCACCTGGACGCCCGGCAGCACCTTCAGCTTCTCACGCATGGCGTCCTGAATCGTGTCCTGTGTCCAGCCGGAAGGCCATTCACTGCGTGGCTTGAGGCTGACAATCGGCGTCGACTCATTCGGCCCCTGCGGATCGGCTGGCGATTCGCCACGACCGACCCCGGAAACAGCTGACTTGACGCCCGGCACCTGCATGACCAGACGCATCGCCTCCATTTCCATCTTGATCGATTCTTCAAGCGAGATGTTAGGTACGCGATTAATCCCGGGAACGACTGAGCCTTCCTTCATTTCAGGAATAAAAGCGGTACCCATGAAAGGCAGCGTCGCCACCGTCAGGCCAAAGGCAACAACCGCCGCAATCACCGTCTTCTTTTCATTGGCCAGCGTCCAGTGCAGCATCTTGAGATAGCGCCGCTTCATGATGGCGATCAGTCGCGTGTCGTGATCACCGTCATGGGCCGGCGGCTTCAATAGATAGGTCGACATCACCGGCGTCAGCGTCAACGAGAGAACCAGCGAAATGGCCAGGGCAATGGCAATGGTGTAGGCGAGCGGTGCAAACATCTTGCCTTCCATACCTTGCAGGGTCATCAGCGGCAAGAACACCAAAATAATGATACCGACGCCAAAGATCACTGGCGTCGCCACCTCAACCACCGCATGCAAAATGATCCGTAATTGGCTCTCGCCCGATTTTGCTTTGCGCCCAAGTTGCAGGTAGGCGTTTTCGACGACGACGACAGAACCGTCCACCATCAAGCCAATGGCAATCGCCAAACCACCCAGCGACATCAGATTGGCCGAGATCCCCAATTTGTTCATCGCGACAAAAGTCAGCAAAGGGGTCAGCACCAGCGTTGCAACGACAATCAGCGAGGAACGCACATCACCCAGGAAAAGAAAGAGGACGACGACAACCAGCAGCACACCTTCAAGGAGCACCTTGGTTACGGTCCACAGCGCCGCATCGACCAATTCTGAACGATCGTAATAAGCGACAATCTTCAAACCATCCGGCAACATGCCTTTGGCGTTGATCTCGTCGACGCGCGCCTTGATCTTGCTGACGACGGCCTTGGCATTGCCGCCGGACAGCATTAATACGATGCCACCGACCGCCTCGGTCGTCCCATTTTTGATCAGCGCACCCTGACGGACTTCATGGCCGATCTTGACTTCGGCAACATCACGCACATAGACCGGCACACCGTCTTTTTCCTTGAGTACGATGACGCGTAAATCCTCCAGGTCCTTGACCAGACCAACGCCGCGAATCAAATACTGCTCGGCGTATTGCGGCAGCACACCACCACCGGCATTGGCGTTATTGCGCCCCACTGCCTGAAAGACATCGGCGACGCTTAGCCCGAAATGGCGCAAGCGGTCGGGATTCACCAGCACCTGATACTGTTTGGCAAAGCCACCCTGTGAGTTGATTTCGGCGACGCCGGGGATAGAACGCAGCAGCGGACGAACCACCCAGTCCTGCGCCGTGCGCCGCTGCATCAACTCTTCTTCTGTCAGCGCCCGATCGCCATCATCCGGCCGCTCCAGCGTGTATTGATAGACCTCGCCCAAACCGGTGGATACTGGCCCAAGCACCGGCGAAATACCAGGCGGCAGGCGTGTACCGACTTCCAACAAACGCTCCATGACCAACTGGCGGGCAAAGTAGAGGTCTGTCTTGTCACTGAAAACCAGCGTGATCAGTGACAAGCCAGGTTTGTTCAGCGAACGCATTTCCTCGAGACCAGGCAGGCCGGTCATCGCCACTTCCAGCGGCACCGTGGCAAAACGCTCAACCTCCTCGGGCGAGCGCCCCGGCGCTTCAGTGGCAATCTGGACCTGGATATTGGTCACATCCGGGAAGGCATCAACCGATAACTTGCGCGCTGCATCAAGGCCAAAAAAGAAAAGAATGGCGGCGACCACCGCCACAACAAGGCGCTGCCCGAGCGCCCCACGGACTAGGGATTCAATCATGACCCCTCCATGGCCTTGCGATTACGCTCGTTGTTGAGATGGAAAGCGCCGTCGACGACAAGTTTTTCATCCCCCTTCAAACCAGAGATCACCACCCGTTGCCCACCCTGCTCGGGCCCTAGCTTGACCTTGGTCAGGCGAAATGCGCCATCAGCCTCGGCGACGAAAACGTGGTCCTCATCATTTTCACGAACCACGGCGCTGGCTGGCACGACCTGTCGCTCAACCGCACGCGCCTCGATCAGCATGGAAGCCAGCATCGCCGGTTTCAGGCGTCCGTCACGATTATCCAGTTCGGTGCGTACCAGCACCGTGCGCGTTTCCGGGTTGATTGTCTGACCGACATAGATCAGCTTGCCGAGAAGCTTTTCATTACCCAGCGCCGGCACTTCAATGCTCACCGACTGCCCGACCCTGACCTGACTTACCTGCTGTTCAGGCACCTGCGCCACCGCCCACAGGCGGGAAAGATCGGCCACCACGAACAAGGCATCAGACGGCTGCACGACCTGCCCCTGCGCCAGTTTCCGTTCAACGACGACACCACTGAGCGTCGCCACCACCGGCGTCACCGAATCAACTGCCCCCACTTTACCCAGGCGATCAATCGCCGCCGGACTAACGCCGAGCAATTGCAACTGATCAGCTGCAGCGCGGGTTTCCGCTACGGAAATCTGCAATTCACTTTCCCGACGCTGCAATTCCGCCGCCCCGATCACATCGGCCTCAAATAACTGCTTGGCCCGACCGGCATTGCGTCGATTGAGTTCGAGTTCGGCTCGCGCCTTCAAATAGGCCAGTTGCAGACTGGAGAGTTCGCTGCTATTCATCCGGGCGAGGACTTCGCCCTTTTTTACTTCCTGCCCGAGCAAGGCATCAACCTGCGTCACGCGCCCGGTCACCGTCGCACCAATGCGGGCCAGGCGCTGTTCGTCAAAATCGATCCGGCCAGCAACGCGCAATGTTTCCGCCACGGGCAAAGTGCTGACATTGCCCAATTTGAGTTGAGCGAGCAGTTCCGGCGCTGGTGCCACCAACGCCGGATCTGTAACTTGCGGCGCGGCGACTTTGTCGTTGTCTTTATTGCAGCCCAGCAGGAGTGCTGCGGTCAACAGCAAAAAAAGTGCATTTTTCATTCTGTTTTTCCTCGCGGGCTAGCCCGCAATCTTTCAATTTCGACCCAGGCAGAAGCCAGTTCAAAGCGTGCAGCAATCAATTCAACGCGCGCGGCCCGATAGACCCGTTGCGCATCAAGCACTTCCAGAAAGCCGCGTTCACCGAAGCGATACGCCGCCTCAGCCACTTTTAGCGCCGACTGGGCCTGACGAACAATGCCAGACTCCAGCGCTGTGACTTGCGCTTGGGCAATCTCGTAATGCTGATAGGCAATTTCGAGTGACTGGCCGAGCGAGAACTCCTGCGCCTCCAATTCGTAGCGAGCGCGCGACAGTTGTGCTGCTGCCTCGCCCACCTGCCCGCTCCGCCGATCCCACAGCGGAATCGAGAGGACGACGCCGAATTTCGAGGTACGAAGATCCGGATCATTATCGACGCTGGCCTTCAGCGCGAGATTTGGCCACCGTTGGGCACGTTCGAAATCCAATTGACGCTGGGCACGCACCGTTTCGGCGCGAGCGCGCGCCAATTCAGGGCTGTTTTGACCCAACTCCTGGCGCATGCCATCGAGCGCCCGCAGATCAGGCACATTGGCCAGTTGTCCGGTCAGGACAAAATCAGCTGGCAAGGCGCCACCAACCGATTGGCGCAGCAG
>JBBSCQ010000116.1:0-6860 GCA_038250105.1 Burkholderiales bacterium | reverse complement strand
GGCGAAAATATCTTTCACTTCGGGGTTGATCCAGAGGGTCGGCAACTCACGTGGCTGGCGTGAAAGTTGTAACTCGGCCTGCTCGAAATGGTTTGAATATATATGGGCATCGCCGAAGGTGTGCACGAACTCACCCGGCTGATAGCCGCAGACCTGCGCCAGCATCAGCGTCAGCAGCGCGTAGGAGGCGACATTGAAGGGCACGCCCAGGAAGATGTCGGCACTGCGCTGGTAGAGCTGGCATGACAACTTGCCGCCAGCAACATAGAACTGGAACAGGCAGTGACAAGGTGGCAGCGCCATGCTGTCGACGTCGCCCGGGTTCCAAGCGGAAACGATGTGGCGGCGCGAATCCGGGTTGTTTTTCAGGCTGTGCACCAGTTGGCTGATCTGGTCGATCAGACGGCCATCCGGCGTTTCCCAGCGGCGCCATTGCTTGCCATAAACCGGGCCGAGATCGCCGTTTTCATCAGCCCACTCATCCCAGATACGGACGCCGTTTTCCTGCAGATAGCGGATGTTGGTGTCGCCCTGCAGGAACCAGAGCAATTCGTGCACGATGGATTTCAGGTGCAGCTTCTTGGTCGTCACCATCGGGAAACCCTGGGCGAGGTCGAAGCGCATTTGCCAGCCGAAAACGGAACGAGTCCCCGTGCCGGTACGGTCGGATTTGTCCTGCCCGTGGTCGAGCACGTGACGCATGAGGTCGAGGTATTGCTGCATGAACTTATAATGGCCGGCCAAAATGGAGGTTGAATTTTACATGCTCGCCACGCTCAAGAACCATTCTGCCCTGCCGCAAAAAAGCGTACTCGCCGAGATGAGCCATGTGCTGATCGTTCTACCGGCCAGTGAAGCCGTGCCAGCCGATTGTCCGGACCGCCCGCTCTTGCTCGCGACGCTGGCCCGGCAACGGCTTGATGCCGTCGATCTGGCCGATGATCCGGTGTCGGCCAACACGGCTAAGGGTAATTTGCGGGTGTGGCTGATGCTGGATGGCGAGAAATCCACCTTCGAAAATCTGACCCTGCTGCGCCAAGGTCTGGCGATTTTGCTCGATGAGGAGCCTGCTACGGTCGACCTCATTATTTCGGCAAAAACTGAAGCGGCTGGCTGGATGGCTGATCTGGCGACCTATGTTGCGCTGGCCAACGGCATGCCTTTGCCTACTCGCAAGCAAAAGGATGCACCGCTGCCGCTGGAGTCATTGAATTTGTGGGGCGCAGCGGGGCCGGGCCAGGCCCCGGCGCTGGCTGAAGGCAACCAACTGGCGCGGGTGCTGACCGTATTGCCGCCGAATGAATTGACGCCAGCCGCATATCGGCTACGGATTGGCGAACTGGCCAAGGAATTGGGCTGGGAGCTAGAAGAGTTCGATTTGCCCCGGCTACGCGAAATGGGCGCCGGCGCTTTTGTTTCAGTTGCGCAGGGCAGCGAGGCCAACGACGCGGCGATTGTTCGTGTTTCACTGATCCCGCCGAAGGCTCAGGGGCGGGTGGCGCTTGTCGGCAAGGGCATCTGTTTCGATACCGGCGGCCACAATCTGAAAGCAGCCGAGTCGATGATCGGCATGCACGAAGACATGGCCGGTTCGTCTGCGGTGTTGGGCATTCTGCTCGCGGCAACTCGCCTCCAGTTACCGTTACGTATTGATGCCTGGCTGGCGCTGGCCAACAACGATATTTCGCCTCGCGCCAGCCGCCAGGGAGATGTAGTGACCGCCCTCAACGGCACGACCATTGAGATCGTCCATACCGATGCTGAAGGCCGCATGGTGCTGGCCGATACGCTGGCTTTGGCCGGGCGCGACCAACCTGATCTGATGATTGATTTCGGCACGCTGACTTACACGATGATTCAGGCGCTGGGCTGCCGCTATTCTGGCGTTTTCGCCAGCAGTGAGGCGCTCGGTGCGTTGGCGGTACGGGCCGGTTCGGCCAGTGGCGAGCGGGTCTGCATCTTTCCGATGGATGCCGATTACGAAGAGGCGCTCGATAGCACGGTGGCCGATATTTGCCAGTGCAGCCTGGATGATGACGCGCCGGATCACATTCATGTGGCGCGCTTCCTTAAACGCTTTGTCGGCGAGTTGCCCTGGCTGCACGTCGATCTCTCGGCGGCTAGTTGCGAGGATGGGCTGGGTGCCATTGCCACCGATCAAACCGGCTTTGGTGTGGCGTGGGGGATACGATTTCTGCAGGATTGGGTGGGACGCGGTAATTGATCACGCTCAGTGCAAGGACAAACCGATAAACTGGCACAGATAAAATACCTTGTGCGGTAAGGGAGAGCGGGCAAATGCTCAATAAATTGGGAAGTTTAAGCGGCGTTTTTGCCCAGAAAAATGTGCACCCCTTGATCGATGAGCGTGAGTTCAAGCGCATCCTCAACGAGTTGCCGAAAGACAACGCTTTCAAGGCGCTGGACGAAATTGCCGGCTGGCTGGAATCGCTGCAGGCGGCGGATGATTGCCCGGCGGATCGGGCCTATGAGGTGGCGCGTCAGCTTGAAGATGCAGCGCAAATGCATCTCAAGCGCCTGGCGCACAATTACCTGAACACGCCACGCATGCCCCGGACCGAAGAGAAGCGTCTGTGGTCAATTAATTTTGGCTTTTGGACGCTGCTGAGTGCAGCCTACAAGCGTTGCCTGCTCGTCCTGGGTGACAAGGGCAAGGCAGCGGAGCATCTCAAATCCGCTCTGCCGGCGCTGTGTACGCGTTTTATTGCAGCCCAGGGGGCGGTGCTAAAGTGGGAACAATTTCACTATGGCCCGGCTTCCGGCGAGATTTGGCGGCAGATGGGCTACGCCTTGTTGATCGCCGAAGAGGCTGGCGTTGCGACCAAAGCGGTGCCTTACGGTGCGCTTGGCGGCTTGAATTCGCCCTTGCAGGCCTATCAAAAAGCCATGGCCTTTCAAGCTGCTTCGCTGGATAGCCTGCTGCCGCATGAAATTCAGCTGGCGGAACAACTGATTGAACATTTTTTGCCGAGCTTTGTTTTTACGCGCGAGGCTCTGTCCGACAGCGTATATTGGGTCGATCTCAGTCTCGCTCAGGCGCCGCTACGCTTGGCCAAAATGCCGCAAAGCACCCAGCCGGGGCAGCGATTTTTCAAGCCGGGCGCAGCGCATGCGGAAATTTCGGCATTGCTGACTTTGCTTGAGCAAGGTGGCGATATTCCGCCGGAAATTATTCTCGGCGAACATTACTACCCGAAAACCCTGATTCCCGTCTTGCGCCATCTCGCCGCCTATCTGGCGCCGATCCCGCCGCAGCGCAAACATGATCGGCATCACGTCAAAAACCGAATGTCGGTGTTGAATGGTTTGATCAACGCCTTCGTCGTTTTTTCTAAAGAATTTGGAGGTCGACCGGCTGGTTTGCAAATGGAAAGCTGGGTGGTCGAAAATGTCAGTCGCGGTGGTTTTGGCGCGGTGCTGGGCAATGTCCCGGCCGAATGGCTGAAAGTTGGGGCGCTGCTGGCGATGCAGCCGGGTGGCGGCGACAACTGGCTGCTCGGCATTATTCGGCGCTATCACCGACTTAGTGATAGCGAAGTGCATGTCGGTATCGAGTCGCTATCGCGGCAAACCCTGTCAGTTGATCTGAAACCGCGCACCGCTTCGAGCTATGCTGCCGTAGCGGAAACGCCGGCATTGCTGATTCTGGATGGTAATTTGCCGGGCGAGGTGCGCGTTGTGCTGCCGATGGCTTCTTTCGATTTGCGCGAAAGCCTGGAATACACGCAAGGCGGGTATCGCCAACTATTGACGCCAGTTGCCCTGCTCGAACAAACCACTGATTTTGAACTGGCGCGCTATCGCTTGAGCGTTATTAGCTGAACGCTGTCGTCGGCAAAATATGGTCGTCGTCAAATGCCGCGCCGGACTACTTGGCGCGGATCGCCGCTTTCGGGCGAAAAGCCTTGATCACCGTTTCGTTAGTTTCCGCATACGGGCCACCAATTAAATCGATGCAGTAAGGCACGGCAGCAAAAATACCAACGTGGCTGACCTTGCCGTCGGAATCGCGAACACCTTCCAGCGTTTCCTTGATCGACTTTGGCTGGCCAGGCAGGTTGATGATCAATGCCTGCTTGCGAATGACTCCAACCTGCCGCGAGAGAATGGCGGTCGGCACAAAGTTCAGGCTGATTCGGCGCATTTCTTCGCCAAAGCCAGGCATTTCCTTGTCGGCCACGGCCAGCGTCGCTTCCGGTGTGACATCACGCAAAGCCGGGCCGGTGCCGCCGGTGGTGAGCACCAAATGGCAATTGCTGCGGTCGACCAGCTCAATCAGCGTATTTTCAATACTTGTCTGGTCGTCGGCGATTAGCTGCGTTTCGGCCCGCCACGGCGTGCTCAGCGCACTACTCAGCCAATCCTGCAGCGCCGGAATGCCTTTGTCTTCATAAACGCCGGCCGAGGCGCGGTCGCTGATCGAGACCAGGCCGATGACCAGTTCCTCACTCGTCGTCATTGGGCACTCCGTTTTTATCCAAATCCTGCAGCATCTGGAAAATGGCGCGGAAGTTTTTCGGCGGCTTGTTGCCTTCCTGTTCCTTGAGCGCATTGCGGCGCAATTGGCGCAGGTGCTGCAAATCAACGCCGGGCCAGGCGGTGGCGATCTCGGAGAGGACGGCTTCGTCTTCCAGCAGACGGTTACGCATCCGTTCCAGGCGGTGCAGGCGAGCGTTTTCGGCGGCAGAGTCGCCACGAATCAGGGCGAGGCCTTCGCGGATCGGTGCGTCGTCGATGTTGCGCATCAACTTGCCGATATAGAGCATCTGCCGGCGGCGGGCGCCGTGCGAGGGAATCTTCTGGCATTCGCGCACGGCATCGAGCAGATTGTCGGGCAGGTTGATTTTTTTCAATTGACCGACGGACAATTCAATCAGTTCAGCGCCGAGATCCTGTAATTCGTGCATCGCCTCCTTGATCTTGGTCTTGGAGGGGCGGCCGTTACCTTCGGTGAAATCTTCTTCTAGCATGGGGCGTGTTCGAGAGCTGGCAATGTTGGGCTGCTATGATAGCGACTTTCCCGAATCGACGCCCCCTCCATGCCCGAAACAGCCGCTTTTTCCTATCCCTTCGCTTCCTTGCAGCAACTGGCTGAGGATGTCCTGAAACATGCCCGTGAAAAAGGCGCTACGGCTTGCGAGGTCGATGCCTCGGAAGGTTTTGGACAGTCAGTTGGCGTGCGCTGCAACGAAGTTGAAACGATTGAATTCAACCGTGACAAAGGCGTCGGCATTACCGTGTATTCCGGACAGCGCAAGGGTTACGCCAGTACCTCCGACTTTTCGCCGCAAGCTTTGCGCGAAACTGTCGAAGCGGCACTGAATATTGCCCGCTTTACGGCGGAGGACGATTGCGCCGGCTTGGCCGATGCAGCTTTGATGGCCAAGGATTGCCCGGATCTCGATTTATACCATCCTTGGGCGTTGACCGTAGAAGATGCCATCGAAACGGCTCGCCGCTGTGAGCAGGCGGCTTTTGCCGCCAGCCCAAAGATCAGCAACTCCGAAGGTGCTTCGGTTTCAACCCAACAGGCGCAATTTGTTTCGGCCAATAGTCTCGGTTTCATGGGCGGCTACCCCAGTTCGCGTCACTATATTTCCTGCTCGGTAATTGCTGGCGAACAGGACGGCATGCAGCGCGACGACTGGTACACCACCAGCCGCAACGCTGGTCTGCTCGAAGACCCGGCTTATGTTGGCCGCACCGCCGCCGAACGCGCTGTGGCGCGGCTCGGCGGGCGCAAGGTCAAGACTGGCGAATTCCCGGTATTGTTTGAAGCACCGCTCGCCGCTGGTTTGATCGGCAGTCTGGTGCACGCGGTCAGTGGCGGGGCGCTTTACCGTAAATCTTCCTTCCTGCTTGATCATCTCGGCAAGCGGGTGATGCCGGAATTTGTCCAGCTCAGTGAGCGGCCGCATCTAAAATGTGGCCTGGGTAGTGCTTCTTTTGACAGCGATGGCGTCGCAACGCGTGATCGTGAAGTCGTCACTGACGGCATCCTGCAAGGCTATTTCCTCAGCACTTATACGGGCCGCAAACTGGGTATGCCGACGACCGGCAATGCCGGCGGCAGCTATAACCTGATTCTCCAGCCCGGCGAAGATGATTTTGCCGGCCTGCTGGCGAAAATGAATCGTGGCCTGTTGGTGACTGAATTGCTCGGGCAAGGCGTCAATTACGTGACCGGCGATTATTCGCGCGGTGCCGCCGGCTATTGGGTGGAAAACGGCAAGATTGCCTACCCGGTTGAGGAAATCACCATTGCCGGCAACCTCAAGGCCATGCTCGCCGGCATCGTGGCGGTTGGGCGCGATGTGCAAGTGCGTGGTTCAAAGCAAACGGGTTCGATTTTGGTTGATCGGATGACGATCGCTGGCGAGTAAGGCAGTAAGGGTTTTCCACCACTCGCCAAACTTGTTTCTTTAGATAGAATAACTTCGCTACATAGATTGACGTGCCCAAACTTCTGGAGGAGACATAACTATGCAACGTCGTGATTTTTTGAAAAAAGCTTCCATCGGTGCTGCCGCAGGCGCCGCTGCAACGCTGGCAGCACCCGCCATCGCCGCTGAATTGCCGAGCATCAAATGGCGTTTGACTTCCAGCTTCCCGAAGAGCCTGGATACCATTTACGGCGGTGCTGACGTGCTGGCCAATCGTCTGCGCGCGATGACCGGCGGCAAGTTCGATATCCGCGTTTTCCCTGGTGGCGAAATCGTTCCCGGCCTGCAGGCGCTCGATGCCGTGCAACAAGGCACCGTTGAATGCTGCCACACCTGTTCTTATTACTACGTCGGCAAAGACAAGACCTTCGGTTTCGGCACCGCCGTACCGTTCGG
>JBBSCQ010000115.1:0-6861 GCA_038250105.1 Burkholderiales bacterium | reverse complement strand
GCTTCCGGTATCGTCATTCCTGATTCTGCTGGTGAAAAGCCGGATCAAGGCGAAATCCTCGCCGTCGGCCCGGGCAAGCGCGACGACAACGGCAAGCAGATCGCTCTGGACGTCAAGGTTGGCGATCGCGTTCTGTTCGGCAAATATGCCGGTCAAGCCGTCAAGGTCGATGGTCAGGAAGTTCTGGTCATGCGTGAAGAAGACATCATGGGCGTTGTGGTCGCTTAAGCGCCGCGTCTATTCAATTCAAGAATTCAGGAGAAATAAATGGCAGCTAAAGAAGTCAAATTCGGTGATTCCGCCCGTGCCCGCATGGTCGATGGCATCAACATCCTGGCTGATGCAGTCAAGGTTACCCTCGGCCCTAAGGGTCGTAATGTCGTGATCGAGCGCTCCTACGGCGCCCCGACGATTACCAAGGACGGCGTTTCCGTCGCCAAGGAAATCGAACTGAAAGACAAGTTCGCCAACATGGGTGCCCAGATGGTCAAGGAAGTTGCTTCCAAGACCTCCGACATCGCCGGTGACGGCACCACGACCGCAACCGTTCTGGCTCAAGCGATTGTTCGCGAAGGCATGAAGTACGTTGCCGCCGGCATGAACCCGATGGATCTGAAGCGCGGTATCGACAAAGCTGTTATCGCGACGCTGGCTGAACTGAAGTCCTTCTCCAAGCCTTGCACCACGACCAAGGAAATCGCTCAGGTCGGTTCCATCTCCGCTAACTCCGACACCAACATTGGCGAAATCATTGCCAATGCCATGGAAAAAGTCGGCAAGGAAGGCGTTATCACTGTTGAAGATGGCAAATCCCTCGACAACGAGCTGGATGTTGTCGAAGGCATGCAGTTTGACCGTGGTTACCTGTCACCGTACTTCATCAACAACGGCGACAAGCAACAAGCGCTGATGGAAAATCCGCTGGTTCTGTTGTACGACAAGAAGATTTCCAACATCCGTGACCTGCTGCCGATTCTGGAACAAGTCGCCAAGGCTGGCCGTCCGCTGCTGATCATCGCTGAAGATGTCGATGGCGAAGCGCTGGCTACGCTGGTTGTTAACAACATCCGTGGCATCCTGAAGACCGTTGCCGTCAAGGCCCCGGGCTTTGGCGATCGGCGCAAGGCCATGCTGGAAGACATCGCTGTCCTGACCGGCGGCACCGTGATCGCTGAAGAAACCGGCTTGTCGCTGGAAAAGGCTGTCCTGAAGGATCTGGGCCAGGCCAAGCGGATCGAAGTTTCCAAAGAAAACACCATCATCATTGACGGTGCCGGCGAAGCTGCGGTCATCGAAGCTCGCGTCAAGCAAATCCGCATCCAGATCGAAGAAGCTTCTTCTGATTACGACCGCGAAAAGCTGCAAGAACGTGTGGCCAAGCTGGCGGGTGGCGTTGCCGTCATCAAGGTTGGCGCTGCGACCGAAGTCGAAATGAAGGAAAAGAAAGCCCGCGTTGAAGATGCCCTGCACGCTACCCGTGCTGCGGTTGAAGAAGGTGTTGTCGCCGGCGGCGGCGTTGCCCTGATTCGCGCCCGTGCTGCCGTTGGCAAGCTCAAGGGTGACAACCATGATCAAGATGCCGGCATCAAGATCGTCCTGCGCGCCATGGAACAGCCACTGCGCGAAATCGTTGCCAATGCTGGTGACGAGCCTTCCGTCGTGGTCGACAAAGTGCAGCAGGGTACGGGTAACTTCGGTTACAACGCAGCCACTGGCGAGTACGGCGACATGGTTGAAATGGGTGTGCTCGACCCAACCAAGGTAACCCGCACTGCACTGCAGAACGCGGCTTCCGTGGCTGGCCTGATGCTGACCACCGAATGCATGATTGCTGAACTGGCTGAAGACAAGCCAGCCGGCGGCATGGGTGGTGACATGGGTGGTATGGGTGGTATGGGCGGCATGGGCGGCATGGGGATGTAATCTCCCGCTGTTCAGTAATTCGTTTGAAAAAAAGCCCCGCTTAGCGGGGCTTTTTTGTTGTGCATCAAGGCTTTTGTATACTTTTCGTAACGGTCTGTAAGCTACTTGTAAGACACTCTCACTACAGTGGCCACCGTAGCAATGCCTCTACAAACCATAATTCCGAGGAGCAAATCAATGCAAGACGTACTTGATCGGGTGACCAAAAACCCGAAATTTTTAGAGTTCGTTGCCATGCGCAGCCGATACTCAATCATTATGACAATTCTTGGCGCCCTGGCTTACTACGGCTTCATTCTGCTGGTTGCCTTTAATGGCCCCTGGCTGGGCACCAAGCTGGGTGCCGGTATGACCACTAGCATCGGCGTACCTATCGGACTCAGCGTCATCGCCTTCACCATTGTGCTGACCTGGATCTACGTGCGTCGCGCCAATTCTGAATTTGATGCGATCAACGAAGCCATCATCAAAGAGGCGCAGAAATAATATGACTAACACCAAGCATATCCTCGCCGGCCTCGCCGCGCTGATCGCTGCTGGCGCTGCACTGGCCGCCGGTGCCGACCTCGGCAATACTGCTCAGCAGGCCACCAACTGGACGGCCATTGCGATGTTTGCCATCTTTGTTGGCGGCACGCTTTACATCACCAAGTGGGCAGCCGGCAAGACCAAGACGGCGGCTGACTTCTACACGGGCGGTGGCGGCATCACCGGTTTCCAGAATGGCCTGGCCATTGCTGGCGACTACATGTCGGCCGCTTCCTTCCTCGGTATTTCCGGTCTGGTCTTTGCCAACGGCTTTGACGGCCTGATCTTCTCGATCGGCTGGCTGGTCGGCTGGCCGATTATTACCTTCCTGATGGCAGAGCGTCTGCGTAACCTCGGCAAATTCACCTTTGCTGACGTCGCTTCTTACCGCTTCGCTCAGACCCCGGTTCGTATCTTTGCCGCTTCCGCTTCACTGGTTATCGTCGCTTTCTACATGATTGCGCAGATGGTCGGTGCCGGTCAGCTGATCAAGGTACTGTTCGGTCTGGAATACATGTACGCCGAAATCGTCGTCGGCATCGTCATGATGATGTACGTCCTGTTCGGCGGTATGACCGCAACGACCTGGGTGCAGATCATCAAGGCTGTCATGCTGCTGTGTGGCGCAACCTTCATGGCTGTCTCCGTGCTGCTGCAATTCGGTTTCTCGCCGGAAGCGCTGTTCGCCAAAGCGGTTGAAGTTCATGCCAAGAAGGATGCCATCATGGCACCGGGGGCACTGATCAAGGATCCGATCTCTGCGATCTCGGTCGGTATGGCCCTGATGTTTGGTACGGCTGGCCTGCCGCACATTCTGATGCGCTTCTTCACCGTGCCGAATGCCAAGGAAGCCCGCAAGTCAGTTGCTTGGGCAACCACCTGGATCGGTTACTTCTACATCCTGACCTTCATCATCGGCTTCGGTGCTATTACCAACCTGGTTCAGAACCCGGGTGACTTCTACATCGGCGGCGAACTGGCCAAGGGTCTGAAGGGCGGCGGCAACATGGCTGCTGTACATCTGTCCAAGGCCGTTGGCGGTGACTTGTTCCTCGGCTTCATCTCGGCCGTGGCTTTCGCCACCATTCTAGCCGTGGTTGCTGGCCTGACCCTGTCTGGCGCTTCTGCTGTTTCTCATGACTTGTACGCTTCGGTGTTCAAGAAAGGCTGTTCTTCAGAAGACGAACTGCGCGTTTCCAAAATCGCTACGGTCTTTCTTGGTCTCCTGGCTATCGTTCTTGGTATCGCCTTTGAGAAAGAAAACGTTGCCTACATGGTAATGCTGGCTTTCACCATCGCTTGCTCCTCCAACTTCCCGGTGCTCTTCATGGCCGTGCTCTGGAAGAACTGCACCACCCGTGGCGCAGTGGTTGGTGGCTTCGTCGGTCTGGCTTCTGCTGTGATCCTGACCATCGGATCTGCTGCTGTCTGGGAAAAAGTGATGCACAATCCGGCGGGTTCAGCCTGGTTCCCGTATAACTCGGCTGCCATCTTCTCGATGTCTGCTGCGTTCATCACCATTTGGCTTGTCTCGATTCTCGACAACTCGGCACAGGCTCAGAAAGAGCGTGCGCTTTACCCGGCACAGCAACTTCGTTCCGAAACCGGTCTGGGTGCCTCTGGCGCTTCTGGCCACTAATCGACAAAACACCGTCAGTAAAAAGCCCGGGTTTTGACCCGGGCTTTTTTACGCCCTGGTTTTTAGGTGATTGCTACGGTCGACCGCAGTAATTGCCAAAAAGTGGACGAGTTTGTACGCGGCAGGTCGTGCGGCGCCAATTATTTGTTAGACTGGTAAAACTTGAGGGAAAAAATGGTAGGGGGCCACCCAGTGCAGGATCGGGCCACCCCCTGAGTTGCGACAGTTGTCGCGGACTCCGAAGACCATAAAAGGAGAACAGCCCGCGCAGAATAATGTAGCAGGCTTACAAAAATCTTACGCCAGCATCGGCAAAGCAGATAAATGCGCATACTCATTGCAGAAGACGACGCCATCATTGCAGATGGACTGTCCCGTTCATTGCGCCAAGGTGGTTACGCCGTGGATTGGGCGCCAAACGGCGTGGAGGCGGATACCGCCTTGCTGACGGCGTCTTACGATTTGCTCATTCTCGATCTCGGTTTGCCCAAGCTCTCCGGTCTCGATGTATTGAAGCGCCTACGCGCCAGAAACTCGCAGTTGCCCGTGTTGATACTGACGGCGCTTGATGGTACTGGTGACCGCGTCAAGGGGCTCGATCTGGGGGCGGATGATTACATGGTCAAGCCGTTTGAGTTGGCCGAACTGGAGGCGCGTGTCCGGGCATTAACCCGCCGTTCGGCCGGTACAACGCCAACCATCCAGTGCGGCGCCCTAATCTACGATCAGGTAGGGCGCGTGGCACAGATTCATGGCCAGGCGCTGGATCTTTCGGCTCGTGAAATCGGCCTGCTCGAAGTGCTTCTAACGCGGATGGGCCGTCTGGTCAGCAAGAACCAGTTGGTCGATCATCTCTGCGGCTGGGGAGAAGAGGTTAGCCATAATGCGATTGAGGTGTATGTGCACCGTTTACGCAAAAAACTGGAGCCGGGCGGCGTAAAAATTGCCACGGTTCGCGGTTTGGGGTACTGCCTTGAACGACCGCAAGGCGAATAGCAATTCAAGCTCGGGATATGAAACCGAGCGCTCGCTGTTTGGCGAGATCCTCGACTGGATGCTCGCGCCCTTGCTCTTTGTCTGGCCGCTCAGCATCGCCTTTACCCATTATTTTGCCAATAACGTCGCCAATTACCCCTATGACCAGGCGCTTCGCGAGCATGTTTCGGCGATTGCGCGTCAGGTAAAGCTGGTCAATGGCAAAGCGGTGCTAACTTTGCCGGCATCCGCCAGAGCCCTGCTGCGTGCGGATGAAACCGACAGCGTTTATTTTCATGTGGTGACGCGAGATGGCCAGTATCTCGCCGGCGACAAGGATCTACCGATGCCGGCGCCAGTCTCGAATGAAATGATTGTGCCCGGCGAGCTTTATTTGCGCGATGCTGAGTTCAATGGTCAGGACTTGCGCTTCGCCTACACCTTTTTGGCTGATGCTCAGATGCCAAAGGATCGCTGGATTGTGGTCGAGGTGGCCGAAACAACTGAAAAACGCAACCAGCTCGCCAACAAAATTGTCGCCAGCGTGATTTTGCCGCAATTTATCATTATTCCCCTAGCGGTTATGCTCGTCTGGTTCGGCCTGTCGCGAGGTTTGCGCCCCTTGACCCGCTTACGCAAAACGATTGAAACACGCGACCCGGCTGACCTATCGCCAATTGCTACCCGGCGTGTCCCGGAAGAACTTGAACCACTCGTTGAAGCCTTTAACGAAATGCTTGAACGAATGAAAAAAAACGTCGAAGCGCAGCAACGCTTTGTCGCCGACGCCGCGCATCAATTGCGCACGCCGCTCACTGGTCTCAAGACACAAGCCCAGTTTGCCATTCGGGAATCTGATCCGGAAGCCCTACGCCATGCCTTGCGCCAGATTGCCATGGGCGTCGATCGGGCTGGGCGTCTAGTCAATCAATTGTTGATTCTGGCCCGCACCGAGGGCGTTGAGCCAGCGCAGCAACGGCACGAACCGCTCGATCTGGCGCAATTGATCCGCGAAGTGATCGAAGACTGGGTCATGGTTTCCATCGAAAAAGGAATTGATCTCGGCTACGAATCGGAAAGCGTCGCAATGATCAGCGGCAACGCCTTTCTGCTCCGTGAATTAGCTAAAAACCTGCTGGATAATGCATTGCGTTACACGCCCTCAGGCGGCCACGTCACCTGTCGGATATTGACTAACCCAGATACTGTTGTGCTCGAAGTTGAGGATGACGGGATTGGAATCACTGAGGCGCAATCAGAACTTGTCTTTGAACGCTTTTATCGTGCCGAGGATTCGACAACCGAGGGCAGCGGCCTGGGGCTGGCGATTGTTCAGGAAATAGCCATGCAGCACGACTCCGTAGCCAGCCTGCGACCAAATTCGCGTGGGCAAGGAGCTGTGGCGCGCGTTGTCTTCGCCATTTGGCGCCCGCCACCACCACCGCCACCCATTCCCGACGATTATTCCGAACTCTATCGCCAGTCACCCCCCATCGGCACCTAAGCAAGATAGAAGATGAATGGCCAATTGATGCGCTTTTAGTTGCGAAGCCCCTCCGGGCCGGCTATAATGCGGCCTCGTTTTGGCCAATTAGCTCAGTTGGTAGAGCAGCGGATTGAAAATCCGCGTGTCCGTGGTTCGATTCCGCGATTGGCCACCAATAAATTCAAGCACTTAGCCCAGCCCTTTAGCTGGGCTTTTTGCTTTTCTGTCGCTGTTTCTGACAGTCCGATTGGTGACCGCTTGCGGTGAACGAGGCACTGGTTTATTTCGTTTTCTTGCGGGAAAATGCGTG
>JBBSCQ010000114.1:0-6996 GCA_038250105.1 Burkholderiales bacterium | reverse complement strand
TGGCCAGCTTCGGAGAGGCGAAGACCCCATTCCGCGATAGCGTTGTGGCGGTCAGTCCCGAACGAAGTCCCAGCGTATCCAGTGAAGCAGATTTGCCCGTCTTTCGAAGGGAGGTAAGGACTGTCCAGCAGCACAAGTGATGGACGGCGAATGCCAGTCAGTGTCTGTTCAAAATCGCACGCATCGATTTTTGTCGGGCCCGCCAGAAATCCACCCAGGCTCTTCAGTTCTTCAAGTGGGGCAGGAACACTCGAGCGGCGGCCGAATGCGGTATTAAACGCTCCCGCGCGATTGCTGCGAACCACGCCGTTAAAACAATGACGATTTAAATAGACGAATGCTGCGCTCTTCTTGACGCCAGTGAGTTCTGTATTGAACATCCGTCGGATTTCGTTATACCGCTCCGAACAGTTATTCTCCGGGTTGAATAGTTGCTTCACCTCTTTGGCGAGCTCCGGAAGATGGTCCCTGGTAGCAAGGAGAAGCTCCGTCAGGTAGTGGTTTATGTCCGAGAGGACGTATCGTCTGCATCTGGGTGCGTTCAACAGAAGGCCCGCGCTGCCGACGAATGGCTCCACCCAGTCGCGCTTCGCTGAGTCTGCCGGGAAGAGTGACGCGGTGAACGCGGCAAGTGGCGCTTTGTTTCCTGCGTAAATCAGCGGCGACCGCAGATGTGTTGCCTTTGGAATTGAGTCATGGGCATAGATTGTCTGTCTGGCGGATGCTGAACCAAGCGTGGTGCAGGAGGCTGATTGATGCGTACGTTCTAGAAACACGAGAAACTCCGTTGGTTAGGGGTTTCGTGTAAATAGCTCAGTAGCGCTGTTTATTCGAACGCTGTGTGTTTGGCTCGTTTCCTCATGATTTGTGTGAATTACGTCTCAGTTGGACGGTGTTCACGGGAGAGTAGATGCGTACAGTTCCCACGGCCCGCTTTTGCCGACCAGCGGTATCGGCGCTTGAGGGATAGCTCGAGGCAACACTGATGCCGTGGTGTCGGTGTAGGCGCTGCTGTATTTCTGCACCAGCTCGCGCTTGCTGACGCTGGGATTGCCAGCGGTATTCCACTTCGTATCCTCCCAAGACAGCCGCTCGAAGCGGCAAATGAGAATTTCTGGGTCAATCGCAGCGCGGACGAAGAAGTGTGAATTGGGCGAGTAGTTGTCGAAATCTCGAATTATCTTCCCCGCTAGTGCTCCAATACGTCTAAAGGCGAAGTCGGCCTGGTCCTTGTTACAGAAGATGAAGTCGTCATCGGTAAGCGGTAAGGCGATGCAACTGCGGCTGACATTTGTCTTTCGCCAGACCTGGAAGCAGCATGGCACTGAATAGGGCTTGCCTTCGAATAGGAACGCGTCATCCGGCAACTCGAGGTCTCCCAGCAACTCAAAACTGGCATGAAGCCGACGCTGCAGACTTGCTTTTCTGAACGTCCGCGGGACGACAAACGCAATGACGTCGGCAAACTCTGCGGATTTATTGAAGAAACGCACAGCTTTGCTGGAGTTCTTCCCGAACGGGGGATTGCCGACAACAATCCATGGGGCGATATCCTGCGGTGGAATAAATTCCAGCAAGAAGTCCCGCGTAGCGACTTCTTGATGTCTTGGGTCGACGTCGATACCTGTCCGCCGCTTTGGCGGCAGAAGTTCAAGAAAAGCGCCGTCTCCCGCAGATGGCTCAAGAAAATGGGCTGTGTTGCGGTGTGATAGAGGAACCAACTGATTCAGAAAATTCAAACAAGTTGCGGCGGCTGTTCTTGAGGTATAAAACTGATCTAGTTTTCTAGCGGTGGACATCGATTTAGGCCTTTGGGGCCGGAAGTTCAGATGTCGTGTCTAGATCGGTGGTTTATCGGGTGCTTTTTTGCTTTCTGACTTGCGCGCAGTTGCACCCGCCGGTTACGGCAGGAACGGAAAATTGCCAGCGAGGTGCCAAAGCGGTTTTCTCAAGGCGCTGTTTGGAGCAGGTGCGTTGAGTTCTTGTGCTCGCTGTCCCAATACATGACCAATTGCCTGGCAACTGTCTGCGCGGTCGCGTCCACCATCGAACTGCGGCATCGCGAACTACAGGCGCTGGGGATCCATTTGGCGAATGCTTCCGCTGGGAGCAGATGTGGGCCGCGAGCGGGCTGCCGTGACCGAGCCGTTCACCATGGTCAAGACTGAGTTCGCGTGGATCCTGAGCGAACGTGCAACCCATCTCGACGCTAGCGTCGGGGTTCAGGGCTAGGTTCTACGGCGGGTGACGGAGATCCGCGGGGGCACACAACCATCCGCAATCAGGCCGCTAGTAGCCTTGCGAAGCTAACGCTCTGAGGAGTCATCGAACGTGGAAGCACTCGATTTCCGGGTAGCCACGGTCGGGCAAGTTGACGGCTTTGAAGATGGCCGCTGCCATGAGCGGCACGATACGGTCGGCTGCGCGTGCCGCAGTGCGTTCAGGAGTGATGATCGATGGCTTCGCTTATGCTGGTGCCGCGTAGACAGCAGCAACATTTGACTTCAACGTATAGATAAAGTCATGACTTTGCCCGCCAACCGATTCAACGCGCTGTGCGACACCCGGCAGTTCCTTCTCGACCTAGTGCTGGCGGGTGAGTGTGCGGTAGCGACGGAGGCGCGTGACCGCGCTGCGTCGCTGCTCCAACACTACCCAACCGATGACTTGGCGCAAGCTCGGCCAAGCTGACGACGACATCGTCAGCAGCAAATGTTGATTTCAAACCGGTCCCTCGCTTGTCGCCAACGGGCAGCGGGAGCCAACGCAAGGTTTGTCAATTGGCGAGCGAGTCAGCGCTCCGTGGTCGCCCCAGCTTCGCATATCGCATGGTTTGCAAGTCGACGGAGACGAAGACGATCGCTCCCAACGTGAGCGCGTGTGCCGTCGAGTTCAAGGATGGCCGCTACCGTCGAGGTGATCGGTGAAGTGTCCTGGTCGCCAGTCAAGGCCAAGGAGATTTCGGTCAAGCAGGGGTATGGGCACACGATCCGTTCCGGACCACACTTAGATAACTTTAGTGTCGAATTCGGGTCCGCCGGTCGTTATCCCGGACGTTGATCCAGCGGTTGAGCGGGCAAGGTGGCAAGCGTGCTGTCCCGCACAATCTTGCAGACGGAGTCCGTGCACTTCTGCGCACCGACCTGCACGCACTGCCAGATACGATGGGCGGCAATTACTACACCGACGGTTCATGTCAAAAACTTATTCTGAAACCGAAATCCAAGCGATGTTCGAAGAGCTTGAGAATCTTGATTTCAACGAACCAGCTGGTTGTGAACGAGCAATTATTAAGCTGCGATGCGGTACAAATGCTGACGTGGATGACGTTTTAGAGACACTGCTTGACATTGCAGCCAATATTCCTACATCGAAACGTAAAGCGATAAATTGGTATATTTGTTTTGAAAGTCATATAGCAGTCCAGTTTCACGGCCTCTACGATGTTCGTGATGTAAAACCGCTATTGCGAGGTCGGCGACTATCTGATTACGAGGAAAAAATGAAAGCTGCTGCGCTTGCTGCTGACTTTGACTCGTTCAAGCCGCTTCGAGATGAGAACTACATGGTTGCAAGCGGAACGACTTACGGTACGTTTAGCATACGTGACTATTCCAAAACTACACCGGACCATATAATGCGTGTGGTTAAATATCGATTTCTCCGATAAATTCAATGGTTGAGTAATAAAGTTGTTTCATCACATATATCGGGGTAGGTCATACCAAGCATTCGGCGCGGTAGAGTAGAATTTGCCCAGCCCGTGATGCCAATCTTGAATCTCGTTATTTTGTTGCAGCGCGCTCAGGAAAAAGTCAACTTGTGCAGAGCCCCCTGGCTGGCGGAGATGATGCAGGAGAAAATCGATGAAATTGCCGCCCTGACGAATATAAGCTGCAATAATGGCAGCATCGTGCACTAAAAAATAGTCCAGACGGATAGATTGTAGGAAACACGTCAAACTGAAATCAAAAACGTTCTAAAATAGTAGTAATCGCACATCAAACTCCACGGTTAGTCTACGGTTGGTGCCGATCGAGCCCAGGCCCTCGCATTGCGTGAGTCCCGAGAAGTTCAGCCTCTGCCGTCCTGGATGACCAGCGCCGTGGCGTGCGCCTTCATACGCTGCACGGTGCACTGGCGGTCGGACGCGAGGATGGCGGCCACGGTGGTGGGCGAGTCGTCGGGCTGATGGCTCGCCCCGACATCGTCAGCTGCAAGATTTGATCTCGAAGCGGTCGGTGGGCTGCCGGCAACGGGCAGCCCCGTGCCGCCACAAGTGTTGTCGACTGGTGAAAGAAAGGTCCTCGAAGCCCTTGATTCGTAGGGAGGATTGGTTGATAGCTGGTCGCAGGTCAAAGCTTTGCGCCTCGTGAGAGCAAAGTCGGGCGTCGAGTGGTTGACAGCTTCAGAGGTCGCCGCCATCGCTGCCGCTTGGCACTGCCAATGGCGGGGACATCGCAGTTGTTTACGCCGCCTAGGTCCTGGCCAGACTTGTGAATGTTCATGCCCGCAGTCTGCAGGCGACTAAGGCAGGCTTGGAGCTTGTGCCGGTGTCGCCCGGCATCGACCACCACCGTCGGACTGAAAGCCGCCACCTCGCCAGCGAACAGAAGCGCTTCGACGCCGGCGTCATCGGTTGGTGGTGGGCCCACGGAATCGCTAAGGCGTTGACGCGTGAGCCAGCGTTTACAATCCCTTGAAGGGCCGCTAGCTCATGATGGTTAGAGCAGCAGACTCATAAGTAAAATTGTGACCACGGCGCGTAATCGCCATTGGAAAACCGGGTGAACTCAGGGAAACCGTCAGACGCGCAAGCGACCCGGCAATCCTGAGCCAAGCTGAGGCTACAGCTTCAGAAGGTGCAGAGACTAGCGGAGGGGTACAGCCCCCTTAATGACCGCCACGAGCGCCCGGCACCCCACCAGTTCGCAAGTACTGAGGGTGATGAGATAGTCCAAGCACGGCGAAATCCGTGAATTTTTGAATCTGTTGGTACCGTGTTCGACTCACGGGCGGCCTACCACCCTCGCTACTTCTTCGTGTGATGCGCGCGAAGACTTACTGCAATTTCGTGTTGTAGACGTTCTTCTCATCGCTCTCGAGCACGAGCACGTTTATGTGTTTGGCGCGCGTGTTTGCAAGACAATTGGCGTGGTGCGGGCGCGCCGCGCCCGAGCACGGCGGAGCGGAGTACTACTTGCGCACCTGTTGCTGGACACGAAGCGGTCTCTCGTGGGAGGCTGATACGCTTACCTTACAGCGGCAAAGCAAGAGAACATGATTGGCGTGAGTAGCGCCACAAGGTGTAGCGACTACTCGTCAGCGTCGTCGAATAGCTCGGCCAGCTCCGCAGGCAAAGGGTAGTTGTCGTCGAGCTGGGCGGCACCAGCCAGCAGGTCCTTGATAGTTGTGGCCACGCCTTCAGCGCAGACACGCATACGGTCTTGGGCTTCTTCAGTCTGCATATAGTCGACTGTCACGCCTGGAATGCCTACAGCCTGGGCGAGAGTATCTGAGCTGTGCAGCATCAGCAGCGAGATACCCATGAGGTCCTTCACCTTTGCAACCCCGATGGTGGCGAATGTACGCCTGAGGTCATGCCTCAAGAACTGAGGCACATCACACCATGCAGCAAGATTTTTCCAGTTTGAACGTGGATCTGAGTGTTTGCTTGCTGTGTTGTTGCCACGACCGCCTAAGCCGCCCGTGAGATACCACACGGGACCAGACTTGTTCTTGGCGGCTTCCTGCCTTGACCTGAATATGCTCAAAGCCATACGGGACAGCGGCAGCTTAAGGGGCGTGGCACCCGCTTTGATATCCCGGGCTCGGCGCTTCGTGCCGGGTCGAGCAGGCGGGATAAGTATCACGCCCTCGGCAAAGTCGATCTCATCGAACCGCACCTCAGCCATCAACCCATGGCGCAGGCCCGTCAGCACATACAGCCGCAGCTGGTCACGTGCCCAGCTCGAGCAGACCGTATCGGCAGCAAGCCATACGTCTCGAAGCCTGGACAGCGGTACCGCG
This sequence comes from Burkholderiales bacterium, assembly GCA_038250105.1. Lineage (GTDB taxonomy): Bacteria > Pseudomonadota > Gammaproteobacteria > Burkholderiales > Rhodocyclaceae > Azonexus. The sequence continues at coordinate 966 of JBBSCQ010000114.1, read as the reverse complement.
CCGCGGCGCTGGACCTTCGTGGGCAGCTTCTTCTTGACGATCTCGGCAGGGTTCCAGTCCTTCGGGCGGTCGCCTGCGGCATCGTTCTCGTGGGCAAGGTTGTAGAGCGTGCCCAGCAGCGTCAGAGGGCCGCGGACAGTGTCAGGGGCAAGAGGCTTCATGCCTTGCTTGAAGCTGCCGTCCAGCATCTGAGCAGCGAATCGCTCAACCCTGGTGACGTCTAACGTGTCGAGTAGCTCGCCCTCGAACTTGCTGAGATAGTTGCGCCAGTCTTTTTCATCCTTGACCCGAGTTGCAGCCCTCAGCTGCGAGATGCCGCCAATGCGCCGCTTCCAGGCGTCGCCCAGCGTCCAACGCTGCTTGCCAGTGCCCTGAGCCTTTGCCATTTCCAGCTTCTTACGTTCAGCCAAGACGTAGGCCATGGCGTCGGCAAAGCTGAGAGCACCGGGGCCCGGGGAACGGTCGTCCTTGGGCACGTCAGCGAAGGCTTTGCGCAGGTCTTTGGTTCGATAGCTCCCGTCAGGCTGCAACTCTTCGAGCCGCATCCGCAAGACCCATTGCCGCCGGCCGCTGGCGTGCACGCGCAAGCGAAAAGATGGCAGCTCAGCGTGGGGGTACTCAACGTATCCAGAGCCTGGGGCGGGTTTAGCCTGCGCTTGTCTGATTCCGGCGAAGGGTTCAAGGCGAGGACGGTCAACAGGAGGCGGGTTCATGGTCATGGTCACAGCTGGAAAGTGCTTTCCAGGAAGTTTCCAGGAAAGCGGCCCAGGCTTAAAGTTATACCGGGGCTGCTTTCCTGGCTCTGATCTCTCGATCAAGGCCTGAGAACACCGCTTCGGAAAGCTTGGTATAAAAATAGGCGTGCAAAATCAACGACCTAACTTATACCTTCCAACTCTGAAGAGGCCTGCAGGTGCTATGCTCGACATTAGCGCAGACCACTCATAATCCTTTGGTCGTTGGTTC
>JBBSCQ010000113.1:0-6998 GCA_038250105.1 Burkholderiales bacterium | reverse complement strand
TTCCACCTCTCGTGAACAAATGGCCAAAAAATTGCTAATTGACGCCAAAACAGGGACACCTGTTCAGGCATTAATGGGAATCGAACTACCCTCCAGCCTGCTTTCGGGCGATTTCGTGCCAACGCGGGATGCGCTCCGGCGTCTCGGGCTGATGATCAGTTTCTGCGGCGGCAACGGCAGGAGGCGGTTCCGGCGCGATGCCCGGCACACTATGCTCCAACTCCCACTGCAAAATGGCTTCCATCGAGAAGCGCAGGTTGCCAACCAGCAGTAAATGAGGGATGCGCTTGCGCTCCTGTTCGGAGCAATCTTGGAATAGATAGACCGGCAACCCAGTGGCGGCGACGACTTCCTTGGTGCTGACATAGTGCGCTGCCGGATCAGTTTGGGCATCCTGCTCGATGGAGGCTACTGGGCCCTTCGGTGGGTGCGTCACGATACGGGGTACGCGCTCACGGTCACTAAGAATTGTCAGCCAGTGCTGTGCGCTCTGCTGTTAAAAGTCGAAAACATCTGCCTCGTGGTAGCGGACGTGTCGAAAAAATTTGTGCCACGCTGGGCCCACTTTGTCCTGCCGCCAGCACCGCATTGTTTTCAGGCTGACTTTCCATCGGGCTGCGACTTGCTGCTCTGTCATCACGGGGTAGTGCATTTTCGTCTCCTCGGCAAATGCCTCCATGACAACGCTGTTCGACGGAGAAGCCAAGCTCACTTGGCCTCGTCTGCGCCGTCGATGCCAGCCGTTCTCGACCAGGTTGGCGTCAACGCCATGAGTCGCGCCAGCCCGAGGTTGTCCTTAGACGGGGCATCCAGCAACTCGCAAAACTGCTGAAAAATTTCGGCGTCTACGCTGAACAGAACTTGCTCCTGTGGTTCCTTGAGCTGCTGGCTGTTGTTCATCATTCCAATTCCTTCAGTGACGCCATGCTGGACTGCAGTTGCTCGGCAGCAGGTTTGGCCTCTTTCAGTAGCTGATCCCAATCGTCGGGCGGGTGACCGCTAGCCAGCATTTTCCGAAACACCCGGTATGCATCGTCACCACTTTCATAGGCGCGTTTCGTGTCCTCATCGTTTACCCACGCCAGCACGATCACTTTGCTGGGCGCGTGGTAGCGAAAGAACAAGCGGTACTGCTGGAAAAACTTAGCGCGGAACCAATGCTTGTAGTCGTCGCCGAGTGTGTTGCCTTGGCGGTATTCTGGCCGTGTCGGGTCTTGCGGGATGACATCGAATGCAAGTTTGGCAACCGCCACTAGCCTCTTGTTGGCGTTCTTCTTTACATATCCAACGGGGTCTTTTTTCTCGAGCACCTCGACCTGCTGGACGAAGGCCTCCATTTGCGCGAGAAATAGCGGGTGCGCAAAAACCGTCCAACCGTGGATGATCAAGGGTGCGGGCTTGGCGCTGCTCATTCATCGTCCGCCGACAGGGGAGCATCGAGATCGACTTCGATGCCACCGGTCAGCGATTGGATGCGCTGCACGAAGCTGGCGTCGATGGCCTGCAGGCGCTCCGGATGGCTGGCGATGTCGCGGACCAGAAAGCCCAAGAACTGACCGAGCACCGGGTCGTCTACTTGTGACGCGTCGACACGCGTCAGCACAACTTCGCCGCCGGGGCGAATGGTGTAGTGGATCTTGTCGCGCTTGCCCAGACTGAGGGCGCGGCGAACGGTTTCCGGCACCGTGGTCTGGTAACGGTCAGTCAGGGTGGATTCGACTTCAAGGGTGGCAGCCATGGCACGCTCCGATCAAATGGGTGATGCAATTCATGGTAATGCAGTCACCTTACCTTGTCAATGCAAGTGCATTACCTCTCGCCATTGCTATTCTGCTCGCAATCTCGGACGGCGACTGGCTTCCACTGGCAACATCGAACCGGTCGGGATTGGCGACCCCCCCAATCTGGCGAATGCCCGCCAAATCGGCCGTTTGTTCTAAAATCGGGACTGTAGGCTTACGGACGGACTCTGGCGAAGAACGCGGACGCGGGTTCGGTTCCTCATGGTGCAAGTTTAAGTTGATAGCATTTTCATAAAATGGTGGGCTGACAGCCCGAAGGGGTAAGCTTTTGTTGCGAAACGAAATGCAAACCACCGCGAGGTCAGCCCAAATGAAGAATAGCAAAGTTACTCAATTACGGCGTGGTGCGATAGCCCTTCGTCAACAATTTGCCCAACAGCATGGCGCTGTATTCAGTCACGTACTGGGCGCTGCTGAAATAGCCGCCGTAGTCAGCGCCCATATCAAAGACTATCGTGAGCGCATCTAACCGCCGCTTGACACCCTGCGCTTGTTCGTCGGCCAAGTGCTGTCGGCGGATCGAGCCTGTCAGGATGTTGTCGGCAGGCGTTTGTCGGAGCGTGTTGCCCATGGCCAATCGGCGAGTACGCTCAATACCGGTTCGTATTGCGATGCGCGAGCCCGCTTGCCGGTGGCAATTCCCCGTACGCTGGGTGAGCGAATTGGTCAGCGGCTCGAAACATCAGCCCCCAGCGCTTGGCGCTGGCAAGGCCGGACCGTCAAACTATTTGATGGCACGACCGTTTCAATGCCGGACACGCCGAGCAACCAGGAGGCATTTCCGCAGAGTCGCGGGCAGAAACCCGGTCTGGGCTTCCCAGTGGCGCGCATCGGTGCGCTCATCGGCTTGGCTAGTGGCGCGGTGCTGGGTTATCGCGTGGCGGCCTGCAAAGGCAAAGGAACCGGCGAACAGAGTTTGCTGCGTGAGTTGCTTGACCACCACGTTGCACCAGGAGACATCGTACTGGCCGATGCGCTGTTGGCGAATTGGTGGATCATCGAACGGACGCTGGCGCACGGAGGGGATGTGGTGATGGCGCAGCACGGATCCCGCATTACCGACTTTACGCGGGGCGAGCCACTGGGCTCGAACGATCACCTCGTTGACTGGCCGCGCCCGCCTCGCCCCAGGTTGATGAGCACCAAGGAGTACGCTTGCTATCCCGAACGGCTACAGATGCGTGAGTTTGAAGTGGGTGGCCGGATCGTGGTGACGACCTTGCTTGATCCGAAAACCGCGTCCGCAGAAGCGCTCAACAAGCTGTACGCCATGCGCTGGAACATCGAAGTTGATTTCCGCACGATCAAGGCAACGCTGCAAATGGATGTCCTGCGCTGCAAAACCCAGGCAATGATCGAGAAGGAAATTGCGGTTTACCTGTTGGCTTACAACCTTGTGCGGTGGACCATGGCGGCGGCTGCGACGCTCGCCGATGTCTTGCCGCGCGTACTGAGCTTCACGGGAGCCAAACGTCTGCTGGGCATGTTCGCTGATCACCTGCGACAGGCGGCTGGTCAGCGCATTTCCTTGATGATGGGAATCGTACTGGCCAACATCGCCTCGCTCAAACTACCGCGCCGACCTAGCCGAATCGAGCCTCGTGCTAAAAAACGACGGCCCAAACCATTGCCACTTCTTACCGTGCCTCGTCAGGTCGCACGAGCGGAAATCCTCGCACGACGGGCGCTTAAACTTGCGCCATGAGGGTAAGGGTCTTTGTGCGAAATCGTAGTCAGTTGACCACTGAATCGCATCAACTTGACCGGCTCGAATCGACCCAAAGCCGTCCCACAGGTTGCTCCAAAGCGGCCGTTGCGGCGAGTGCCGGATTTCTGAGTTTCGCTTCCGCAAACCGGCCGTTGGTCAATTCGTGCTCCCGGCCAAGAGCGGACCGTCAAGCACTTGGAATTGAACGTCCGGAGTGATCAAGTGATCGGCCATAAGAAGAGCAATGCGTGCTGAGGTCAGTTCCGTGCGTACACAAATTCGTATCTCGAACAATTGCCTCCTGGTGCTGAATTGCCTTTTTTGGTCTGGGATTGAAAACTGAACAGTCATTTTTCATAACCAGCAATTACATATATCGGTAACTGAGATGGCGTTAGTTTTCACCGTTGGGTTGGCAATCCACACTCAAACTGCAGCCTTCAAATATTCATTAATGATTGATATAATCAGTGATCATGCTAAATAAATATCAAACCTAACAACCGGAGGAGGAAGCCGTGATTGACAAAAAGAAAACGACCTGTATTTGCTTCGCAGCCTTGCTGGCGTCGATTGCAGGTTGCGCCACTGAGGATTCACGCGCGATAGTTCCGCAACAGACAGCAGCGGCTGCACGTCCTTATGTCGGTGTTCGCCAGCCAATTTCTGTTGGCAAATTCGACAATCGTTCGAGCTTCATGCGTGGCGTTTTTACTGATGGTATAGACCGCCTGGGCAGTCAGGCCAAGACCGTTTTGATTTCCCATCTGCAACAGACCAACCGTTTCTCGGTTCTCGATCGCGAGAACATGACCGAAATCAAGCAAGAGGCAGCCATCGCCAAGAAGCAGCAGGCACTCAAGGGAGCACGCTTCGTCGTCACCGGCGATGTCACCGAGTTCGGCCGCAAGGAAGTCGGCGATCACCAGTTGTTCGGCATTCTGGGCCGTGGCAAGCAGCAGATCGCCTACGCCAAGGTTGCCTTGAACGTCGTTGACGTCGAGACCTCTGAAGTCGTCTATTCCACCGCAGGCGCTGGTGAATACTCGTTATCCAATCGTGAGGTGATCGGCTTTGGCGGCACTGCCAGCTACGACTCCACGCTGAACGGCAAGGTGCTTGATCTCGCCATCCGTCAGGCCGTCGATGCTTTGGTGAGCGGCATTGAAGCTGGCGCATGGCGTCCGGCCAATTGATTTCCTAGGGGCAACATGGCTCAAACACACTCCATGCGTGGTCTGACTCTGATTTGCTGCTTAGCAGTGGCGACACTGTCAGGCTGTGCGACACGTCAGCAACCCATCTATTACTGGGGCGATTTCCAAGCTCAGCAGTATTCATATTTTAAGGGCGACAAAGGGCCGGAAGAAGGTATTTTGTCTCTCGAAAAGGTTCGCGAGGAAGCTAGGGCGAATGGGAGGCCGGTTCCGCCGGGAATGCAGGCCCATCTGGGTATGTTGTACGGTCTGACGGGGCGTACCGACCTGTTTGAGCAGAATCTGCAAGCCGAGCGACAACAGTTCCCGGAAAGCTCGGTGTATGTCGACTTCCTGATGAAGAAAAACCAAAAACAGTAAAGCGATCCTGATGAAAGCAAATCGTACCCAAGCACTGCGCCTCACTGCTTTGCTAGCCGCAGCATTGCTCCTTGGTGGCTGCGCAACGCGGAAGCCCTATGACTATACGGCGTTCAAGGAAGCACGCCCAGCATCCATCCTCGTTCTGCCGCCGCTCAACAGCTCCCCGGACATCAATGCGACGTATAGCATGATGTCCCAGGCCACCGCCCCACTGGCGGAATCTGGCTACTATGTTTTCCCGGCGACTATGGTCGACGAGAGTTTCAAGCAGAATGGCCTGACCTCGCCGGCCGACATTCATGGTGTTTCGATTGCCAAGCTACGCGAGATCTTCGGGGCAGATTCCGCGCTCTACATCAATGTGAAGCAGTATGGGACGTCTTACGCCATCATATCGAGTGAGACGCGCGTCACGGCAGAAGCAAAGTTGGTTGATCTCCGTAGCGGAAAGACGCTGTGGTCGGGCGTTGCAACGGCATCAAGCGCCGAAGGGGACAGCAACAGCGGCGGCTTGGTCGGCATGCTGGTCAAGGCTGCGATCAAGCAAATTATCGAGACGGTCAGTAACCAGGGGCATGTCATTGCCGGCCGCACCAGCGCTCGCCTGCTAAGCGCCGGCGCTCCCAATGGCATTTTGTACGGGCCCCGGTCACCCAAATATCTCAAGGAAGGCGTACCTGCTCAGTAAGCAAGCTACGAATAAAATCCCGCACTCTTAATGCGAAGGATCAGAATAAAGGCAGCTCAATGGGTTGCCTTTATTATTTGTGCTGCAATAACGTTAGTGGTGGGAATATATAGAGGGGGTTCGAATCTGGCAATTCGCGGATGTCCGCATAGCGACTTGTAGCGGTCGAAACACATTTGGCGCCTGACCGGCTGCAACGGGTCGGGACACGACAGCCATCTTTTCGAGTTCATCGCCGGAAAGCCGCCATTAAAGTTTCGCTTCCGTGAAGCGGCCATTCGTTAATGAGTGCAGGGTGCCACAACCACCGGTCGAGTCGAGCGGAGTTCAGCGGCAGCTGCCGGATAAGAACGGTCGCTTGAATCTGCGTTATACGGATACAGGAAGAAGAATGCTGTGGATCGCGACCGCAGGTGCAACAAACGGAAATCCAGTTTCCACAATATGGGACTCAACGAGTCGTCGTGAACGCTCGATAAGTTCAAGCGCAGGCAAATGGAGGTGTATACCTTCGGGTCTGTCTGATCGCTGAAGCTTCGATGCATTTAGAATATTCAATACATCAACATCCCGGACGACCCTAGACTCACCATCAACGGGATGCTCAACGCCGAGAAGAAGGCGCTTCACCTGCCCTTTTCCTGTTGTTACACGTTCAAACGCAAGACAGACGACCAAGACACACGCAAGACCGGATACGGCAGCCACTTTCACATCAAAGTCCTTCGCTTGTTGCAGTGCATGATCAATCAGCGGATGACCAACACCAAGAATCCTGGACTGTGCGCCCTTTCCCGTAACATCACGACAGAAAATCATCTGCTCGTACCGTCGCAATACTGACGGCAATGTCCTCCAAGAGTCAGGCGTTACAAACGAGATGCCGTCTTCGTTCGCTTCAGCCCGTTTGCCGTTCAGACGCAACATGCTGAGGAAGAATGGCTCCAAATCGGGAAGATCTGCACGCGGCACCTGCTTCAGTCCGGAAAGGTCGAAACTGGCAGCATGTCCAACAAGGGACACGACTGTATCTACGGCTTCTTGACCACCGAAATTTTGGGTCTTTTGATCGAACCATTGTAACCGTTAACTCAGAAGCGTTCTTCCCACGGCGCAGTAGATTTGGAAAATAGCCCCCCTGATCTATTGATGACACGGGGAGCGAGATGCTTGAGAAAAAGGCGGCAAGTCGGCACTTAAGAAGCGAAAGCGAGTGGATG
>JBBSCQ010000112.1:0-7145 GCA_038250105.1 Burkholderiales bacterium | reverse complement strand
CCTGTCGGTGGTCGTGCTGACCTATTACGGTTCGCAACTCGTGCAATATTTAGCCAAGGGCACGAAGGAGCTGCATCACCTCAACACCGATGTAATCACTGCCATTTCGATTCCGCTGATTGCTGGCCTGGTTTTCTGGGGAACACGTCGGATGCGGAAAAAACTCGCCACTGAAGAAGCCGGCGCACATTAATTTATAATCCTCTTTTTGCTTTCGGAAACTCTGCCGTGACCGCTCCGCTCTTCCAGTCCTCCATCACCAGCCTGCCGCTTCTTTCCAAAGGCAAAGTTCGCGACATTTACGCGGTCGACGCCGACAAGCTGCTGATTATTACCACCGACCGCCTGTCAGCTTTCGACGTCGTCCTACCCGACCCGATCCCGCGCAAGGGCGAAGTGCTGACCGCTGTCGCCAATTTCTGGTTTGAAAAACTCGGCCACATCGTGCCGAATCAGCTGACCGGAATCGACCCGGAAAGCGTCGTGGCAGAAAACGAACGCGAACAGGTCCGTGGTCGCTCGGTCGTCGTCAAACGCCTGCGTCCGCTGCCGATTGAGGCCGTTGTCCGGGGCTACGTCATCGGTTCCGGCTGGAGGGATTATCAGCAGACCGGCGCTATCTGCGGCATCGCCCTGCCGCCCGGCCTGAAAATGGCCGCCAAGCTGCCCTCGCCGATCTTCACACCGGCGACCAAGGCGGCCGTCGGCGATCACGACGAAAATGTCTCATTCGCCGTCGCCCAGACTAACTGCGCCGCCGATCTGACCGACACCCTCGCCGGCACCGGCAAGAATGGTGCCGAAATCTGCGCCCAGGCCCGCACTGCCGCCATCGCTCTCTATGAAGAAGCCTCGGCTTACGCCCGTGGGCGCGGCATCATCATCGCCGACACCAAGTTTGAATTCGGCATCGATGCCGCCGGTACGCTGCACCTGATCGACGAAGCGCTGACCCCGGATTCCTCCCGTTTCTGGCCGGCCAATGAATATCAGGAAGGCATCAACCCGCCGTCCTACGACAAGCAATACGTCCGCGATTACCTGGAAACCTTGGACTGGGGCAAAGTCGCCCCCGGCCCGAAGCTACCGGCCGATGTCATCGCCCGGACCAGTGCAAAATACATCGAGGCGTATGAACGTCTGACCGGCCGCACCCTGTAAACGCTGCCGCAAGAACCTCATCCGCCCAGCGCGGTCGAAACGCAAAGACTATTTTGGGAGGGTGCTTCTTTGAACACCTCGTTTGACCAGGTTAACCGTTCCACCTTGATACCGAAGATCCGCCGGGTCGCGCCGGGCCGAATCTTCGCTTGGCTTAAAGCCGGTTGGCGTGACCTTAAGGCCAATCCCATCCCCAGCCTCGCCTATGGACTTCTGTTCGGTCTTGGTGGCGACCTGATCCTGCTCGCCAGTCTTGGCCGCCCGCATTTATTTACGGCGGCCCTTTCCGGATTTTTCCTGCTGGCGCCTTTGCTGGCGGTCGGCCTCTACGAATTGAGCCGCCAAAATGCGGCGGGAAACAAGCCCATTTTTATCGAATCGCTACGCGCCTTTCGCGGCAACGGCCAATCGATTGCCCTGTTTGGCCTGGCGTTGGGAACAGTTACCCTGATTTGGGAGCGCGCCTCGTCGTTCGGCTTCGGCCTGCTCGGCGGCCACTCGGGCGACAACGTCAAACAGTTCATTACCCAAGCCGTCGCCAACAGTGACAACGCTCTCTTCCTGGGACTCTGGTTCGTCCTGGGTGGTCTGCTCGCGCTGGCCACCTATGCTTTCAGCGTGGTCTCGATTCCGCTGATGATCGACCGTGAGGTCAGCTGCACAACGGCGGCCCAGACCAGCTTGAACGTATTTTTTGCCAACCCCCTGACGCTTTTACTGTGGGGAGCAAGCATTGTCATGCTCACCTTGCTCGGCTTCGCGACCCTCCTTTTCGGGCTGGTCGTCATCATGCCGGTTCTTGGCCACGCCTCCTGGCATGCCTATCGCGAACTCATAGAATAGCTGGATACTGGCCAAACCACGGGCGGCAGAGACCGCCCTTTTTTATTCCCTCAGACGACCATGACAACCCACAATCCCCTCCTTGATTTCTCCGACCTGCCGCGTTTCGACACCGTGCAACCCGAACATGTGAAAACAGCCATCGAATCCCTGTTGACCGCAGGACGCGAGCTAATCACCCGCTTGACCGATGACGCCACGCCGGCCACTTGGCACGACTTTGCCGGCGCCCTGTCGGACGGCCTCGAACCCTTCGGTCGGGCCTGGGGCATCGTCGGCCATCTGCATTCAGTCAATGACGTGCCGGCCTGGCGTGAGGCTTACAACGAGATGTTGCCTGAGGTTTCGCGCTTTTATGCCGAACTCGGCCAGAACCTCAAGCTCTTCGACAAATACAAGGCGCTGCGCGCCAGTGCTGAATATGCGACGCTGACGACCGAGCAGAAAAAAGTTGTCGACAACGAAGTACGCGATTTCCGCCTCAGTGGTGCCGAATTGCCGGAAGACCAGAAGCCGCGCTTCCAGGCCATCATGGAAGAACTCTCCAGCCTCTCCGCCAAGTTTTCGGAAAACGTCCTCGACGCGACCAATGCCTTTGCCGAAATCGTCACTGACGAAACCCTGTTGGCCGGCTTGCCGGACGATGCCAAGGAAGCTGCCAAAACGGCCGCCACGAAAGCTGGCGTCGACGGCTGGCGGTTCAGCCTGCAAGCCCCGTCCTACGGCCCGGTGATGCAATACGCCGACAACCGCGAACTGCGCGCCCGCCTCTACCGCGCCTACGCCACCCGCGCCGCCGAATTTACCGAGGGCTCAAGCCAGCCGGAATGGGACAACACGCCGGTGATGAACCAGATGCTGGCCCTGCGTCTGGAAGACGCCAAAATGCTCGGCTACAACAATTACGCCGAAGTTTCGCTCGCCCCCAAAATGGCTGATACCCCGGCCCAGGTGCTGGCCTTTCTGCGCGAACTGGCGGCCAAAGCCAAACCTTTCGCCGCCAAGGACATCGCCGAACTACGCGCCTTTGCTCAGGATGAACTCGGTCTGGCCAATTTTCAGCCGTGGGACGCCTCCTATGTTTCCGAGAAACTGCTCCAAGCGCGCTACGCTTTCTCGGAACAGGAAGTGAAGCAATACTTCACCGAACCCAAGGTCATCGGCGGCCTCTTTCAGGTCATCGAAAGCCTGTTCAACGTCAAAGTCAAACTCGACACGGCGCCGGTCTGGCATGAGGATGTCCGTTTCTATCGGTTGGAAACCCCGGCCGGCGAACTGGTCGGCCAGTTCTATCTCGACCTCTACGCTCGCGAAACCAAGCGCAGTGGCGCCTGGATGGACGAAGCCCGCTCGCGTCGCCGGGTCGGCAACAACATCCAGAAGCCGATTGCCTACCTCAACTGCAACTTTGCCCGTCCGCTTGCTGGCAAACCGGCCACCTTCACCCACGACGATGTAATCACCCTCTTCCACGAAACCGGCCACGGTCTGCATCACCTGCTGACGCGCGGCGAAGTGCTGGGCGTTTCCGGCATCCACGGCGTCGAATGGGATGCCGTCGAACTGCCTTCACAGTTCATGGAAAACTACTGCTGGGAATTGGAAGTCGTGCAGGGCATGACCGCCCATGTCGATAGCGGTGCTCAGTTACCACGTGAATTGTTCGACAAAATGCTCGCCGCCAAAAATTTTCAGAGCGGCATGATGGCGGTGCGCCAGATCGAGTTCTCTCTGTTCGACATGTTGCTGCACAGCGATTTTGACCCGGCTGGGCCGTTGACCGTAATGGACGTGGTAAACGAAGTCCGCCGCGAAGTCGCCGTTCTCCTGCCGCCGGCATGGCACCGCTTCCCGAACAGTTTTTCGCACATTTTCGGCGGTGGCTACGGCGCCGGCTATTTCAGCTACAAGTGGGCCGAAGTCCTATCCGCCGACGCCTACGCCGCCTTTGAAGAAGCCGGCAACCCCTTCGACGCCAGCACCGGCCAGCGTTTCCTCGATGAAATCTTGTCCGTTGGCGGCTCGCGCCCGGCCATCGATTCCTTCAAAGCCTTCCGTGGTCGCGAACCCAGCGTCGATGCATTGCTCCGCCATAGCGGTATGATTACAGCGTAAATAATTTGTTTAGGGAGAAAAAAGATGCGCCCGCTAATCATCCTCTGCCTGGTGCTGACTAGCACCAGCGCCGCAGCCGAAGCCTATCGCTGGGTAGACTCGAACGGGCGCACCATCATTTCCGACAGCCCGCCCCCAAGTAACGCCAAAAGCGTCGAAAAAATGGGGGACAGCAATCAAAACGCTGACGGACTAAGCTTTACCCTGCGCAAAGCCAAAGAAAACTTCCCAGTGACGCTGTACACCTCGGCCGACTGCACGAATGACTGCAAGCAGGCGCGCGACGTACTGAACGCACGCGGCGTGCCATTTACCGAAAAAATGCTGCAAAAAGCCGAGGATGCCGCCGAGTTGAAACAACTGGTTGGCGACGTTTTCATCCCCTCGCTGAAGGTGGGGAAACAAAGCTTCCGTGGCTTTGAAGCCGGCGCCTACAACAACCTGCTCGACCTCGCCGGCTATCCCAAAACCGCGCCCTATGGCAGCAAACCTTCGGGCGGCCTGGCCCCGACGGAAAAAACTAACTGAATTTTATTTGCTGAACTCATGAAAATTGCCAACCGCAAGCTGCGTTGGCAATTTTTGGCGACTCACCAAGTGGCACCAAGCTGTAAATTCTTTCACAGCCGAATAGCGTTTGCCTCAGCGCCACTCAACTTTGGGTGTATTCGCACAAACCCTTATTCACAAATATGCATTCCGCAAGATTCGCATGGCCGAGCCTTTCCAACGGATAATGGCCAATTAGCGACCTTCAGCCGGCCAAACGAACACCCATGATCGACGACATCAAGAAAACCCTGTGGGCGACTGCCGACAAACTCCGCGCCAATTTGGACGCGGCCGAATACAAGCATCTCGTGCTTGGCCTGATTTTCGTTAAATACATCTCCGACACCTTCGCCGCCCGGCGCGCCGAACTGGTCAAACGCTTTGCTGATCCGAGCGACGATTACTTTCTCGACGCTGCCGGCCTGATCGCCGCCGAGCTTGAAGATCGCGACTACTACAAAGAAGCCAACGTTTTCTGGGTGCCGGAAGCGGCTCGCTGGGAAACCTTGCGCGCGGCCGCCAAGCAACCTGACATCGGCAAGCGCATTGACGATGCCCTGTCGCTGATCGAAACCGAGAACCCCAAGCTCAAGGGCATCCTCGATAAACGCTACGCCCGGGCGCAGTTGCCGGATGGCAAGCTCGGCGCCTTGGTCGATTTGGTTTCCACCATTGGTTTCGGTGAAGACCCGAGTTTGGCCCGTGACGTGCTGGGGCAGATTTACGAATATTTCCTCGGCCAATTCGCCAGCGCCGAAGGCAAGCGGGGTGGGCAGTTCTACACGCCAGCTTCCATCGTCAAAACGCTGGTGGCTGTTCTCGCCCCGCACCACGGCAAGGTGTATGACCCCTGCTGCGGCTCTGGCGGCATGTTCGTGCAGTCCGAGAAATTTATCGAGGCGCACGGTGGCAAGGTCGGCGATGTTTCCATCTACGGCCAGGAGTCGAACCCAACCACCTGGCGACTGGCGGCGATGAACCTGGCCATTCGCGGCATCGACTTCAACCTCGGCCGCGAACCGGGCGATACCTTCACGCGCAACCAGCATCCCGATCTGCGCGCTGATTTCGTCCTGGCCAATCCGCCTTTCAACATCAGCGACTGGTGGCACGGCAGCCTCGAAGGCGACCCGCGCTGGGTTTATGGCACACCGCCGCAAGGCAATGCCAACTACGCCTGGTTGCAGCACATCCTCTACCACCTGAAGAACGCCGGCCGGGCCGGTATCGTTCTCGCCAATGGCTCGATGAGTTCCAGCCAGAACAGCGAAGGCGACATCCGCCGGGCGATGGTTGATGCCGACGTGGTCGAAGTGATGATTGCCTTGCCCGGTCAACTGTTTTTTAACACCCAAATTCCCGCCTGCCTGTGGTTCCTTACCAAGCAGAAAACCGCCCATCAAGGCGAAGTCCTGTTCATTGATGCCCGCAAGCAGGGCAGCATGATCAGCCGGGTGCAGACCGAACTGACCGACGAGGTGATTGAGCGAATTGGTGCGACCGTCGCCGCTTGGCGCGGTCAACCCGAAAAATCGGCCGAAATTCAAACTTACGCCGACATCCCCGGCTACTGCCGCAGCGTCAAACTAGAAGAAATCGCCGAATACGGCCATGTCCTGACGCCGGGCCGCTATGTCGGCGTCGAAGAAGTTGAAGACGACGATGAAGCTTTTGCCGACAAGATGCAGAAGCTGACTGAGAGGCTGGGAGAACAGATGGCCAAGGGCGCGGAGCTTGACCAGTTGATCCGGCAGAAGCTGGGGGGGTTAGGATATGATTTCTGAACCGATGCAGCCCACACCATTTATTGCCGTCGTGGATGAAATTTGCGATGTTGAACAAACGGAGCGTCTTTTTGGGAAACGCTGGGCCCAACAGCGCATCAAACTCTCAGAAGCCCATTGGGCGTCAATGAAGAATATGTTGTGTTTCTGGAATTCGATGAAAAAGGAGTTTAGCCATGCTGCAAACCTATGAAGCGGTTCTGGAACCGAACGGGCATCTTCATTTCACGGGAACCGTGCCGGCGTTACAGTCTGAACCCTGCCGCGTGTTGGTGACTTTTACGAAGCCAGCCAGCCCTGTCGAGCATGCGCCGGAAGACTGGCGCCATCTTGCCGGATCGCTGAAAGACTCACCTAACCTAAATGGCGATCCGCTGACGGTTCAACAGAAAATGCGCCATGAGTGGGATTAAGCACCTACTCGATACCAACATTGTCATCGGCCTGCTCAAAGCTTTCGATCCGGCGATTGCGCTGGCGGAACAGGCTGCACTGGTGCTTGAACAATCGGCAGTCAGCCAGATCACGCGCTTGGAGTTGCTGGGCTACCCCAAGCTCACCGATGAAGAAGATCAAAACATCCGGGCCTTTCTGGCCACCTGTCAGGTTTGCCTGATCGACGAAACTATTGAAGCAGAAGCGATTCGCCTGCGGCGTAGCGGCACGTTCAAGTTACCCGACGCCATTGTT
>JBBSCQ010000111.1:0-7252 GCA_038250105.1 Burkholderiales bacterium | reverse complement strand
TGATGAAGGAAAACGTCCCCGGCTCTTTCCCCTTTACCGCTGGCGTTTTTGCCTTCAAGCGTGAAGGTGAAGACCCGACCCGGATGTTCGCCGGCGAAGGCGATGCCTTCCGCACCAACCGCCGCTTCAAGCGCGTATCCGAAGGTATGCCGGCCAAGCGTTTGTCCACGGCCTTTGACTCGGTCACTTTGTACGGTTGTGATCCCGATGAGCGCCCGGATATCTACGGCAAGATCGGCAACTCTGGCGTCTCGATTGCTACGGTCGACGACATGAAAGTGGTCTATAGCGGATTCGACCTCTGCGCCCCAACCACCTCTGTCTCAATGACGATCAACGGCCCGGCGCCGATCATTCTCGCCTGCTATTTCAACACCGCGATTGATGAGCAGATCGCCAAATTTAAGACCGATAACGGCCGTGAGCCGACCGAAGATGAAGCTGAGAAAATTCGCGAATGGACGCTGTCGACGATTCGTGGCACGGTGCAGGCCGACATTCTGAAAGAAGACCAAGGGCAGAATACCTGCATCTTCTCGACCGAATTTGCCTTGAAGATGATGGGCGATATTCAAGAATTCTTCGTCCATAACAAGATCCAGAATTTCTACTCAGTGTCGATCTCCGGTTATCACATTGCCGAAGCCGGTGCCAATCCGATCTCGCAACTCGCTTTCACCATGTCGAACGGTTTTACCTACGTTGAGTCGTATTTGGCGCGGGGCATGCAGATCGACGATTTCGCCCCGAACCTGTCCTTCTTCTTTAGCAACGGCATGGACCCGGAATACTCGGTCATCGGCCGCGTCGCCCGCCGCATCTGGGCCGTGGCGATGAAGAACAAGTACGGCGCCAACGAGCGTAGCCAGAAGCTGAAGTACCACATCCAGACTTCCGGCCGTTCGCTGCACGCCCAGGAAATGGACTTCAACGACATCCGCACAACGCTGCAGGCGCTGATCGCCATTTACGACAACTGCAACTCGCTGCACACCAACGCCTACGACGAAGCGATCACCACGCCGACCGAAGAGTCAGTGCGCCGGGCGATGGCGATCCAGTTGATCATCAACCGCGAATGGGGTGTCGCCAAGAACGAGAACCCGAATCAGGGCGCCTTCGTTATCGACGAACTGACCGATCTGGTTGAAGAGGCCGTGCTTAAGGAATTCGAAGCGATCTCCAGCCGTGGCGGTGTGCTCGGCGCGATGGAAACCGGCTACCAGCGCGGCAAGATTCAGGAAGAGTCGCTCTACTACGAGCACATGAAGCATGACGGCTCTTACCCGATCATCGGCGTCAACACCTTCCTCAACCCGAAGGGCATGGCACAGCAGGAAATTGAACTGGCTCGCTCGACGGAAGAGGAAAAACAAGGTCAAATCAATCGCCTGAGCGCCTTCCATGCCCGCAATGCCGCCCAGGCACCGGCCATGCTTGAAAAGCTGAAGCAGACAGTAATCGATAACGGCAACGTTTTTGCCGTGTTGGTCGATGCCGTCAAATGCTGTTCGCTGGGTCAAATCAGCAGCGCGCTTTACGAAGTCGGCGGTCAGTACCGACGCAGTATGTAATTACCCAAGCCGCCACGCGGCGGCGCATCGAACCCAGTAGGGTGGAGGCACAAAACAGCGGCGGGGCCAAGTACCCCGCCGTTTTCTATTTATTTTGAATATTCAGTGACTTGTGAGGTATTTCACGGGGTGGTTTGGCGTTGATAGGTAGACTGAACGCGTCAATATTGTTTCAGTGAGTCAGGAGTCAGCCATGAAAAATCAAACAAAAATTACGCTTGCATTGCTTAGTGCCTTCATCGCTGGCCAAGCGAATGCAGGAATTGTCGTCGATGGCAATATCGATGAATGGCTCTCCAGCAAGGTCACTTGGGCGACAGCCAGTAGTACAACACATGCCAGTGTTGAGGACTGGGTACGTAACAGCAGTGGCTATCTGAACCCCGGTTATGGCGGACAAGCCTACGATGCCGAGGCGCTGTTTGCGAGGATAGAGAGTGGCAAGCTATTTATTGCCTTAGCGACGGGGCACAATCCGGGAACTGTAACCAATGCCTCGGCCAATACCTATGGTGCCGGTGACTTTGCAATCGATTTCGGAAAAAATGGCAGCTATGACTTGGGTATCAACTTCCGAAATCCACTAAGTTCAGCAGCGATTGATACGTTTGGTCTGCTGGGTGATGTTTACAAGAGCCCGACCTGGGCTTTAGGACTTTGGGATGCAGCAGGCAATCAGGTAACCGCGGCGCGTCATAATGTCGCCGATCCTTTGCATCCGACGTCCTTGACCGCCGGCACAAAGATCGGAACTGCCGACTTCAAATATTCCACCGTGGGTGCAACCGGCTATGGGCAATACACGACAGATCTGCATTATTTCTACGAAATGAGCGTTGATCTGTCGCTGCTTACTACCGCCGGTTGGGATGGCTCGGCTTTCAATATTCACTGGACCGAAAATTGTGCCAACGACAGCATTTTGGTCGATCCGGGCCAGAATATTCCTGAACCCGGTTCGCTCGCCCTGCTCGGTGCTGGTCTATTCGGGTTGGTCAGTTTGCGGCGTCGCCGGCGCGCTAGCTAGAACGGCAAGGGGGGTTTTAATCCCCGGACGCAGAAAATTCAATAAAGCCCCGGTTGCCGCTGACCGGGGCTTTAATCGTTTGTGGCGCGGGTTTGCTTGGCGGCTGATGCGGAGCGGGTATTTGCCTAGCGGCTGCGCAATTTGGCCTTTCCCGAGGCTAGAATGATGAAAAAAATGAGGTTAAATGGGGATGTGGGGGGTAAAGCTGTGCGACTGACTGCTGACGAGACGACTGTTCCGCGGATCCATCTGATCGGCAGCTTGTTTGTTGTGCTTATTTTGACCCTTGGCTTGGCGGCATTCTTTTCTTGGCAGAGTCTGGATGAGCAGCGTGCGTCCCTGAGCCGTATGGAGCAGGCGGGTACCGAACTTATTGAGGCGCGTCTCAAGGTTGAGATGCAGAACGCGCTGGGTTACGTCGCAGCAACGGCTTTACGTACCGATGAAATGATGCGTGACAGCTTGACCCAGAATGTCGATCTTGCGATGCAGATTATCCAGGCGATTTACGACCGCGAGTCACCGCGCCGACCCGTCGCCGAGGTTAAAAAGATGATCACGGAGGCGCTGCGCCCGGTACGTTTCTATGAAGGTCGCGGTTACTATTTCATTGACGACATGAACGGACAGTTCATTCTGCTGCCGACAGCCCCGCAATTCGAAGGCAAGACCAATCTCGACAATCAGGATGATACCGGCCACTACATCATGCGCGGCCTGATCGAAGCGGCTCGGCAGCCACAGGGGGAGGGTTTTTCGCGCTATCGCTGGTATATGCCGGATGATCCGAAACGCATGGCTGACAAGCTGGCCTATGTTCGCCATTTTGCCCCTTACGACTGGTTGATTGGCACCGGCGACTACACTTATAAATGGGAGGAAATGCGCCAGGCGCAGTCGTTGGCTTATTTGCGTTCATTGCTCTTTGGCGAAAGTGGCTATATCGCGGTCATTGGTCCTGATGGGCGCAGTCTGCTTTCACCGGCTAATCCCAAATTGGAAGGCAAGCTCGCCACCGAGATGCCCCAGGCGGAGCGGACGGCAGTTGAGCGAATTATTGCTGGCGCGACGGCCGATGGTGGTTTCGTTAGCTATGACTGGCCTGATGTAAAAACCCGTCAGATCAAGCAAAAACGCGCCCTGGTGCAGAAGAATGAGCCATGGGGTTGGGTATTGATTGCGACTGTTTTCGACGATGAAATGCAGTTGCTGATTGCTAAAGAAGTGGAAAAACAAAACGCCGGCAGTGCAGAGCGCAACTTCAAGCGTTTGCTGGCAGTTTTGGGGGCGCTGGCTTTTGGTTTGCTCGGTTCTCTGGTTTTTTCACGTTGGTCGAATCGGTTATTCGTCACCTATTTCAAAGAAAACAAGGCTCAGGAGGCGGCGCTACTGGCGCAAGCTGATGAGCTAAAGACGTTTTCTCGCGCCATTGAGCAAAGCCCGGTTTCTATTGTGATTGCTGATGGCGACGGCAACATCCGTTACGTAAACCCGAAGTTTGAGCAGGTGACCGGTTACCAAAGTGACGAGGTTCTGGGGCAGAATTCGCGCCTTCTTAGTTCTGGTGAAAAGACATCCGAGGACTATCAGGCGCTTTGGCAGACGATCAAGGCCGGTATTACCTGGAAAGGCGAGTTTCACAATCGGCGCAAGGATGGCCGCCTGTTTTGGGAACGCGCGACGATATCGCCGATTCTTGATGAGCAAGGGCAGATACGGCATTTTCTTGCCGTTAAGGAAGATGTGACTGAATGGAAGGCCACTGAAGATGCCTTGAGGGCGAGCGAGGCAAAGCTGTCCACCATTCTCGAAAGTGTTGAAGCGTTCATTTACATCAAGGGGCCGGATTACCGCTATCAGTATGCCAATCGTCGGGTGTGCGAGTTGTTTGGCCGGCCACTTGAGGCGGTCGTTGGGCACGATGATGGTGAATTTTTCGACCGGGATACGGCTGATAATTTGCGCAATAATGATCGGCGAGTGCTGGAGGGGGGCGAGCGCCTGGTCGATGAGGAGATCAATACCACTGCCGATGGTCAGATCACCAGTGCTTTTTTCTCGATCAAAATCCCGTTACGTGAGGCAGATGGCTCGATCTACGCGCTGTGCGGTATTTCAACCGATATGACGCAACGCAAGCAGACTGAACTGGAGCTTGAGAAATATCGGCATCATCTGGAGTCGCTGGTCGCTTCGCGCACGACTGAATTAACGGTGGCCAAGGATGCTGCCGAGGTGGCCAGCCGGGCGAAGAGTTCTTTCCTGGCGAACATGAGCCACGAGATTCGGACGCCGATGAACGCCATTATTGGCCTGACGCACCTGCTGCAAAACGAGGCGACCGATGGGCGTGTGCTCGATCGGCTGGGCAAGATCAGCACTGCGGCGCAGCATTTGCTCCATGTCATCAATGACATTCTCGATCTCTCGAAAATTGAGGCCGGACGATTCACGCTGGAGGAAATCGATTTTTCGCCGCGCGACTTGGTGATACAGGTTGCTGCGATGCTTGATGATCGCATCGCAGCCAAGCACTTGCGGCTGGTCAGCGAGATAAAGCCAGTTGTTCCGCTGTGCTTACGCGGCGATCCGGCTCGGCTGAAACAAGCGCTACTTAACTTTATCGGCAATGCCATCAAGTTTTCCGAGCACGGTGAAATTCACCTTCGGCTGGATGCCAGCAAGGCTGACGCCGGGAGCATTCTGCTTCGCCTGGAAGTGCAGGATGAAGGCATTGGCATGACTGCGGCGCAGCAAGATCGCTTGTTTACTGCCTTTACTCAGGCTGATGAATCAATGACGAGAAAGTACGGCGGCACCGGGTTGGGGCTGGCGATCAACCGGCATTTGGCGCATTTGATGGGTGGTGATGCCGGGGTCAGTAGCCAGCCGGGTGTCGGCAGTACCTTCTGGATGACGGTGCGCCTGGCGATTGCAACTGCGCCAGAATTGCTTGATGCCATCATTCAGCCCACTATGCTTCCCGAGCAACTGATTGCCCAGCGCCATGGGGGGCGCCGAATTTTGATTGTTGAGGATGAGCCGATTAATCGCGAGGTGGCTGAGGAGCTGTTGAGTATTGCCGGCTTGGCGGCTGAGGCGGTCACCAACGGGGCAGAAGCCGTTGAACGGGTGCGCGCCAATGACTACGCGCTGATTTTGATGGATATGCAGATGCCGGTAATGAACGGTATTGAAGCAACGCGCGCCATTCGCGCCATGCCCGGTTGTAAAAATCTACCAATTTTGGCGATGACGGCGAATGCTTTTGAGGAAGACCGGCAGGCGTGTATTGATGCCGGAATGAATGACCATATCGGCAAACCGGTCGATCCGGATGTTCTCTACAGTGCCTTGTTACGTTGGCTGGGTCGGCAAGACGCTGCTTGAGGCTGTTGGTTTTTGCCCTTTTTACCCGTCGACCGCAGCAATCAGTCGCCGAAGCTGCGCAGGCCTTCCAGATCAAGCACGTTGATGCCGCCATATTCGCTACGTACCAGCCCGGCATCTTCCAGCACCTTGAGCGCCTGATTCGCCCGCTGCCGGGAGACGCCAGCGAGATAACCGAGTTCTTCCTGGGAAATTTGCAGCAGGCGGTTGGTGCCGGGGTAAAGCACGGGATTGAACAGCGCCGCCAAGCCGCGAGCGATACGGGCGTCGGTGTCGAGCATGCGTTCATTCTCGATCATGCCGATAAATTGGCCGAGCCGTTCGTTGATCTGGGCAATCAGATAGCGGTTGAAGGGAATGCTGTGGTCCATCAACCAGTAAAACGTACTACGGCTCATGAAGGCGACGCGGGTTTGGCGAATCGCCATGACATCGTAGCGGCGCAGCTCTTTCTTCAGTAATGAGCCTTCGCCGAACCAGCCACCGGTGCTGATGCCAGTCAGCGATGTGGTTTTGCCGGTGGTCCAGTGGCTAGCCATCTTGCCCAAGCCGGAGATGATGCCCATCCAGTAATCGACTGGCTCGCCTTTCATGCAAATGAAAGCGCCGGCAGTAAAGCTGCGCTCACAGGTGCCGGCCAGTGCCTTGAGCATTTCTTCCTCGGTCAGCGACTGTCCCCAAAGGGAGCTACGCAGCAATTCCTCAGCGTTATTCAATTTATTTCCTGGATTGTCTGCCGGATGACAATTATAAGCTTGCCAACTCTATAAGCTGGTGTGCACAGTGGGTGGTTGCCGTGGTGCACTGCAAGGTATACGTCACCGCCGGTAATGCCCACAATGCGTCGAACGAACGTTAGACCGCGCCATCCCAAAGCGCGGCAATGAGGAGACTAAAGAATGCCCAAGCAGGCGAATTCCGCTACGCTGGATGGTTTGCATACCTTCCCGCGTTTGCTTTTTCATCACGCTATAATGCGTCCCGATGCGCCGGCGATGCGCGAGAAGTATCTTGGTATCTGGCAAACCTGGACTTGGTCCGACGTTGCCGAGCGCGTTCGCGCGCTGGCTTGCGGTCTGGCTGCCCTCGGTTTCAAGCGTGGCGACAATCTGGCGGTGATCGGCGACAACCGGCCGCATCTCTACATGATGATGACGGCGGCGCAATGCCTCGGTGGCGTGCCGGTGCCGCTGTATCAGGATGCCGTTGCCGCTGAAATGCTCTTTGCGCTGCAGGATGCCGGTATTCGTTTTGCCATCGT
>JBBSCQ010000110.1:0-7664 GCA_038250105.1 Burkholderiales bacterium | reverse complement strand
GCCGACTTCTTCAATGACCTCGGCGGTCACTCGCTATTCGCCGCCCGCCTCGCTTCGGCCTTGCGCACTCACCCACGCTTCGCCAGCTTTACCGTGCGCGACATTTACCAGCAGCGCAGTATTGGCCGAATTGCCGAAGTCTTGGCCGAAACACCCGACAATGCCGCCTGCGCAGAACCTGAATGGACGCCGCCCTCGACCCTGAAGCGCTGGATTTGCGGCGCAGCGCAGGGCGTCGTCATCCCCGGGCTAGTCGTGCTGCGCATGGTGCAGTGGCTGGCGCCATTTTTCGTTTATCACTTTTTCACGGGTGACCCAGGCGACTCGATCATTGTCGCCGTCCTGGTTTCCATCGCTGCTTTCCTCTTTGCCACCGCCTTTGAATTCGCCCTCGCGGCGGCCGGCAAATGGCTGATTGTCGGTCGCCTCAAACCGGGTCGCTACCCTTTGTGGGGAATGACTTATTTCCGCTGGTGGATCGCCGACCGACTGATCGAAGGCGCCCCGGTCTACATGCTCAGCGGCTCGCCTTTGCTGGTCTGGTGGCTCCGCCTGCTCGGCGCCAAAATCGGCCCGGAAGTTGTGATTGGCTCAGTCACCGCCCGCGCCCACGACCTGATCAACATTGCAGAGGGAAGCAGCGTCGGCAATGCGGTCAACCTCGAAAACATCCGGGTTGAACGCGGCGAATTCATCGTCGGCCGGATTGCTCTCGGCCGTGAATCCTACATCGGCTCCTACTCGGTGCTGGAAGGCAATACCGGAATCGGCGAATACGGCCATCTTGACGGCCAGTCCTCACTTTGTGACGGCACCCAAGTTCCGGATGGCCGGATGTGGAGCGGCTCCCCGGCGCGTGACATCGGCCCGTTCGACAGCGCGGCACAAAGGCCGCGACCCGAGGTTTCAGAAACCCGCCTCGCCCGCGAAGGGCTGTTTTTCTTCTGCGGCGTGGTGATCACCGCCAGCATCTTTTTCATTCCGCTCTTCCCCAGCTTTATCCTGATCGACTGGCTCGATGACAGCTACCCGTGGATGCAGAGCAGCATCATCCCGCTCCAAGTGATCAAATACTTCCTGCTCGCCTTCCCCGCCACCGCCATCCTCATCGTCTGTACCGTGCTGATTTCTGCCGCACTGCGCTGGAGCCTGTTGCCGCGCATGCAGGCCGGCAGCTGGCCGGTACATAGCCGGGTGTATTGCAGCCGCTGGCTGGTCAATCAGATTCAGGAATCCAGCCTGAATATTCTGCACGGCATCTACGCCACCGTTTTTGCGCCGGTGTGGTATCGCTTACTCGGCGCCAAGGTCGGGCGCGATGCCGAAATATCGACGGCGCAAGGCCTGATTCCTGATCTACTCACCCTCGGCGACGAAACTTTCATCGCCGATGCCGTCATGCTCGGCGACGAAGAAGTCATCGGTGGCTGGATGAGCTTGCGCCCGACGGTTATTTCCCGCCGCAGCTTCGTCGGCAATGGGGCCTATGTGCCGGATGGTACGGTGCTGCCAGAAAACGTCCTGATCGGCGTCCATTCCCGCGCCCCGACCAACGAGCAGATGCGTCCCGGCGATACCTGGCTCGGCTCGCCGCCGATCAATCTGCCCGCCCGCGAACAGGCCGCCAGTGGCTTCCCGGACAGCCTGACTTTCAAACCCTCAATGCTGCGCCGACTCGGCCGCAGTCTGGTGGAAATCTGCCGCATCATCACGCCGCACGCCGCCATCATTGCAGTTGGCTACACGGTCATTCTCAATGTCATGCCACTGGCCGAAGCCGGGCAATGGCATGCCGTCCTCTGGGCACTGAATATTGCCGGCCTGATCTTTGGCATCGGCACACTGCTGCTCGTCGCCGTCCTCAAATGGCTGCTGATCGGTCGCTACAAAAAACACGCCGAACCGATGTGGACGCCTTTCGTCTGGATTTCCGAAGGAATCACCAGTCTCTACGTCGGGTTTACGGTACCCAATTTCATGCGCTACCTGCGCGGCACGCCGTGGCTGCCGATGGCCTTCAACTTGCTCGGTAGCCGAATAGGCCGTGGCGTTTACCTCGACACCACCGATTTCGACGAATTCGACTGCGTCCAAATTGGTGACTACAGCGAACTCAATGCCCTGTGCTGCCCGCAAACCCACCTGTTTGAAGACCGCATCATGAAAGTCGACCATGTCCGCATCGGCGAACGCGTCACCATGGGGCCACGCAGTTCCGTCCTCTACAGCGCCGAAGTCGGCGACAACGCCCGCCTTGGCCCGCTGACGCTGGTCATGAAGGGTGAACGCATCCCAGCCAACTCGCATTGGCACGGCTGCCCGGCGGCACCGGCCGGCAAGTGAATAAACCAAACGATGGATATCCGCCGCTCAGGGTTCGCCGCTGGCCGGAGGATGGAGCATGGCCTGTTGTTGCAGAAAATTTGCTGATTGCTGCGGTCAACAGTGAAAAAACGCCAAATCGCGCCGCTGCTCGGCGACTTGTACGCCACGCTATCGCCGACATTCTGGCGCTACATCTCAGCTGTCCGCCGGCCGATATCCGCCTGATTTCAACGCCTGGCCAGGCCCTGCGTCTCGATCTGGCCGGCACGGCTATCGGCCTCTCAGTCAGCCACGCCCCCGGCCTTTCGCTGCTGGCCATTCACCTGACTGGCCCAGTCGGCATTGATCTGATGCCTAGCGTCACCACACCTGACTGGCTAGCGGTAATCCCCCGCTTGGCCCAAGACTATCTTGGACCACAGGTTGCGGCGCAACTTGCCGCTCTGCCGCTAGACGAACAAGCTGCAAGTTTTGCCGCTGCTTGGACAAGGCTTGAAGCCAGTCTGAAATGTCGGGGAATCGGTCTGAATGAATGGCGTACCGCGCCGCAAGAGGCTTTACACCACTGCCAAAGCTTTCCCCTGTGCTTACCGGCTGGCCTGATCGGCAGCCTGGCTTTGCCCGCACCTAAAAGCGCCAGCCAAAACCTTTGAGCAATTCGCCGGTTTCACAAACCGGCAAGCCCATCACGCCGGTATAACTACCGGCTAGATGCTCAACAAACAAACCGGCTCGCCCCTGAATGCCATAGGCGCCGGCCTTGTCCATCGGCTCACCGCTCAGCACGTAATGTCTAATTTCGTCTTCTGCCAGCACCCGGAAGCGCACCGTGCTGGTCGACAGGACAAAATCCGTCCGACCAAGATGCTCGACCGCAACACCGGTCAATACGCGATGCGTCTGCCCGGAAAGACGACGCAGAATGGCGCTGGCGTCGGCGGCATCGACCGGCTTGCCGATTATTTCGCCGGCAAACTCAAGCGTGGTATCGGCCGAAAGCACCGGGCGCTGCGGCAACTTGCGTTCATTGATAATTTTGCGCCCGTGCAGCGCTTTGGCGCGCGCCACGCGTTCAACATAAGCGACCGGCGCCTCGCCGGCATGCGGCGTTTCATCGATTTCCAAGTCAGCCCGGCCACCATCGCGGAAAACCAGGGTGTCGAAATCGACGCCCATCTGGTGCAGCAACTCGCGGCGACGCGGACTACGTGAGGCAAGGTAAAGGCGCATCATCCCTCCCGGTGGTAAGGGTGGTTTTTCAACACGCTGACAGCACGATAAAGCTGCTCGCAGAGGACCAGCCGCGCCATGCCATGCGGCAGGGTCAAACTCGACAAGCGCAGTTTATCGTCGGCCTGTTGCTTGAATTCATCATCAAGGCCATCGGCGCCACCAATCAGCAGCGCCACGTCGCGGCCATCCTGCATCCAGACCTCAAGGCGACGCGCCAGCTTGAGGGTGGTCAGATCGTCGCCTTTTTCGTCAAGGACGACCAGGCGGCAGCCCGCCGCCAGGGCTTCGCGGAGACGGCCTTTTTCAGCGGCGAGCAGTTGCTCGCGAGTTTTGGAGCCGCGTGGCTCCGGTTTGATTTCTGTAACGCTGGCCGCCATTTCGCGCGGCATACGTTTGAGGTACTCGGCGCAACCCTCGTTCACCCAACTGGGCTGGCGATGGCCAACGGCGAGTACGCACAGTTTCATTTAGCGGCGGCAGCCTGCTCCACAGCCTTGCGACGCTGGGCCGGGGTGGTTTGCCAGAGTTCTTCAAGGTTGTAATACTGGCGCACGGTGGGCTGCATGACATGAACGACGATATCGCCGAGGTCGACCAGCACCCATTCGCCGCTCTCTTCACCTTCCATCGAGATCACTTCGCCGCCGGCTTCGCGGACTTTTTCGCTGACGTTGCGGGCGAGAGCACGGGTTTGCCGGTTGGAGTCGCCGGTCGCGATGACGACACAATCAAACATCGATGACAGCTTGGCGGTGTTGATCACTTGGATGTCTTTGCCTTTGATATCTTCCAGGGCGGCGACAACAATTTTTTGTAACTTGCGGATTTCCATCAGGTTTAAAGCCTATTTCTGTAGAGTTGGTGGAGCTGAATATAGTCGAGAACGCTATCCGGCAGCAAATAGCGTGGGGAAAGGCCATTGGCCAGCAGTTTGCGTATCTGCGTCGCCGAAATCGCCAATTGAGTCATGGCAAAAGTGGCAATACGACCAGCGGGAGCGTCTTTCAACCCGATGACATCGGTCAGTCGGCGGTCATTGAATTCGGTTGCTAACTCATGTGGCAGGCTGGAAATTTCTACCGGAAAACCCGGGCGATGCGAGACGGCGATGTGCGCCAGCGCAAAAATATCGCGCCAGCGGTGCCAAGTGGCCAGCCCGGCAAAGGCATCGGCGCCAACCAGCAGAACCAGCGACTGCTCAGTGCCGAGTTCAGCCCGCAGGCGTTCAAGGGTATGCACGGTGTAACTCGGTGCGGCGGATTCCACCTCGCTGGCATCGACTGAAAATTGGTCATTTTTGGCCGTCGACCGCAGCACCATTTCCAGCCGCTGCGCGGCAGTGACCTGCGGCGCCTCGCGGTGGGGCGGTTGCCCGGCTGGAATCCAGCGCACTCCGCCTAGCCCGAGGTGAGCAATCGATTCTTCAGCCAGCCGCAAGTGGCCAAAATGAACGGGATCGAAGGTGCCGCCGAAGAGGCCGAGCGGTTTAGACAATTTCGGAGATGCCGAAAATGTCGCGGTAGCAGGCATAGAAGCTGGCAAAAATCACCGGCGCCATGATCAACGCCATCGGCACCATGATCAAGCCGGTGATAAAGCCCTGTGCCTCGGGGAACAAAATCAACAGCAAACCAAGCAACAAGCCGGGAATGATGCCCGCGACGAGCAGCACGCTCCCACCAAACACCAGAAACGGTCGCCAGTTCATCCAGCAGGCAACAAAGCTGAAAAAGAGTGATTTACCGAGCGGCAAGCGGTGCCAGGCCGCCAACACCGGGGCGAACCAGTAAGCCATCATGACCGGGGTCATTAGCGTTATGACGATGAGCACCGGCAGCAAAAAATCGGCATCTTCAGCCATCACCCGTTCAGCCTTGCTACTCGCCAGCATGTAGCGCAGCAGATCACCACCGTCAAAAATTGCGGAAATACCGAGAATGCCGAGGGTGCAAAACAGATACAGGGCGCCAAGGGCAAGCAGAGTTTTGGTATTTTCCTTCAGGCCGCCAAAAAGGGTTTGTACCCCGACCGGCTGGCTGCGTTCGAGATTGCGCGCCGCCTGCATCAAACCGACCGAGAGGCCGGGAATGAGCAGCGAAGCGGCTATCGCGCCAACGACTGGGAGAATATTCAGGAAGATCACCGTAAACCAGTAGGTGACGACGAGCATTGAAAGTATTGGCGGGTTACGCCGGAAGATGGCGAAACCGCCAAGTATCCAACGCCAGCCGGCAGCGGCCGGCAATGTCTGTGCGCGCATGATCAGACTCCCACGAAAATATCGCGGTAGGACGCGTAAACCGCACCAGAAAACACCGGCAGCAGCAACAGCAAGCCAATACCCAGGGGCAGCATGGCAAAGAATAAGGCAACGACGAGGAAAATGCCGAATATCACCATCGCCAGCCAGTTTTTTGCCCCGGCATCGAAGCTGGCGCGCATCGCGGCAGCTGGCGGCATACCATGGAAGAAAACCAGCGCCGGGGCAAACCAGGTCGCCATGATGATCGGGACAGAACAGACAAGGACGATCAACCCAGCCAGCATGACACCGCCCAGCGCGACGCCAAATCCGCCCACCCGGCCAGTGACCACACCACCAAGTACGCCGCCACTAACGAGCAGGAAGGCGATGAAAGCGATACCAAAAATCCCGGCCGCGAAAAATACGCCGACCATGACCAGTTGCCCGGCGTTATGGCGGAAGCCGATAAATAGATCGGAGATTTCCGGCTGTTTTTCTTCAGATAGTTGCCGGCAGATTTGTATCATGCCGGCACCAAACAAGGGCACCAGCAGATGCGCCGCGATCTGGCCGAAGAACGGGACGATCGAGATGGCGAGCAGCATGACCAGCATGAGCACGGTGCTGCCGATCCAGACGCCGGGGTTGGCGAGGAACATCGCCCAGCCTTGATGTAGCCAGTCAAAACAGGCGCCAGGTTCGACTTCGCGGCTTTCGCCTTTGAAAGGGCTTGGTGCCATAGGGAATGCGGGAGTTTCGTTCATGCGCGGATGCTAACGGGGGAGCGCTTGCGGAGCAAGGCGCAATCGCTGTAATAGGCGAGCAAAATGCTCGGGATCCTTGATTGTGACCACTTCACCCTGGCGCGGACGGTGCCGAACCTCCAGCCGGAGCAGCCAAAAACGCAAGGCAGCAGCACGCTGCATGGCTGGCCAGGCGGCAATCTCGGCCGAACTCAAGGGGCGCCGGCTTTGATAACCGGCGATCAGTTCAGCCAGTGTTGCGCCATTGAAACACCAATCGTTGGCGGCAACAGCCAGGTCGAACAATAAACAGTCTTCGCCGGCAAAGTAGAAATCGAGCACGCCCGACAGTTGACCGCAGCATTCCCACAAAACGTTATCGCGGAAGAGATCGGCGTGAATGATGCCGCGCGGCAAGGCGGAATAATCCTGCGCCGCTTGATAAGCCATTTCGTCGGCCAGCAAAGCAGCTTCAGCCGGCGCCAGCAAAGGCAGCAACGCGGCACCGGTTACCTGCCGCCAGGCCGCGCCGCACGGGTTGGGCAAGGGATTCGCCACGCTGGCGCCGACCAGATGCAAACGAGCCAGCATTTCGCCCAGGGCATGGCAATGGATGAGGGTTGGCGCCTCTTCCGGCGCCCCAGGCAAGCAGGAGAGCAAGGCCGCCGGCTTGCCGGCGAGTAATCGCCAACGCTGCCCCTGATCATCAGCCAAGGGTTGCGGACAAGGAATGCCCCGGCCGGCGAGGTGATCCATCAGTGCCAGGTAAAAATCCAGCGCCGGGATTTCGATGCGCTCAAACAGGGTCAGTACGAAGCGACCCTGCGTTGTCGTCACGAAGTAGTTGGAGTTTTGCATGCCGGCGGCAATACCGGCATGACTAATCAACCCACCCAGCCGCAGCGGCTGCAGCCAGGCGGCAAGCTCGTCGCGCCCGACCGAGGTATATACGGACAAGATTTACCAGCTATGCAGAATCCACATCGGCGGCTTGACCGTTGGATTCGGAATATTCGCCTCGATGAAATTGCCATCGCCTTGATTGTCGACCAGGTAATACGACGGGCCAACCGTAGGCGTCACCTTGATCATGTAAAGCTTGCCCTTGATGCGAAACT
>JBBSCQ010000109.1:0-7703 GCA_038250105.1 Burkholderiales bacterium | reverse complement strand
TACATGACGTAAAACAAGACCGCAATGAAGTGCATTAGGCTGCCGGCAATCACAAAGAGGTGCCAGATGCCGTGCCAGTGGCGGAATTTTTCATCGAAAGCAAAGAAAATGATGCCCACGGTGTAAAACACCCCACCAGCCGCCAGCCAAATGAAGCCGGCCGTGCCCAGGCTGGCCAGCAAGGGTTTGATCGCGACGATCACAATCCAGCCCATCACCGCATAGATGACCAGCGACATGACGCGGGCTTCCGAGCGCGGCTTGATTTCCTGCAACATGCCGATTAGCGCCAGTGCCCAAACGATGCCGAACAGCCACCAGCCCCACGCGCCACGCAGGCTGATCAGGCAGAAGGGCGTGTAACTGCCGGCGATTAGCAGGTAAATGGAAAGGTGATCGAGCTTGCGCAGGACAAGTTTGGCGCGGCCGCGGATGCTGTGATAGACAGTGGAGATGCTGTAAAGCATGACCAGCGTGGCGCCGTAGACGGCCATGCTGAAGACCTTCCAGGCGTCACCGCTGGAAATGGCGAGGCTAAGTAGCCATGCCGCGCCGGTCAGGGCGAGCAGAGCACCGACCAAGTGCGTCCAGGCGTTGAATCTTTCTCCGGGGTACATTTTTCTCAGCGAATCCGTTCAGATGTGATGATTTGCAAGTTTGGTATAAAGTACCAAGACAAAGAAAATCTGACCGCCGTAGGTCGGATTTGTTCGCAAGGATTCCGCTAGCGTTATTCTCAGAACAGCCGGGCCAGTTGCGCCGCCAGTTCCTGCTCATTGACAAAAGTCAGGTCATACATGGCGGTCAGGCCCTTGGCGTGTTCATCGCTGAGGCCAGTGACGCACATCACAAAGTTCTTGCTGTTGAGGCCGAGGCGCTTGCGTAGGGTGAGGTATTTGTCGATGTTCTGGCGGAACTCACCGGTCTTGCATTCAATGCAGACGGGGACGTTGCCGTCGATCAGCATGAAAACATCCAGCTCAAAACTTTCGTTGTTTTGCAGCGTGATACTGAGATTGCGGGCGCAGGAAAAGCGTTTGTTGCGCTCTTTGGAGTAGCTCAGGCAAGTCATCAGGGCAAACCATTCCAGCCATTCACCGTTGAAAAAATCGCGGATGGTCGGGGCGGTTTGCAGAATCAGGCGAACATTGTTTTCTGGCCGGTTATGGAAGCACTTGGCGACAAACGAGAAATCGTAGAGTTGCTGACAGAAGGAAGAAATGGCTTGCGCGTCTTCCGCAGATTTCTTGTCGAGCTGGATGGTAGTGCTCGAATATTCCTTTTGCTGCGCCCAGCGGATGCGCTCCAGAACCTCCTTGAGGACTGGCAGATTGCCGCCGATGCTCATTGCCACTTCATCGAAAAATCCCGTCGTATCGACGCCGCGTATGTTGGCTTGAACCTTGATCTGTTTGCGGCTGAACCAGTCGACAATCGGACCGTGTTGGACTTCTGAAGCCAGCTGGTCGGTATTGGTCAGGTCGATGTCGCCCACTGCGCCGATCTGGGGCTGGCTGTTCTCCTTTTCGACGGGAGCTTGCAGCCGGGCAATGTCACGCTGCCCTTGAAAATACTTGTCGAGCAACTTGCTGATAAAAAACATAGTGCTGTACACCGGTGCCGAGTTGCCGCAGCGCGGGCAGGCCATGTTTTCGCCGACTTGGCTGTCGGGCTGTTCCTGAAGGTGAGCGCATTTGTTGCAGCGGAAGATTGCCATGGCGTGGAGTCGGGTTAGGAGAGAAATGCAAATTGTATAACAGGTTGCTCTTCCCTCATTTCTGTTAGCGTTTTTCTACATCGCCTTACATGGATCAAAGTGGGGTTTTGCTGCACAATTCGCGGCTTTACATTTGCAGGAAAAAGAGTCTGCCGCTGCTCGGTGTGTTGAGGTGGCATGCTCTGAATGATGGTCAAAAATACTGAACAAAAAAGATCCCGCCCGGGCTCGGGTGAGCGCCTGCTCTGCTTGTCGGCCGATTACGGCCGTTTGCGTAGCCTGCAGAGCAACATGCTGCGACCACAGAAACAAGGGCTGGCCCCAGGGTCGATCGGCGAAAAGCGCGAAAAATTGCAGGCCGATTTCACGGCGCTGCTGACTCGTTCGCAGGCCGGCTTGGCCAAGCGTCAGGCGGCCTTGCCTAAGCCGGAGTTTCAGGATGATTTGCCGGTCAATGAACGGCGGGGCGAGATTGCCGAGCTGATCAGCCAGCATCAGGTGGTGATTGTTTGTGGCGAAACTGGCTCGGGCAAGACGACGCAGTTGCCGAAGATTTGCATCGAGCTGGGCCGGGGTGCGGCCGGGTTGATCGGCCATACCCAGCCGCGGCGGCTGGCGGCACGTTCAGTGGCAACGCGTCTGGCGCAGGAGTTGAAGACGCAGGTTGGGGCGGGGGTTGGTGTCAAAATTCGCTTCCAGGACCGGTCGACCGCAGATAGCTGGATCAAGCTGATGACGGATGGCATTTTGCTCGCCGAGTCACAGTCCGATCCATATCTCAGTGCCTACGACACGATCATCATCGACGAGGCGCATGAGCGCAGTCTGAATATCGATTTCCTGCTCGGTTATCTTAAACAGTTGCTGCCCAAGCGGCCGGATTTGAAGGTGATCATTACTTCGGCGACGATCGATGCCGAGCGCTTCTCGCAGCATTTCAATGGCGCGCCGGTGATCGAAGTCTCCGGGCGGCTCTACCCGGTAGATGTGCGTTATCGGCCGGTCGCCGACTTGGAAAAGGAAGACGACGAGCGCGATCTTTATGACGCGATTACCGATGCGGTCGATGAACTGGCCCGGCTCGGCCCCGGCGATACGCTGATTTTTCTGCCTGGCGAGCGGGAAATCCGCGAGGCGGCCGAAGCGCTGCGCAAGAAGCATCCGCCGCATACCGAAATCCTGCCGCTGTTTTCGCGGCTCTCGGCCAGCGATCAGGACCGCATTTTCAAGCCTTCCGGGGCGCGGCGCATCGTGCTGGCGACCAACGTCGCGGAAACCTCGCTCACCGTGCCGGGCATTCGTTATGTGATCGATACCGGGTTGGCGCGGGTCAAGCGCTATTCGTACCGCAACAAGGTCGAGCAGTTGCAGATCGAGAAAATCTCGCAAGCGGCGGCGCGGCAGCGGGCCGGGCGTTGCGGCCGGGTCGCAGCGGGCGTCTGTATCCGCCTTTACGACGAGCTAGATTTCAACGCGCGACCGCCGTTTACTGATCCGGAAATTCTGCGTTCTTCATTGGCCGGGGTGATTCTGCGCATGAAGTCGCTGCGCCTGACCGATGTCGAGCAATTTCCCTTCCTTGAACCGCCGCCCGCCAAGGCGATTGCCGATGGCTATGCGCTGTTGCAGGAACTCGGCGCGGTTGATGACGACAACGCCCTGACGCCGATTGGTCAGTCGCTGGCCAAGCTGCCGCTTGATCCACGAATAGGCCGGATGCTGGTCGCCGCGCGTGATCTCGGCTGCTTAAAAGAGGTAATGGTGATTGCCGCCGGCTTGTCGGCGCAAGACCCACGCGACCGGCCGCAGGATCGGCAGCAGGCAGCCGATGAGAAGCATAAGAAATTCGCCGATGACAAGTCGGAATTCCTTGCCTGGCTGAAGCTGTGGCACTGGTACGAACACGAGTTGGAGCATAAGAAGTCCAATAAGAAGCTGGTCGAGGCTTGCCATGATAATTTTCTCTCCTACCTGCGCATGCGCGAGTGGCGTGAGGTGCATGGACAGTTGCATGCGATGGTGGCGGAGTTGGGGTGGATCAGTGAGCGAACCCATCCCCACCCCAGCCCTCCCCTTGAAGGGGCGGGAGGAAAAGCCAAGCTCCTCCCCCTTCAAGGGGGAGGTCGGGAGGGTGATGGGTTCAACGCCCAGGTGATGCTCCCCGCCACCTTCGACGCCATCCACAAGGCCTTGCTCTCTGGCCTGCTCGGTAACCTCGGCTGCAAGTCGGATGAGTCCGGTTATTACCTCGGCGCCCGGGGCATCCGCTACCTGATTCACCCCTCCTCGCCGCTGCAGAAAAAAGCGGGCAAATGGATCATGGCGGCTGAGATTACCGAGACGACCCGGCTCTTCGGCCGTTGTGTCGCCCGCATTGATCCGGACTGGCTGGAGAAAGTAGGCGCTCACTTGATCAAGCGCAGCTACTTCGACGCCCATTGGGAAAAGAAGTCCATGCAGGTTTCCGGCTGGGAGCGGACGACGCTCTACGGCGTGGTGATCAACCCAAAGCGGCGCATTCATTACGGGCCGCTGGCGCCGGCTGAGTCGCGCGAAATTTTCATCCGCCAAGGCTTGGTTGGCGAGGAGATTGATGAGGCTTTCGCCAAACGCTGGCCCTTCTTTCTGCACAACCAGAAGCTGATCCGCGAGATCGAGCACCTCGAACACAAGCAGCGCCGGCAGGATGTGCTGGTTGATGATGCGCTGATTTTTGCTTTCTACGACCACTTGATTCCCGAAGGTATCCATAACGGAGCCACGTTTGACCATTGGCGCAAGGAGGCCGAGCGCGAGAATGCCAAGCTGCTTTTCCTCGCCAAGGACGACCTGATGCGCCATTCGGCGGCGGGGGTGACGACCGATGCCTTCCCGCATCAGATGAAAGTCGGCGGCGTTGAGTACGGCCTTAGCTATCATTTTGAGCCAGGTTCGCCGCGTGATGGTGTGACGCTGACTTTGCCGCTGGCCCAACTCAACCAGATTCCGGCAGCGCGCATGGAATGGCTGGTGCCGGGGCTGTTGAAGGAAAAGCTGGTGCAACTGATCAAGACGCTGCCGCATAAAATTCGCGCCAAGCTGGTGCCGGTGCCGGAATTTGTTGAAGAATTCGTGTCGACCGTAGCCGGCAACGACAAGAAGCTGGCGCAGGGGCTGATCCCACCGCTGATCGACTTTATTCTTGATGCCCGTGGCCTGAATGCGCGCGGTTGGGCGGTGACGCCGGATGCCTTCCGGCCCGACGTGCTGCCGCTGCATTTTTCGATGAATTACAAGTTGCTCGACGAGCATGGTCGCCAGCTCGACATGGGGCGCAGTCTGGTCCAGTTGCGCGCCGACTGGGGCAAGGAGGCGAAGCAGGAGTTTGCCGAACTGCATGAAACGCCGTCCGAATACACGCAACTGACTGACTGGACGTTCGGAGAATTGCCCGAATTGATGGAGGTGCCGGTCGCCGGGCAAACGGTGCTTGGCTACCCGGCGTTGTCGGATGAGGGCGAAACGGTCAGTCTGAAAGTTTATGACTCTGCCGAAGAAGCCGCGAAGGCGCATCGTAACGGCCTGATGCGCCTGTTCATGCTGCAACTGCGTGATCAAGTGAAGTATCTCGACAAGAACGTGCCGGGCCTCTCGCAAATGGGCATGCAGTTTATGGCGTTGGGCAGCGCCGAGGATTTGAAGCGGCAGATTATTGACCTGACTTTTGCCCGCGCTTGCCTGACCGAGCCCTTGCCAAGCACGCCGGACGCCTTCAAGTCCCGTTGCGCCGAAAGCAAAGCGCGGCTCGGGTTGATCATGCAGGAAGTCTGCCGCATGGTCGGCACCGTGCTGACCGAATGGCAGGCGGTGGTCAAAAAGCTGCCGGCTTTCAAGGTGCATAGCGCAGCGACGCAGGATATTGAGGCGCAGTTGAAACGGATGATGGGCAAGCGTTTCGTCGCCGAAACGCCGTTCGAGCGTCTGCAACATTTCCCGCGCTACTTCAAGGGCATTCAGGCCCGGCTCGATAAACTGAAGGCTGATCCGGCGCGTGATGTGCGGGCGATGGCTGAGTACGCGCCGCTATGGACCAACTACGAGCGGCGGCTGACCCAGCTCGCCAAGCAGGGCAGTATCGATCCGCAGATTGAGCAATTCCGCTGGCTGCTGGAAGAATTGCGCATTAGCCTGTTTGCGCAGGAACTCCGGACGCCGGTGCCGGTCTCGGTCAAGCGGCTGCAAAAACAATGGGAGGGAATTCAATTTGGCTGATGTCGTTCTCGCGCTGATGCGCAGTTTTGCCAGCCTGCGCCAGGGCCGAATCTGGCTTTACGTGCTGGCCCCGGCGCTCGTCTCGCTCATCCTCTGGGTGGTGCTGGCTTTCTGGGGGCTGGGGTTATTGGTCAACTGGCTGATGGGGCATCCACCGATGACCATCCTGATCGGCTGGGGCCTCGCCTGGCTGGCCACTTTGCTGGCCTACACCGGGGCTTGGATGGCGATTTTCGCCTGCGCCTACCTGACTGCCTCGCTGCTCGCTGCCGTGGTCATCATGCCGCTGATGCTCAAGCAACTGACTGAAACCGAGTATCGCGACGTCGCGCCGATGGGCCAAGACAGTTTTGTCGCTGCTACGGTCAACAGCGTTTTAGCGACGATTTTGTTCATTGTCGGCTGGCTGCTGACGCTGCCTTTATGGATCATTCCCGGCCTGTCGTTGATCCTCCCCTTGCTGCTAATGGCCTGGCTGAATCGCCGAACCTTCGCCTACGACGCGCTGTCAATGCACGCTACCGACGACGAATGGCAAGCCCTGCGGCGTCAGCAAAAAACACCGATGTTCATGCTCGGCTTAACGATGGCCCTGTTTGCCCATGTGCCGATCATCGGTTTGCTGGTCCCGGCGCTGGCGGCGCTATCTTTTGTTCATTACGGGCTTGAAGCCCTGCGCCGCACACGCGGCGGCGCCTTGGTCACTATTGTGGGAGAACGTCTATGAGCCGTACCTTTGGCGCCGTCATCATTGGCGACGAAATTCTTTCTGGTAAACGCCAGGACAAACACTTTGCCAAAATTGCCGAAATGCTCGGCAAGCGCGGTCTGATCCTCTCGTGGGTCGAATATCTCGGTGATGACCGGGCGCGGCTGGCCGCAACCTTCAAGCGGACAATGGCGGCTGGTGACGTGGTGTTTTCCTGCGGCGGTATCGGTAATACGCCGGACGATCACACGCGACAAGCGGTGGCGGCGGCCCTTGGCGTCAGCCTTCAATTACATCCGGATGGCTTTGAGGAGATCAAGGCGCGCTTCCCTGGTGAAGAAATTAGCGAGCAGCGCCAGCAACTGGTGACCTTCCCGGCTGGCGTCCAGATCATCCCCAACCCGTTCAACCGGATTCCCGGTTTCATGGCGAACGAGCATTATTTCGTCCCGGGTTTTCCGCAAATGGCGCATCCGATGATCGAGTGGGCGCTCGATACTTTCTACGCTGATCTGTTTCAGCCAATCGATGGCAAGCTGGAAAAGGCATTTCTGCTCACCGGGCCGAACGCCTACGAAAGTGCCTTGCTCGATCTGATGGAGCGCATCGTCAAGGATTACCCGACACTGCGCCTCTTTTCTTTGCCGTCATTGAATGGCACCGAGCGTAAGCATCTCGAACTGGGCGTCGAAGGCGAACCGGCTTTGGTCGAAAAAGCGATGGCAGAGATACTTGTCGAGATTGAACGGCGCAGCATTACCTGGGTTTGGCGGCCGTAATTCGGCATTGCCTGGCGGAACCGAGCGCCAAATTCAGGCTGGTTTAGAGGCGAATCAAGCGGGCTGCACGGGGCGCGGCCAAGCCTTCTTGCCGCATAGTTTTTGCAAGTTGGCCAGCGATCACCATAGGCCAACTGCCGGCCCGACGCATTTGCTTCCCTCTGGATTCAGCTTCCCCGATATTTCAGGCCAGTTTTCCCAAGGCAAAAATCACCAGTGCCCCGCTTGGGATGGCGGCAATGGCGAG
>JBBSCQ010000108.1:0-7718 GCA_038250105.1 Burkholderiales bacterium | reverse complement strand
TGGGCGCCATCGGCTTGCCACCGTTCATCGCGATAATCAGCGAATCGCTGTCGGCCGGGATCGGCTCGCCGGTCGCGACATTTTTGACATCGGCCAATACGCCGGCACCAAGATAAGGCACGATGCTGCCGTCCTTGAGACTGGCGATCAATTTGCTACGAAGTTCTGGGGTCATGACGATTGCTCGAAAGAGGGGACTCTCCTCTTCAGCAAATTCCAAGCCTGTTGCGAAAGCACCGCCTGGCGCGGCTTTCCAACGACCTTAAAGGCCAAGTGTCGGCTTTACGACATCGTGCCTTGAAGGCTGTACGACATTCGATCACCGATTTTACTGAGGGCAATGTTCAAGCAATCTTGCGCAGCAGCTTCAAGCAGGCTGGCGAGGCTGGGGTCATGGGTTGTCCTGTTGACGTTTGGGGTAAGGTGGGCTGGTTTCGATGCGCTCATCACTGACGGGCGTACCGACGGTGAAGTGATAGACGCTCTGATAGCGCTCGCCGCTGAGGCCGAAGGTGTGGTGCACGGCATCGTCGAAAAAGCAGCCGATGCCGGTGCCGCGCACCCCGGCTGCTTCCGCTTCGAGGTAGAGCACCTGACCGACCAGCCCGGCCTCGCGCAGTAATTCCCGGTAGCCGTGGCCCTCCCCGGTCGCATTCTCGAATTCGCCGAGCATGCCGAGCGAAAAGGCGCTGGTCGAGGCGATATCCTGGTGGCAAGAGACGGTGCGGGCGATGCGTTGCAAAGTGGGCAGCCCGATTTCGGCAAGCTGGATGAGGCCGAGGTGAGGCGGGCAATCGGGGTCGAAGTTGGTCACCGGACACGGGGTCGAAGGCATTTCACCCGCCGCCATCGCTGCCAGTAATACCGAGGTCGCTGCCGGCGTGCGCGGTAACAGATAAAGCCCACAAGGCAAGCCTTCTACCCGCAAGACAAAGAGCAGCAGGTGGATTTGCGGCGGCTTTTCCTGCGCCAGCCACGGCGCCTGAGAGCGCGGCAACACGGCATCAAGCATTCGGTAAAAGTCCGCCTTGGGCAGGCTGCACCTGGGGTTGAAACGCTGGCCGCTGCGCCGTTGGCGAATAATTTGTCCAGCCCCGGCGGTGCTTGGGTGCGGGGCGAGCGGAGGCTGGGCGGCGAAATTCGGCGTTTCGAGGGCGATGCCAGTTTCGCCACTGGCGGCCGCCGCTTGATCAATTACCGGCCAGCGGTAGCCGGGTGATGGATCGATACAGCTGGGTTTGCCTTGCCAAGCGGCATCAGCCAGCCAGGCGCTGATTACTGCGCTGGCCGGCACGTTCTGCAAGCCGGGGGCACGCAAAGCGAGCAGCATCTCCGGCTCTTCGCTTTCGGTGAAAGCGTAACGCGAGGGCGGGAAATCGTCGCTGCGGTCGAGGCCGAGACAATGCGCCAGCGACTGGCCGGCGATGGCGAGCGGCCGGACTTCCCACCCCAACAGTGCGGCGGCATAAGCCAGCGCGCCGACCGCATGGCCGACATCGAGCTGGCAGTAACGGAAAGCGCGCTCGCCGTACTTCCAGGCTTCGCGCCACATGATGCTCGACAGGCCGACAGCCAGCCACGGCTCGCCGCTGCCAGCGGGCGTCAGGGCGCGGCCTTCGAGGGCGTGGTTTTCCGGGTCGTAATGCTGCAAGCCGGGCGGAATGCCGGCGATGCCGTGACTCAGCACATAGGCTTCAACCGGGTGGAGGTTGCCAGACGACGGATTGCAACGCAGCGCCCAGCGATTCGGCCCCCAGCTTTTCCAGGCGGACAGCCCGAAGGCGAGTTCGAGCAGGGCGCCGAGACTGGCGAGATCCGGGGCAATCGGGTTTTTGGGCTTTTCTGCCAGTTGACCGTAGCAACGTTCAAATTGCCCGGCACTCAGCGGTAATTCAAGCAGGGGCGCGCCCAGGTAATGACGAAACGCTGCTGGCTGGGCATCCCAATCGAGCTGGCCGGGGCCTTCGGCGTAGGCTTCGATCCGGTGCTTGGTCCGGGCGTGGTAGGCCCGAATGAAGGCAGCGCCGGGATCTGGATTAGCTTGGGATGAGGTCACGCGGAGCAGCTTTCTTGAGTGGCGGGTGGGCGGAATTAATGAGTCAGACCGAAAACAACGCCAATTGTTACGGAAAACTGCCTGATTCGTCTTTCCCGCGTCGGCGAGAATCCAGGAAAATCAAGGTGCTGGATCCCCGCCGACGCGGGGATGACGAATTAATCAGCGGTTCCTTAGCTGTCACCCACAGCCTGGACTGCTACGGTCAACAGCAAATTTCGGCGAAAACCTGCAACAGCCTCAGCCGGCCACCTTATCCATCTGCCCCGGCATCAAGCCCACCGAAGTCAGCAGCGGCCCCTCAAAACCATTCCACCAAATAGCCACCCAAGCCGCGCCATCGGCGTCGATGCGCTCGACCAGGCAGGTTGAACCGATCATGTCATTGAACATGTCGCGGTCGTCCTCATCCATCTCCGGGTCGGTCGTCACGCCGAGCACACGCACCATATCGCCCAGCGCGACAGGCTGGCCTAAGCGGTCGACCGTGGCAGAAATATTGTTCATCGGAAACTCCAGTCGGCAGGTTTATGTTGGAATGTTGACGTTAGCAAGCGGGTTTACGTTTGCCGAGCAACTGCCGTGCCCGAGTCGATTTATAAGCGGAGTGCGGTCAACCGCAAAAATAGGCAATAACCGCAAACTTGGAAACAGGCAGCGCTTTCAGTTTGCCGAAAGCAAATCTATCGATCAGCTTTTCGCTCGCCAGAGGGGATACAGCCCGATCAGACCGAGTAACGGCCCGGGCATGAGCAGCCAGGCTATATTGCTGCCCCAGTCGGCGATCCAGGCAGTACCCAAATGAATGGAAATCATCGTGATGGCAAAGCCGAGGGAATTTTGAAAGGCCAAGGCGCTGCCCACAATTTCAGGCGCGCAGGCGCGGGCGGAAAGCGCCGAAAAATGCGGCGAATCGGCAACGACACTGGCACCCCAGAGCAGGAGCAGGCTGATTTTTAGCCAAACGGGCCAAGCTTCGCTCAGCGGGAAGACTGCACAGCACAAGGCCGACAATCCGAGGGCGATTGCTGCGACTCGAGCGCTGCCGATGCGCAGGCTCGACCAGCCACCAAGCAGGCAACCGAGCGCACCGATGCCGATAATGGCAAATGAAAATCCGGAAAGTGCCGTCGTTCGTGCCGCCGCCAGACCGCTCAGGATGACCAGCGACGGCACCAGCGTCCAGAAGGCGTAAAGCTCCCATTGATGGCCGAAGTAACCGAGCGCGGAGGCGCGAAATTCGCGTACTGAAAAGGCGTAAAAAACTCTGCCCAGCCGCAGGGGCGGCGCATCGTGGCGACGTTTTAAATGCGGCCCGTCGCCGAGCCGGAAGATCATGACGGCAGCGATCAGCGCCAGACCGGAAGAAACCAGTAGCGTTGCCGGCCACGACCAGCCCGCCCCGGCCAAGCGAATGCCGTGCGGCAAGGCGGTGCCCAAGGTCAGCATGCCGACCAGTTGGGCTAAGGCCGAGCCGGCCCGCTCCGGCACCCAGCTGACCACCAGTTTCATGCCGAGCGGGTAGACGCCGGCCAGACAAAGGCCGACGGCAAAGCGCAGCGGGATGCCGAGCGTCATATCGGTAGCGAGCAGTGCAAAGGCGGCATTAAAGAGCGCCCCCATTACGGCACAAACGGCAAATATCCGGCTCGCGGCATAGCGATCCGCCAAACCAGAGATGGCAAAGCTGAGGGTGCCGAGAATAAAGCCGAGCTGAACGGCATTGGTCAAGGTGCCAATGTCGGCCGGGGCGATGCCCCAGGTGCGAATCAGATCATCCGCCGCGCTGTTGGCAGAAAACCACAGCGATGTGCCGAAAAGCTGCGCCAGAACGATGACAGGAACGGGATTTTTCATCAAAAGATCAAGGTTGATTTGTCGACAAGCATACAACGGCAACTCGGGTCTAGCTTAACCCTCGCCAGCCAACTCCACCATTGTTGTAACACCGCTGAACGGCGGATTACCAACGCTTCGGGTTAGAATCCAACGCATGATTGGAATCCTCCTGATTACCCACGGCAGCTATGGCGAGGCACTCGTGCAGAATGCCTGCCATGTGCTGAACAAGCGGCCAATACAGCTCAACCAGCTAGGCGTCGCGGCGCAGGATGACCCGCTCGACTTGTTGCCACTGGCGCGCCAGATGCTTGGCTTAGTCGACAATGGCAAAGGCGTGCTGGTACTAAGCGATGTTTTTGGCGCCACGCCGGCCAACCTTGCCCTCAAGCTGCTCGAACCGGGCCGGATTGAAGGTATTGCTGGCGTCAATCTACCCATGCTGTTGCGCGCCCTGACTTATCGCGACAAAGGTATGGAAATTTTGCTGACCCGGGCCATTTCTGGCGGCCGGGATGGCGTACTCAACATGCGGGAACATTAAAGAATGCTGACCAAAGAAACGCAAATCATCAATAAGCTCGGACTGCATGCACGCGCCTCGGCCAAGCTGACTCAACTCGCCGGCAAGCACAAGTGCGAAGTCTGGATGAGCAAAGGGACGCGCCGGATCAACGCCAAGAGCATCATGGGTGTGATGATGCTGGCCGCCGGCAAGGGCTCGACGGTGAGCATTGAAACCGATGGCGCGGATGAGGCCGAAGCGATGGAAGCGTTGCTCGCCTTGATCGCCGACTACTTTGGCGAAGGGGAGTAAGCCGGTATGAGCTTCATTCTGCATGGTTACGGTGTCTCGGGCGGTATCGCCATCGGGCGGGCCATGCTCATGTCGCATGCGACGCTGGAGGTTTCGCACCTCACCGTCGCGCCGCGCATGGTGGACAAGGAAATCGCCCGTTTCGATGCGGCGATCAAGGTCGTTAAGGATGAGTTGGTGGCGATGAAGGAGACAACCGAGCACGCACCGGCCGAGCTTTCTGCCTTCATCGACATCCACACCATGTTCTTGGAAGACCCGGAGCTGGCCGACAAGCCGCGCGAGATTATCCGCGAGCGCCGCTGCAACGCCGAATGGGCCTTGGTGCAGCAGATGGAAGATCTGGTCCATCAGTTCGAACAGTTTGAAGACCCTTACCTGCGCGAACGCAAGTTTGACGTTGTTCAGGTGGTCGAACGAGTGATCAAGGAGTTGCTCGGCCACCCGAGCCGGGCTGTAATGAAGGCGGGCAAGGGGGTTAAGGAAGAAACCTTGATCATCGTCGCCCACGACCTCTCACCGGCCGACGTCATTTCCTTCAAGGAACACCGCTTCGCTTCCTTTATCACCGACGTCGGTGGCGCCACTTCGCACACGGCGATTCTCGCCCGCAGCATGGCGATCCCTTCGGTAGTCGGGATGGAGAATGCCCGCTCGCTGATTCGCGATGGCGAAACGATCATCGTCGATGGCCAGCGCGGCGTCGTCATCGTCAATCCCGACCCGCGCGTGCTCGACGAATACAAGCTGCGCAAAAACCAGATTGAGCTGGAAGAAAGCAAGCTGAAGCGCCTGAAGACGGCCAAATCGCAAACGATTGATGGCGTTGAAGTGCAGTTGTTTGCCAATATCGAGCTGCCCGGTGACGTGCCAGAAGCCGTCGAGGCCGGCGCCGAAGGTATTGGCCTGTTCCGCACCGAATTTCTCTTCCTTGATCGCGGCGACATGCCCGATGAAAAGGAACAGTACGA
This sequence comes from Burkholderiales bacterium, assembly GCA_038250105.1. GTDB lineage: Bacteria > Pseudomonadota > Gammaproteobacteria > Burkholderiales > Rhodocyclaceae > Azonexus. Next base: position 2,035 of record JBBSCQ010000108.1, on the reverse strand, counting down.
AGCCTACAAGAAGGTCGTCAAGGGCATGGCCGGTCGGCCGGTCACCATCCGCACCTTCGACCTAGGCAATGACAAGGATATTCGCCCCGACGCCAACCTCGGTGACCGGGTAAAAACCAACCCGGCCCTTGGCCGCCGTGCCATTCGCTTGTCGCTGGCTGAGCCGCACACTTTCCAGATTCAGTTGCGGGCGATCCTGCGCGCCTCGAAACACGGCCCGATCAAATTACTGATCCCGATGCTCGCCCACGCCCACGAGATCGACCAGACACTGGCCGCGCTGGAGCAAGCAAAATCCAGCCTGCGCGGCGAGAAAATTGCCTTTGATGAAAAGATTCAAGTCGGCGGCATGATCGAAATTCCCGCTGCTGCACTCGCCATCGGCCTTTTTCTGCGCCGCCTCAACTTCCTCTCGATCGGCACCAACGACCTGATTCAATACACGCTGGCGATCGACCGCTCCGACGAGCAGGTCGCCTCGCTCTATGACCCGCTCCATCCGGCGGTACTGATGTTGCTCGCCCACACCCTGGCCAGTGCAGAAAAGGTCGGCATTCCGGTTTCGGTCTGCGGCGAAATGGCCGGTGACCCGAAGCTGACCCGCCTTTTCCTCGGCATGGGCTTACGCATTTTCTCGATGCATCCCTCGCAAATTCTCAAGGTAAAAAACCGCGTCCTCAAGGCCAACGTCGAGGAACTGACCCCCAACGTTCGTCGCATGCTACGTTTGGAAGAGCCGGGCAAGCTGCGCGAAGCGCTGGAGAAGTTGAATAGCTGATTGCTCCGGTCGACGCTAAAAATCGACCAAAATCAGCGAACGCTTGTTTCGCTTTCCACAGCAGCTGTCGCCGTCGAGCGCTCCCCCCATGCCAGCACGCCGCTTGAGATCAGCCAGCACCTGGGCTGAATTGTCACCCCCTACTTTGGAATTAGACAAATTGCCGCGCGACAATTTGTCGCATTCCCAAACCACTCCATCTCACGCAAAATCAGCCCCTTCTAATAAAACAAAAACTGTCCGGGAGCATTTCATGGGGTATCGCATTCGTCCGCTAACGGCCGCAATGGCCGTCGCTTTTTCCACATCCGCCATTTGGCACAGTGCCGCCGCACAAGAGCGTCAAGTCACAACGCCGATGCTCAACGATGTGGTAGTCAGTGACAGCAAGATTCAGCCGGCCCCGACCGCCAACTCGGTAAATACCAATAGTCTGGCCCCTATGCGCGCTGCAACCAGCGACACCGCCAGCCTGCTTCGCGATGTGCCGGGCGTCAGCCTCTATGGTGCTGGCGGCGTTTCCAGCCTGCCGGCCATTCACGGCATGGCCGATGACCGCTTGCGCATCAAAGTTGATGGCATGGATCTAATCTCCGCCTGCGGCAACCACATGAACCCGCCAATGTCATATATCGACCCGAGCCACGTTGGCAGCATCAAGGTATATACCGGCATCACGCCAGTTAGCTTGGGCGGCGACAGTATTGGTGGCGCCATTATTGTCGATTCACCGGCGCCGGCATTTGCCCGGGCTGGCGAAGGCTTGTTGACCCAGGGTGAGCTAGGTGCCTTCTATCGCAGTAATGGCGATGCCTTCGGCGGCAATATTGGCGCCACGCTGGCCACCGAACAGTTCAACATCACCTATCGCGGCTCAAGTACGCAATCGGATAATTACACGGCCGGCGGCAACTTCAAGGCGACGGGGCCGGCATTTATCAAAAGCCCGGTTGTTGGCGGTGTCGCAGGCCCATCGATGTACCAATCAACCAAGCAACTGGCCGGCAATGAAGTCGGCTCCTCGATGTACAAGTCGCAAAATCAATCGCTCGGCCTCGCCTTCCGTCAGGACAGACACCTCGTCGAACTCAGGCTTGGCTTCCAGGACATCCCTTATCAGGGTTTCCCCAACCAGCGGATGGACATGACCAGCAACAAGAGTGAACAGGTCAATCTGCGCTACACCGGCCAATACGACTGGGGCACGCTCTCCGCCCGGGTCTATAACGAACATACCCGGCACAAGATGAATTTCCT
>JBBSCQ010000107.1:0-8030 GCA_038250105.1 Burkholderiales bacterium | reverse complement strand
TTCGCGCAGGTTGTGAGCGGGAATCTCGGTCGCCATGCCGACGGCGATACCGGAAGCGCCATTGAGCAGGCAGAAGGGCAGGCGGGCCGGGAGCAGGGCGGGTTCGTCGTTAGCGCCGTCGTAGTTCGGCTTCCAGTCAACCGTGCCTTCGTCAAGTTCGGCCAGCAGCAGTTCGGCAATTGGCGTCAGGCGGGTTTCCGTATAGCGCATGGCGGCGGCGTTGTCGCCATCGCGCGAACCGAAATTGCCCTGACCATCGACGATCGGGTAACGCAGGCTCCAGTTTTGCGCCATGCGCACCATCGCGTCATAAACCGACGAATCGCCGTGCGGGTGATATTTACCGATCACGTCACCGACAACACGCGCCGACTTGACGTGGCGCGGGCTCTTGAACAGGCCCATGCGGAACATCGCAAAAAGAATGCGCCGCTGCACCGGCTTCTGGCCATCGGCTGCCGAGGGCAGGGCGCGGCCGGTGACGACGCTCATCGCGTATTCAAGATAGCGGCGGGCGGCGTAATTAGCCGGCGACGGAATATCCGGCGCCGCGCCGCTGGCGGCGGGTGGCAATGCCGGCGGCTGGTTGGCTGACAAGGCGGCACCAGCATCAGCCGACAAGTCGGTCGATGGCTCGGTATTGGCTGGCACGCATGGTGCGGCAGAATCGTCGGATTCTGACGTGGTTTTGTTGTCGAAAAGCTTGAGCTGGTCAGTCATGGTTGTGCATTTGGTCCTGAATCGGGGCGGCGGTAAATTTATCACGGTCGACGGCGATTCGCGGCCAAAAATGGCGTGTGAAAAGGCTTATGTAGCGACTGGCTTGGTGTCGTTTTGACCGGGTTTTGACGCTGGCCGGCCCACCGGAGCTGGTTATAATCGGCGCCTTTCAAGGCGGAACCCTTGCTCATCGTGAGCATCCGCGATCCGGAGTGGAAAAACATGAGCTCTCCCACGACTGCACGCGCCCATTGGTCGAACCGCTGGGCTTTCATCCTGGTGACGGCTGGCTCGGCCATCGGCCTCGGCAATATCTGGAAATTCCCCTACATGACCGGCACCAACGGCGGCAGCGCCTTCGTGCTGGTCTATCTGGCCTGCATCGTCGCCATCGGCATTCCACTGCTCATGGCCGAAACGCTGCTCGGCCGGCGCGGCCAGGGTAACCCGGTGGACAGCATGCACACAGTCGTTGATGAAGCCGGCGCGTCGAATCTCTGGCGGATCATCGGTCACATCGGCATTGTCGGCGCCGTGCTCATCCTGTCGTTTTACAGCGTAGTCGCCGGCTGGATTCTCGATTATCTAGTCAAGTCGACGGGCGGTTTTCATGGCATGGACAAAGCGTCGCTGAGCAACGCATTTTCCGCCTTGCTGGCGGATCCAAAGCGACTGATCGCCTGGCACACGGTGTTCATGGTGCTTAATGTTGCGGTGGTTGCTAATGGCGTGACCAGCGGTATCGAGCGTGCCAACAAGGTCATGATGCCGGGTCTCTTCGCCATTCTGCTGGTGCTGCTCGGCTACGGCATCTTTGCGGCGGACATGCCGGCGGCAATTCGCTTCATGTTTCATTTTGATGCCAAAGCAATTTCCAGTTCAGTCATTCTCTCGGCGATGGGCCATGCCTTTTTCACCCTCAGCCTCGGCATGGGCGCCATCATGACTTACGGCTCCTACCTCGAACGCGGTACCTCGATTCCGCGCACCTGCCTCTACATCGCGCTGGCGGACACTGCTGTTGCGCTGATGGCCGGGTTATCGATCTTTTCTATCGTCTTTGCTCGCGGACTGGAGCCAGCCGCCGGGCCGGGACTGATCCTGAAAACCCTGCCGCTCGCCTTTTCACAAATGCCAATGGGTGAAGTGGTCGGCGTACTTTTCTTCCTGCTGCTCGCCTTTGCGGCGTGGACTTCGTCGATCTCGCTGATCGAACCAGCCACTGCATTGCTCGTTGAACACTACAGCCTGAGCCGCCCGCGCGCCGTCTTTGCCGTTGGCTTCGTCGTCTGGCTGCTGGGCGTTGCCGTCGCCCTATCCTTCAACGACTGGAGCACCTTCACGATCTTCGGGCTGGGTATTTTCGATCTGCTCGATACGATAACCACCAAGTTCATGATGCCGCTGGCCGGCCTGCTCATTGCGCTCTTTGTCGGCTGGGTGATGCAACGCGCCGACGTTGTCGAGGAAATTACCATGAGTCCCGGCTATTTTGGCCTGTGGTTCAAGGTGCTGCGTTACGTTGTGCCAGTCGCCATCGTGTTGATCTTCCTCAACGTGATTGGTGTGATTGGCGTGATCGACTAAGCGATAAAGCCGGCCGCCACGTTGCGACCGGCTACGAATTTTTGCTGATTTTCCCGGTTGACCGCAGCATTCAGCCCGGTGTTTTGTTTTCGCCTTCAGGAATTTTGACATCGAAGTAGTGTGTTTTTTAGCGAGCAGCATTCGGCCAACTGACATCCAGAATCCGAACATGAATTCGTTTTTGCTCGTCGGGGCTCAATTGGTTTTCCAGACGGGTGCGAAGTTCTTCCGGGGAGGTTGGTTTTTTACCGCCATCATTGGCTTTTGGAATTGTTGTGCCGCCGAACCAGAGTACGAGATAAATTCCATATCCCTCCGCTTTTGGCGCAATGCTGTATTGGTCAATCAGTTGAGTGCGCAGATTTGTCCACAAAGAGCGATTGTCTTCACGCTTGATTTCGATGGGTAGCTCAAACTCATTTCGGAAGGAGAGGCGAATATCGGCACGTTTGTCGTTGAACTGGTCGGCTTCCGGCTGGCAGTCGATGCCGAACTGCTTCAAGCGCGTCCTCAGTTTAATGAGCAGTGCATCGCGACAGCTATTCTCCGGCTTGTGGGCATTTTCTCTAGCTTCCGTCCAGAACTGCCGGAATAGATCAGCGTTATCGGATCGAACTTGCCGGGCAAAGTCATCCAGATGATCCAGTGTTAGCACAGCCAGATCGCCGGCATTAGCTGGCCCACGATTAGCAATAACTTGTACGACAGTCGAGAGTGACGGAAAGGCAAAACTGTTTTCGCGTTGTTTCAGGCGTAGCTCATGCAGGGCACCATCAAGCGAAAGTTCCAGTTTTTTCACTGCGGGCAAAAGCCACAAACGTTCAATTTCTGCAGCGGCCTCATCGTTGGCCTGCATGCTCAAGCGCGTGATCAGGCCGCGCACCTGATCACCTAGATGTATTGCTGGAGTAACGACGCCGTTGAACCTACCGAGTTCTGCATGGGGTGTCAGTAGTTCAATCAGTTTTCCGATGCTGCGTGGGGTGAGCGGGTATTCGCCGCTCAGTTCTGAAAAGCGGTCGCTGATAAACCACGCCAGGCTATTGGCCCGCACCCACGATTTGCCAATGTAATCCCACAGCCGTTGTTCGTATTGCTTGGTGTCGAGCAGCATGGCCGTCGTCAGCCAGTAGACTTTCTGGGTGCTATCCATGCTTTTAAGGGCGATTTTTCTTTCGATTAGCTCTGGCAAAGCCATTGCAGTGTTGAGTGCTGTTTTTAACAGGCTTTCCAGTAGTGGTAATTGGCGGCTTTGGGCGCGGATCGGGAAGACTTCCAGAAGGCGGGGTACGGTCAACGCTGCCAAATTGCGAAAATCAGAATCCTTTGCCAAGGCACTGATGCCGGCAATACCCTCCTTTTTGGCTTTTAGCATGGCACTGACGTAATCGATAAATAGATCAGCCAGTAAGGCTGGGCGCTCGCGGACGAGAGAACGATACCAGCCCGGGGCATCGCCAATGTCGTAGGTCAGCCAGAACGCCGCCATCTTTTTCAGTTGCTCATCGGAAAGCGTAAGCAGCAGCGCGGGGTTTTCGCACCAGCGCAAATCCATGCCGATCAGGCAGGGGGCGCGGACAAAGTGTTCGCACCAGCGCAAATCCATGCCGATCAGGCAGGGGGCGCGGACAAAGTGTTCGCGTTGCCGGGTACGGAATTCGATGATTTCGGCGACTTGCGGCAAATCGTCCCGTGTTGGGCTGTGCGTAAAACCGCTCTTGGCGGCCGCCAGTATTTCCTCTGCATTTTCGCAATAGCTTTTAAATCGAGCCAGCGGCGTGTCGCCATGAGTGTAGGTGTAACGATTTAGCCAGACCTGTGCCAATTGGTGCATCAGACCGGGGGTGGCTCTACCAGTACGGATAGCATCGATATTTTCGCTAAGGTTGATGGTGCGCGTTCGCCGGTTTTCTTCATGTTGTTGTTTGCGAATCTTTCCGCGGTTGGCATTGTTCCGGCGTCTTTCATCAATCTCCCAACTCAGCAGAGGATCCAGCCAGTGTTTTCGCTCAGGGTATTTCTCAGACCAAGCCTCAAACATTTCCAGCTTTAGCCCCAGGTTGCCTCGCTGATGCATTAGTGCATTAAATGCGTTATTTAGATGGTGCTGAGCTAGTGCATCATCCATTTCTTGAGAAGCTTGCTCCAAGTACCATTGGCCGATGTCTGGCGGCGCCACTACAACATCAAGGCGTTGCAGGTTATATGAAATGCATGCATAGGAATCTTCGTGTCCACGGCATTGATTGAGGGCGAAGGCTAGTAATGATTTATAGCGTTCTGGGCGCTTTTCCAGCCATTTGGTAATACGCTCCTGATTGGCATTTTCCCGATGAATATCGCCGTACTCATCGGCCCCAATTCCCAACCAGATAAAAATGCGTTGATCGTCAATGGCATCGCCATGCCGCTCGATGCCTTCGGACAGCAAGGCGCTGGCCATTCGTTGGAGGTGATAATCCTGAATAATCAACGCGGGTAAGTCGTTATGCACTGCAAGTTTGTCGAGCAAGGTTGGTAAGTGCGACGTGGGCGCGGTTGATATTAGGGTGTAAGACCAGAACCAAGCATAGATTCCTGTTAAATTTTCTGCCTTACGCGGATGCAAATAACTGAACAGGTGTTCTGGTGCAATGTGCTTCGGATACAGATAGGGCAATAGCTGGCCCGCGAGCTCGTCATCCGGGTCGGTGATCTGACCATCGTTAATCGCATCAAGCAGGGCCATTGCTTCAATTGCTGGTGGTGCGCCGTTTACCCAGGCAAGCAAGGCGTTGTCTCGAATTTGCCCCCAGCGTGAACCATCGATAGCTACTGATTTCAGTGTTTCGGCTAGCGTAGGCAGTGGTTCTCCCTCGCTCAGGATGTACAGGATAGTGGCAAGGAAAGCTTGGCTGACGTCATCCCGACCTGGCGATTTCAGGAGTTTCAGGAAGTCGACCGCAAGCGACGGGTCGGCTAGCGCGCCGAACACCGAACGTGGACGGACACTCCAGCGAAAAGTAGGATTTTGTTCCGTTTCCTGCTGCAGGCCAGCCAGGAGTTGTCGTTTGTCGTTTACCGATATTGGCTTGACGTCGCCGAAGACAATGACGGTCAACGGGTCAGCTCTGATTAATTGCTGGCGTGCCGTCTGGCAATGCAGGGCCAGCCAGCCGTAAAGGCCGCGCAGACCGGCGATAGTCCGACCGTCGCGACCAAGCATCAGATTGAGCAGCCGGCCGAGGGGTAGGCCATGCCGGTCGATTTGCTGGCTTAGCCAGCGGGCGGCGAGAAACTCGGCAATGCTGCGATGGCAAGGCTGGAATCGCTCTTCGTCACTGGCCGGACGAAATAACTTGCGGCTGACGCTGAGTCGAGCTGTTGGCCGGTCGGGGGGGCTGAATTCGGCAAGATCTGGAAAGCGCTCATTTGCTTGATCCTTGTCGAGTGCTAGTCCAGTTTTGTCGGCAAGAAGCAGTGCGCTGCAGAGCTGACCAGTGGCTGTCAGCAGGCTCTCAAGTGTCGCTGATGCTGCTGTCAGTTTTTGCCGATGCGGATTGGATTCCTCGCCAGCCAGCGCCGCGCAGGCAAGTTCAAAAGTTTCCAGTCGGGTGGCTGGCCATTGTCCGTTGTGGATCGATTTAGCCAGTAGTTCTAGCGTTTGCGGGTTGTCGAGCAGACCATCCAGCTTGAGGTCGCCGGCTTTGCGAATAAAGGCTTCCGGATCGGGGATTTGATGGTTAAGACGCAGGATGTCGCTAATTTCAGCTTGGTTCAAGGGTTCTAAAAGCAAGCTTGCCCACTGCGCATCCGGTGACACTTTGCGAATGCTCTCCCGATCAGCTGCACCGAACCAGTCTGCGGCGCGGCAGGCGATACGAAAGCGGGGTTTCCCCAAGCCCTTGAGTTTGGCACGCAGTTTGAGCAGGGTATTGTTGTCACCTGCGCCAGCACGGGTTTCATCAAGGCCATCAAGAAATAGAGTTTTACCTTCCCAGTCAGCATCGGGTGTATCGATCAGAAATTCGGCAATCGAAATACAAATGCCGTTGCTGGCCTTGGATTCGGCTTCAAAAGCCTTCGACTTGCCGGACCCCGGCTCACCGAGCAATACCCAGGCCGATGCTTCGCGGTATGCCTCCAAAGGCCGGGTGGGCTCATCCTGTGGCTTGTCTTGACTTTCGGCGATGACACGAACACGACGGGGAACTAGATGCATGGCTTTATTCCAGCCAACTATCGGCAGGATGGGAGAGAAACTCCTGCAAGGGGATGCCGCCTTCGCCAACGACCAGTGTTTTTGTGTTGGCGTATTTGCTGGCGAAAACATCAAGCCCCTTCGGTGTAACGTATTTGCTGGCACTTTTGACTTCGATGGCAGCTAGGCAGTGGCCGTTATCGAGAATGAAATCTACTTCGTCGGGACTTTCTCGCCAGTATTGCACTTGGCAATCATCGGAGGCGGTATTGATTAGATGGGCCCCGATTGCACTTTCAACCAAACGCCCCCAATAGCTTCGGTCCTGCGTGGCGACGGCAAAGGTGTAGCCGGCTAGCGCCGACATCAGTGCCGTGTTGTGGGTATTTAGTTTGGGGCTGGAGGCACGTTGTCGGTGCTTTTGTCCGGCGTATTTTGCTAGTCCTGATAGCAGGCCGGCCTGCGACAGCAGTTCAAGGTAGTGGGCCAGCGTTACGGTATTGCCAGCATCCTGCAATTGGCCTTGGAGCTTGGTATAGGAAATAATCTGTCCGGAGTAAGCGCCGCAGCCGAGTTCAAATAAGGTTTTCAGCAAAGCGGGCTTGTCGACCCGTGTCATTTGCAGGATGTCTTTTTCGATATTCGGGTGGATCAAGGCGCTGCGCACGTACTGACGCCAGCGAGTTTCCTCTCGAATCAATCTGGCGCTGCCGGGATAGCCACCAAAATACAGGTACTCGTCGAGCGAGAAGTCGAAAGCTTCCTGCATTTCGCCGTACGACCAGTGGCTCATGCGGATGGGCTCATAACGCCCGGCCAAACTTTCGGTTAAACCTTTTTGCATCATCCAGGGAGATGAGCCAAGTAAAACGACGTGCATTGGCAGATTTTCTACACGGTCGGCATCCCACAAACCTTTGACCACCTCTGACCAGCGCGGGACTTTCTGGATTTCGTCAATTGCTAAAACGTAGGACTTGTCGTCTGGCAGCATCCGAGCCTTAGCGCGTGCCCGTGTCCATTGCAGTACCAGCCATTCCGCAGTGGGCGAGGCGCCAGCCTGTGACTGCGAATAGGCGGTACTAGAAAATGAACTGAAAGGATCAAAGATGTCGGGCAGCGCTTGGTCTGCCGCGACGAATTTTGATGGGTAAGCGGAAAGCGCCTGCCTGACCATGGTTGTTTTACCAATTTGGCGAGGACCAGCAACGACAATCATGAAGCGAGGTACTTCACATAAACGCTGGCGAAGGGTATTGATTTGGCTACGTTCGAAAGTCATTTTTACATCACTGAGTAAATTTACTCATAATAGTAAATAGTTTGCTCGGTCATCTCAAGGCTTTCTTTATCAGTGGTCTTGCCGATGGGCCAGAAGTTGGCCTTACGTTATGCTGCCGCACCCTCTCAGGAAACCTGACCATGAAACTGCATCAACTCGCCATCGGCGCTCGCTTTGAATATCAGGGCAAGGTCTTCACTAAAACCGGGCCGATTACCGGGTCGGCGGAGCAGGGTGGGCAGCAGATGATTCCGCGCCATG
>JBBSCQ010000106.1:0-8033 GCA_038250105.1 Burkholderiales bacterium | reverse complement strand
TCCTGCAGCGCGTCAGTCAGCATCCGGCCAGCCGTGTGCACGAACTGACGCCGCGTCTTTGGAAACCCCTCTTCGCCGCCAATCCCCTCCGCTCGCCTTTGCATACCCTCCAAGCGTAGGCAAGAACGCCGGTGGATTTCCGGTTACGTTGCAAAGACCCGTCCCGAGACCTCCCTGCTAGTAGCGAGCATTCGTATACACCGTATCTACTTGAAGACCATCGTGTAGTTACGCCTACCGCATGGCGGAAAGCCGGTCTGGGGGGCAACCTAATACCTGATTTTTTCGCCATAACCCGTCATTTCTAAATAGCCTTGGCCGACTTCCCGCTCGGCCTCCAGCAGGCGCACTGCGCCTTCCCAGTAAATTGCTCCGGTCGAGCGTCGGCTATCCAACTCCTGATCGTCCATCAGCACTTGCAAGCGAAAAACCCGCTGCTCGATGCGCACGCGCCAATCCACCGGATAAGTGATACCCGTGCGCGGCGATCGCCAGTGGCGCATGGGTTCGAATGCCACAGCCTCGGGTGGCAAGGTCCGGCTGCTGCCATCAGCCGGCCGAAAAGTGGCCGCCGCCCAAAGCGCCGAATCAGTCGCGCCGCGCAAACGAAAAGCCATTAAGGCGCTGCCATCGGCCAGATTAATGCCGATCCAGTCCCACCCTTGGGTGCCCTGGGCCAGCAATTCACTCGACCATTCATGGTCAAGCCAGGCCTGGCCGGTGACTGGCATGGTCTGCCCGGCCAGCGTCACACTGCCATCGACCTTGAGCTGCGACCGGCTGTAGTAATAACTGGCGTGGCGCGGATCGGGTGCCTTGGTACTGAACCCGGCTTGCCCGTTGAGCGTCGGCGGACTCTTTGGCACGAGTGTGAGGGCATAGGCAAAATCGGCGCTACGTACCACGGCCCGGTAGCTATCGGCCTGCTGCTCAAAGCGCCAGTCGTTCACCCAGATTTTGGTCTGATCGGTGGCGAATCCAGCCCGGCCAAAGCCGGCGCGGGCCGAACGTTCGTCATGGCGCAGACGCCCAAACGCCGGGTCGGCAAGCGCCGCATGGGCTAGGATGAGCTGACGCGGGGCAAAGTTACTGGGGTTGCTTTCGCCAATGCCGGTACGAATGCGGAAAAATGTACTCTGAAAACCCAGCGGGCTGCCGTCCGGCAAATTCAGCCAACCGGTGGCGTACCACCATTCGGTACGGAATTCCGGGTGCGCGCCGTAATCGGCCGGGAAGCTCAATGGGCGGCCCGGCAACACCGGGGCAAACGGGACGGACGCTAAAGCGGCCGGGTTAAATGTGTTCAGGCTCAGCAATGCAAGGAGAAAGTCGCGGCGCTGCATCACCAGTCCTCACGCACCGCCAGCACCGCATCCTGACGCATGGCCTGACGGCCGGCGAGAACCGCGGCCAGCGCCGCCAGCGCAATCAGCCCGCTAGCGAACAAGACGAGGGAAGCCCAGGGTACATGCAAGTCCATACTCCAGTGAAAGCTTTGGCGATTGACCACCTCAATCAACACCAGGCCAATGGCACCGCCCACCAGCAGGCCGGCCAACACACCAACACCCGCAGCGAGGGCGCCCTCCTGCGCCAGCATCCAGCCGATCTGGCGCCGGGTCAGGCCAAGGTGGCGCAACATGCCGAACTCCCGGCGACGCGCCGAGGCGAGCGCGGCAAAACTGGCCGCCACACCGGCCAGACCGATGGCAATGGCAACGGCTTCGAGCAAATAAGTCACGGCAAAAGTCCGGTCAAAAATTCGTAAGCTAAGTGCACGGATTTCCCCCGGCCGGGCGATTTCCAGCACGCCGGGCCCGGCCATCGCGGTCAGCGCAGTGGCCACTTGGTCGGCATCGGCACCAGGGGCCAGATCAATCGCCGCATCGTTGATTAGCCGATCCCCGGTCAGGCGACGGTAGTCATCCAGATTGATCATGATGGCGCCGGATTGCCGCGAATAGTCGCGCCAGACGCCAGCCACGTTCAGCTCGACCAACTTGCCGGCGAGCGGCAAAGTGACATGCTGGCCGACTCGCCAGCCATAAATATCCAGCATCGCTTCCGAAATCCAGATCGCCGGTTGTTTTCCAAGGCGCACCGGGCCAACCAGCGGCAAATCGCTTCCATTGGGCGAAATCGGGCGGGCGATCAGCGCCACCGGCACTTTTCCGGCGGCCAGACGCAAATTGTCGTGGCGGGTGAAGTTGCTACGGTCAACGCCATTTATGGACGAAATTCGGGCTTGCAGAGTTTCGTCGAGATAGCCGCTGCTCTGCGCCTGCCCGGCGCGCAGATAGAGATCGGCCGGGAGCAACTGGTACAGCCATTGATCGACCGAATCACGGAATGAGGCGACCATGATCGCCATCGCCGCTGCCAGCGCGACGCTGGTCATCACCCCCGCCGCAGCGACGACGGCATGGCCGGGCGCGGCACTTAGCCTGGCCCGGGCCAGGCGGGCCGGTACCGGGCCACGATCTGGCAAAAGCTGGGCGATACCAGCCGCGAGCGCCGGCAGCAACATGACGCCGCCAGCCAGCAGGCAGGCCACCGCGAGATAACCGCCGACCGGCAGCCCGTCCTGAGCAGGAATGGCGCAGGCCGCCAGACTGGCTAGCAATAGACCAAAACCCAGCCAGGGGTGGCCGTGGCCGCCGAGCAACGCCGCTTCGTCGCCCGCCTTCAAGGCTTGCGCCGGCGATACCGTGGCGGCCTCGCGTGCCGGCAGCCACGCCCCGGCAATACCGGCGAGCAAGCCAAGCACCACATATATCATTATCATTTGAGGCTGAAATTTTAGCGTTGGCTGTAAGCCGGAAAAATACCCGGCGCCCAGATCGCCGCCAAGCAAAGCAAGCGCTCCCCAGGCCAGGCCGTGCCCTAGCATGACGCCGAACACGCCGCCGGCCAGCCCAACCATGGCGCCCTCAGCCAACAGCCAGCTGAACAGGCTGCGCCGGGCCAGCCCGAGCGCCCGCAAGAAGGCGAATTCACTGCGCCGACGCACCACCGATAGGGCCTGCGCCGAAAAAACGAGAAAGCCGCCGGTCAGCAAGGCGATTGCCGCCAGCATGGTCAGATTGACCCGATAGGCCCGCGACAGATTGCCCGCCTGATCGGCGGCGGCCTCCGGTTCTTCAATCAGCACGCCGGCCGGCAGGATTCCCTGCAATGAAAGGCGTGCCGCATCTGGCGTCACACCCGCGGCCAGCTTCAGGTCAATCCGGGTCAGCCGGCCAAGCTTGCCGAAATGTGATTGCACGGCGGCGATGTCCATCACCGCCAGTTGCCGGTTTTCGGCGACCCCGGGAATCTCGCCGGCGATTTTGAAATGCCGGTTCTGCGTCCCGGCCTGAAACTCAATCGCATCACCGGGCTTCAGGCCAAGCGCGCTTTGCGCGGCACTGCTGAGAAAAACACTGTCCTCAGCCAAGGTGGCCAGCCGGTCTGCGGTCGACGCCGGTTTTGGCAATAAAACCGGGGTTACCCGAGCTAGCGCGAAGAGGTCTATGCCCAGCAGTTGCAAGCTATCTTCCGAACCCGCCCGCTTGACCTGTAGCTCAAGGATGGGGCTAGCTTCGGCTACTTCGGGACGGCTGGCGAGCCGGGCATAGACGTTTTCGTCAAAGCCACCGCGCGGCCCAAGCACCTGCAGATCAGCCTCGCCAACCATCGCCCGCAAACCCCGCCCGAACTCACTCAAGGCCGCCTCATGCACGGCTTGAACCGCCATACCCAGCGCCACGCCAAGCACAATGGCGATAAAAGAAAACAGTGTCGCCATTCTTCGCCGGGCCAACGAACCAAGAAAAACTGGCGCCAGTATCACGCCTGCAATCCCTTGCTGGTCAGGCGCAAAACGCGATCTGCCGTTGCCGCAGCCGCTAGCGAGTGGGTAACGAGAATGCCGATGGCGCCAGCCTGGCGAATGCGCTCGGCCAGTAAGGCCAGCACCTTGGCGCCGTTGGCCGGGTCGAGATTGCCGGTCGGTTCGTCGGCCAGCACCAAGCGTGGGCGATGCACCAAAGCGCGGGCAATCGCCACCCGCTGCATCTCGCCCCCGGAAAGCTCGCGCGGCCAACTCGCCGCCCGCTCACCCAGCCCCACCGCATCCAGCAACTGCTGCGCTGGTTCGTCGGCACTAGCGCCTTGTCGGCCCTGCAGCCAAAGCGGCAAGGCGACATTCTGGCGCACCGTGAGATGCGGCAAGACGTGAAAAGCCTGAAAAATAAAGCCGAGCTTGTCGCGCCGCAGACGGGTCAGCGCATCCTCATCCAGCCCGGCGTAAGCGATGCCATCAAGGACAAGCCGACCGCCGTCAGGTCGATCCAGCCCGGCAATCAGGTTGAGCAGGGTCGATTTACCCACCCCGGATTCACCGACAATCGCGACATATTCGCCAGCTTTCAAGGTCAGCGAAACGCGCTGCAGCACTTCCCGGCCATTAAATTGACGCGACAAACCCTCTATTTCAAGCATGCTGTATCCCAGAAAGCGGCATCAGTACGATCAGTCCTGACTCAATCGCCCGCTTGTCGGTCATACCTAGCCGATACGCCATTCCGTCACTTCCTCAAAACGTCTGACCACGACATAGGATTTGATCCTGATGCGGATCAGGGCGCAGGTCGGTGAGGCAGAAAATGTCTGCAGGTCAGGGTGTCTGGCCAGACAAAACGCCCGGCCATCAATGCATTCCTCGCCTAGCACTTCTTCGGCAAGGCCTTTGGCAGTAATCGCTATCGCTTCGTTGAGATCGCTACCGATGTTTTCCCGATTGTCGATAAAAATTGCCACTCGCGGATTGGTCATCAGGTTCTCGTACTTGAGGCGGCCCCGCTCGGTCATCAGCAAAAATGATTGCAGATCCTCGGTTACTGAAAACGCCATCAAGCTGGTATAGGGCTGACCGCAGTTGTCAGTCGCCAATACGGCGTACTTCTGCGACTCAAGCAGTTGTTTGACAATCGAAGGAATGACATCAGCGGCGTTCATGCAGTCAATTTCTAGGCGCCGCCCGGAGCATCAATTGAAAGATAAAGCTTGTCGATTTCTTCCTTGGCCTTGACCTGATGCGTCACGTCGAACTGCACGCCCAGGTAGTAAATAACGTTGTTGTCGCGGTCAACCAGCGGACGGATCGATAAACGGTTAAAAAACAGCTCGTTGTTTTTGCGATAGTTGCGCAGCGTAACCGTGCACGGCGCATGCTTGGCCATCGCCTCACGAATGGTTTGCAAACCGGCCTGTTCGTGGTCTTCGCCCTGCATGAAGCGGCAATTACGCCCGAGAATTTCTTCCTGCGAGTAGCCAGAAATATCCTCAAACGCCTTGTTGGCATAAACAATCGGCGCATCGGGCAAATCCGGGTCAGACAGCGTTACCCCATTGACGCAGGCATCGAGAATCTGAGTCAGCACGAAAGGAATCAGGCCATCATCTTTATCAGTCACGAACATATCAGCACCTCCTGCAGAATTCGATTGTTGAAAATGGTGCTCGGCGCCGCCAGGCGTTTAATCGTCATCCAGCATTTCCTTCTCGATAAGTATCTTCAATTTTTTCATGGTGCGCTTGGCACCTTCCTGCAAGGCCAGGCGAATCAGTTTCTCGAATGGACGCATGTGGGGCTCGACTTCGTAAAGTTCAAAGGTAAAACTCAGCCGGGTCGAAGCGTTGAGGTTGTCAAACTCATAGGTCGAACAATAGGGCGCCGTGACGCCCTTGAAGACAATTCGCCGATGCGCGATGAGTTCGACGACCTCGAAAGTCGATTCGGTTTTGTGCCCCTGATCGACCCGAATCTGGCTCGCCTGGTAACCCGGCTGGATCGGTCCGTCCGATAGCGCTTTCAGCGAAATCACCTCAGGCGACCAACGCGGATAGTTGGTGACAAAATCCAGCGCCACGAAGCGGTAAACCTGCTCAACGTCCTGAAAGACAAGTACGTCAGACTTTGCAGTGATCAATCTCTATCCTCCCCCAATCGCTAAAACTGAAGCTTGCTTTATGTCTATTTAACGCTCGTTCGATGGAATCATCGCACGATATGCGTGCCAGCTTGCGTGCCCCAAAACCGGCATCGTCAGGACCAGACCAATGAAGGCGGTGGCAAATCCTATCCCGGCCAAGGTCACGATAATGATCGCCCAGCACAGCATCGGCAAAGGATTCTTTGCCACGCTGGCAAGGCTGAGCAGCATGGCGGTGATCGCGTCCTGGTTGCGGTCGAGCATGAGCGGCACGGCAACGACGCTGATCGAAAAGATGAAGCTGGCAAAGCAACTGCCGATGACCAAATAGGCGATTACAAACTCGACATTATCAAAGGCCAGCAGCTCACGCATGAAGTCGGCAGCGGTGGGTAATCCGCTGGAATAGAAGACGGCAAAAACCACCATTGAAGCTCGGGCCCAGATTAAAAACACCACACCGGTGACCAAGGCAAAGATCGATAAATTGGAAAGGTTGTCCCGCCAGATTGTCAGCGAGGGCGCTAGGCGCGGCACTTCACCCACTTCGCGCTGGCGGGAGAGGGCGTATAGCCCCATCGCCAGGCCAGGGCCAAGCAGCATGAAGCCACCCATCAGGGCAACGGTCAGCGAATAGGCATTGCCGTAAAAGAAAACAATCGACCAGCCCATCAGGGCAAAGGCAATCCCGTAAAACAAACTGGCTGCCGGCGCGGCTTTCAGATCAGCCAAGCCCAACACCAGCCAGCGCAGCGGGGCGCTGATGGCAACAGGACGGATGGCAGCGAGGCTTGATTCGATGGAAACTGCGGCTTGCGGCAGGGTATCGGGTGAATTATTAGTCATTTTCATTTCCTCCTTTGTCCTAGACAAACAAAAAAATAAATAGTGCCCTATTTTCGACGAAGTATCACTATTGTTCATCGGCGGGCTTATGTTTAGCCGGTTTGCGGTGACCACAGTATTGGCCTGGCTATGACGCAGCGAGTGTTTGCTGCGGTCAACGGCAAAATACAGGCAAAAACAAAATCGCGTAGGGTCTATTGATCGAAATCGACTTGCCGATGTCGCTGTCGGCACTTGGGATTAAAGCAAATTGATACACATTTCGAGGGGTTGCCCCTCGAAATGTGTGGCGCTTACTTGCCTGGGGTCAAAGTAATTGCGGTTGCTTCGACATAGCGGGCTTCAACCTGATCACCCACTTTGATGTTCTTCAGTTGTTCCGGATCCTTGACGGTCAGTTGCACTGAACGCTTCGGGCCGCGCAGGGTAACTTGGCCGGTTGCGGTGTCGACCGCGGTGACATCAGCAATCACCTTGACGTGGCGGCTGACGGTGGCGCCAGCTTGTTCCCCCGGCTTAGTGCGGACGATTTCGGTTTTTTCGCTGCGCTCACGCAGCTTGGAGCCGGATTTTTTCAGTTCCAGCGCGACGGCTTCAAAGTAGGTCACGGTGACGATGTCGCCGATTTTGGCTTGATCGAAACGCTGGATCTCCGGGCCGGCGACAAATGAAACTTCTTTGCCTTCAGCGCCCTTCAGGGTCACGGTGCGGGTCTTCTTGTTGATGGCAGTAATCTTGCCCTGCACTTCAATACCTTGGGCCGCCATGACTTCACCCGGTGCCTTGTCGGTAACGACGATAGCCTTAGGGGGTTCCTGGGCGACAGCAATAGCCGGGATAGCGGAAAGCAGGGAAATCAACAGTAGGGAACATAGCTTCATAGATTCAACTCCATTGTAGGGGGATTGGTAAATTGTTATTCAGGCCGCAGCTTTTCTCAAAAAATTGGCCGGGTCAAAATGCGCATTTCAACTTTATCAGAGAAATGCGTTTGGTTAATACTCTTGCAGCATGGCGATTTCGGTCTCGGAATGACGCAGGCGCAATGCCAGTGAGCGGGAAATGGCACTTAATAGAACTTCTTGCAAAAGTAAAAAGTACGGTGCTGCTGTGCCGCAGCAATCGCCCGCGAGGAGCGATTTTCAGTCACAGGCGAGGCGCGTAGAGTCGGCCGTTAGTTGTATTGCATAAATTTCATGTTTCAGCGCAAAG
>JBBSCQ010000105.1:0-8113 GCA_038250105.1 Burkholderiales bacterium | reverse complement strand
GCGGCAAATTGACTTTCTATATGGAAGGCGTCGAGGCCGGCACGGCCGAGGTCGCTATTGCCGACGGTAGTGGCGATATCAAGATCGGTAGTGGTTTCCGGGGCGACCTGGACGAAGTGACGCTGGCGGTGACGGCGCGTTCCGCCGATTACATCAAGGCTCTTCAGGGCAGCCAGCAGGCGGATAGTCCGATGCTCGGCGCTGAGGAAGAGGCGGCCGGCGAGAGTGCTTCATATATCGGCATCCTGCTTGGCGCACTGACGGTTGATGGCTGGGTAGTCATCGGTATTTTGGCGGTGATGGCGGTGGTTAGTGTGGCGGTAATGATTGGCAAAACCCTGTTTCTCGGTCGCGCCGACAAGGCTAACCGGGCCTTCCTGAATCGCTTCCGCGACAATCCGCGCAAGTTATTGCAGCCGGAGTCGATGGATACCAAGGCGATCAACGAGGATGACTCCTTGCTGCATTCGACGATCCGCCGGCTTTATCAAATAGGTATCCAGGAAATGCACCACCGCTTTGAAGTCCAGAGCAAAAAGGGGGAGCAGAGCAGCCTGTCGGCAGCCGCCCTCAACTCTATCCGGGCTGCGCTCGATGCTGCCATGGTGCGCGAAAATCAGCGCCTGAACAGCCAGATCGTGTTGCTCACTATCGCCATTTCCGGTGGCCCTTTCCTTGGCCTGCTCGGTACGGTGGTGGGTGTGATGATTACCTTCGCGGCGATTGCAGCAGCGGGGGATGTCAATGTGAATGCGATTGCGCCGGGTATTGCTGCTGCGCTGGTGGCGACGGTGGCCGGTCTGGCCGTGGCTATTCCGGCACTGTTCGGCTACAACTGGCTGGCAATCCGGATCAAGAACGTTTCGGCCGATACGCAGGTATTTGCCGACGAGTTCCTGACCAAATCGGCCGAGCTTTACGCCGGTTGATGCGGGGGCCGAAAACATGCACGTTCAGGAAGACAACCAGCCCTATGACGAGATCAACGTCACGCCAATGCTCGACCTTGCCTATGTCCTGCTGGTCATCTTCATTATTATGACGACGGCTTCGGTGCAGGGCGTCAAGGTCGATTTGCCGAAGACGGTGGCCAGTTCCAGTCTGGCCAAGCCTGGCATCAAGGCGGTGACCGTGGCCCGCAATGGCGATGTTTTTCTCGATGCCTATCCAGTGACTATGGAGCAGTTGGACCTGCGTCTGGCGCAAAATCTGGCGGCCAACCCGGCGCTGGCGATTGTTATCAAGGGCGATGGCCGCGCCCAATACGCCAAAGTCATGGAGGTGATGGAGTTGCTGAAACGCAATGGAATTACCGACCTTGGCCTGGCGACGACGCGGGCGACGAGGTAGGCCATGCAGGTCCAATCTGAAACCAAGCCTTACGACAGCATCAATGTGACGCCGATGCTCGATCTCGCTTACGTTCTGCTGGTTATCTTCATTCTGATGACCACCGCATCCGTTTCGGGTCTGCCGATCCAGTTGCCCAAGCCATCGAACAAGCCGAGCACTGAAAAGCACGAGATCAAGATTGTCCAGATCATGCCGGATGGCGCCTTGCGCCTGAATGGTGCGGCCGTCAGCGTGCGTGAGCTGGAAATCCAGCTCAAGTCGACGATGGCACGTGACCCCAAGGCGTCTGTGGTGCTCAAGGGTGATCCTGCGGTCAATTACTCCCGGGTGATTGAAGTGCTTGATCTTACCGGTGCGATGGGCATTGGTTCGGTCGGGCTGGTGACGGCAAGAATAGGTAACTAAGTAGCATGGAGACAAAAAATCCGCCGCCGCGTCGCTGGCTGACCATTCTTGCCGTGGCGTTGCTCGGTATCGCTTTGCTCGGCTTGATCGGCTGGGGCGTGATGAGCCTGATGGGCGGTAAATCCGGCAAGGCGCGCAAGCCATCCACCGTGACTTTGTTGCCGGATAAACCACCGCCACCCCCACCGCCGCCCAAGGAAGAGAAAAAGCCGGAGCCGCCGAAAGACGACAAGAAGGACATCAAAATCGAGCAACCGAAGGATATTGCCCCACCGGCGCAGAACGCCCCACTCAAGATGGAGGGTGCGGCGGGTGATGGTGACAGCGCCTTCGGGGCCGGTACGGTAGGGCGTGATTACGTCGGCGGCAATGTCGGCGGCGGGATGCAGCAAGGGCTTTTCGCCGGTCGTCTGCAACGGCATTTGCAGGAGCATTTAAGTCGTAGCCGCAAGCTGCGTGAATCGGATTATCGGGTCACCGTGCGCATCTGGCTTCGTCGTGACGGCTCACTTGAGAGAGCCGAATTGGCCCAGAGCACGGGAAACGAATCCCTTGATCAGTTACTGCGCGAATCGTTGCAGCAAATTGCCCCGATGCGTGAGGTGCCACCCGAGAATCTGGTGCAACCACTTCGCATCCGAATTACCAATCGCGGCGCAGCTTAGTCAGATACGAAATGAAGCAAACCAGAGAGAGATCAATGAAATTGAATCCAAAACCCTTGCATAAAGCCGTGGCGGTAGCCTTGGCCACCATGCTGACAACCGCGCTGCCAGCCCATGCTGACGACCGGGAGTCGCTGGAAACCCTGCGGCAAACAACGCTGAATTTGATTGATGCGCTGGTCGACCAAGGTATCTTTACTCGCGAAAAAGCCGAGAAGATGATCAAGGGTGCTCAGGCCAGGGCGGCAAAGTCCATGGTGCTTGATAAACCCAAAGGATCGGCGCCGGTGCGCGTTCAGTACGTCCCGGAAACGGTCAAAAACGAAATACGAGATCAGCTGCGGCAGGAAGTTCTTGCCCAAGCAAAAACAGAGCGCTGGGCTGAACCGAATGCGGTTCCTTCATGGCTGGATCGTATCAAGTGGGAAGGTGATCTTCGCTTCCGCTACCAACTGGATCGTTTTGATGCAAAGAATACCCCGCCGATTGACTATATTTTTGCTGCTGACAGTGGCACCACCCGCGCGGCCGGTTTTCTAACTGGCGATGATTCCCGAGGTGCGACTGCCAACACGACAGAAGATCGGGAGCGTTTTCGCCTGCGAGCGCGTCTCGGTGTCTTGGCCAAGGTGTCGGATGACTGGAGCGCCGGCATACGTCTGGCAACAGGTTCAGCTACCGACCGGGTTTCCACAAATCAGACTCTTGGTCAGGATTTCAACAAATATGCTGTGTTTGTTGATCGGGCTTACATAAAGTATCAGCCAGCCGATTGGTTGTCCATCTCCGGAGGTCGCATTCCGAACCCATGGTTTTCAACCGATTTGATGTGGGACGAGGATCTTAACTTCGAGGGCCTTGCCGCAACGTTCAAACCAGTTTTTGGCGATGCGTCTTTCAGGCCTTTCCTGACCGTTGGCGCTTTTCCTCTTAAGGAGGATAGCTCACCGACATCCGGTAGTCGCTGGATGAGTGGTTTTCAGGTTGGAGCAAATTGGGATGTCACAAACCGGGCTCGCCTGACCTTGGGGGCTGCTTGGTATAGCTTCAGTGGTTTGGAAGGCAAGCCAGATCGTGACCCTGGCATCGACTATGTCGTCAATTTAGGTCAGTACGAATACGGCAAGGGGCTCCGTCAAAAGGGCAATACACTCTTTTTAACCGATTTTGATCGCTCGGACGGTGTAACGCCCCAGTATTGGGGCCTAGCTTCAAAGTTCCGCCCAGTCAACTTGACAGCCTCATTGGATCTGGCTCATTTTGATCCGGTGCATGTCGTTCTGACTGCTGACTACATCAAAAACACGGCCTTTGATCGTGGGGAAATCCAAAGTCGTACGGGTATCAATCTGACCGACGGCAAGGACTATGGCTATTTGTACAAAGTAACTGTCGGTATGCCCAAGCTTGAGAAGCGTCACGACTGGCAAGCTTCATTCGCTTATCGCTACCTCGGTTCCGATGCCACGGTCGACGCCTTTACCGACTCGGATTTTGGTTTGGGCGGTACCAACCTCAAGGGTTACCAGTTGGGGATGAATTATGGTGTCGATCAGAACGCTTGGCTTAGCATGCGCTGGATGTCGGCCGAGTCGATCGACTCCTTCTCGCTTGATCCTTCCCATCGCTTCGCGGTCGATCTATTGCAGGCTGACGTTAATGTACGATTCTAAATTCTCTTGGTTTTCCGTGTTGCTGGCGGCAGCTATTTTGGCGATGGCTATGGCGACCTCGCCGGCGTTCTCGGCCGAGAAAAAGGCTGACCCAAACAAGGAGCAGGTGCGCCGTTTGCAGCAGGCGCAACGTCAACTGGAGCAGGAAAAGACCCAGCTAAGTGAAGCTAAGGCAGCGGCCGAAGCCGAATTGGGTGAAACCCGGAAAAAAGCAGAAGGCGAGGCGCGCCGTTCGGCCAATCTGGGCCGGGAACTGAGTACCCAGCGCGCAGCACGAGATGCCGTGGCAGCAAAACTGGCAACTTCCGAGGCTGAATTGCTCCGGGTGCAGGAGCAGCAACGTGCCGCCGAAGCGGAGGGCAAGCGCTTGCAGGCTGCCCTGAACAGTGAAAAGCAGCAGCATGCCAGCGCTCTTGAACGCAACAAAGAGTTGCACAAGGTGAGTGGTGAGGTATTGGTGCTTTATGAAAAAAAATCGTGCTTCGACAGTGCCTTTCAGGGCGAGCCCTTGACCGGATTGAAGCGGGTGGAGATTGAGAACGCGGCCGAAGATTTGCGCGACAAGCTGGATAGCCAGCGATCCGGTTCGTGAATCTTCGGGTCTTTTCGCCAAACGGGGTTCTCCCGCCGCCGCTCCTGGCCCGGGCCATCCCCTTTGTTATTTTCATTGGACTGCTGGCCGCCGAGCCATGGCTGGGACGGCAGTTGGCCGATGTGATCGACGCCCGCTGGCTTTATGGCGTGCGCTCGATCATCGTTGCCGGTCTGCTATGGTTTTTCTGGTCACGTTTTGAAGAGCTGGCCGTGCGTCGCCCGGATCGGCGTCAGTGCTTTCTGGGCGTCGCTGTCGGGTTGGTGGTATTGGCTATCTGGCTGACTCTGGATACCGGTTTTTTTGTGCTGGGGCAATCGGGCTCAGGCTTTGATCCACGTACCGGTGAAGGTTTGCTCGACTGGCCGCTGGCCCTGATGCGGCTGGCTGGCTCGGCCTTGGTTGTGCCGGTGATGGAGGAGCTGTTCTGGCGCTCGCTGATTATGCGCTGGCTGGTCAATGCCGATTTTGCTGCGGTCGACCCGGCCCGCGTGGGTATTTCTGCCTTGTTGTTCTCCAGCCTGGCCTTTGGTTTCGAACATAGCCAGTGGGCGGCGGGCATTATCGCCGGGCTGGCCTATGGCTGGCTTTATCAGCGCAGCCGCAATCTCTGGTTGCCGATCCTGGCGCATGCCGTGACCAATGCTGGCCTTGGCGTCTGGGTGCTGGTGACCGGGGCGTGGTATTTCTGGTAAAAAAATGCTGGCGGCAATCTAAGCATCATCTTCCCGTAACCTGAAAAGAATATTCTTCTAAGCTGTAAATGCTTGGTAATGGGCAAGAAATGTCAGCAAAAATTTTGGTAGTTGAAGACCAACCGGCGATCAATGAATTGATCGTTGTTAATTTGCGCCACGCCGGGTTTGATGTGATGGCGACTGAGGATGCCGAAACAGCTTGGCAGGTACTGGCCAGTAACCTTCCGGAAGTGATGCTGATCGACTGGATGTTGCCGGGTATCTCGGGCTATCAGCTAATACGCCACATGCGGGCAGATAGCCGCTACCGCGACATGCCAGTCATCATGCTGACCGCCCGTTGTGATGAAGTGGATAAAATTTCCGCCCTTGAAGCTGGTGCTGATGATTACGTAACCAAACCATTTTCGCCACGTGAACTGGTAGCCCGGGTGAAAGCTGTGCTGCGTCGGCGCGAACCGCGAGTTTCGGAAGGCTCAGTCGAACTCGGTGGTCTCAGCCTAGTGCCGCACACTCGCCAGGCCCTGGCTGGAAACGACCCCATCTCCCTTGGGCCTACTGAGTTTCGTCTGTTACATTTTTTGATGACCCATGCCGAGCGAGTTCACAGCCGTAGTCAGTTGCTCGACTATGTTTGGGGTGGGCGTTCCCACATTGAGGAGCGCACCGTCGATGTGCATATCCGACGTCTGCGCAGTATTCTCGAAAGCCATGCGCTGGATGGCATGCTTCAAACGGTACGTGGCATCGGCTATCGTTTTTCGATAGAGACGGAAAGGGCTTGAAGCCTATTTTGGTGCTTACCTCGTCGGCTATCTGCCGGCAGATTTTTTGACTGGATTTTTTCTCTTGCCGATTTCTATTCGCCTGCTAATGGCCAGTACGCTGGCAGTTTTATTTGCTTCGTCTGCTCTTGCCGACACCGACGACACCTTCAATGTCTACCTCGGGATTGGCAGTCAACGTGACAACAATCTGTTTCGTCAGTCCACCAAGGGGGAAAGCGACACCATTCAGACCACCTCGCTGACTATGGCACTGAACAAACCCTTTGCCCAACAGCGCTTTTCGCTCGATATGACGTTGATCGACTCCCGTTACAGCAAGAACGACTACCTCGACTACCTGGCGAAAAACTATAATGGGGCCTGGAACTGGGCGCTCACCCATCGCTTGACGGGCGTTCTCTCAAGTAGTCGAACCGAAGCGCAAAACAGTTTTGTCGATTACAGCTCGGTTACGCCGGAGCGCCGCAAGAACATTCGGCAAACGGACGTCAATCATTTTGGTGCTGAATGGCAGGTGCGGGGAGGTTGGCGCCTGCTCGGCGGCCTGACCAACAACAAGCAGGGCAATAGCCAGACCTTCAGTCAGCAGAGCGGTTTTACCCTGAATACCTGGGAGGCCGGGGGTAAATATATCTGGCCGTCGGGCAGTTTTCTGCAACTTTTGCAGCGCGAAGGCGCTGGCGAATACAAGGATCAGCAGTTGATTACCTTTGATCTTGTGCCGGCACCGTTCAATCCCCAGCGCGATACCAACTTCCGGCAGATCGAGACCGAGACGCGCTTTTATGTCCCGCTGAACGGCCTATCCTCGTTATCGGCCAAGCTGGCCCATCAAGCGCGCGAACATGAGCACTTCAGTGCGCGTGATTACGCGGTCTATGTCGGGCGTCTCGACTACACCTGGCAGCCGACCGGCAAGCTCTCATTGACCAGTGGCCTGCGCCGCGAAGTGGCGGCGTTTCAGGATTTTGCCAGCAGCTATTACCTGAGTGACGGGGTGAACCTGCAACCGGCCTGGCAGATCAGCGCCAAGACGATCATGCGCCTGAATTTCGACTGGCAGCAGCGACGCTACGATGGCGCATTGATCGCCGGCCTGCCCGAGCGGCGCGACACCCTGCAATCCATTCGCCTCGGCATCGACTGGTTGCCGGTACGCTGGGCCACGCTAACCACCAGCATTCAGCGCGATAACCGGAACTCGAATCAGGACAACTTCGATTTCAGCGCCAATATGTTCAGCCTGAATGCCCGCTTGAACTTCTGATTTTGGCCGGAAATCGGCGTCGACCGTAACTCGTCCAGACATCATTCTTCGCCAGAAAAATTGCTTTAATGGGTGACAAGGACGCCTGCCGTATTGGTTTTGTCGTGTCGGACTAGTCAAGAACTAGTTACTAATTCTTACCCGTTTAACATTTATCGACGATATTGATAGCCTGGGAGAACGAAGAAACCGCTGATTTATTCTTCATCCCCGCTTTCGGCAAATACTCATACTAATCTCGAACAGTCGAGCTACAGCACATACAGTTCGTCATATTTAACCGCCACCTTCAATCTTCTCGCGGGCGTCGAACAATCCTTCGTGGCCTACGTTTTCGCACCGACCGATGTATCGATCAGCAGCTTCAATCTTTCGGCGAACACGCAAGCTTATGACCTGGTTACCACGTCAAGGTCAGTCATTGATGTTTCTCCCAAGGTATTGATCGGGGCGCATATCCTTTCCCCAACGCCAGAACCGGAATCCTACGCAATGTTCCTCGCCGGTTTGGCCATGCTTGGTGCGATTGCCCGTCGCAAAAAACACGCCGACTAATTCTCTAGCCGTTAAATTATCGTGTTGCTAAATTAGACTAAACCGCTAGGGCAATCGCATCAATGACAAATGCAAGGTCGCGAGAGGTGACTCCCTCCCCTTCAAGGGGAGGGATGT
>JBBSCQ010000104.1:0-8379 GCA_038250105.1 Burkholderiales bacterium | reverse complement strand
TGAAATGCCCAGATTATCTAGAACAGTATTCGCAGGATTGCCGCACCACATCACCCAGCGCGGCAATCGACGTGAAGACATATTTTTCACCGATGAAGATCGTGCGGTGTATTTGTTGTGGCTTAAGGAATACGCCAAGGTGCACGATGTTGAAATCCTCGCCACCCCCAAAAGATCCGCGATGAGGGATAAAGGGTAGCGTCCCCTTTATCTGTGGCTACTTCATTGAGCAGCAGACCAGCCTGAGATAAATCCAGGTGCCACCACCGTACACTCCGCTTAACTAAGTGGAACGACACTTTCATCGGGTCGTTGTTGCATTCCTTACATTAAAGTTTTTTCCAAGCCATTGTTTTTAAACGGGCAATAACTTGGCGCGTTCCTTGCTGAGATGTAGTCAATCTCAAACGGGCGACGTCCAAATGGCTGAAATCATCCACTCCAAGAAAGCGCTGGCGGTTAATCCGCTGAAGGTTAGCCAGCCGATTGGCGCCTCGCTGGCTTTCCTCGGCCTGGCGCGCAGCTTGCCGCTGATGCATGGTTCGCAGGGTTGCACGGCGTTTGGCAAGGTGTTTTTCGTCCGCCACTTCCGCGAGCCGATTCCGTTGCAGACGACGGCGATGGATCAGGTGTCGAGCATTATGGGCGCCGACGACAACATCATTGAAGCCTTGCGGGTGCTGTCCGAGAAGAACCAGCCGGACATCATCGGGCTGCTCACCACTGGCTTGTCGGAAACGCAGGGCACTGATATTCGTCGTTCGTTGCGTGACTTCCGTACCGCTCACCCGGAGTTTGATCACGTTGCCGTGATCCCGGTCAATACGCCGGATTACGTCGGTTGCCTGGAAAGCGGTTATGCGCTGGCGATTGAGTCGCTGATCGAGGTGCTGGTGCCGGAAAGCAAGTCGGCCGGCAAGCGGCCGAAGCAGGTCAATGTGCTGGCCTCGGCGATGCTGACGCCGGGCGATATCGAGGCAATCCGGGAGTGGATCGAGGCTTTCGGCCTGCGCGCTATTATCGTGCCGGACATTGGCGATTCGCTCGACGGCCACCTGACCGAAGCCGAGTATTCGGCCTTAACGCTGGGCGGTACGCCGCGCTCGGAAATCGAGATCATGGGCGAGTCGACCGCAACTTTGGTCATCGGCCCCTCGCTGCACAAGGCCGCCAATATTTTGAAGACGCGCACTGGCGTGCCGGACACCCGCTTCGATGGCTTGATGGGCCTTGATGATTGCGATGCCTTTACCCAGGCGCTGGCCGAGATTTCCGGCAAGCCGGTGCCGGAAAAGATTGAGCGCCACCGTGCCCAGTTGCAGGATGCCATGGTCGACTGCCATTTTATGATCGGTTTCGCTCGCATTGCGCTGGCCGCCGACCCTGATCTGCTCGGTATGCAGGTCCGCTTTCTGACCGGGATGGGTGCCGAAATTGTTAGTGCCGTCTGCCCGCACAAGCATGAAAGCCTGGCCGGCCTGCCGATTGAGAAAGTCATTATCGGCGATCTGGAAGACATGGAAAAGCAGGCCAGGGCGGCCGAGGCGCAACTGATCATCGCGAATTCCCATGCCGCCGAAACGGCGCTCCGTCTTGGCCTGCCGCTGTTGCGCTCGGGCTTTCCTCAGTACGACCACGTGGGCGGTTTTGCCCGCACCTGGGTGGGCTATCGCGGCACGCGGCAGGCCCTGTTCGATCTCGCCAACATTATTGTGAGCCAACACCATGAACTCGAACCCTATCGATCAATCTATTGGGATGCCGAGCGCGACCACGCCGGCCAACAACATGTCATCACGACGGCTGCAGTTGGTCTGGTCCATTAAGCAGGCGCCCGAGGCCGTGCTCAAGGTTGCCTTTGCCTCGACTGACCGAACCCGGGTCAATCAGCATTTCGGCTCGGCCGAGGGCTTTGTCGTCTATGAGGTGACGCCGGACAAGGCGACGCTGGTCGGTCTCGCCGAATTTGCCGAAGAGGCAATGGATGGCAATGAAGGCAAGCTCGCCGCCAAGGTCGATTTTCTTGAAGGTTGCGCCGCGGTTTATGTCATGGCGATTGGTGCGTCGGCGATCAAGCAATTGATGAGCAAGGGCGTGCAGCCGATCCGCATTGGCGAGGTTGATGCGGTCGACGACCTTTTAAGCGATATTTCCCGTGCGATGAGCGATGGCGGCGTTGCCTGGATCGACCGCGCCATCGCCGCCCAGGCCAAAGTCAAAGCCGAGGACCGCTTCAGCCACATGGAAGCGGACGGGTGGCAAGGATGAGCCCCGTCATGATCGAACATCGCGGCATCGTCCAGCGCGTTGAAAACGGCCAGGCGATTGTCGCCATGGAAACTGCTGGCTGCAGTTCCTGCGGCCAGGGCAGCAGTTGCGGCATCGGCAAAATGGCCAGCGGCCGCCCGGCAACACTGCTTACGCTGCCGGTCAGTGGCGAGATTAAGGTTGGCGATCGGGTAATGATTGGTTTGCCAGAAAGCCGTCTAACCATTTCTGCCCTGCTCGGCTACCTCTTTCCCGCCTTCGCCATGCTGCTCGGCGCTTGGCTGGGCAGCGTTATCGACGGCAGCGACGGCGGCACCGCCCTCGGTGCCATGGTCGGCTTTCTCGGTGCGCTCGTCATTGCCCGCCTGGCAATTAGCCTGATACCTAGCTTGCTGCCCACCCCGCAACTAATTTCTGCTTCACCACTGGAGAATCACCATGAGCACTGATCCGATCTTCGACACCGATTTCGTCAAGGAAATGTCCCGCCAGATGCGCGCCCTGGATACCTACGGCAGCTACGCCGGGTGGACGGTCGAAAAAATTCTCGACCCGTACATCCTGACCAAGGAACGCAAGGCCACCATCCCGCTGATTGGCGACCCGGACGATGAAACCATTTCCCGCGTCAAGGCTTACTACAACGCGATTGCCGTGCTGATCGAGAAGGAATGCAAGCTGCTTGCAGTACCGCTGGTGCATTTGACGCACGAAGGCTTTGGCCGCGCCATTATCACCGTTGGCAAGTTGGTCGCCGTCGAAAAAACGTTACGCGACGTGCATCGCTTCGGCTTCCCCAGTCTGTCCAAAATGAAGGATGACGCTGACAAGATGCTCGGCATCGCGCTTGAGCGCATCGGCATGTATCCGAACGTTGCCGGACTGTAAGGGCAGGGCGCGACATGACCGATGCAGAACTGGCCGCCCTCGACAAGGAAGTGAAAAAGTTGAAGCGCATCGCTTCCGAATGGGCCTCCGAAATGCATGACCTCGTGGAAGACCGCTTGCCGGCGGGCTACCACGAGATTCCTGCACTTTCCCAATCCACCTTTGACGCTTGCCAAGCCTGGGCTGATGCTACAGCCCGTTTGGCCAGCGCCCAGAAAGGGCAACCCGCATGATTACCGGACTCACTCGCGGCGGCGTCGAATGGACGCCGCAATTCGCTACCGAACTTGATCAGGCCAAGTGCATCGGCTGCGGCCGCTGTTACAAGGTCTGTCCGCGCAACGTGCTTGATCTCGTCGAACGTGAGCTCGACGACGATGATGACAACGAAGACGACAACATGATGGTCATGTCACTGGCCAACCCGGCGGATTGCATCGGCTGCGGCTCTTGCGGGCGGGTTTGCCCGAAGAACTGCTATACCTATGCGCCAGCCTGAGCATGGAAAACAAATTTGTCATTCCCGTGCAGGCGGGAATCCAGGTTCACCTTGGCTCCCCGCCTGCGCGGGGACGACGGTAGTTCGGTGATGAATAGCGCTCCTGACCCGGCAATCGGCGACGCGATTTGCGCCGCCGTGCGGCGCCAGGTGGAAAAGCTCGGCTTGTCGATTGGTGACGAACCGATCTGGGCCGAAGCCAGCTTTGTCGAGACGGTTGATCCCTATTCGCAGGAGATCAACCTGATCGGCACCTGGCGCGGTCAGGCGCGCTACGGCACGGTGACGATCTTCCCCGATGGTCGGGTTTTTGCCGAATATCAGGTCTTGCTGGCGCATCCCAAACAGCCGGACAGTTATGTCGAATCGGTGCAAATTTGGGGTCGACCGCAGCAATTGCGCGGTGATGCCGTGCTGGCTGAATATCTCAAATAAATCATGATTGCCCAGCCCCGTCTTCTTTTTTTGCATAAACACGGCACCAGTGGTCGCCTGCGCTTTCTCTGCTTGAGTTCCGGCGTCATTGCCTTCAACCCGCTGCCGGAACTGTCTGCCCTGCGTGACGAAAATTATTCGCCAACCCTCCAGTTTCATCCGACCGCCCTTATCCGCGAGGCCGAGATTCGCTTTGGTTTGCCTGAAGGTGCCATTGAACCGGTGCCCGAGTTCCACGCCTGGGTTGATACGCCCGCCGGCGACGTGCCGGTGCTGCTCGCCGCCTTTACCGGTATTGATCCGCCTTTCGCGGCGGCGGAGCGCACCCACAGCCGCTTCATCGCGATTACCGAATCGCGTCAGCTAAGCGAGATCGAGCGCAACTTGCTGCGGCGTGCTTACGAACACATTTTGGGTTGATTGTCGCAAAGCCAACAAAGCGGCGCAGCGCAACAAATCAATAGTTTCAGTAAGTTACAAGACAAATCCAGCATGGCACAGGGCTTGCAATGAATAGCCCATCACCTCTGGGAGAACCGCCATGATCAACCTGACCCCCGCTGCCGTAAAAGCTGTTCAACGCTTTATTCGCGGTTCCGAAACACCGATTATCGGCCTGCGCCTGACCATCTCGGGTGGTGGCTGCTCCGGCCTGCAATACGGCATGAAGCTTGAGTCCGATAAGGCCGACGACGATTGGGAGCTCGAAGTCGAAGGCGTCAAGCTGCTGGTTGATGCGATGACTATGCCGATGATCGACAACGTCACCGTCGATTTCGTCGACACCCTGACTCATACCGGTTTCAAGTTCGACAATCCGAACGCCAGTGCGCAGTGTTCCTGCGGCTCGTCGTTCTCGGTTTAAGGAGCACACAGCATGTGGGAATATTCTGACAAGGTTCGCGAACACTTCTTCAACCCGCGCAATTCCGGCCCGCTCGAAGAAGCCAATGGCATCGGCGATGTTGGCTCGATCCAGTGCGGCGACGCGCTGCGCTTGATGCTCAAGGTTGAACCGGAAACCGAGGTCATCCTCGACGCCCATTTTCAGACATTTGGCTGCGGCTCGGCGATTGCCTCTTCCTCCGCGCTGACCGAAATGGTCAAGGGTTTGACGCTGGACGAAGCCCTCAAGGTTTCCAACCAGAATATTGCCGACTACCTCGACGGCCTGCCACCAGAAAAGATGCACTGCTCGGTAATGGGCCGCGAAGCCCTGCAGGCCGCCATCGCCAACTACCGTGGCGAAGTGTGGAGTGACGATCACGAAGAGGGCGCACTGATTTGCAAGTGCTTCGCCATCGATGCCGTGATGATTGAAGACGTCGTCATCGCCAACAACCTGAATACGGTCGAAGAAGTGACCTTCTACACCAAGGCCGGCGGTGGTTGTGCCGCTTGCCACGAAGGCATCGAAGACATCCTCGCCAAGGTCAAGGCCTCCCGCCCCGGTTCCGGCGAAACCTCGCCGCCGCCGGCTTGCCCGGCCACGCCGGATGCACCGAAGCCGCCCAGCGCCAAACTGACTTTGGTACAGAAAATCAGAAAAATTGAGGAAATTCTCGAATCTGTTCGCCCGATGCTGCAGCGTGATGGTGGTGACGTTGAACTGGCTGACGTGCAAGGCAAGAAGATCTATGTGCATCTGAAAGGCGCCTGTTCCGGCTGCATGATGGAAGCAGCCACCCTCGGCGGCATCCAGCAAAAGATGATCGAAGCGCTGGGCGAACTGGTGCAGGTGCTGCCGTCCAGCTACATGCCGGCTGAAGTCTGATGACACCGCCTCCCCCCTTTCTCCCAAGGGATACACATCCCTGGGGGACATAAAGGGGGAGGCCGGGTGGGGGATGGGGTGCCATCTCCCACCCATCCCCACCCCAACCCTCCCTTGAAGGGGAGGGAGTAAAACAGAGGACTGCGACATGGAACCGAAACCGATCTATCTGGATAACAATGCCACCACGCGCTGCGACCCCGCCGTGGTCGAAGCCATGCTCCCCTTCTTTACCGAGCATTTCGGCAACGCTTCATCGATTCACGCCTTTGGCAGTGAAGTTGGCAAGGCGCTGAAAAAAGCCCGTAGCCAGGTGCAGGCTCTGCTCGGCGCCGAACACGACTCGGAAATCATCTTCAATTCCTGCGGCACCGAGTCTGACTCGACTGCCATCCTCTCCGCCCTCAAGGCGCAACCGGACCGCAACACGGTGATCACCACCAATGTCGAGCATCCGGCCATCCTGACGCTGTGCGACTGGTTGGAGAAGGAGGGCTATATCGTCCATAAGCTGAAGGTGGACAAGAAGGGCCGGATCGACATGGACGAATACAAGTCCCTGTTGCACGACCGCGTCGCCATCGTTTCGGTGATGTGGGCCAACAACGAAACCGGCACCATTTTCCCGGTCGTCGAAATGGCTGAACTGGCCTCGGCCAAGGGCATCATGTTCCATACCGATGCGGTGCAGGCGGTCGGCAAGATTCCAATTGATTTGAAGAGCACCAAGATCGACATGCTCTCGCTCTCCGGCCACAAGTTGCACGCCCCCAAGGGTATTGGCGTTCTTTACCTGCGCCGTGGTTGCCGCTTCCGCCCCTTGTTGCGCGGTGGCCATCAGGAGCGCGGTCGGCGGTCGGGTACGGAAAACTCGGCCTCCATCGTCGGTCTCGGTGTCGCTTGCGAACTCGCCATGCAACATATGGCAGCTGAAAACACCGTCGTCAAACGCCTGCGTGACAAGCTCGAAGCCGGCTTGCTCAGCCAGATTACCCATTGTTTCCCGACCGGCGATGTTTCCAACCGCCTGCCGAATACCAGCAACATTGCCTTTGAGTACATTGAGGGTGAAGGGATTCTGATGCTGTTGAACAAGGTCGGCATCGCTGGCAGTTCAGGTTCGGCCTGCACCTCCGGTTCGCTGGAACCATCGCACGTCATGCGCGCCATGGGCATTCCCTACACCGCTGCACACGGCACGATCCGCTTCTCGCTCTCGCGTTACAACACCGAAGCCGAGATCGATCGGGTGATCGAAGCGGTACCACCGATCGTCGCGCAACTGCGCAAACTTTCACCGTACTGGTCTGATGTCGCGGGAAAAAGCGGCCCGGTGGCTAATCCCGAAGCCGCCTTCGCCCCGACTTACGCCTGACGGTAAAATGTTCTCTCTGCAGTACCACGTTCGGCCCTGGAAGAAATTCTGGGGCCTTTTTTTGTTTTTTAGCCGATTTATGCCGTCGACCGCAGCAATGCCGTTGGTTTCAAATCAGGAGGCGAGTCCATGAAATTGCAAATCGATCGGCCGCACATCGAAGCGATGGTGCAGGCCTTTCCCCGCCGGATCGCGTCGACTGCAAGAAGATCTGGGGCGTCATGGCCGCCATGGCCGCCCAGTTCGGCCTGAATCTGACGCCGGAGTTGCATGAGCGACTACCCGACATTTTCCCCAAGGCATCCGGCCGCGATGTCAAGGGCCTGGCCAAACAGGGCCTGGCCAAACTTTCCGGTTGACCGTAGGAAGCTCTGCGCCTGGCAACAACCCCGATGCTAGAATCAAAAAACATATGGAAGCCATGAAAAATCAGAGGTTTTTTTGATGAAAAATCTACTTACGCCAGTTCTTTTTGCACTGGCGCTTACTGTGAGTGCGCCGGTTGTGGGGCAAACATTTGACCAAGCGGTTGCCGCTTATAAGCGCGGTGATTATCAAAAGGCCTTTGTTGATTTTAAAAAACTGGCTGAGCAAGGAAATGCCGATGCGCAGACCTGGTTGGGGATGATGTACAGCAAAGGCAAAGGTATCCCGGAAGATGACCAGGAGGCCGTCGTCTGGTATCGCCAGGCGGCTGAACAAGGAGATGCCGAAGCGCAATACAACCTCGGGTTGATGTATACCGAAGGTGCTGGCGTCTCGGTAAATGACCGGCAGGCCGCGGCCTGGTATCGCAAGGCGGCCAACCAAGGGATTGCCGAAGCGCAATACAACTTGGGCGTGATGTATGCCAATGGCACCGGACTACCCAAAGACAATCTACGCGCTTATTTTTGGTGGTTGCTCGCCAGTGCTCAAGGCTATGCCGCTGCTATTTATTACCGCGACGAGGTTGAAAAGGGACTAACGCCACAACAGCGGGCGAATGCGCAAAATCAAGCTAGCACTTGGAAGCCCTCAAAATGAGGGTTCATCCGGCTTGCTTGGTCAGAACTTCCCTGAAAAGCCTGATGCATATCGCCCCTCCTCTTGGCAACAATGATTGAAGAGCTGGTAATGAATTGAACAGTTCTGTGCTTC
>JBBSCQ010000103.1:0-8654 GCA_038250105.1 Burkholderiales bacterium | reverse complement strand
CTGGCGCCTTTCGGGCTATTACTTCTTCTATTTTGCCTTCATCGGCGCCTTCTCGCCCTACTTCGGGCTGTATCTCCAATCTCTGAATTTCTCTGCTTGGGACATCGGTTTGCTGATGTCACAGATGCAATTGATGCGCCTGTTCGGCCCCAATTTGTGGGGTTGGCTGGCTGACCGTTTTGGCCGCCGCATGGCGATCATTCGCTTGGCGGCGATCACCAGCCTGGTTGGATTCACCACCTTTTTCTGGCTCGAAAAGCTCCCCGGTATGTTGTTTGCAATGGCCGTGCTCGCCTTCTTCTGGAGCGCCGCGTTGCCCCTCGTCGAGACGCTGACTTTCGATCATTTGCGCGAGGAGCGCGGCCGTTACAGTCGCATTCGCCTTTGGGGTTCGATTGGTTTTATCGTTGCCGTGATGTTGACCGGCGCGGTGCTTGATGTGGCACCGCCGGTGAGCGTGCTCTGGGTTTGCTGGGTCATCTTGTTGGGAATATTGGTGCTGGCGGTCGTTGTGCCGGAAGCGCCACTCGTTGTTCACCCGCGCGATGGTCAGCCAATTGGCGAAATTCTCCGCCAGCCACGGGTCAAAGCTTTGATGGCCGCCTGTTTTGCCATGTCGGCAGCGCATGGTGCTTTTTACGTTTTCTATTCGATTCATCTGGCCGGGCATGGCTACAGCAAAACCGAAGTCGGTGCCCTGTGGTCGCTCGGCGTTCTCGCCGAGATTGCAATTTTCATGTTGATGGCGCGCCTCTCGTTACGTTTCTCCTTGCGCGCCATCTTGCTGGCCAGTTTTGCTGCCGCTGTTTTGCGATTTTTGTTGATGGGTTGGGGCGTTGAATCGGTCACCATCATGGTGCTGGTGCAGTTGCTGCACGGCCTGACTTTTGGTGCCTATCACGCTTCCGCCATCGCTGCGGTGAACGAGTGGTTTCCCGGAAAAGCGCAGGCACGCGGCCAGGCCTTGTATTCCAGTTTGTCGTTCGGGGCCGGTGGTTTGCTCGGCGCCCTGATTAGTGGCAGTACCTGGGATTCCTGGGGCGCCGGCTGGACCTTTACGCTCAGTGCTGCCTTCGCCGTAATTGGCTTTGGGTTGGTCTGGGCCTGGGTTGGCAAGAATGCTGCGGTCGACGGCCCGGAAGGGCCAAAATCCGCCGATCCTGTGCAATAATTAAGCGCTTTACAGCTCACTTTAGACCCCATGTCGAAGACCCTTTACGACAAGCTTTGGGAGAATCACGTTGTCCATCAAGAAGCAGATGGCACGGCGCTCCTCTATATTGACCGTCACCTCGTACACGAAGTGACCAGCCCGCAGGCCTTTGAAGGTTTGAAACTGGCTGGCCGCAAGCCTTGGCGGATTTCTTCCATTGTTGCCACGGCTGACCACAACACGCCGACCGATCATTGGGAAGAGGGCATCAAAGACCCCGTTTCCCGGCAACAGGTTGAAACGCTGGACGCGAATATTCGCGAAGTCGGCGCCTTGGCTTATTTCCCGTTCAAAGACCCGAAGCAGGGCATCGTGCACGTTGTCGGCCCTGAAAACGGTGCAACACTGCCGGGTATGACGGTTGTCTGTGGTGACTCGCATACCTCGACGCACGGCGCTTTTGCCTGCCTGGCGCATGGCATTGGCACCTCGGAAGTCGAGCATGTGCTGGCGACGCAATGCCTTTTGCAGAAGAAGTCAAAAACCATGCTGATTGCCGTCGACGGCAAGCTCGGCAAGGGGGTCACCGCCAAGGATGTGGCGCTAGCCATTATCGGCACCATCGGCACAGCCGGCGGCAACGGCTACGCCATCGAATTTGGCGGCAGCGCCATTCGTGGCCTGAGCATGGAAGGGCGCATGACCTTGTGCAATATGGCGATCGAAGGCGGGGCGCGCATGGGCTTTGTCGCGGTTGACGACGCCACCATTGATTATTTGCGCGGTCGGCCGTTTTCGCCCAAGGGCGAAATCTGGGACAACGCGGTTGTCTACTGGCGCACCTTGCATTCCGACAGCGGTGCCAATTTCGATCAGGTGCTGACCTTGAAGGCGGAAGCCATTCAGCCGCAAGTGACCTGGGGAACGTCGCCGGAGATGGTCGTAGCGATTGATGCCAAGGTGCCCGATCCAGCCAAACAGACTGACCCAGTCAAGCGAGAAGGCATGGAGCGCGCCCTGCAATATATGGGGCTGAATCCGAATACGCCGATCAAGAGCATCTTGGTCGACAAAGTTTTCATTGGTTCCTGCACCAACTCGCGCATCGAAGATTTGCGTGAAGCGGCGTCAGTACTGAATGGCCGTCATGTCGCGGCCAACATCAAATTGGCATTGGCCGTGCCGGGTTCAGGCCTGGTCAAGCGTCAAGCTGAGGCAGAAGGTCTGGACAAGGTGTTTGTCGCGGCTGGTTTCGAATGGCGCGAGCCAGGTTGCTCAATGTGTCTGGCGATGAATGCCGACCGCCTGGAGCCGGGTGAGCGTTGTGCCTCGACCTCGAACCGAAATTTTGAAGGCCGTCAGGGACCGGGTGGCCGAACCCATCTGCTCAGCCCGGCGATGGCGGCAGCGGCAGCAATTGCCGGCCATTTTGTTGATGTGCGCGACGTGCTGTAAGGAGAGATTGTCGTGAAAAAAATATTTGCCCTGATCGTTTGTCTGCTTGCCATTTCAGCCTGTAATACCATGGAAGGTGTTGGCAAGGACATCAAAAAAAGTGGCGAGGCCATCGAAAAGGCGGCCAAGTAAATGGATAAATTTATTCGCCTTGAAGGCTTGGTTGCGCCGTTGGATCGAAATAACGTCGATACCGATGCAATCATTCCCAAACAATTTTTAAAGTCGATCAAACGTTCTGGTTTCGGCCCGAATGCGTTTGATGAGTGGCGTTACATGGATATTGGTCAGCCCGGTGAAGATAATTCCCGGCGGCCAAAGAACCCGAATTTCGTGCTGAATCAGGCGCGCTACCTGGGGGCTCAAGTCCTGCTGACGCGGCAGAATTTCGGTTGCGGCAGCTCGCGCGAACATGCGCCTTGGGCTTTGCTCGACTTCGGTTTCAAGGCCATTGTGGCCGAGTCTTTCGCCGATATTTTCTTCAATAATTGCTACAAAAACGGCATCGTGCCGATCGTGCTGATGGCCAAGGAAATTGAGGCGCTCTTCCAGCAGGTTGAAGCAACGCCCGGCTACAAGCTGGTGGTTGATTTGGCTGCTCAGGCGGTAATTCGTCCCGATGGTTATGGCATTTCGTTCGAGATCGACAATTTCCGCAAGGAATGTCTGATCAACGGCTGGGACGACATCGGCCTGACCTTGCGCCATGCTGAAAAAATTCATGAATTTGAAGAAAAGCGCCGTATTAACCAGCCTTGGCTGTTCGCTTAAGAAGGAATGACGATGAAAATTTGTGTTCTGCCGGGTGACGGCATTGGTCCTGAAATTATTGCACAAGCAGTGCGCGTTCTTAATTCACTTGACCTCAAATTTGAGTTGGAAGAGGCGCTGATCGGTGGTGCTGCGGTCGACGCCACAGATAGCCCATATCCGGAAGCGACGCAAAAACTGGCCCGTCAAGCCGATGCGGTGTTGCTCGGTGCCGTCGGTGGTCCGCAATGGGATACCTTGCCGCGCGAAAAGCGTCCGGAGCGTGGGTTGCTCGGCATTCGCAAAGATCTCAACCTGTTCGCCAACCTGCGTCCGGCAATTCTCTATCCGGAACTGGCCAATGCCTCGACCTTGAAGCCGGAAGTGGTGGCTGGTCTGGATATTTTGATCATTCGTGAGTTGACCGGCGACATTTACTTTGGCCAGCCGCGCGGCATTCGTGAGGAAAATGGCGAGCGCGTTGGTTTCAATACGATGGTCTATAGCGAATCGGAAATCCGCCGCATCGGTCACGTTGCTTTCACGGCGGCCCGCAAGCGCGACAAGCGGGTGTGTTCAGTCGACAAGATGAACGTGCTCGAATGTACACAGCTCTGGCGCGATGTGATGATCGAGGTGAGCAAGGACTACCCGGATGTCGAGTTGTCGCACATGCTGGTCGATAACGCAGCCATGCAGTTGGTCAAGGCGCCGAAGCAGTTTGACGTGATGGTCACCGGCAACATGTTTGGTGACATTCTTTCAGATGAGGCTTCGATGCTGACCGGTTCGATCGGCATGCTGCCCTCGGCTTCGCTCGATGACAAGAACAAGGGGCTCTACGAGCCATCGCACGGTTCGGCGCCTGATATTGCCGGCCAAGGTGTGGCCAATCCTTTGGCGACTATCCTGTCGGTGGCTATGATGCTGCGTTACACTTTCGGTCAGGAAGCGCAGGCACTACGTATCGAAAATGCGGTCAAAAAAGTGCTGGCTCAGGGCTTCCGCACGGGTGACATCTATGAGCGCGGAACCAACAAGGTTGGCACTATAGAAATGGGCGACGCCGTGCTGGCAGCCCTGTAAGTAGAAGAATTTTTCACGGAGAGTGATGCTATGAAGAGAGTTGGTCTAGTTGGATGGCGTGGCATGGTGGGTTCCGTCCTCATGCAGCGTATGGTTGAAGAAGGTGATTTCGCCCTTATCGATCCGGTGTATTTCTCAACCTCGGCGGCTGGTGGCAAGGCGCCGGTCCTCGGTGGCAAGGAGGCTTCGCTGCCATTGCAGGACGCATCCTCGATTGATGCCCTGAAGCAGTGCGAAATCATCATTACCTGTCAGGGTGGCGATTACACCAAGGAAGTCTTCCCCAAGCTGCGCGCTGCCGGCTGGAATGGCCACTGGATTGATGCCGCTTCAGCTTTGCGCATGGCCGATGATGCGGTGATCGTGCTTGACCCGGTCAATATGCACGTCATCAAGGATTCGCTGGCCAAAGGCGGCAAGAACTGGATCGGCGGCAACTGCACGGTTTCCCTGATGCTGATGGGCCTTGGCGGCCTGTTCCAGAACGACCTGATCGAATGGGCCTCGTCCATGACCTATCAGGCCGCTTCCGGTGCCGGTGCGCAGAACATGCGTGAGCTGATTTCCCAGATGGGTGCTATCCACTCGTCAGTGGCCGATCTGCTGGCTGACCCGGCCTCGGCCATTCTCGACATCGACCGCAAGGTGGCTGAGACGATTCGTTCTGATTCCTTTCCGAAGAAAAACTTCCGCAATACCCCGCTCGCCGGTTCGCTCATTCCGTGGATCGACGTGCCAGTTGCCGGTGGTCAATCCAAGGAAGAATGGAAGGGCGGCGCCGAGTGCAACAAGATTCTCGGCAAGCCGGCTTTCCTGACGCACGGCTCGATCCCGATCGATGGTTTGTGTGTACGCATCGGCGCGATGCGTTGCCACAGTCAGGCGCTGACCATCAAGCTGAAGAAAGATGTGCCGCTCGACGAAATCAGTGACATGCTGGCCAAAGCTAATCCATGGGCCAAGGTTGTGCCGAATGATCGTGAAATTTCTGAACGCGAACTGACCCCGGCAGCCGTCACAGGCACGCTGACCGTGCCGGTTGGCCGACTGCACAAGATGGCAATGGGGCCGGAATACCTCGCTGCTTTCACTTGTGGCGACCAGTTGCTCTGGGGGGCTGCCGAGCCTTTGCGTCGCATGTTGCGTATCCTGCTCGACGCTTGATCTTGTAGCGTTTAGCCAGCAAAAAGCCGGGGCTTCAACCCCGGCTTTTTGCTTGTTGGAAATATGCAAAATCGCCAGAGTGAGAAGCGGGTTTAGCTTGCATTGCTAAGTGCATGATGTTAATTTGAAAGTCCCAAAATCGACGCTCAGGGTTTCGCTGTGAACGAAACTAATCTTTCCCGGTTCAAGAAGCGCGCTGCAGCGCTTGCTGTTGCCTCTTGTTTATCAATCGCGCCATGGGTTGCTGAGGCTGCGGGTATTGGCAAACTCACTGTTCTGTCCGGCTTGGGCCAGCCCTTGCGCGCAGAGCTTGATGTTGCGGCCAATCGCGAAGAACTGGCCGGCATGACGGCACGGCTGGCGCCGCAAGATGCCTTCCGTCAGGCGGGTATTGACTACCCTTCTGTTTTGCATGATCTGCGATTCACGCTTGATAAAGGTGCCAACGGCCAGGCGGTCGTCAAGGTGACGTCAGTCAAGCCGATCAACGAGCCTTTCCTCGACTTTTTGGTTGAATTGAATTGGCCAGCCGGTCGACTAGTCAGGGAGTACACCTTCCTGCTTGATCCGCCAGAGATTGCCGTCAAACAATCAGCCCGTCCTGCTACCGAGGCACGTGTTGTTGAAACGGTACAAGGCGGTGGCATGGTTGACCGTCCGGTTCGCGCTAAACCCGCGCCGCGCCCAGCACCCGAAGCCAAACAGGCAACAACACCGAAAAAGACTGACGCTGCAGGCACGCGTGTCGTGCAGCAGGGTGATACCTTGCGGAAAATTGCCGCCGAGACCAAGTACGATGGTGTCTCGCTCGAACAGATGTTGGTCGGACTTTTCCGGGATAACCCGGACGCGTTCATCGGTAACAATATCAATCGCCTTAAGGCGGGTGCCATTCTCGGCTTGCCGGAGAAATCGGCCGTTGAGTCAGTGAGCGAAGCTGAAGCGAAAAAAGTCTACGTCACCCAGGCGAGTGACTGGAACGCATATCGGCAGAAACTGGCAGCAAGTGCAGCGAAAGCCCCAGCCAAGGGAGCGACAGCCAGCCAATCCAGTTCGGGAAAAATTGCCGCCAAGGTTGAAGAAAAAACGACACCAGCCGAGCAAACGAAAGATCAAGTCAAGGTTTCGCGTACCGAAATGCCCGTCAAGGGGGCTGCAACTGGTAAGCCATCGATTAGTGAGGCGGATCAGGTTGCCAAGGATAAGTCGCTGAAAGAAGCGCAGGATCGCTTGGCGCTATTGGAAAAAAATGTTAGCGAGTTGCAAAAACTTGTTGAAATGAAGAATCAGAAATTGGCAGAGTTGCAACAGCAAACGGCTGCCAAGAAAGAAGAAATCAAGCCGGCTGAGCCAGCCAAGCCTGTCGAGGTGGTTAAGCCTGTTGAGCCCGCCAAACCAGTCGAACTGCCAAAACTGGTTGAATCCGTTAAAGCGCCTGAAATTCCGAAGCCGGTTGTGGCGGAAAAACCAGTCGAAGCAAAACCGGTTGAGGTGCCAAAACCGGTTGAACCTAAACCGCAGCCACCGAAACCTCAAGTGCCGCCTCCCGCGCCAATGCCCGAGCCAAGCTTCCTGGATTCGCTGCTAGAGGATCCCTTGCCTTTGGTTGGCGGTGGCGGCATTCTCGCTTTGCTGGCAGGTTATTTCTTCATCAAGCGTCGGCGTGACCAGAATGCTTCGGTTGAAACCACCGCAGCACCCGGACCTTCCAGTCTCGGCCCGAACTCTGTCTTCCGCATGACCGGTGGTCAGAGTGTTGATACCGGCAATACACCGCCGCAAACGGGTGATTTCAGTCAGACTGGTCCGGGAACCATCGACACCGATGAGGTTGATCCGGTGGCCGAGGCTGATGTCTACATGGCTTACGGCCGTGATACACAAGCCGAGGAGATTTTGCTTGAGGCACTGCAGAAAGATCCGCAACGTA
The DNA here is from genome assembly GCA_038250105.1 of Burkholderiales bacterium. Taxonomy (GTDB): domain Bacteria; phylum Pseudomonadota; class Gammaproteobacteria; order Burkholderiales; family Rhodocyclaceae; genus Azonexus. Next base: position 1,116 of record JBBSCQ010000103.1, on the reverse strand, counting down.
CGGCGATTCACGCCAAGTTGCTGGAAATTTATGCCAATCGCGGTAGTCTGAAACAGTTCGAGACTCTTGCCAGTGAGCTGTATGCTCAAACGGGTGGGGTTGGGCCTGATTGGGAAAAAGTCGCTGCATTGGGTGCCGGGCTTGACCCAAATAACCCACTTTATTCTGGTGCTCGCCCTGCCGCAGCGGCCTTTGATGCTGATGCAACAATGATTGTTTCTCCAGAAAACATCGCCAAGGCAACACTCGTCATGCCCGGTGCTTTGGCGAAACTTGCTGAAGCAGCGTCGGACGCAGCAGTTGAAACAGCCGCCTTTGACATGAATACACTGGTTCTGCCTGAGCCGACCAAAATCGAGCCGGTTGCTGCGGCGAGTGATGATGGCATGAGCCTTGACTTTGATCTCGGTTCGCCAGAACCGGATTCAGCAGCCAAGATTGAGCCAGAATCCTTTATTGATACCGCGGTGACTGGTAATAACACGGATGCGCTGGATTTTGACTTGGGTCACAATAGTTCGACGCCGGTGAGCGATGCTGCGTCGGTCGGTGAGCTGTATGTGGCGGATGATTTTCCAGTCGATGCAGTCGATTTCGATCTGGATGCCGCAGACTCACTGCCAGAAAATGAATCCACCCAGAAGTCTCCCGCTTTTTCGCCAAATGGCACCCTAGTGATGCCGTCAGCAATGGACGAGGCGGTTAGCACCTTTGTTGGCTTCGATAATGCACCCGACTCGCCGTTTGTTGCGGAGAGCCCACCGAGTGAGTCGCTGTCTATCGCTGATTTTGATCTCGATGTGACATCTAGCGCGACACAAACGACAGTCAATTCGATTACTGAGCAAGTTTCAAGCGATACCTTGCTCCATACAAACGCATTTCGTGAGCCGGTCGACTTTGACAACCCCAGACTTGCCGATACGATCGTCAATGCTGGCGTACTTGATGCAGATTCGCTGGAGTTTGATGTCAAACTGACTGACTCGGTATTCCTTGGGCAGCCGATGGAACCTCCCGAGTTTGATATCGGTTCGATCAATCTTGATCTTGCTGCTGATCCGATTTTGACCGAGCTAGTTGTTGATGCCAAACCCGTGATAGCTGAACAGGTGT
>JBBSCQ010000102.1:0-8786 GCA_038250105.1 Burkholderiales bacterium | reverse complement strand
TTTAAGGTGTGAATTCTGGCAGAAAACAATGACAGTTTAGCGAAAGCCAGATTTCCGACCGCTAAAAAATTCAATTACCTGCAGCATTAAAAACGCCACATACAGATAAATCGTTTTATTTGCGGGCAATGTCACTTTGCTGCAATGCAACAAAGTGATAATCTATCACTCAATAAAACATATCGACCTAGAGCGAGAACAGCATGAGTGAAATTGATCTGAAGAGGTTTTTTCTGGAGCAGGTTCGCCTGTTCGAGACCTTCCCGGCCGACAAGGTCGAGGAAATCGTTATCAAATCGCGCCTGGCAACCTATGAAGGCAACGAAGCGATTCTGGAAACCGGTGACGAAGGCAAGTTTATCGGCGTCATGATCAGCGGCCACGCCGAGATCTCGATGACGGATAACACCGGCACCCGTTCGGTCATCAGCCAGCTGCAGTCTGGCGACGTTTTCGGCGTTATGTCGCTACTAACCGGCGACCGCATCGTCGCTGACGTCATCGCTGGCACCCGCTGTTTCGTGCTGATGATCCCGCAAGCCGTGTTCAGCACCGACATTCTCGCCAACCCCAAAGCGCTGGGCTATCTTTCCCGCCTTTTGGCGGACCGCACCCGCGCCATGTCGGTCGACATCGTCACCGCCCAAGCCCGCGCCGTGGCCAAGTCGAGCGACCCTTATGCTCTGATGCTGAACAGCAACATACCCGGCAAGGTGGTTGTCCTGAATGTTGGCATTAGCCAGATCCATTTCGGCATTTACGACACGCACGACATCGGCTCCGACATACACGGCATTATCGACAATGCTGACGAGAGCGTCTGCCAGATCAGCGTCATGGTCGGGCCGCAGAGCAGCAAGATGGAATGCCCGCCCTTCCCGATCACCGACTTGTTCAAGGTGATGAAAGAAGCCACACAGTTGCTGGGTGATGCGTTCATTTTCCATCCGGAAGATGTCACCGCCATCGGCCACCGCGTTGTGCATGGCGGTAGCAAGTTCTCCAGTTCAGTCGTCATCACGCCAGCCATAATCGCTGACATCGAGTCCCTGTCAATCTTTGCGCCGCTGCACAACCCGGTCAATATCGCCGGCATTCGCGAAGCCATGAAGCAATTCCCCGGCGTACCGCATGTCGCCGTCTTCGACACCGCTTTCCACCAGACCTTGCCGCCCTACGCTTACCTGTATGGGCTGCCCTACGATCTCTACAAGCAGAATGGCATTCGCCGTTACGGCTTCCACGGCACCTCGCATCGTTATGTTTCACTGAAGGCGGCCGAAGTCCTCAAGCGCCCACTTGGCGAGCTGGAAATTGTCTCCTGCCATCTCGGCATCGGCGCTTCGCTTTGCGCCATCGACCACGGCCGTTCGGTCGATACGACGATGGGCATGACCCCGACCGATGGCCTGATCATGCCCAGCCGTTCCGGCAGTATTGACCCGGCCGTGATGATCCATTTGATGGAAAACCATCATATGTCGCCAGATCAACTATCGCACCTGATCAACACTGAGAGCGGCCTGAAGGGCATCTCCGGGATTTCCAGCGACATTCACGAAATCGAAACCGCTGCGGCCGACGGCCATCACCGTGCCCTACTCGCCCACAAGGCGTTTTGCTATCAGGTACGCAAGAATATCGGCGCCTACGTTGCCGCGATGGGCGGGATTGATGTGCTGGCCTTCACCGGCGACATCGGCGAAACTAGTGCCACCGTGCGTAGCCTGGCCTGTCAGGGCCTCGGCTACATGGGCATCAAGCTCGACGAAGAAAAGAACCGCAATCTCGGCAAGGTTGGTTCTTATGCCGTCATTTCCACCGATGACTCGCCGGTCACTATCCTCGTCATCACCAATGACGACGAGCGTCTGGTCGCCTGGGAAACGCTGCGCGCCATTGAGCGCAATCAACTGATCCAGGCCGTCAAGGCGGAAGAAGAAGCGCCGATTCCGATTGAAATCTCGGCCCACCACGTTCATCTCTCGCAAGCCGATGTCGAAAAGCTGTTTGGCCCCGGCCATCAACTGACCCCAGAACATGAACTCTCGCAGCCCGGCCAGTTTGCCTGTGCCGAAAAAGTCCACCTGGTTGGCCCCAAGGGGCGCATCGCCAATGTTCGCGTCCTCGGCCCGACCCGTAAGGAAACTCAGGTTGAAATCGCTATGACGGAGCAGTTCAAGGTTGGCATTCAGCCGCCGATCCGCCAGTCCGGCGACCTCGTCAACACCCCGGGCATCACGCTCGAAGGCCCTTACGGCACGAGCACGATCGAACGCGGCGTGATCTGCGCCCAGCGCCACATTCACATGACACCGGAAGACGCCATGCGCTTCCGCGTCCGTGACAATTACATCGTGCGCGTGCGCATCGAAGGCGAACGTGAGCTGATTTATGGTGACGTCGTAGTTCGGGTCAATCCGGGCTTCCGCCTCGCCATGCACATCGATACCGATGAAGGCAATGCCGCCAATATTCGAACCGGCATGATCGGTTACATCGAAGAAATCCAGCAGCGCCATTAAGCGCCTCAGCAAGCCGGACAACAAAAAGGGTGACTGCGGTCACCCTTTTTTTCACCTGCATTTTACCCGTTCACTTTAGCCGTTCGCTCTACACCGGCACTTGGCCGCTTCAAGCCTCCGGCAAGGCTTCAATGCTGGCGCAAACCGTTCCCAACTCTGCCTCGATTTCCGGAATTGCCGCCAAAATGTCGTCGACCGCAGTATTGGCGCGAATCTGCGCATTGAGCTGGGTCGCTTGCTGGTAAACGCGGTTGATGCAAAGCGTGCCAGCAACGCCCTTGAGGGAATGCATGACATGCTCGGCAGAGGCCATATCGCCTTCCGCCAACGCAGCGCGCAAACGAAAAATATCTTCCCGATGATTTGCCGCAAACATCCGCAGCAACCGGGTGAACCGTTCCGCACTGCCGCGCATCATGGCCAGCCCGGCATCACTATCAATGCCGGAGATCAGCTGCAATGCGTTGATCAATTTCGTATCGCCAACCGGCAAGACGACCTCAACCTTCGGCGCTGCGGCACGGCGCTTCGGTAGCCATTTAAGCAAGGCGGTATAAAGCGCATCCGGATCTACCGGCTTGGCGACAAAGTCATTCATCCCGGCATCAATACAGGCTTGACGATCCTCTGCAAAGGCATTGGCCGTCATCGCCAGAATGGGCATAGCGGCATACGCCGGCTGGGCGCGAATGCACTTGGTTGCTTCCAGTCCATCCATCACCGGCATTTGCATATCCATCAGGATCAGATCGAAAGGCTCATCGCGTAATTTTTCCAGGCCAATCGCACCATTCTCGGCTAGGGAAACCTGCATCCCGACATCATTCAGCAGTTCCATTGCGACATCCTGATTGATCGGATTATCCTCGCAGAGCAGCAGGCGGCTACCAGCATAGTTCCGACGCAACAACGTATCTGCTGCCGCTTCATCAGCCGGGCTTGCTGGCACCACGAACAGCGCTGCCGTGCTACGACCGAAAGCCGCGGTGAACCAGAAAGTACTTCCTTTACCTTGCATGCTTGAGACGCCAGCTTCGCCGCCCATTAGTTCGGCCAGGCGACGGGTAATAGCCAAGCCCAGGCCACTCCCCCCGTAATTACGAGTGATTGAATTGTCCGCTTGTTCAAAGGCGCTGAACAAACGCGCCTGCGTTGCTGCTTCAATACCAATCCCGGTATCGCTCACCTCAAAGCGCAGCACGACGCGCGCCTCGGTCAGTTCGACCAAGGTAGTGCTCAGCACGACTGAACCCTGCTCGGTAAATTTAACCGCATTACCCAGATAGTTGAGCAAAGCCTGGCTCAGCCGCGTCGGGTCGCCACGCAAACGTCCGGAAAGCTCAGGCACCGGCAGCACTTGCAAGGCCAGACCTTTCGCTTCCGCCTTGTCGCGCACCAGCGTCACCACCCGCTCCATCAGCGGCGCCAGATCAAAGTCAATACCCTCCAACTCCAACTTGCCAGCCTCAATCTTGGAAATATCGAGCACATCATTGATTACCGCCAGCAGGTGATCGGCTGATTCCTTGATCTTGGCCAGCTTGTCCATTTGCACCATATCCAACGTCGTCCGCTGGAGCAAGTGCGTCAAGCCGATGATGGCATTCATCGGCGTGCGGATTTCATGGCTCATATTGGCCAGGAAAGCGCTCTTGGCATGGTTAGCCACCTCGGCTGATTCCTTGGCAGCCGCCAGTTCGGCGGTACGTTTTGCTACCAGTTCTTCGAGATGATGCCGGTGCCGATCAAGCTCCTCGCCGATACGTTTTTTCTCGGTTACATCCTGCTTCACCGCCAGGTAATGGGTTGCCTTTCCATCCGCCTGGCGAATCGGCGAAATTACCGCATGTTCATAATAAATTTCGCCATTTTTTCGCTTGTTAATTAGTTGACCGGACCAAACCCGCCCATTGACCAACGCTTCCCAGAGTTCCTCATAGGTGCGCTGCGAAGTCAGCCCCGACTGCAGAATGCGCGAGTTTTTCCCTAAAATTTCCTCAAGCGTATATCCACTGGCGTCCAGGAAAGCCTGATTCACGTATTCAATATTGGCTTCAAGATCGGCAATCACCACCGCTTCCGGGCTTTGCTCAACGGCTTGCGACAGCTTGCGTAACGATGCCTCGGCCAGCTTCTGATCCTCCAGAATACTGAGCAGCGCCAGCCGCGAAGCATCGGCCTGCGCCAACAAACCCTGCATTTCTGCCCGCACCTCGGCCGTCGCCGCCTGATCGGCCATCCGATCACTGATATTGCGCGACAGAACCATAAAACGTTTTGGTTGCCAGTTGCCGGGCTTCAGGGCCGTCGATAGCTCAAACCATTGCGCCCCTTCGGGCAAGGGAAGTTCAATACGTTGGCCAGCGGAACGGCCATTTTCGGCGGCTTCCTGCAAGGCAGCATGACAAATTGCCGCCGCATCCGACGGCATCACCTCATCAAGCCGGCGACCCAGCAAGGTCTCCTTCTGCAGCAACAAATCATTTGGATCATTCGCCCATATATTCAGATAAAGGCCGGTTTCGTCGAGTTCAAAGAGAAGATCAGGAATGGCGTGCAGGGTGGCTTCGAGTTCATTTCTCACCTCGCGCAAGCTTTCTTCCTGGTGTTGCTGCTGTGTCACATCAGTCGCCACACCGAGCAATCCGACAATCTTCCCAGCCGCATTTCGCATCGGCAGCTTGATGGCAAGATAACTGCGTGACTCTCCACCGTTTTGCGTTATCCAGTTTTCGATGTGGCGTAATTCTTCACCCAGCTCAATGACACGGCGGTCATCTGCCCGTAATTTGGCCACCGTCTCGGCAGCGAAAAAATCTTCATCACTATGTCCAAGAATGTCATTCAGCGGCTTGTGAACCAAGTTACACATCGCCTTATTGGCGAATTCAAAGCGGTAATCAATCCCCTTGATAAAAATGCATGCGCCGACGCCCTCGACAATTGCACTCAGGCGCAGCCGCTCCGCATTGAGTTCGCCGGTGCGTTTGGCCACTTGCCGGCGGAGCAAAAAATTCCAGCCAAGCAATAGCAAGCCCAGCCCAAGCACCAACAGCAGCCCATAAGCGGCCGTCTTGCCATAGAGTTTGAAAGGCAAGGCCGCCCCCATCCATTTATCGTGCAAACCCGCGTATTCGCTGCTGGAAATTGACGAAAAACCACTGTTGACCGTAGCAAGCAGGTCATTTTTGCCTATTTTGACCGCGCGATGAAATTGCCCAGTATAAAGCGTAAAAGCCTGCCGAAAATCCTTGTCCGCATAAGCGCGGGCGAGTAAAAAATGGGCCGGTGGTTCATCCAGACAGAAAATCCGTACCTCACCCGCCAGCGCAGCCTTAACCAGCGCCTCGTAGCTCGGGTAGGTATCAAGTCGGACGACGCCGCTATCGGTCAGCCGTTCGATACAGGCATCGCCCTCTTTCGCACCGATGGCAAAGGCTTTGAGCGTTGCCGCGCTATCAATACCCTGAATGCTTTGGTGCACGAAAATCGGCACAGGCAGATCGGCATATGGTGGCGAGAAAATCATGCTTTTTTGCCGCTCGGGCGTCGCGAAAACGGTGTCGAGTACATCCGCCTCGTCGGCGGCGAAGCGCTGTTGTGCTAGCGACCAGTCGGAAGCCTTGATCTCGACGGTAATACCAGTTTTCTTTGACCATAAGGCCCAAAGGTCAATCAAAAAACCCTTGAGTTGCCCATCGCCGTCATGAAATACGTAAGGCGGATAATTGTCGTCCATCGCGACGACAATGCGCTCTGGCCGGCTATCGGCAGCACTACAAACACCAAGCAGCAAACCAAGCCAGCAAATGATCAGAAATCGGCTCAATGATTTGACTGACCGCATCATGCGACGCCCCCGCCTTCGGCGACGCTACCGTAGCGTGGTGCCTCACCTTGGCGAACAAGCAAGGCGTTGACCTCACGCTTGAGTTCAAGCACCCGGCCTTCCCGGCCGAGCGTCAGGTGCTGCCAACGACGTAATTCGTTGATCATCCCATGCAATTCAGCTGCGCGTTGAACCCCTTCGAGAGCATTAGCCGCCAGCGCCGTCGCTGTTTCAACATATCGCCGAATGAGCGGGCTCACTTCCGGATAAGCGTAGCCCCAATAGACCGCAAACGTCCCCAGCACCTTGCCAGCAGTAGACATTATTGGCGACGACCAGCAGGCGGCCAGATCATGTTTCAGGGCCAGTTCCTTGTAGTTTTCCCACAACGGATCGCTGGCGATATCTGCGACAAAAACATTTTCACCCAGAAAAGCCGCCGTGCCGCAAGAGCCGACAGCCGGCCCGATCGCCACACCATCAACTGCCTGACAATATTCGCGCGGCAGGCTTGGGGCGGCACCATGCCGCAGGTGCTGGCCACTTTCATCCAGCAGTAACACCGAGCACTGCGTTTGTGGTTCCTGGTCTTCGATTTCACGGAGAATAAAGTCGAGTACGTCAGCCAGCGGTGCGCCAATCGAAATATGCTGCAGGATGGCGTTGCTGAATATGAGCAAGGCTTGTTCCTGGCGACGCTCAGTAACGTCGACAAAGGTGATGAGCAGGCCCTCGTTCAAATTGATGCCGGAAATTTCGACATTTCGGATCGATCCATTTTTGCAGCGCACCTGATAGTCAACCGGGCGAATTACCCCGCCATTGTCAGCAGCGAGGCGCAGGGATTCATCCCAGGTTTCGCGCGCCCAGTTGCGATAGGTTTCGTCCGGATAGGCAAAGACCGCCCAGGTTGAAACGTCGGGAATATCCTGCAGGGTGTAGCCAAAAACTTCCTTGAAGTGCTGGTTGATGAAAATCAGCTCCTCTCGCACATTGATATAACCGACCGGCATTGGCAGGTTTTCCATCAAGTTACGGAAGCGCGCTTCGCTTTGCTGCAATTTCCATTCCGATGCTTTCTGGGCATCAATATCAATAGCGATCCCGACGGAACGCAGTGGTTCCCCGGCACTATCACGCTCGATCAGGTAGCCTCGCGAACTGATCCAGTGCGGCTTGCCATCGCCTCCCAGCACTCTATATTCAAGTGAAAAACGTTCCTCCTTGCCGACCAGCGCTTGGTGAAACGCCGCCGCGACCTGCTCTCGGTCTTCGGTATCAACACGCAAGAGTACATCGTCGATTTTTTCAAAAATCTTGTCGGACGGAAATTTGAGAACTTTGTTGAGGCCCGAGCTGCGAATCAAAATATTGCGACGATGATCGAACTCCCAGGAACCGACGCCGCTCGCTTCCAGCACGACTCCGAGCTGGCTTTCGAGATGGTTACGACACTCTTCGATCAAGACAATGCCCAGGCGCTCGAGCATGCGGTGTTGCGTAACGACGCCAAGCAGCAAACCCGCCGCATCGATCACAACGAGGTGGCGCAAACGACGCTGATCCATTTCCCGGGCTGCTTCAGCAACCGACGTATCAATACTGATAGAGCACAGTGGGTGAGTCATGACCTCGCCCAAGGTCATCACCGCCGTATCGACATGTTGGTCCAGCAAGCGTGGTACGTCACGCTCGGTAATAATGCCCTCAGCTCGCCCATTTCGGCCGACAATGATGTGATCCAGCCGCCGCGACGACATGGTTTGCAGGGCAAAAGCCAAAGGCTGATCGGGCGCCATCGGCTCATTCGCCGGCTCCATCACCGCCCCTAGGCTTTGAATGGCGAGGAACAAATCACTGCCAAGGTGACGGCGAAAGTCGGTATCGCTCGCCACGCCTTTTAACTCGCCCAATGAATCAACCAGCACCAGATGCCGAATCGCCCGGTTCGACATCATCAATTGCGCGGCAGAAAAATCAAGGTCGAAGCGCGCCGTCACTAACGGCGCACTCATCACGGCGTCAACCAGCAGGCCATCGCCCATGCCAGCACAGATCAGGCGGAGCAAATCACGCTCAGTCACGATACCGACCGGCTTGCTCGCTTCGACAACTACCAAACAGGAGATGTGCTCGTCGGCAAACATTCGAATTGCAGCATCAAGGCGCGTATCCGGTGCTACGGTCAACACCGCAGAACTGGCAATATCGCAAAGTCTGAGTTCGGAAACTGAGTTCATGGCTGAGCTGAGTGTTTACTCCCTGAGCTGACAGGAGGCGGGGGTTGAGTGCATGCCGTTACACACAACTCATTTTGCATTATAAATAGCCTGCATATGGTCCATTCCCTCGACGAAGTCGCGCAATCGCTGCATGCCAAGCCAGAGCGTTTTGACGCCCGGTTCGCCATCGCCTTTGCGCCCAAGGAAGCC
>JBBSCQ010000101.1:0-8846 GCA_038250105.1 Burkholderiales bacterium | reverse complement strand
CGTTCGCATCCTGGGTGAAGTGAAGCCGGAGTTTGCCGACCTGTTGCGCCGCGCTGACGCCATCTTCATCGATGAACTGCGTGCGGCCGACTGGTACGACAAGACCAGCCAGGCCTTCGTCGTTTTCCTGCCAGTCAAGAGCGTTGGCGTGATGGGTGATGGCCGCACCTACGAATACGTCGTCGCATTGCGTGCCGTGCAAACGGCTGACTTCATGACGGCGCACTGGGCCGAATTGCCGCATTCACTGCTCGGCAAGGTGTCGAACCGCATCATCAACGAAGTCCGCGGTATCAATCGGGTGGTTTACGATATTTCCGGCAAACCGCCGGCCACGATCGAGTGGGAGTAATGCTGCGGCTCTGACACGATGTACTCATGAAAACTACTGACAACGGAAACGATGCCCTTTTTTGCCCTCAAGGCAGCTCGGGATGGGCTCAACAGCAGTCGCCACAAGGGGTTACGTGTTGTCCCCACCGGTTCCAATCAGGACAAGCTGGCCATGTTGCGCAATAGCAAGGAGCCGGCATTTTTTGGTGCGCCCTTGGTCAAGTTTCCGGTGCTAGGCAAAGACTATATTCAGTGGTTTTGCGAGCAAGTAAACATCCCGGCCGCATTGAACGCTGATGTTGTCTATGAGCTATTTACCCGCGCTTCGTTTCGGCCTGAAATGCTCGGTACTGCGGCTGACGCTCTGCGTTTTGATTTTGAGCTGGCGCCCAAGGATGCGCTGGCACGCTTTGCTCTTGCGGAAGAGGAGCAGATCGAGGCTAGCAATGCTGAGCAACTTCGTGTCGTGCATGGCCTTACACCATTGCAGTCAACCGTCCTCCGGGTCATGGCTAGCAAGGGTGTGCAGTACGCACCTTTTGAAGCTGAGACCATTGCTGCCTATCAAAAAATGCTGGACGCCATTGCCCCTAACGCATCGACTATTGTCGATGTGCCTAACGTCCAGCAAGCCCTGGCTGATTTGCAGGAAAAGGCCCTGGTCTGGCGAGCGTCGCGAGGCGTTTATGCCCTTGAAGACGCAGCTTTGCGCGCCCTTTTAGCGCAGGAAGGCATCCTGCTGCCTTTAGATAACGCTGGGGATGGCAAGCCATGATCAATCCTCGCAACTGCTGGCCGACCTCAAGCGCAGGCTTGCGCTCCTCGGATGACAAGTTTTTGATGCCGTCTAAGCTTGTTTCACGATGAATTTTTCGGATGTCCTCAAGGCGCTGAATCAGGCCTCCGCTTTCGAACTTTACCGCATGCGTGCTGCGATTGATCGGGTGCTCGACGAGCCTCGCTGGTTGCTGGCGATTCAAGGTCGGTTGCGGGTTGGTCAATCCGTTGAGTATTTTGATGCCCGAGCCAATAAGCTGCGGCGTGGCCAGGTGATTGAAATGCGCCGCAAGCAAGCGGTTATCCTGGATATGGATGAAGCCCAGCGCTGGCTGATTGACTATGCAGCGATAAATCTTGATGGCGTCGACATTGAGATTCGTGAGCAGAAGCAACAAGGATTGGGGCGAAACGAGGTCGCCGTCGGCGAAGTAGTGGGATTCCTCGATCGCAATCAACAGCAGCGCAGTGGCCGGATCATTCGACTGAACGACAAGACGGTGACGGTGCTCTGCGAAGGGGTGCGATGGCGGGTCGCTTATTGCTGGTTGCATCGGGTTGTTGATTCTGCGGCGATTGAACGGAATATGCGCGAACTGGCTGTGATGCCGCAGCTAGAAAAATAATTGTTTCTAAACGAGAAATCACGCGATGAAAGCCAAAGCCAAGCCTACCAAGCCAATCAAGGAAGCAAAGTTTTCTCACCTGCACCCGCCGGCTGACCTGGCGCCGATTGACTGGCAGCGCGCCTTGCGTCGGCAGTTTGGGCGCGAACAGCTCTTTGAGTTGGAGAACCTTGGTGCTGAACCATTTTTCTCTGAATTCCGGGTGAGCAATCCGGCGTCGAAGAGTAAATATCGTGTCGCTATCCGTGGCCGCTTGCCGGGTGATAATTTTTGCGCTTGTCCGGACTACGCCACCAACGAACTGGGTACGTGCAAGCACATTGAATTTACGTTGGCTAGACTGGAGAAGAGGCGCGGTGCCAAGACGGCTTTTGCGCGCGGCTACCATCCGCCTTTTTCAGAACTCTATTTGCGTAACGACAGTGGGCGAACGATTCATTTTCGGGCCGGAACGGATTGTCCTCCGGCTGAGTTGAAAGCTGCAGCGCAACGCTTTGATGTGGCCAAGGGCTGGGTTTTGCCGGAGAGCCGTTTCGCTGAGCTTGAGCCATTTATGGCCATGATGGCGAAGAGCGGACATGAGTTTCGTGCCTACGATGACGCGCTTGATTTTGTCGCTGGCCGGCGTGATGCCGAGCGGCGGGCGGTAGCACTCGACAAGCTGTTTCCTGCTGGTGCGGCTGATCCGCAATTGGCGAAGCTGCTCAAGGTGCCGATTTATCCGTATCAGGCCGAGGGTGCCATATTCGCCGTGCGGGCGGGTCGGGCCTTGATCGGTGACGAGATGGGGCTGGGCAAAACGATTCAGGCGATTGCCGCAACGGAGTTATTGGCCCAATATTTTGGAGTGTCGAAAGTGTTGGTGATTTGCCCAACCTCACTCAAATATCAATGGCAAAGCGAGATTTCCCGTTTTTCCGGCCGCGCCTCGCATGTCATTGCCGGTGGCCGGGTTCAGCGTCAGAAAGAGTATGCCGGGGACGATTTCTGCAAAATCACCAATTACGAAAAGTTGAAGTCTGACCTCGACCTGATTGCCGCTTGGGCACCTGATTTGGTTATCGTCGACGAGGCGCAGCGGGTCAAAAATTGGAACACAATTGCCGCCAAGGCGCTCAAGCGCATCGATAGCCCCTATGCTGTGGTGCTGACCGGCACGCCATTGGAGAACAAGCTGGAGGAGTTGATTTCAATTGTCCAGTTTGTTGACCAGCACCGGCTGGGGCCAACCTGGAAGTTGCTCCACGAGCACCAGCTTAAAGATGAGGCGGGGCGGGTGACCGGTTATAGCGGGCTGGAGAAAATTGGCCAGACACTGGCACCGATCATGATCCGCCGTCGTAAGTCCGAGGTTTTGCTGCAATTGCCGAGCCGCACTGACCAGAATTTTCTGGTGCCGATGACCGAAATGCAGATGGTCCATCATCAGGAAAATGCTGACGTAGCGGCGCAGATCGTCCATCGTTGGCGCAAGATGAAATTTCTCTCGGACAAGGATCAGCGCCGCTTGACTTGCGCCCTGCAAAACATGCGGATGTCTTGCAATAGCACTTATCTGCTTGACCAGGAGAGCGACCACGGGGTCAAGGCGGATGAGGCCGCGGCGTTGTTCGATAACCTGTTTGCCCAGCCCGGGGCGAAAGCCGTGGTCTTCAGTCAGTGGACGCGAACGCAGAATATTCTTATCCGTCGGCTGGAGGCGCGGGGCATCGGCTATGTCAGTTTTCACGGCGGAGTTCCCTCGGAAAAACGGCCGGCTTTAGTGGACCGCTTTCGTGATGACCCGGCTTGTCGTGTTTTTCTGTCCACCGATGCGGGTAGCACGGGCCTGAATTTGCAACATGCCTCGACCTTGATCAATATGGATCTGCCGTGGAATCCGGCGATCCTGGAGCAACGTATTGGCCGCATTCACCGTATGGGGCAAAAACAGCCAGTTCAGATCATCAATTTCATTTCCAAGGGGACGATTGAGGAGGGCATGTTGTCGGTGCTGGCCTTCAAACGCTCGCTCTCGGCCGGGATTCTTGATGGTGGGGTGAGCGAAATTTCACTCGGCGGTTCGCGCCTGAATCGCTTCATGAAGGATGTCGAAAATGTCACCGGACATATGGGTAAGGGCGAAGCAATGGTGCCGGCGGAAGAGGCGACCAACGTAGTAACGGCTGCGTCAACGCCGACTGACGAGGCGCTGATTGAGGCAGTGCCCAGTGCTGAGCCGCCACCCGTTGCGGCTCAAACGACAAAAGAAACTGCGGAGACTCCACCGCCGCAGGCTACCGTCGATCCATGGGCGGCCCTTTTGCAGGTGGGCGTGCAATTGATTTCGGCTTTGACTGCAAGTGATGATGGAGTAAGCACGCCACATCCTTGGATTGAGCGTGATTCAGCCACCGGGGCACGTAGCCTCAAGCTCCCATTGCCGCCACCGGAAACTGCCAGACGCTTGGCGGATGCCTTGGTTGCAGTGGCCAGTGCATTGCGTAAAGGCTGATGTGATCAAGTGTAATCTCAGCGAAATATCTGGAAACGGTCGATGTTCGATCGTTTTGGCATTACTCGAATGCAAATGATGCAAGACACGATGATGGTTTTAAGTGACGATTTTTTCATGCGCGAGGCTATTTCACTGGCCCATGCTGCAGAATGCTTGGGCGAAGTGCCGGTGGGTGCGGTGGTCGTGCAAAACGGCGTGATTGTCGGGCGGGGATTTAATTCGCCGATTGGTGAGAGCGACCCGACGGCGCATGCTGAAATTGCCGCTTTACGCGATGCGGCGCGAAATCTGGGAAATTACCGATTGCCGGGCTGCGAGCTTTTCGTCACGCTGGAGCCGTGTGCGATGTGCGCCGGGGCCATCATGCATGCCCGCATCAGCCGGGTCATTTACGGCGCGCGTGATGCAAAAACTGGCGTGCACGGCAGCGTGGTCGATCTCTTTGGGGTCGAGCGACTTAATCATCATGCGACCGTCGAGGGCGGTGTGCTGGCCGACGAATGTAGCCGTATGTTGTCGCAGTTCTTCGCTAATCGGCGTAAAAAAAACTGATGAAATTGCTCATTTCGGTGGCTCGCCAAACGTTGACCGTGTTCGATGACCACGGCAAGATCCTGCGCGAGTACCCGATCTCTACCGCCAAGGCGGGCGTTGGTGAGATATCCGGCAGCTATCAAACACCGCGCGGTCGACATCTAATTCGGGCCAAAATTGGCACCGGTCAGCCGGAAAATACGGTTTTCGTGCGCCGTCGGCCGACGGGTGAAGTCTGGACGCCTGAACTCTACGAGCAGTTTCCCGGCCGTGACTGGATATTGACCCGAATCCTTTGGCTTTCCGGCTGTGAGCCCGGGCGCAATCGCCTTAGTTGTGTCGATACCATGCGCCGCTACGTTTATATTCACGGTAGTCCGGATACGGCAGAAATGGGTGTTCCCGGTTCGCACGGTTGCGTCCGCATGCGCAATGCCGATATCGTCGAGTTGTTCGACCGGGTGCCGTGCTACAGCGAAGTTGAAATCATCGAAGATTGAAGTGGCTGACCATTTGGGCCGAAGCTTTGTTCATGGACTTTCACCATGCCGTCCGCACGCTGCCAAGCCAGCGTCGAAGCCCGCGTTCCATAATTTTCCGATTTGACGAAGACGGCTGAGAGCAGGCGTTCCCATTCGAGCGGTACGCCGGTCTGTGGCAGGTTTTCGTCGGCGACGATGGTTTGCTCGGCGAGTAATTCGAAGAAAGCGGCTTCCTCGGGTAAGTGGTGGAGTGCTTCGGTGAAGCGCTGTCTGGCCTGAACCAGCTTGGGCCACGGGCTATCCAGCAGGTAGTTCGACAGGCCGTAAACGCCCGGTGGCAAAGCGCGTGCTTGGCCATCGCGGTTTGAGCAGTAGACCAGCGACTCGCCATCGCTCAGTAGCAAATTGAAGCCAGAATAAAGCTGGGCATCGATCTGCTGCGCGTAGTGAGATGCTGATAAGTCTGAGAGCAGAAAATTCCGCGTCAGGGCGCCGCGTGAGTGGGCACCTTTCGCCATATTGGGTTCGCGGACATTGGTGACTGCGGCAAAACGACCGGCTTGGGTAATGCCTAACCAAGTGCCGCCGGCTTCAAGATCAATGCCGCCGATGACCTGCGGCGTATCCGGCCAGTGGGCTGCTGCGGTAGTTGGCCGGGCGTAGAACTCGTCGCGGTTGGCGGCGACCACCAGCGGGTAATCCGGGTGGGTGCGCCAAGCAACGACGATCAAGCACATTTTTGCCGGTTATTCCGGGTTGACCGCAGCAGCCTGAACTTGCGGGCCTTCGCGGGAACCCAGGTGGACATTGGTCGAAAAATTCGACTGCACCACGGCCAATGCGGCGTAACCGCCTGCCGGGGCGGGCGCTGCGGTCATCACCATGCCGCAGGCTTGGTCGGGGTTGTCCGGTGAATACAGCACATCGCCCGCCTTGAGGGCTTGATCACTGGTCAGACGAAAGAGGTGACGCTTGACTTTGCCAAGATATTGCGTCCTAGCAACGATTTCCTGGCCGGGGTAGCAACCTTTGTGAAAGCTGACGCCGCCAATTTTTTCGAAATCAGCCATTTGCGGCACGAACTCTTCCTTGGTTGCCAGCGTGACGAGCGGGAAGCCGGCCTGAATATCCAGCCAGCGCCAGGCGGGAACGCCGGCTGGGCGTGCTTTGACCGTCAGTTTTTGCCAGAGCGTCGCCTTGGCAGCTTCTGGTGCGGCGATGATGAAACGCGAAGCATCGAGGCGAATTACCGTAATGCCATCAGCCATTGCTGTGGCCATCGGCTCAGCCGGGCAGGGTAGCGCCGCATCGCTCAGGGCTGCTTCCGCTTGCGGGCCGGAAAGGCCGAGCAGCAGCGTGCTGTCGGTTGCTGCGGTCAACCTCACTTTTGCCCGTAAAACGAACATTTGCAGACGTTTTTGCGCCGCTTCCTGGAGGTCGGCGGCAAGGATTAGCTGATAGCAATCGCCGTTGCGCCAAACCAGAAAACTGGCCTGCATGCGGCCCTTAGCGGTGCACCAACCAGCATGTTGGGCCTGACCTTCAGCCAGGTGATTGATGTCGTTGGTGAACTGGCTGTGGAGGAAGGGTTTGGCTTCTTCACCATTGGCTTCGATCAGACCAAGATGGGTGAGCGGGACGAGGACCGTTTGCTGGCTGGCCGCCATTAGTTCGGCATTGGCATCGCCAAAATTGAGAAGTTCGGAAGTTTCGCCATCGAAGGCGCCTTCGGCGGACTCCAGAAAGCTGCGCCAGTTGGGGTTCATGGGGGCTCCAGTAGGGGGTTTGCGATATTATATCGCTCGTTATAACGTGCTCGTTCAACACGGGCAAGACCCGCTTTTTACCGATGAGTTCCCGTGCGCCTCCTGATTAAACTTTTTCTCCTGATAATTCTGCTCGCCGGTGCTGCCGCCGGCGGTGTTTGGTGGTGGGCGAACCAGCCTCTCACTCTGCGTAATTCGCCGCTCGACTTCCGGATTGTCGCGGGCAGCAGCTTGCGTTCGGCGATAGGGCAAATGCAGGAGGCCGGTATAGATGTTAAGCCGGCACTGCTGGCCACGCTGGCGCGAGTGAAGAAAGCTGATGCCGGTATCAAGGCCGGCAGCTATTCGGTCAATCAGGGCGTCACGCCGTTGCAATTGCTGGATAAACTGACACAGGGCAAGGTGTCGCTTGGCCAATTGACCATGGTTGAAGGCTGGACTTTCAAGCAATGGCGGGCGCGGCTGGATAGCCATCCGGATCTGATCCACGAAACGCGCGAATTGACTGAGGCGCAGATCATTGAGCGCCTGGGTTTGCCGGTGGCTGGACTTGATGGCTGGCTTTTTTCCGATACTTATTTGTTCGACAAGCAATCGAGCGATCTCGAACTGCTGGCTCGCGCCGGGCGCAGCCTGCAGCGCAAGCTGGATAGCGAATGGGCCGGACGCGCCGACGGCTTGCCTTACAAAACACCGCATGAGGCGCTGGTGATGGCCTCCATTGTCGAAAAAGAAACCGGGCGTGAGGCGGACCGGACCTTGGTTGCCGCTGTTTTCGTCAATCGATTGCGCAAGGGCATGTTGTTGCAAACCGATCCGACGGTGATTTACGGCATGGGCGAGCATTTCGACGGCAACCTGCGCAAGCGCGATCTGCAAGCTGATACACCGTACAATACCTACACGCGTCCCGGCTTGCCGCCGACGCCTATTGCTATGCCGGGGTTGGCATCGCTGCGGGCGGCATTGCATCCAGCGACGTCGGATGCCGTATTTTTCGTCGCTCGCGGCGACGGCAGCAGCGAATTTTCGCGCACGCTTGATGAACACAATCGGGCGGTCAATAAATATCAAAGAGGTGGGAAGTGAAAGGCAAATTCATCACTTTCGAAGGCATTGATGGTGCCGGCAAAAGTAGTCATGTTGAATGGCTGGCTGAGTGGTTGCGGGCCCGTGGTTTGGACGTGCATGTGACGCGGGAGCCCGGTGGCACTGAGCTAGGCGAAAAGCTGCGTACGCTGTTGCTCAATGAGCCGATGCATCTCGAAACCGAAACCCTGCTGATGTTTGCGGCGCGTCGCGAACATCTTGCCCGCCTGATCGAGCCGGCGCTGGCGCGGGGCGAGTGGGTGGTCTGTGACCGTTTCAGCGATGCGACCTTCGCCTATCAAGGCGGTGGGCGTGGTCTGGATCGCGCCAAGTTTCTGGCGCTGGAACATTGGGTGCATGAGCACGTACAACCCAACCTGACCTTGCTCTTTGATTTACCGCTCGACGTTGCCCGGGAGCGCATCGCGCTGGCCAGTCGCGTACTGGATCGCTTCGAGCAGGAACGGGCCGATTTTCATGAGCGCGTGCGGCAGGCTTACCTCGAAAGAGCGCATAACAATCCTTCGCGCATCCGCCTGGTTGATGCCAATCATGACCGGGAAAATATTCGTAAATCACTTGAACTAATTGTCACAACAACTTGTTTATGAATGTAATTAGTCTTCATGAAAAGGTTTGGCTCGGCTTGCAGGCAAGACGGGAGCGTCTGCCGCACTCGCTGTTGCTGATTGGCCAGAAAGGGCTGGGCAAGTTTGATCTGGCCAAGCAATTTGCCGCCAGT
>JBBSCQ010000100.1:0-9036 GCA_038250105.1 Burkholderiales bacterium | reverse complement strand
CCTGACGCCGGCAGCGATCAGCGAAGCCTGTGGCGAAATTGCCAACGAGGCCGAAAGAGCGGGCGGCATTGTTCAACGCATCCGCCATTTCGCCCGCAAGCGGAGTGCGTCGCGAGATCCGGTTCATATTGCCTCGATCGCCGAGGAGGCGCGCCGCCTGATTATCGGCATGCTCGCTCGTCCGCCCGAAATTGCCATTGAAAACCGGTCGACCGCAGCATGCCAGGTACTGGCCGATGGCCCCCAGATTCAGCAAGTGTTGCTCAATCTGATCAAGAATTCGGTGGATGCCGGGCGCGAGCTGCCAATTGAACGCCAACGCATCGAGGTGCTTATCGAAAAAGCTGAAAACCGCCTGCTAGTGCATGTTATGGACCGCGGCGCCGGTTTGAGCGACACTGAGCTAAACCACCTGTTTGAACCGTTTTTTACCACCAAGCCGGATGGTCTGGGTCTCGGGCTACCGATCTGCAAAACCATCATTGAAGCTCACGGCGGACGCCTGTGGGCGGAACCCAATCCGGACACCATCGGCATGTGCTTCTCATTTTCCTTACCCTGCAATGAACTACCCTCCTGAGCAATGCATCGTTCACGTTGTGGACGATGATCCCGGCCTGCGCCGATCACTGCGCTTCCTGCTCGAATCGGTGGGCTGGCGGGTGCAATTGCACGCCTCGGCTGAAGAGTTTCTCGATGTCGCCGCGATCGCGACCCAGCCGGCCTGCCTGCTCCTTGATATCCGGATGCCGGCGATGAGCGGGCTGGAACTTCAGCAAGTGCTGCGCGAGCGCGCTATCGACCTGCCCATTCTCTTCATGACCGGCCATGCTGATGTTTCGATGGTGGTTCAGGCGATGAAGTCGGGTGCCAGCGACTTCATCGAAAAACCTTTCAAGGACCAGATGGTGCTTGATGCTGTGGCAGTAGCGATCCGCCGCAGCGCCGAAGGCGTGCAGGAAAAATTGAAGCGCACGGATGCCAGTGCCGCGTTGGCAACGCTTTCACCGCGAGAAAAGGAAGTGGCCCGCCTGGTCGCCTTGGGGCAGCCCAACAAATTGATCGCGCTGGCCCTTGGAATCAGTGAAAAAACGGTGCACATCCACCGTCAGCACGTCATGGAAAAAGCCGGGTTGTCCTCCGCCGCCGAACTCGCCCGCCTGATGCTGCGGGCCAATCCGGCGGCGCTGGATTAGCTAGGCGCGGCTGATTTTCGCCGGCAAGCCATTACGCACCGAAGCACCACAGATAGCATCAACACAGGGCGCCTTGTCCGGCCGGGTCGGGTCGATCAGACCCAGGTCATTGAGATTCACCCCGGCGGCCAGACGTTTGTCTTCGGGTTGCTGATCGCGACCAATGCGGTGGCTGCGAGCGCCTAGTTCGCGGTGACCAAAGCCGTGTTCAAAGGCGACTACACCAGGCGCGACACCGGCATGAATCATCACGCGCGCCTGCAAACTACCGCCCGGTGTGGTGATTTCGGCCAGATCACCCATTTCCAGATGGAGGCGTGCCGCGTCATCCGGGTGGATAACGACCGGATTCTCCGGATGCAGACCAAGCAGCCGGGTCGCGCCAATCGAGTAAGGGTTTTGCAACGCTGATTTGTAACTGACCAGTTGCAGTGGCCACTTGTCGGCCGGATACACGCTGCGTACCGGCGTGCCATCGGCGAATGAAGGCTCGGCCCAGCTAGCGCAACCTTGGTTGCGCTTGCCGGAGAGGCTGTTTTTTGACGTGCCGACGTTTTCGTTCCACAAGTGGCACATCTGCTTCATCGGATTGCGCATCCATTCGGGATTCTCTTCATCGAAAGCATCCTTGCCGGGCTGATAGCGTCCGCCACGACTGAGCAGGAAGGCAACCTTGGCGACTTCTTCGGGTTTCAGCGTTTTTTCAAGGCGTGGGCGAATGCGCTCGACACCTGACAAAATAATATCCTCCTCGGTGGCATCGGCGACGGGCTCCTTGCCCAGCCAGGCGATATTGGCGCCAGCGCGCAAATACCAGTCCTCCGGGGTGTTCAGCGCGAAGGTATTACCTTCCGAATCGCTCAACGCGGCTTCACCGAAACCGGGCAACTTCATGGCCTTGGCCAGCGCGATGAAGAATGTTTCCATGCCGACTGCCTGACCTTCCGGCGTCTTTTCCGCCTTCGGTTCGATTACCGGCCAGCGCGCCCCCATCGCCTTGGTCGGTACGCCGTTCCAGGCAGCGACCCAGCCCCAGCTTTCATACATCAGTGAGTCAGGAATGATGTAATCGGCGTAGGCATTGCTTTCGTTGATAAACGGATCGACTGAGAGGATGAGCGGGATTTTTTTCGGGTCGGCCAGATCTTTGCCGATTTTTGCACGTAACCCGGCGATCCCGTAAAGCGGATTGGACGACCATAGGACCAAGGCCTTCAGGGCGTAGGGGTAGCCGTTGATGCCGCCCGGCAGCAACTCGGTGGTCAGGCCGGGGGCATTAGGAAACCAAGGCGCGGCAGCCGGATAAGCTTTTCCCTCGGCCTTGCGGGCGGCAAACTCACTGGTTTTCTCGTAAGGCACATTGCGACCGAGCGGCATGCCGCTGGTTTTGACCATCCCCGGGAAACTCGCCAGGTTGTAGCGCGGTCCCTCGCCGTTGTCCTTGAAACCACCGCCGTTGGCAACAAATCCGCCTTTCCAGTTGATGTTGCCGAGCAGGGCATTGATGCTCATCAGCGCATAGGCGTTGTAGAAGCCGCTGCCGCTCATCATGCCGCCGTGGGCGATGACGGAAGCGCGTTTGCCGTGCGACGAGAGCTCCTTGGCCAAGGCGGCCAGCGTATCGGCCGGTATGCCACAAGCTTGCGAATAGGCGGCAAGATCCAGGCGCAGCGCTTCTTCACGCAGCAGTTGGAGTGAGGATTTGACGTGAATATCCTGGCCGCCGATAGTAAGCACGCTATCGACAAACAACTGGGCTGCGCCGGTCGCCTGATCGTGGAATACCGGCTTGCCCGCGGCGTCGAGGCAGACGAAGGCATCGCCATCCTTGTAGCGCTGGTCTTCCGGCATTTCAATGCCCAGATCGGAGGCGCGTAGCATACGGCGTTCGCGGGGGTGCTTCGGTTCGACAATGACCAGATGGGTCGCGTTGGAAAATGAGGGCTCGCCGTTCTGCTTGGCCACAAGCGCATTTGGGAAACCAAGGAAGTGGCTGTCAATGCGCTCGTTTTCAAACAACCAGCGCATGATGGCCATTGCCAGCGCCCCATCGGTCCCCGGGCGGATGGGTAGCCAGCGCCCCCGATCGCCGCTGGCCCGGTTGTCTGCGTGTGTAAGTACCGGGTCAACCACTATGTAGGACAGCTTGCCTTGCGTCCGGGCCTTGGCGATCAGCGTGCCTTGGCGCTTGAAGGGATTGCCGGCTTGACCGGGCGCGGTGCCAACGAAAAGGACGAATTCGGCATTGGCAAAATCCGGCTTGGCATGCGGCATGGTTTTGAGGTCGCCAAACAGCGCACCGGAACCCGAACGGTAAGCCCCGCCGCAGTAAGAGCCATGGCCGATGAAGTTGAGCGTGCCATAGGCTTGCTGGAAAAAACGCCGGGCGAAATTCTCGCGGCCATCATTGACGCTCGACAACACGGCAACCTGATTGACCCGTGGCCCGAATTCCGGCTTGTCGCTGTTGATTGGCGTTTTCAGATCGCGCAAAGAACCCAGTCCTTCGACGCTGCCTTCGCCAAACAAATTGCCGCCCTCGACTACTTCCTTGATCAACTGTTCAAAGGAGATCGGTGCCCACTGCCCACTATTGCGTGGGCCGACCCGTTTCAGCGGGGAAAGAACCCGGTAGGGTGAATCAACCTGCTGCGCGACAGCATTGCCTCGGCCACAGGCCGTTGAACGCCCTTCAAGACCCTTGCCGTTGAGCGCGGAAATAGCGATGAAGCTTTCACGCACGCTGGCCTTCATCGGCAGATGCGGATCGGTTGACAGCGGACTGTAGGGATTGCCTGCCACCCGCAGCACCTTGCCGGAAGCGCGGTCAATCCGTACCCGAACACCGCACATGGTCGTACAGCCAAGGCAAGTCGTGTAGCTGACTTGTTGCGCCGGATTGATTTCCAGCTTGCCCTGGCGGTCGATACGGAATTCGGGCTCCGGCGCTTCGCCGGCGGTCTTGTGCTTCGGGGCGTCATGGCCGAACAGTTTGCCGACCATCCGGCCAGCGGTTTCGGAATAGCCGACGGCAAAGGCGGTGAGGCCGCCGAGGGCGAGAATTTGACGACGTTTGCTGATTTTCATGATCGATCTCCTCAGACTTCGGCCGCTTCATCCCACGGGATGAAGCTGGTTAGGATGATGTACAGGGTGAGACAGAGGCCGGCGGTGCCGATGATGCCGAGCAGGCTGTCCGGGGTCAGGGTGAGGAAATAGTTGAACGAGGTGGCGCCCATCTTGGGGATTTCCTGGCCACCCATGAAGACGATCCAGCGCACCAGCCAAGCGCCATGCAGAGCGAGCAGGGAGGGCAGGAGCAATGCCTGGCGATTCGTCCGGGCCAGCCAAAGGGTGAGCAGCGTGCTGCCGATCAGCCAAGCCAGGGTCATCATCCAGCCGAACGAGCCCTGTGTTGCGGCAAGAACTTCATGTGCTGCGGTCGACAGGCCTGTCAGGGCAAAAACGAACCAGCTGGCGATGAGTATCAGCGTTGCCCACTGACTGCGTTCCAGCCAACGATTGAACAACTGGGCAGACTGCTTTCTGCCGGCCAGCGCCTGGAATAGTCCGCTCATGCCCAAACCGCCGGCCAGTGCAGTGACGAGAAAGAGCAACGGCAACAGCGGGGTATTCCACAGCGGCCGGGCCCGCACCACCATCACCTCCATGCCGGTATAAAGCAGGATCAGCACAGCGCCCAACGTTGCGACAAGTGCCGCAGCACGGATGGCACTCGTGTTCACATGCCCGCCGTAAGCGAGAAAGCGATAAGCAGCAGCGAGCTTCTCCGCTTCCTGATCGGCCAGCGCGGCAAATGTTGGGCGAAGACTGAGCCAAGCGTAGAGCAGCAGGCCAATTAGGTAGATGGGTATGAAGAAGGAACCCCAAGCCATCCACGAACCCAGATTTGGATGCAGGTAAAAGTTAAGAAAGCGACCGGGCTGATGCAGGTCAGCCAGCAAGGCCACCGGCGCAGCCATGCCGCAGACCAGCGCAGCCAGCAGGGCGTACCGGGAAAGGCTTCGCCACTCAGGATGGCGCCAGACCACACCAGGCAAGGAAAGGAAAAATGCAGCGCACGAGATGCCAATCAGGAAAAAATACTGCACGGCCCATGGCAGCCAGCCCGGCTCCCGAGCAAAACCAAGGACTTCAACGGTCGTGTTCATTTTTTTGCTCCCAGATGGTTCGGCCGCCACATCATGTCGGCGGCGGAAAGTCCATTCACCCGTCCGTCGAGATGCTCTTCCAGACCGATGTAGTAGACGCGAGGTGACGTACCGGCTTCCGGCTTGAGGACGCGGGTCTTGCCTTCAGCAGCCTTGAGCTGGCGACTGATATCGCTGGCCGGGTTGTTGATGTCACCAAAAATTCGCGCACCACCGACGCAGGTTTCGACACAGGCCGGCAACAGACTGGCTTCAAGACGATGGCTGCAGAAAGTGCATTTATCTGCCTTGCCGGTATGGTGATTGATGAATCGCGCGTCGTAAGGACAGGCCTGAACGCAGTAGGCGCAACCGACACAGCGGTCGCCATCAACCAGCACGACGCCATCTTTGCGTTTGAACGTGGCGCCGACCGGGCAGACCGGAATGCAGGGTGGTTCTTCGCAGTGATTGCACAGCCGTGGCACGACGGCAAGGCCAGTTTTTCCCTCGGGCGTGCTCACCACATAGGTCGCCACCACGGTGCGGAACTGCCCTTCCGGGGAAACGTTTTCCATCGAGCAGGCCATGGTGCAAGCCTGGCAGGCAATACACCGACGGGTATCCACCAGCATTGACCAATGTGGGCTGGCTTCCTCTGCGGCTAGCGCGGGTAGTGCCAGCCCGGCGGTCACGGCCGGCAATGTCGCGAAGAAGGCGCGCCGGGAAAGATCGGGTTGAGAACTCATGTGAAGCTCCGTTCTGTGAAGATGAATGCAGCTTATGCCGACCGAACACGAACGGAAATTGGAAGAAAGACCCATAGCGATAGGTAAAAATCCCTATCGAAGTGCGTTCAGCTATCGAGGGGCATGATCAGGAAAATATGCGTCGAACTGGAGTTGCCCTATCCATGGCCTATTCGAAAGAGATAAAGTTTGATGCCAATTTATGATCGGCTTTCTACGCTGACAAACAACACGCGCTTGCTGAATTGGGATCGATGTTGTGAAAACTGCTACTTATGACTGACTCTCGCATCATTGGCCTGCGTGCGTTGAGGAAGGCAACTTCGAATTGCTACTGTGGCAGTAACTAGCAGCCTGTCAGACTTGAGCTCCTCCGATAGGTCAATTTCACGATGTGAGATGAATTGATCCGTTTTAGCGCGAAATTCGGGCACTTTCCCTGAAAATTCAATGCAAATGTCGTATTTTCCTACGGTAGGCGCAATACGGCCATGCGTTTCAAATTCCACGCCAAGCAGACCAGTGTCCATTCGTTCTGGACATTCGCCAAACCACGCAGCAGGAACTGGCGTAAACCCATCACCGACTTGATGATGATCTATGGTGCGAAAGGTCATTGCGATACACGTGAAATTTCCTGTTTATGATTATAGCATAAAATAGAGAAAGTCTGACACGCTGCTAGGAAGGGCAGGGAATGCCTTGCGCCAGTTCAGGTCGCTGAGCTGTAGTTTTTCAGCCTAGCAAGAGCGCAAAAACAGTGTTGCGCCAGCCCTGCGCACCAAGCAACACCTACACCTGCTGCCGGCATTCACCACTCAAACTGTAGCCGACGCCACGCTCCAAGCGGATGGGAATCGGGGTGCCGTCAAGGCTTTTCGTATCAGAGCCTGACCTCGCGCGCTTCCGGCATTGATTTCTACGGCGACAATTTATTCACCAGCCAGAACGAAATCGACCGCAACCCGGCACGCGTCGCCGCGTTTCGCGAAGCCAGCCTGCGTGGCTGGCGCGAGGCCATGGCTGAACCTGAAGCAGCCATCAAACTGATTTACAAAAAATATGCGCCACAACTTAGCGAAGATTTCCTCCGCTTCGAGGCCAAAGCGATGGCCGAACTACTGCGTACCGACCTGATCGAAGTCGGCTACATGAACCCCCATCGCCACCACCTACGCCACGCTGGGCCTATTGCCGCCAGATATTGACTTAAGCGGTTTCCTGTATACAGTGCCCACGCCGTATCGCGTTCCCGCCTGGGCAATCGCCAGTCTTGCGCTGCTGTTCCTTGCTGGTCTGCTGGCGGTATATGTCGCCCGGATCAACCGCCGCCTGAGCAAAGCGCTGGTCGAAAGCAGTGCCGCCCGGCAAAGCCTGAGCGATACCTTCACGCGACTGGAGCAAGCCGAAGGCGACCAGCGCCGGATGATGTCGCTGGCCTCGCACGAATTCCGCACCCCGACCGCCATGATCCAAGCCTCGCTGGATTCTCTGCAATACCTCAAGGACGCCATCTCACCTGAGGTTCAAAAGCGTCTGGACAACATCCGCAAGGGCTGTGAGCTTCTGGAGCGCATTGCCAATCGCCTGATTGAATTTGAACGCCTGCACGAACTCGCCCTGCATCCCAAACGTCAATCGATTCAACTTGGCCCTGTGTTGCGCCAAGTGGCCAACAGCTACAGTGCTGAACAGCCGCTGCAAGGCAACTGGCCAAGCCAGCCGATCATCGTTGATGCTGACCCGCTCTTGCTCGGCGTCGCCCTGCACAACCTCATTGACAACGCGCTACGCCATCACATTCCGGCAAACGGCATGGTTACGCTCAGCGCCGGCCAGGAAGGTAACGTAATCATCATTCGCGTCACCGACAACCCGGCCGGTGGCGCTGTGTTTGCGCTTGAAATACCCGAAAAATGATTCAATGCGCAGTTGTGTAAATCATTATTGACATATTGTTGTTTGGTGTTGACAATAGTTTCACTATGCCCAGCAAAGCCCCTCTCGCATTTCCTTCTGAAGCCAAATTACTCACCGAACTGGGCGAGCGCTTGCGTCTGGCCCGGCTACGCCGCCGGATAACGGCGGTAGTCGTGGCCGAGCGCGCCAACATTTCACGACCCACCTTGGCCAAAGTTGAACGAGGCGACCCCTCGGTCACCTTGGGAAGCTATTTACGCATTCTCGCCATCTACGGGCTGGAAAATGATCTCTCTATTGTGGCCGGTGATGATGTTCTCGGCCGCCGTCTGCAAGACCTGGCCTTGCCCGCCGCGAGAACGAGACGAAAATGAGCAACGCGCTTGAAGTCTGGCTGGATTGCGACCTGTGCCCGATGCAGCGCTTGGGTACGTTGGCCCATGATCGCGGTCAGGTACGCTTTCATTACGACAAGACCTGGCTGACC
Organism: Burkholderiales bacterium; assembly: GCA_038250105.1. GTDB lineage: Bacteria > Pseudomonadota > Gammaproteobacteria > Burkholderiales > Rhodocyclaceae > Azonexus. Next base: position 533 of record JBBSCQ010000100.1, on the reverse strand, counting down.
CAACAGGACATCGCCTTTGCCATCGATCCGCAACTGACGCTGGATGCCGGGCCATTTTTCCCCAAGCCGGAGGCGGGAAACTTTGGCGTCTTTCTCGACTCCTCACCCGATCGCTGGGGGCAAACCTTGATGCGGCGCCGGGAAGCGCTGCAGGCCAAAGACGAACAGCGAGCCGCCCGAACGCTCTATGCGTGGGATTTTTTGCTGGGGGTACAAGACATCACGCGACAAGGCGCGCTGCGCTTCCGTTTCCCGGAGTCCGACACTTTTCTGGCCAATGAAGCACTGGCCGCACCGCCGGTAACCAGCTTGACGGAACTCGCGGCGATTGCGCAGGCGTTAACGCGCAAACATATCGACAATCTCGATCAGTTAAGGCACTGGCTTGCCGTACTGGTGGCCCCTGGTGCGTCACTGGGTGGCGCAAGACCCAAAGCCAATTTTTGCGATCAAACCGGGGCATTGTGGATCGCCAAATTTCCTTCCGCTGATGATGACCGCGACATCGGCGCCTGGGAGGGTGCCACGTGGTG
>JBBSCQ010000099.1:0-9055 GCA_038250105.1 Burkholderiales bacterium | reverse complement strand
GCATCCGGTCGCCGATTCCAGATTTCACCTTCCCAATGGCCGACTTGGGCCAGCGCATCCCACATTTCGTGGAAAAACGCTGCGTCATGACGGCCCGAGGCGAGCAAACTCGGGTTCTTGCCCAGCACCTCTTGCGGTCGAAAGCCGGTAATGGCCGTGAAGGCGGGATTGACCTGAATAATGTGGTTGGCGCCATCCGTGACCACGATGCCTTCGGCGGCATTTTCCATCACTGCAGCGGCGATCTGCAGGGCACGCTGGCTGGCCAGTCGATCCGTCACATCCTGCACGCTGATGACCCAATGGCGTTGGGCATCGGCACTTTCGATGGGCGCGACATAAACATCGCCCACCCGCATGCGAGAACCATCCGGCCGACTAAAGCGGACGCGGGCAGTGATTGAAACAGGCTCTCCGCGCAACCGGCGGGCCTGGCGCTCGGCAACCATGGCGCGATCCAGCGGGTGCACAAAGTCCAGCAGCGGCCGATTCAAAATATCTGCCTGCCCCAGCCCGACCATTTCGGCGGCGCGTTCGTTGATAAAAACGACGTTGAACTCGGGGGCTTGCATGATAAAAATGGCGTCCTGACTGGCTTCAACCACCGAACGGTAGCGCGCCTCGCTCTGGCTGATCAGCGCCTCTTTGTGCTTACGTTCTGCCACCTCATCATGCAGCTGGACATTGGCCACCGAGAGCGCCTGGGTACGCTCGGCAATCATCTGCTCCTGCCCTGCCGTCAAGGCCTGCAAATTCAGAAAATAGCGCCGCGAGCGCCGGGCAACCAAATGCAACAGCAGCGCAATGGCCAAGGAGGCCACACCGATAAAAAGTACGGCGCGTTGCCGTTGATCGCTGCGCACAGCCAGCGCCTGAGCTGCTGGCATGCTGACGCTGATACCGCCGCGAATCTGGCCCAACTGATACCCCTGGCGGGCATGGCAGCCCATACAGGCTGTTTTGACCAGGAGTGGCGCCATGTAGCGATGCACCGGGCCAGCCGGGCTTGTCTCCAGAGACAAAACATCGCGCTGGTTTTTGCTATCAAACGTCGCCAAAGCCGCAGCCTCCCAAGGGTCTGGCGCGTTAGCCGGGCGCATCGGATCCAGACTGGTGATGTGATACTTGACGCCATCGGCGGCCTCGGCGATTTCGGCAATCTGCCGGGTCATAAAGGCGGGATTGATCATCGTCAGCCGGGTGCCATCGACCGTTTCCAGGTCACGCTGGGGGTGCTCAAGGTACGGATTCGGCTGGGTCTTTTCGGTCACCCGGACATATACGCCGCCGTGTTGAGCGTTCCAGTCGCGGGTTAGTTCAACCAGACGAAACAACACACTGCCGCGTTCCCGAGCCAGGGTTTCAATGTTTTCGTCGATCTGGCGAAACTCGCCAACAACAGCCAGCGCACCAAGCAATCCGAGCAGTAGATAGCCCAGCACAACAATCGTCTGATAGCTGAGGCGTCGTTGCCGGGTTGGCGTCTGCGGCGAAGCGGCGGTGAGCGGAGTGGGCATTAGCGAGATGAAATGGAGAAAATGACGTTTGGCAGGGGCTTATTTCCACTGCAGACAACAGGGGAATTTACTCTTAGAATCACCAAACAACAAAAACAATTTTAGTCATTTTTCCCTGTTGACCGCAGCAATTACTGAATTTCTAAAAAATCACAATAACATGAAAAACAATCAACCTATCACCCAGCGGGAAGTGCCCTTTCCGCCGAATTCCTACCTGGTTTCGCGGACTGATCTAAAGGGAACGATCACTTACGCTAACGAGGCCTTTGTTGACATCAGCGGCTACAGCCACGCTGAGTTGATTGGCAGCAGCCACAACTTGGTGCGCCACCCGGACATGCCGGAAGCGGCTTTTCGAGAACTGTGGGCAACGGTCAAGTCCGGCTTGCCGTGGCGGGGATTGGTCAAGAACCGCAGCAAGAGCGGTGACTTCTATTGGGTTGAAGCCTTTGTTGTACCGCTCAAAAAGGACGGCGCAATTACCGGCTACCAATCAGTCCGGATGCCGGTCAACCGGGAAAAACGAGTTGCCGCCGAGATGGCTTATGCCGCCGCTGGGCAAAAGGGCAGCCTGCCACAGAGCGGCAAACGTTCGCTGACAATACAGTCGCGTTTATGGGCCGCTTTGGCGGTCATTCTGGCCTTGATGTTGGTCATTGGCGTGATGGGCATCCGGGGCATTGCCGAAAGCAATGAGCAACTGGACCGCATGTTCAAGGAAAAACTGACGCCGTCGAACGCGACGAACCGGATAATGGTTTTGCTGGCTGACAACCGGGCGCAAATCATGCTCGGCCTGCAGCATGACCCCTCGAACCCAAATGCCAAACTGCATGACCACGCGCTGGACATACATATAGAAGCGACACTTAAGAACCGCATTGAAATCAATAACCAGCTCGACGAGCTGAAAAAAGTTTCATTGAGCGAAAAGGAACAGCAACTTCTGGCCAAACTGGGCGATACCCGCGAGCGTTTCTCGAAAGAAGGGGTCAATGCCGCCCGAGGCTTGCTCAAGGAGGGCAAATTCCTCGAAGCCAACGAACTGCTGCTACTCAAAATCAACCCGATGTATGCTGAAATGCGGCGCGATGGCGATGCCCTGATTCACGAGTTTGCCCATGCCGCAGAGCTGAACTTTACGGCGGCGGAAGCGCGCTACCAGTCGATCCGCAATATCACCATCGGCAGCCTGATCTTTGCGCTGTTGCTCGCCCTGATTGGCGGCACCCTGCTCGTCAAGGCGATTGTCGGCCCGACCCGCAGGGCAATTGCACATTTCGAGCGAATTTCTGAAGGCAAGATGACGGATGATATTGATATTTCCGGGCGTGATGAAACCGGCCTGGTGCTGTGCCACCTGGCCTCCATGCAGTGCACCGTTAAAGCGATGCTGGACGAAATTGGCACGGCCTCACGCGCTATCGACCGGCGCTGCCATCAACTTGAAACACAAATGAATCAGGTCGCCGAACAGTCCGAGCAGCAACAAGCCAGCGTCGAAGGTGTCGCTGCAGCAACGGAGGAATTCAGCCAGTCGGTACAGGAAGTGGCCAGCAACGCGCATGACACTGCTACTGCCGCCCGCGAATCGCAGGAGCAGGTGAGCCGGAGTAACGCGGATATCAGTCAGAGCATGGCGGCAACCACCCGCGTTGTTGATGCGGTGCAATCCTCCAACAACACGATTGACCAGTTGAATCAATCGATCGCCAAAATCGGCGACATCACGCGCGTTATTGCCGACATTGCCAGCCAGACCAATCTGCTGGCCTTGAACGCCGCGATTGAAGCGGCCCGGGCCGGTGAGCAGGGCCGGGGTTTTGCCGTGGTCGCTGACGAAGTGCGCAAGCTGGCTGAACGGACGACCAGTTCGACCGCCGACATCAATAATACCGTGGGCGAAATTCAGGCGGTGACAGCGCGGGCGGTGGCTGGGATGGATCTGGCCTCGAAAGAAGTGGAAACCGGCATCGGCAAACTGCGCGACAGCGTTGCCGGGCTGGAAGGCATCATGCATTCCTCGGCACAAGTTTCGGCGATGTCGAACCAGATTTCCGACGCAGCGCGGCAGCAAGGCATTGCCAGCGAAGAAGTCGCCAACAGCATGCAGCAGATTACCGACCTGATCGAACGCAACTCTGCCGCCTCGCGCTCGGCAAAACAGGCAACCGCCGATCTACTGACCACCGCAAAGCAACTTGACGCGGTGATCGGTAGCTTCGAGCTTTACCGAAACTAAACGCCGGCACGTAAAATGGGGAGCTTCCGAGCTCCCCATTTTTTTGCCATGACAAATAACCTGCTGCCCTCCGCCCTGCTTTCGCCGATCCAACTTGGCGCCCTGCATTTAAAAAACCGCATCGTTATGGCGCCGCTCACCCGCTGCCGGGCCGACAACCCCGGCTTTGTGCCGAATGAAATGATGCTGCGCTACTACGCGCAACGGGCCAGCGCTGGCCTGATTATTTCAGAAGGCACCATCGTTTCGCCCCAAGGGCGTGGTTACCCCTTTACACCGGGCATCTGGTCCGACGAACAAGTCGCCGGCTGGCGCCTGGTGACTGATGCAGTCCATGCCAAGGGCGGGCTGATGGTTTGCCAATTGTGGCATTGCGGCCGTCTGTCACTGCCCGAATACCACGATGGCCAGCCGCCGGTAGCACCTTCTGCGGTCAACCCGGAATGGAAGATGTTTTCCCTGACCGGCCAGCCCGATACAGTCACGCCGCAAGCGCTAACGTGTGACGAAATCAAGGGCATCGTCGCCGACTTCCGCAAAGCCGCGGCGAATGCGCTGGCGGCAGGTTTTGATGGCGTCGAGATTCATTCTTCGAACGGCTATCTGTTCCATCAATTTTTCTCGGCACAGTCGAACCAGCGCGACGACGAATACGGCGGCAGCCATGAAAACCGCGCCCGGATTTTCTTTGAAGTGCTTGATGCGATTGGCCAGGTCATGCCATTCAACCGCGTCGGCTTCCGCCTAAACCCCATGCTCAACCGCTTCCACGGGCTAAATGTTGATAGCGAAACCGTGCCGATGTGGGAATACATCGTTAGCCGGGCCAACGATTACGGCCTGGCTTTCCTCCACCTGACCGAGCCAATGAGCCCGAAGCAGATCGAAGACACCCCAAGCGCACTGGCCGATGTCGGCGCCCATTTCCGCGCTCTGGCCAAGATGCCGATCATCACCAATGGCGGCCTCGACCAGGCCAAGGGTGAAGCCCGATTGGCGGCTGGCCTGTGCGCTGCCGTCGCCTACGGCAAGGCGTGGATCGCCAACCCGGATCTGGTTGAACGCATCCGACTCGGTGCGCGGCTCAACGAAGCCGATGTCAATACCTTCTATCAGGGTGGCGAACACGGTTACCTTGATTACCCGACGCTTGCCGCATGAAGTACCTCGGCACCCTGTTCGCCCTTACGGCCTTCGCCCTGAGCGCTTTGGCGGACGGCCTGCCGCCGAACGTTTTGAAGGCACTGAAAGCGGCGCAGATTCCCGCCGCCAATGTGGCGGTTGTCGTCCAGCCAGTCGATGCCAGCACACCGCTGGTCGCCCATAACGCCAACCAGTCGATGAACCCGGCCTCGGTGATGAAGCTGGTCACCACCTACGCTGCGCTCGACTTGCTCGGCCCGGCCTTTACCTGGAAAACCGGGGCGTGGATCGACACTCCTGCGGTCGACGGCGTTTTAAGCGGTAATTTGTATCTCAAGGGGAGCGGCGACCCGCGCTTTGCGATCGAGCATTTGTGGTCGTTACTCCGCCAGTTACGCGTCCGTGGCATCCAGCACATTGCCGGCGACGTCATTCTTGACCGCACGGTATTCAACGTCCCCAGCATCGACCCCGGCGCCTTCGACGACAAGCCGATGCGCCCCTACAACGTCGGCCCGGATGGCCTGCTGATCAACTTCCGCGCCCTGCGTTTTACCCTGCTGCCGGACAACGGCAAGCCGCACCTGCTAATGGAAACGCCGAGCGAAGGCCTGCGCGTCGACAACCAGTTACGCAGTGGTGAAGGTAGCTGCGGCAGCAATTGGAAGGACTTAATCGACGTCCGCCTGATTCCGGAAAACAAGGGCAGCCGGCTCGAATTCACCGGCACTTTCAGCGCCCTCTGTGGCGAGAAATCGCTCAACCTTTCGCCGCTTCCGGCCGACGGCCAAACGCAAGGCCTGATCCGCGCCTTGTGGCAGGAACTCGGCGGCACGCTGGCCGGGCAGGTGCGCGGCGGCAATGTGCCGATCGGCAGCCGGCTGATCGCCCAGCATGAATCGTCGCCGCTGGCCGATGCGGTGCGCGACATCAACAAATACAGCAACAACGTCATGGCGCGGCAGGTATTTTTGACGCTTGGCAACGATGTCCCGCCTGCGCGGGATACCGTCCCCGGCGCTGCCGGAAACATAAAGGAAACCCCCTTGGGGGGCACCAACCCAGCCACCGCCGAGCGCGCCAGGCAGCGCATTAGCGACTGGTTAAATGGCCGCAACCTGCGCTTTAGCGAACTGGAAATGGAAAACGGTTCCGGCCTGTCGCGCCGCGAACGGATCAGTGCCGACAGCCTGAATCGCCTGCTGCTCGACGCTTGGAAAAACCCGGTGATGCCCGAGTTCATATCGAGCCTGCCGATTGTCGGCATCGACGGCACGATGAAGAAGCGGCTGAATGGTTCGGATGCCACCGGCCGCGCTCACATCAAGACCGGCACGCTCGATGGCGTCAAAACCGCGTCGGGCTACGCACTTGACGCCCAGGGACGGCGTTACGCCATCACCTTTTTAATCAACCACCCGAAAGCGCAAGCCGGCAGCACGGCCATCGACGCGCTGCTCGTCTGGGTCGCCCAGCGCCGGGTGGGCGAAAAAATTCCGGCGCTGGAAAATGAGTAAAACCACAGATTTTCCGGCGGCACAGTTCGACCAGGCTGGGCTAAATCGGCAGCACGTTTTTGATCTTCCCCCCTTGCCCGCCGAGATCAGCAAAAAGCTGGGTGACACGACCGGCTTCCGCCAGTTGATTCTGCTTGGCCACGGCGGCAAACGCCTGTGGGAATGCGTTCAAGCAACCGCCTTGACTGGCGAAAATCCGATTGACGATTACACCGTACAAACGATTGCAGCAGTTTTTGCCCAACAACTGGCCGGTAAGCGCTACCGCATCATCTATCCCGGCGATACCCCAGTCGGCCTGCAGCAGTTGGGCAAACTCGCTGGCTGGCACCACCCCTCACCGTTCATGGTCGGCATCGATAGCGAATGGGGAAGCTGGTTTGCTTATCGCGCCGCTATTCTGGCCGATACTGATTTTTTGCCTTTTTTGCCGGTCGACCGCAGCAGTCCCTGCCCCAACTGCGTCGCGCAGCCCTGCCGCAGCACTTGCCCGGCTTCGGCGCTGACCGGCAACAACTTTGCGCTGGACAAATGCATCGCCTACCGCCGCCAAGCCGACTCTGCCTGCCAATACACCTGCCTGGCCCGGATCAGTTGCCCGGCCGGCAGCGAACATCGCTATGGCGACGCCCAGTTGCACCACACCTACAGTCGCTCTTTAAGCATGATCGAACGCTACTATCCATCTCAGCCCGGCTTAGGCTAGCCGGCCAGCCGCGCCAGCTACTTCCCAGAAGCCTGCCTGATCCAGTGCAACAGCTTCTCGAACAAGATTTCAGGATCAACCGGCTTGGCCAGATAGTCACTCATACCCGCCGCCAGGCAAGCCTGCCGATCGCCCTCGAAAGCATTTCCTGTCATGGCCAGAATGGGTAATTTACCGCCGGCTGGCAGGGTACGAATCTGCCGTGTTGCTTCCAGGCCATCCCTATTCGGCATCTGCACATCCATCAGAATCAGGTCGTAATTCTTTTCCCGAACGCGGGCTAAGGCTTCGGCGCCATCGACCGCAATATCGACCGAGAGCAGGAGATCCTCAAGCAGTTCGAGCATGACTTCCCGATTGATCCAGTTATCTTCAACCAGCAAGATCGGCCGGCCGGCAAACTGATGCCGGAGCAGGGTTTCGGGTGAGTATTCGCTATGGGCTGCACTCCGCTCCGCTAACGTAGCGGCCCTATCCTTGGCCAGGCGAGCGGTAAACCAGAAGGTGCTTCCCGCTCCTTCGGCACTCTCACAACCAGCATCGCCGCCCATCAACTGGGCGATACGCCGGGTGATAACGAGGCCCAGACCGGTACCGCCGTGCGTTCGCGTTGTTGAGTTATCCGCCTGTTCAAAGGGCGAAAACAGCCGCCCAAGGACCTCGGGTGACAAACCCGGCCCACTATCTTTCACCTCGAAACGGAGCAAAACACCGTTCTCATCCTCGCTCGCCATCTGGCAGGACAAGGCGACCTCACCGGTTTCGGTAAATTTGATGGCGTTCGTCGCGTAGTTGAGCAAGGCCTGGCGAATTCGGGTGGGATCGCCGCGCAGCGATGTCGGCAAGTCGGCACATCTGAAGGTAAATTTGAGCGACTTCTTCGCCGCCTCGTAAGCCATTACTTCGGCTACGCTGGCAACAATATCGGCTGGCACAAGCTCAACCGCCTCCAGGGTCATCCGATCTGCTTCAATTTTCGACAAACTCAGAATGTCGTGAATGATGCCAAGCAGGTGCTTGCCGGCATTATCAATTTTGTTCAGCCGTTCGCTTTGCGAGGGCGAAACGCCTTCACGCTGCATCAGGTAACCCATGCCGGCAATGGCGTTCAGTGGCGTCCGTATCTCATGGCTCATATTGGCCAGGAAAGCGCTCTTGGCACGGTTGCCCGACTCGGCGGCTTCCTTGGCAACGAGCAACTCGCGTGTTCTTTCCTTGACCAGCCCTTCCAGATTTTCCCGGTAGCGCGCCACTTCCTGTTCGGCCTGCTTACGCTCGGTAATGTCGCGGGCGCTCTCCACGGTACCAATCATTTTGCCCTGTTCATTGATGCAAGGCGCCTTGTAGACATCAAGACACAGATACTTTCCCCGGATATTGCCGGCCTCTTCAAAGCGCCCCGCTTGCCCGGAGTTGAGGACAACATCGTCAGTACCGAGGCAAAGTTCACCGAAGCTGTGCCAGTCAGGATCTTCGGCGTGCAATGCACGCTCACGCAGGGCAAAGAACATATCATCGTGGCCGACCGGCTCATCGGTGTTTTGCGCCTGGAGCAGTTGATTGCACATTGCAGCGTTGGCAAACAGGTATTTGTTATTTTTATCTTTGGCCCAAATCATGTCCTGCACGTTGTCGCACATCATACGCAGCAGGCTGGCGAGATTTCGCGAGCTCTCGTCGCTCTGCCGCAACGCCATTTCGACGCGCTGGCGTTGGTTGATTTCGTCGCTCAGTCGAGCGTTCGCCTCAAGCGCCCGAGTCACCCAGCGCGCGTTGGCATTCGCCTTGCGGAGAATAAGTCCCCCCCAGAGAGCGAGGATGGCCAGCATCAGAAGGTAGAAAGTATCTTCACTCAGCACCAACAGATACAGGTAGCGTGCGGCCAGCGGTAGCAAGGTCAACGCGCTCAAGCGTTGGTAATAGGAAG
>JBBSCQ010000098.1:0-9229 GCA_038250105.1 Burkholderiales bacterium | reverse complement strand
GCGCCGGGGAATTACCAAAATCGAATTCAGGGACGGGATCGCCGCCTTTAATGGCGCCGACCGATACGGGATTTTGGATTTTGCCGAGCAGTAGAAGGCCAGCGGCGACGCCTTCGACCGGATAAATGGCCGACGCCCCTTTGGCCAGCGCCACCGCCGCCGTGGTGAATGAGCGCAGCACGTCGATGACGACAACCGTGTCATTAACGCCGGGCAGGTTTTGCAGGCGGTTAAGGAAGATGCGGGAGAATTTCATGGGGAGCGCCCGGCAATATCGGTCGGCACATCGACCTCAAGCGTTTTTTTCCGCCCGTTCTCGGAAACCAAGCTTGCGGCAAAACTTGATGGATGCTGCTGATAAAGACAAAAATGGATTGCTGCGGTCGACGACGAAAAAAGGCTAAAAACCAAAACCCGGCCAAAGCGAGAACGGTTCATAAGTCGCTCAATCAATGATTGACCATAAAGGGATTGCTCATTTCGACTATAGACCTTGGTTTGGTATCTGCCCATGCTGAATTGGCGGTTTTGTTTGGGAAATGCTGCAATTACTCGCGAACCAAAATGTGAAAACATCCGGTTCTATAGCAAAGCACCAGTCCGTTCAATAGGTATCTTCTTCCCATTTTATAGAAAATCGGGCATTCTTTAATTATTGCAATGCACCCAGAAAGGTCAGTAAATGGCAATTACCTGCGAAACCATCGACCACGCGACCTTGGAACGGCTAGTCGAAGCCGGCGCAGTGCACGGCGCCAACATTGTCGGCCAAGCCGGCGGTTGGGGCGTAGTCGTCCAATACGGCATTACCGAGCGTATTCTGGCAGCGAAGCGCGGCACCGTGCGCGTCTTCCGCAAGTTCGAGACACTGGTCGGCTACCTGCGCAACATCGGTATTGTCCGTTACCAAGTCGATGCCACCGAGTACGATCCCGAGGCCGGCAAGGCGGCACATCGGCGCGACGACGCGGCTGCCCGCATGAAACGAGCACATGAGGCGGTGGCCTACGACGACTGGCTACGGACTAAGGTAGCCGCCTCGCTGGCCGGCATTGAGGCCGGCACCAATAACCAGATTGCATCCAGTGAATGGACAGCGATCCGGGCCGCGAAGCGGACCCGGGCCGCGTGAAAACAGTCATTCGGACTGAGACCTATCGGGCCGACCTTGACGCTATCGAAGCCTACATCGCCCAAGATAACCCGGCAGCGGCCGTCGATACTTGGCTGCTCATCGACGACCAAGTGGAGAAGCTTGCCGACACCAAGTTTCCCCGGCGCCGTGGACGGATCGCCGGAACCAAAGAACTGGTTGCCCATGAAAATTATGTCGTGATTCTGGTCGAGGACGCGACGAAGGTGACGGCCTTGAACGTCGTGCATGCCCGGCGCCGCTTCCCGTAGAGTGGCACCAAGGCCAACTCAGTCCTACTAATGACATCGATCTTTCAGCGCCGCTCATCAAGCGCAACATATTCGCCTTTGGCAGCGTCTCGCCAACTGATTCTGGTCGTCGCCCCCGACTGGGCAAGCACGACAGCGGAGTTGCGGCGTTTTGGGCGGGAAAGTCTCGCGGCCGAGTGGCGACAGGTCGGCGCTAGCGTTCCGGTCAGCCTGGGGAAATCGGGGCTGGCTTGGGGTATCGGTTTGCATCGTGAAGTCAGCGCGTCTGGCCCGACGAAAAAAGAGGGCGACGGCTGCGCGCCGGCGGGCATTTTTGCCCTCACTGCCTTGTTCGGCTATGCCGGCCCGGGGAGTGATCTGGCGCGGACGGCCCGGCTGCCTTATTACGCCGCAACGCGTGATCTCAAGGCCATCGACGACCCGTTGTCGCGCTATTACAACCAGTTGGTCGATCAGCGTTGCATTGATGCCATCGACTGGCAGTCGCATGAAGAAATGTGGCGCGACGATGAACGCTATGCCATCGGCGCGGTGGTTGCCCACAACAGCGAACCGCCGGTGCCGGGGGCGGGTTCGTGCATTTTTCTGCATGTCTGGCAAAGTGCCGGGTTGCCGACGGCGGGTTGTACGGCGAGTAGCCTAGCCGACATGGCCGAGATTTGCGCCTGGCTGGATGGCGCGGCGGCGCCGCTGCTGGTGCAGTTGCCGCAGGCGGAATATCGGCATTTTAAGGATGCCTGGGCGCTGCCGGCATTGACCGACTGAGTTGGCGCCAGCGGGCTTTGGCGGTGACAGTGGCTGGCCAGAACGGTAGACTCCCGCATCTTTAACCATTCCAGTCGGCCGATGCCTCGCGGTAGCCGGCCACTTCCACGACTTTGCTCAATCGAATCTGGGTTGCCTTTATCCTCGTCGGCTTTTTGGCGGCGCTGGTGCAAACACTACAGGGTGACCTGGCGGTTTTTTCGCGGGTCTTGACCGGGCTGTTCGACACAGCCAGGACCGGCTTTGATATTTCGCTCGGGCTGGTCGGCGTGATGAGCCTGTGGCTGGGCATCATGAAGATTGGCGAACGCGGCGGGCTGATCCAGTTATTCGGCCGCGCCGTCGGGCCATTTTTCCGACGGATTTTCCCTGACATTCCGACCGGGCATCCAGCCAGCGGCAGCATCGTGATGAATTTCAGCGCCAACATTCTCGGCCTGGACAACGCGGCGACGCCGCTCGGCCTCAAGGCGATGCGCGAGTTGCAGGAAATCAACCCGCAGCCGGACACGGCGAGCAACCCAATGATCATTTTTCTGGTGCTCAATACAGCGGGGATTACGCTGATCCCGACTTCGGTGATCGCTATTCGCCAGAGCCTGGCGGTGAAACAGGGGTTGATCGGCTTCAATGCCGCCGATATTTTTCTGCCGACGCTGCTCGGCACCTTCGTTTCCTTTTGTGCCGGGCTGATTGCCGTCGCCATCTGGCAGCGCATCAACCTTTTTAGCCGGCCGGTGCTGCTCTTTTTTGCCGGTTTCGTCGGGCTAATGGGCGGGCTTTACGCTTGGCTAAGCACGATGACGCCGGAGCAAATGACGCAGATGATCGGCCTGCTCGGCAGCGGCCTGATTGTCTCGATCATCGTGCTCTTCGTTGCGGTGGCGGCGTGGCGCGGCATTGATGCCTACGAATCTTTCGTTGAGGGTGCCAAGGAAGGTTTTGGCGTGGCGATTCAAATCATTCCTTACCTGATCGCCATGCTGGTGGCGATCTCGGTCTTTCGCACTACGGGCTGCATGGATTACGTCATCGAAGCGATCCGCCACGCGGTGCTGGCGGTGGGGTTAAACGATGATTTTGTGCCGGCCCTGCCGGTCGGCTTGATGAAAACGCTGAGCGGCAGCGGCGCCCGGGGCTTGATGGTCGATGTGATGACGACTTACGGCGTCGATTCATTTCAGGGAAAACTGGCGGCGATCATTCAGGGTTCCACCGAAACGACGTTTTACGTGCTGGCGGTCTATTTCGGCAGCGTCAATATCACCAAGACGCGCTATGCGCTGGCTTGCGGCTTGATCGCCGATGGCGTCGGGCTGGTTGGGGCTATTCTTATTGCTTACTGGTTTTACCACTGAGCATTTGAGTTTTCATTTTTGGGTGATTTTCCCGGTCGACCGTAGCAATTGACGTCCGGCGATTCGACTGGCGTATTAACGTCACGTTGCTATACTGTTTATATGAACAGTTATCGGTGTATCGCCCACCTCGACATGGACGCTTTTTTTGCGTCCGTCGAACTACTGCGCTACCCGGAACTTCGTGGGCATGCCGTGGTAGTTGGTGGCCGCTGCATCGATCAGCCGGTCGAACAAGCTGATGGCAGTAAGCGCTATACCCGTCTGCGCGACTATGTCGGTCGCGGTGTCATCACCACTTCGACTTATGAAGCCAGAGCGTTCGGTGTGTTCTCCGGTATGGGATTGATGAAGTCGGCGCAACTGGCTCCCGACGCCATTCTGCTCCCGGCCAATTTCGATGCCTATCGCCATTACTCAGGTCTATTCAAGGCGGCCGTTGCAAGCATTACGCCAAAGATTGAAGATCGCGGCATCGATGAAATCTATATCGATCTCAGTGAAATCACCGAAGACACTAACCGTCTCGCGCAGCGCATCAAGCAATCCGTCTTCGATGCCACCGGCCTGACCTGCTCGATTGGCATTACGCCCAACAAGTTGCTCTCCAAGATTTGCTCCGATCTGGACAAACCGAACGGAATCACCCTCCTCGGTCTGGAAGAAGTACCAACACGAATCTGGCCTTTAGCGGCGAAAAAGATCAATGGCATCGGCCCCAAAGCTTCGGAACGGCTAATCCGCTACGGCATCCACACCATCGGCGATCTGGCCGCCGAGCCGATCGAGTCACTCATCAGTAAATTTGGCCGCACCTCGGGCATCTGGCTGCATCGGGTGGCCCATGGTATTGACGACCGGCCAGTGGTTACCGAATCCGAACCAAAATCGATCAGCCGGGAAACGACCTTTGACCGTGACTTGCATGCCAAGCAAGATCGGGAAGAGCTGTCGGAGATATTTACGTCGCTCTGCATGCGCGTGGCCGACGACCTAAAACGAAAAGGCTATGCCGGTCGTACCATCGGGATCAAACTGCGCTACTCGGATTTTCATGTCGTGACGCGTGATATCACCCTGCCAAGCGCCACCAGCAATGGCGCAGAAATTCGCAAAGCCGCCGGGGAGTGTCTGAAGCGTGTGCCGTTGACGCAAAGAATTCGGCTATTGGGCGTGCGGGCCGGAGGACTTGTTACGCTGAACAGCCGGGAAGCGCATGTTGCTGCCGTTCAGGCAGAATTACCGCTTTAGCCATCGACCCCAAACATTCGATTAACGGAGAAATAACCCTGCGCAAACAAATTATCGCTGCTTTCCTTGGCAGCCTCATCATTACCAACAGCGTTCAGGCGGAGCAAGGTGCAGTCAGCAAAAAAACGAAGGCTGGCGTTGTCCATGCTGGGTAGCAAACCACCAGCGCCCCCAAGCATCAATTCGGCACCAGCCGCAGCAACGTGATTTCAGAGGGTGCGCCAAAACGCTTGGGCGGCCCCCAATAGCCGGCACCGCGGCTGGTATAAATCGCCAGCCGGCCGAGGCGATGCAAGCCAGCGGTAAAGGGTTGCTGCAGCGCTACAAAGTGATTCCACGGCCAGAACTGGCCACCGTGGGTGTGGCCGGAAAGCTGCAAATCAAAACCGGCGGCCTCGGCAGCGGCGGCAGAACGTGGCTGGTGGGCCAGCAGAATACGCAGCAGATCGGGCGGACTGCCAGCCAGCGCGGCAACCGGGTCGCTGGCCTGGGCCGCATCGAAGGCGCCCGCCGAAAAATCAGTCACCCCGGCCAGCACAAAGCGCGCCCCGCGATGGGCGATGACAACATGGCGGTTGTGCAGCCCCCGCAGCCCAATGCGCTCGAACTCGCGCATCCAGGCTGCCGCACCGGAGTAGTACTCGTGATTGCCGGTCACAACATAACTGCCATGCCGGCTCCGCAGCGTTCCCAGCGGCGCGGTATGGGTGCGCAACTGGTCGACGCTGCCATCGACCACATCGCCGGTGATAACTACCAGATCGGCATCGAGCTGATTGACGCGGTCGACAATGGCCTGCACGTAATCACTCTTGATCGTTGGCCCGACATGAATGTCGCTAAGCTGGACGATGCCGAACCCGGCCAGCGCAGGCGGCAGATTGGCCAGCGGAATATCGACGCGAACCACCCGCGCCACCCGCCGCGCATTGACGTAACCGATCAGTGTCACCAGGCTGGCCAGCCCGACAACGGCCAGCGCCGTCGGCGCGGTTGGGGTTGGGGTGCTGTTGATCAGACGCTGGCGCGACGTAGCGGTTCAATCACCGCGCCGGGCCAGGCAGCGGCCAGGTTCGGCCTCGATCAGACCCGGTCGGTCGACTTCAGCAAGCGCCAGGCCTCGATCAGTTCAAAAAAGACATCCTGCAGAATGTCCTCCGCCTCCCCGAATCCGGCACCCGCTGCCGAATAAAATCCCCCTGCCGCCCGCGCTCACGGATGATCGTTTTAGTCAGGCGGCGGTTCTGCTCAGCCATGGCGACAGGCGGTTCAAAAGTGGTTCAAAAGAGGAATCGAATCGGCAACGAAGTATCCATGCCAAGGTAGACAAACAAGCGGCACGGATATTGTGGCGAGGGAAAAACAATTTGGGCGAAGACAGTATGCGCGCCGCTACCCGCCGCTGCCGAGCTGCTTGCACGCGGGCTTTAGCAGCACATCAGTCGCTTTGTAGTGAGCCGATCAAAGTGAATCGAGCTTTATAAATTTCGCTGTTTTTTCCGGTTGACCGTAGCAAGGTCGCTTCGAGGTAGCGAACCATCCTGTTTGCTCGAAAACAGGCTTCATCGTAAGTCATGATTAGAATTCACGGATACCAGCAAAGTACCTGTTACCGCTTTCGACCCTTTGCAGTCGGTCAGGTCAAGTCAAAGCGGATATTCAACGTAGAGTTCAGGCGACTTGCGCAGCTTTATGCGCAAGGTCGCCTGGAACGCCAGGTTGGGCTAATTCCACCACCCACAACCGTAGTTGGCCAGGTGGTGGGAATGCCTTTGGAATTGCAGATAATGAAAACGGAAGTTCTGGTACCTCGGGAAGTAGTGTACCCATGAGATGTCTTTCTCGGCTGATTTCAATCGCGAGTTTCAGGTAACGGCGAAGCAGCAAGATAGGCGGAAATTGGTTTCTCTCCACCAGCCATTCGAGCGCGTCACGGGCGCACTTTGAGCTATTGCATGACCGGCAGGCCCAGACGAGGTTGTCTCCGGTGTTTGCTCCGCCTCGCTTTGTTGGAATGAGGTGGTCAGCGGACAAGTGGTCACGGTTTCCGCAGTAGCAGCAAGCCTGGGGCAAGACCATTTTCAAGCGTTCATCGTCAGCTAACGGACCAATACTCATGCTCTGATTATTCAGACCTTTGTAGAGGCGAGAACGAATCATGAACTGTATGCGACCGTACTTCTCAGCTTGCGCAGTAATAGCCGAATGTGCCATCGCGAGGTTCGCATATGACCAGTGAAGCAACTCGCCAAGGGTGGTGATTTCCATGAGTCAGGCCTAACGTAAAGCTCAGGGGCGCTGCGCGGCTTTATCGCGCAGCGTCCCTCTAGTGCGCCGGGTTAGAGCCCAGCGTTTAGTAGCGACAAGACGCCTCATTCTTTCGCGCTCGCGTCTTGGTTCGGTTGATAAAACGCAAGTGTGGTTTTCAACTGCTCCGTAAAGTTGAAGATATCGTCCACGCTTTCCAGCGACACTTGATCTTCTTCCTTCTTTTCGTTAAATACGCCCAGCCGCAACTTCTGAGTGTTGTTGAATCGAAGGCGGCAGATTGGTTTGCGATTGTTGTCGTCGAGCAGAATGGCGCAATAGCTTTGAGCGTCACGCATGACAATGCGCTTCGAGCTGACCATTCCGCGCAAAATGGAACGAACCATATGAAAACCTTCCAATTCCTCAGCGGAAGTAGCCACCTGTGGCTCGGAAGTGTTGGCCACTGCAATCACGGGAATTGCTGGCTCCGCGAGGGGTGTAGGCTCAGGAGTCATTGCGCCTTTCAGCCGCTCGTTAATTCTCTCTCCGATTAACTGCTCAAACGCTCGCTTGACGATCAGTGTGAACTGATCTTTCACCGCTGGTGTAAACCGCTTGCTGCCCAGAAGCTCTGAAGAAACAAGCCGGACAAAATCTTCAGATGGAGTTGCCATCCACTTAGCCAATCGGTTCTGGATTGCCCGTGTGTACTTCAGGTCGTTGGCGGTCGTGAGAATTGTGTCGAGATCAAAAGCTGCCTTTGCAAACTTCTTCAGTTCATCAACGTCACGGTCTTTGAAATCGAGAATGCTGAATTCGAAGAACGGTTTCTCGTCCATCTTGTTTGGCTGTTCGAGATCGGTGAAGAACCTGTAAACAAGGCCGTTGGTGAGCACACCAAAGCGCGCAGCAGTAACATGAAAATAGCGGAACAGCTGGCTTGCATGATTTATGTTGAGCTCGGCGCCGGCCTTCTTGCACTCAAACAGAATGATCGGCTTTCCATCCTTGAGGATGGCGTAATCCACCTTCTCACCCTTTTTCGTACCAACATCCGCAATCAACTCTGGTGTGACTTCAAGGGGATCGAAGACGTTGTAGCCCAATATCTGCATCAGAGGCATGACCATTGAGTTTTTGGTGGCCTCCTCCGTTTGAATCATGTCTTTGGTGTTCGCAATTCGTGCTGACAGGACACGAAGGTGATCGATGAAATCCATATGCTCTCCCTTTTTAAACTGGCTGGTTTTCGTTTGAGTCATCTCGCAAGCGCACACGGTGTTTTCTGGGCGCTAACGTTTGAGCTAACCGGCATTTTGCGGCAGGCCGGGTTTGGGCGAGAATGAAATGAAGCCCAAACCCGGCCTGCCGCAAAATGTCCGGTTGAGCGAATGGTTAGGCCTCACTTGGTGCCGGTTGGTGGCTGACTTGGCGCTGGTGTTTGATTTTGAGTAGCGGGTGCAGATGCTTGAGCCTGCGACGTTGTGGCCTGACCAACAGGGACTGATGCTGCTGGCTGCAGGGATGCAGCCCCATTGAAACTCCTTTCCACGCGTGCACTTGGCTGCAGACGTGCTGCGCCATTGACGCTGTCGAATGTTGGAACTCCACGCGTGGGTTGCTGCTTTTCCGTCATGACCTTGTCCTTCTCTGAGTACGATGAAAGGGCTGCACTTATGCCAACTATGGCTGTGAAAGCTACGCCAACGCCAAAGCTAACCATTGCAAAAAGATCTAGTTTAGCAAGTGCCGGGTCTGTTCCAGTAGCTTTTAAGTTCAGTATGTCTTCGATGTGCTTCTGGTTGAGGCGGAACACCCGAAGCACTGTTAAGAGCGCCGCAGCGAAGCACAGTATTGCGCCAATGTATAAAACAAGGCCCTCAGCTGACCTAAGACCAACTGTCGTAAGCAAAGTAAGGTGCAGACCGATGCCAGCCGCAGAAAGAGTAAAGATGCTCTTGTCGTATTCGAGCGAGGTTGTAAACCACACGGTAACCGCAGCGCTGTAGTAGGCAACTTCCTTCTGTTCATCTACGGAGGGAACTGTCATTCTGTGAGGCCTAACGAATAGCGTTTATCCGCCGACGCGGACGCGGTTGAAGAGAACTGAAGTTCATATCGGCGGATAAACCTTGTTGGACTGGACCGCCGGACGGGCGGTGGTTATGGGGATTGTAAGGTGGCGTCGGCCGAAGTCAATC
>JBBSCQ010000097.1:0-9248 GCA_038250105.1 Burkholderiales bacterium | reverse complement strand
TTGGGCACATCCTTGTCGCCTTGCCTTTGTTTGTCGTGACGTTCTACGTCTTCGTCGCGCTCGATACCCTAAGCGGGCAATACCGTGACGCGGTTGAACATAGCTCGGTTGCATCACGATTGAGCGGCGAAATTATTGAAGATTTGCTCCACATGGAGCGCAGCCTGCGGCGCTACGAGGTCTTACTAGATGCCGATTCGCTCAGTGATTATTCGCAAGTCAGAGGCGAGTGGCAGGCAAATATTGAAGCCTTTTCTCGCTTGCCCCCATTGCCTGAGTCAGTCAGTCAGGAGTTCCAGTCGCAAATCGCTTTGGAGAACCTCGCTTTCCTTGCCTTGCGTGACAGCGGGAAGGCCCAGGCTTTGCATTCGGCGATTGATGAACTCAAAGTGCGATCAACAAAATCGCTTGATGACGCGCACACCATAATTGGCCGGGAGCAGGAAATATTTCTGAGTGAGTCAGATATCTTGCGCCAGCGAATCTTGTTCGCCGCCGCCAGCGCAATGCTCTTTGCCATCGGCTGTCTATGGGTCATTCGGCGTCTACTTGCCCGACTGATCGGACGTTTTGAACGCGCGGTTCTCCGGCTGGGCAAAGGGGATTTGCTGCAACCGATTGCCCTCGATGGCCCGGGTGATTTGCGTTGGCTCGGGCGCTGGCTGGAGTGGTTACGGCGAAGATTGCTTTCACTGGAAAAAGGCCGGGCTCAGGTCTTGCGCCATGTCTCGCATGAACTTAAGACCCCCCTGGCTGCGCTGCGCGAAGGGGCCTCGTTATTGGCGGAGGAGGTGCCTGGCCCGTTGACTGAAGAGCAGGCCCGAATCGTCGATATTCTGCAAAACAACTCACGCCGACTGCACGACTTGATCGATGGATTGCTCCGACTTCAGCAAGCGGGCCATGCCGCAGAGCGGATTGGCTACGAGAAATTACGTTTCGATTCGCTGATCGAACAGGTGCTGGAAACTTATCGTTTGATTGCTGGCGAGCGGCGTTTGGTTTTTGACTGCGTGGTAGCCGAGACGAAAATCATTGCCGGGCAGGAAGCCCTGGTCACCATCGTCAACAATCTGTTGTCGAATGCTGTCAAGTTTTCGCCTGATGGTGGCTGTGTGCGGATTTCGCTGCAACACAATGGCAAAGAAGCCACCCTCGACGTCCGGGATGAAGGCCCCGGAGTAGCAGAGCAAGATAAATTGCAGATTTTCGAGCCGTTTTATCGCAGCGTTAGATCGCGTGATGTTGCCGGTGTTGGTCTAGGGTTGGCGATTGCCCGCGAATTCGTCCTGGCCCATCGGGGAACGCTGACAGTGAAACCCTCTGCGGTCGGCGCTCACTTCTGCGTTGTTCTTCCTTTGGATGCGAACTATTTAAGAGTTCAAAAATATGTTTAAGTTTTTGCCATGCTAAAAACCATTGCACCTTTGTCTTTGCTTGTTATTTATGGCCTCACGGGCTGCGCGACAAACAGCGAGATGCCGGTAGCATCAGCCAGTTCGCTAACGCCAAGTAGCAGCCGCTCAACCAGTGACATACAGCGAATTGCCGAGTTGGAGCGGCAACTCGTCGAGCGTCAGCGGCATTGCCTGGAAGATAAACGCCGACAAGATCTGGCACTTAAGGAAAACCAGAAACAGAGTGAAGAACTACAGAAAAAACTCAATGCCTTGCTGGCCATTGACCGCGACTTACGCCGCCGCGGGAAAAATAACTAAGTGGTACAACGGGGAAAAATTCTTGTTGTCGATGACGACATTGATATGTTGCACCTCATTGGTGTTCGCCTTGGCGCTGCGGGTTATCAGGTTAGCCAAGCAGAGTCCGGAGAAGCAGCGCTAATCAGTTTTAAAGAAACACGCCCGCAATTGGTCATTACTGATCTACGCATGGGCGGTATGGACGGTTTGGCGCTATTTGAGCATTTGCAAGCGGAAGCCCCGACCATGCCGGTCATCATACTTACCGCCCACGGCACCATTCCCGACGCCGTTGCAGCGACTCGACGGGGGGTCTTCAGCTTTCTGACCAAACCGTTCGACGGACAGGAGTTATTACGCCGCGTTGCCGATGGCATCAACGTTTCACCCTTGCTTGACCCCCATAAGGAAATTGCTCACTGGCAAAAGTATTTCATCACCGTTAGCGTGCGGATGGAGGAAGTGTTACGACAGACCTTGCGCATCAGCACCGAATGCAAGGCGGCATTACTGGTCGGTCCCGGCGGTTGCGGCAAAGCATCCTTGGCCCGCGTTATTCACCAGGCAGGTCCACGTGCTAATGCGCCGTTTGTGGCGCTTTCTTGTACTGACTTCCCGGCGGATGAGTTGGAGGCGATGCTTGCCCCAAACGATGTAAACGGGGTCCTGGCTAAAGCGGCCGGCGGCTTGTTGTATCTGCAAGACATTGGCGCCTTGTCGCTACTGGCCCAGGCACGGCTGGTTTCAGCGGTGTTCGCGCAAATTCAAGTGAGCAATCCCCTTTATAGCCTGAACCATGCTTCAAGGCAGGCAGCGCTGCCGGATGTTCAAATTATTGCCTCTACACCTCGGCCGCTTGATTCCGCCGTTGCCGAAGGGATGTTTCGCCATGATCTCTTCTATTTGCTCGGCGCGACGACAGTGCTGGTGCCGCCATTGACCGACCGACTGGAAGATATTCCCCTCCTGGCGAAATATTTTCTCGCTCAAATACGGCCAAAGATGGGCTTGACGCTGGCCCCTGAGGCCTTGATCGCCCTGCAGGAGGCACGCTGGCCGGGTAATGTTCGACAACTAAAAAATGTGCTTGAGCAGGTCGCCGAGTTAAGTTTGACGCCAGTGATTCCAGAGGCAGCGATTCGACGGGTTATCCGGGATCTTGAAGAAGATAGCCTGGTAGCCTTCGACGACGCGCGTCGAGATTTCGAACGAGAGTATTTGATCCGTTTGCTGCAAACGACTGCGGGCAATGTGGCGCATGCGGCTCGGGTAGCGCAGCGAAATCGCACGGAGTTTTACAAACTACTGGCCAGGCATGGCCTTGACCCGATTAGTTTCAAGCAAAAATTTAAGTGAATTTTTTGGCTTGTATGCACTAAACGTCACTGCACAATCAATACGGACTTAAATTCAACAGACATCCAAGTTCGGGTTGGGCCAAGCAACTATGTGTTGCTTGCCACGTCCAATGGCAGCTTACAGATAACAAAATTGCCACAAGTCTTGCCGATGTCATCAGGCAGATGTGGGTCGCAATGTAACCCTCTACATGGCGACCCACTCCAGTCCTTCACAAATTGTGGCCAAAGGCACTAACCCCGTCCGCAAGCTATATCCAGAAAACCACTCAGGATCGAGTCCCGCCCGCAAGCGTTCAATCGTTTCAATATGACTGACAACCAAGCCAAGCCAAGCCAAGCCAAGCCAATTTAAATTATTGCTCCGTCCCGGTGAAACATGTAGTCAATAGGTACGAAGGTACCGGAAGCCTTGATCTGCCTTCGCCAAACCCGAGTGAATTTGATACTTCATGGGGCTGGATCAATAAATAAAGTAAAGCTCAAACGACTTGGCAAGCTTGCCGATCTGCCGTTACAAAACATCGCTCACTACCATGCAGCCATGTCCGATGCCGCCCGCACCCTCTATCTGGTTTGTTATGACGTCGCCAAAG
Source organism: Burkholderiales bacterium (assembly GCA_038250105.1). Classification (GTDB taxonomy): domain Bacteria; phylum Pseudomonadota; class Gammaproteobacteria; order Burkholderiales; family Rhodocyclaceae; genus Azonexus. The sequence goes on along the minus strand of JBBSCQ010000097.1, from coordinate 5,594 downwards.
CGAAACGGCTACATCAGGTGCATCGTTTTCTGCTCGGCTACAAAGTCGGCGGGCAAAAATCCTTTTTCGAGTGTTGGCTAACCCGAGGCGAACTCTCTACGGTTCGGCGCGGCCTTCTGGAGCGCCTCGATCTGAACGAAGACCGCGCCCACATTTTTCAGCTTGATCCACGTCAGCAAGCGACTTGCCTGGGCACCGCGCAACCGGTGCTCACCGGCGCCTTCATGATCCTCTGAACCAAGGCAAAAAATGACCAGCCTTTACGTTGACCGCAAGAATGTCGAACTCAAAGCCGATGGCGAAGCCTTGGTCTTTGTCGAAAACGGCGAGCGCATCGGCACCGTGCCGCTCAACCCACTCTCCCGCATTTTCATGCGCGGCGACATCAAGCTCACCGCCAGTTTGCTGGGCAAACTCGGCGAACACGGCATTGGCGTGATTATTCTCTCCGGCCGAAAAGGCACACCCAGCCTCATGCTGGGCCGCCCGCACAATGACGCAGCGCGGCGCATCGCCCAATATCGGCTATCGCTTGACGCCGACTACTGCCTGAAATTTTCTCGCGCCATTGTCGCGGCCAAACTCGGCGGTCAGCTTCAACTAATCCGCGAACGGCGCGATGCCAGCCCACTGCATCGCTACCCGCTCAGCCTATGCGAACGGCGCATCGCCGGCATCCTCGAAAAAGTCGACCAACCGGACAACATCGCCTCCCTGCGCGGTCTGGAAGGCGCAGCCGCCGCCAGTTATTTTGAAGCGTTCAGCGAAATCCTACCCGAAGGCCTGCGCTTCCACGGCCGCAACCGCCAGCCACCGCGTGACCCCGTCAATGCCGTACTCTCATTGACCTACACCCTACTCCACGCCGAAGCCGTTCTCGCCCTCTACGGCGCCGGACTCGACCCATATATTGGCTTCTACCACGCGCTCGATTTTGGCCGTGAATCGCTCGCCTGCGACGTCATGGAAGCCCTGCGCCCGCAAGCCGACCGTTTCGTACTCGACCTATTCCGCCAAAGCACGCTGAACGCGGGTGACTTTTCCACCAGTGAAGCTGGTTGCCTGCTCGGCAAAGCCGGTCGCAGCCGTTACTACGCCGCCTACGAAAGCCGTGCCGAACACTTCCGGCGTGAGTTGGAGTTCGCCGTCCGCGACATCGGCCAAGCGGTTTCTGCCGACCCGCCCGAAACTAGCGAGGCCGACACATGAGCCGCGCCTGGCTCATCGGCTACGACATCACCGACCCGCGCCGCCTAGGCCGGGTGCATCGTGCCATGGTCAACCGCGCCACACCGGTCGAATACAGCATTTTCCTGTTTATCGGCACCGCGCCCCAACTCGCCGAATGTCTTGCTACGGTGAACGCCCTGATTGATCGCAAAACCGATGATGTGCGCTGCTACCCCTTACCCAGTCGCGGCCTGCAAGAACGCCTCGGCCGCGCCACCCTGCCCGAAGGTATTCAATGGACCGGCCTGCCCGCCGGCTTAATGACAACCCCGATCAATCCCCTTGATAATTGACCCCATGAAACCCAATCGCATCCTGCTCGCCGTCACCGGCCTCTCGCCGCAAATCGTTACTGAAACGCTCTATGCCCTCTGTCTTAGCCAAAACCCGCCGTGGATTCCCGACGAAATTCACCTGATCACCAGCCGCGAAGGGGGCGAACGCGCCAGGCTCGCTCTACTTGACGCGGTCGACGGTCAATTTCACGCCTTTATCCGCGACTACCCGCAAGCTGCCAGCGTCTGCTTTCCCCCAGAAAACATTCATCTGATCCCCGGCCCGGATGGCGCACCGCTCACCGACATCCGCAGCCCGCAAGACAACGCACTCGCCGCCGACGCCATTCATGCCCTGGTCCGCAGCTTGACTGCCGATGCCAATAACGAACTACATGTTTCCATCGCTGGTGGCCGCAAGACCATGGGCTTTTACCTCGGCTACTGCCTGTCGCTGACCGCCCGACCGCAAGACAAACTCTCGCACGTCCTTGTTTCCGACCCCTTCGAATCACTCCCCGATTTCTATTACCCGCCCGCCATGCCGCGCCTGCTCCACACGCGCGACGGCCGCCCGATTCACACCGCAGACGCCCGCATCATGCTCGCCGAAATTCCCTTCGTCCGCCTGCGCCCGCTGTTGCCAGCCGCCGCGCTCGCCCCCGAACTGAGTTTTTCCGACGCCGTCGCCGCCACCCAAGCACATCTGGAAAAGCCGAAATTACGGATCAATCTGGCCGAACGACAAATTCATTGCGGCCGTCATACCGTCAACTTGCCACCGCAACTTTTCGCCTGGTACGTCTGGCTCGCCCAACGCAACCGCGACGGCCTGCCGCCAGTGCGCCACACCGACGCCAACCCCGCTGAATTTCTCGCCGCCTATGCGCAAGCAGTGGGCATTGATGCGGTCGACTACGAAAAGACAGCTGAAATACTGGCGAAAGAAGGTGGCTTCAGCAAAGAGTTCTTTGAACAAAAGCGCGCCAAGATCAATCGCCTGCTCAAAAACGCGCTGGGTCTAGCCGCCGAACCTTACCTGATCGCCAGCCTGGGACAGCGCCCGCTGACCCGCTATGGATTGGGTTTGAAGACCGATGAAATTAGCTGGAAATGAAAATAGCAAGCTTGCCAGCATGATGACAAGCGGGATATCGAGTATGGTGATGGACTCTTCAGGAAAAACCATGATCAAAACGAAAACTCTTCTTGATAACACGTGCCGAGTTGCCTTCGCCGCCTTGATGCACGACCTTGGAAAATTTGCGGAAAGAGCTGCCTTAAGCGACGTTGGCGACATTGACCGTGACCGCCTCAATGCACATCTCACGCAATACTGCCCATTCCGCGAAGGCCATTACCACAGTCATCGCCATGCTGCCTGGACAGCCTTGATGCTCGATAGCGTCGAGCAAGTCGCTCCCGACTTGATTCAAGGCGACACCAGTCCCTTTGCCAGCCGCCAAGGCAAAACAGAAATTACCGATTCGCTGATTAACGCGGCCGCAATGCACCATAAGCCGCAGACCTTCCTGCAATGGATTATCGCCACCGCTGACCGCGTTGCCTCGGGTTTTGAGCGCGACGAATTCGAGAAATACAACAGTGGCGAAGACAAGACAGATACTGGCCGCAACCACTATCAGGCGCGCCAGCTCACCTTGTTTGAGCAAATCCGCCTCGGTGAAAAAGCTGGCGAGCCGGTCTCCCCTGCTAATTTGCACTGGCGTTACCCGCTCAAGGCACTGTCGCCGGAAAGCCTTTTCCCGGTCAAACGCATTGGCTACGAACCTGAAGAAAATGCCCCCGCCCAAGCCGAATATCGAGCGTTATGGGATATGTTTCTCAAGCAACTGGAGAACATTCCCCGCTCGCATCGGCAGCAATGGCCGCTTTGGCTCGACCATTTCGACACCGCTTGGCAAAGTTTCACCCACGCCATTCCGTCCGCTACCGCCTTTGGCGTCAAGCCGGATGTCTCGCTTTATGACCACAGCAAAACAACCGCCGCGCTTGCGTCAGCACTCTGGCGCTGGCACGAGGCGCAAGGGACAACTGACGACGTCGCAGCAAACGCGCTGAAAAACCGGAGTGACTGGGATGAAAAGAAATTCCTGCTGATTCAAGGCGATTTTTTTGGCATTCAGGACTTCATCTTTTCTGATGGCAACGAAACCAACAAATCAGCCGCTCGACTGCTGCGCGGCCGTTCCTTCCAGGTTTCGCTCTTCACCGAACTCGCCGCCCTGAAAATCCTGGAAGCCTGCGAACTGCCGCCAACTTCGCAAATCATCAACGCAGCTGGCAAGTTCCTGATCCTTGCCCCCAACACGGCAGACATTCGTGAAAAGCTCGCCGCCACTCGCCAGGAATTAAACGACTGGTTCCTGCAACACAGCTTCGGCTTGGCCGGTCTTGGCTTGGTTGGCAAAACAGCCAGTTGCAATGACTTTCTCAAAGGCCGCTTCAAAGCACTTATAGATGCCCTGTTTGCCGATCTTGAACACGCCAAACTCAAGCGTTTCGACTTGACCGAAGACGCGCCGACTGTTTTTCCCGTTGCCTATCCTGATGGCGTCTGCCGCTACAACAACCGTTTGCCCGCCGATGCTAAAGGCGATGCGGCACTTTCGCGCGACCAAATCAAACTCGGCACCCAACTTGCCCGCCAAGACCGCCTTTTGATTGTTCGTGACGAAGCAGAATTACGCGCTGGCAGCGTGGTATCACTCGAAACTCCAATCTTTGGCTATCGCATCGGCTTTACCCGCGACGAAGAAATTACCGGAAAATTTGGCGCCCTCGCCCAATCCGGCCAACTGCTTCGCTGCTGGGACTTCAGCCTGCCAGAAAATATGACTGATTTACTCTGGCACGGCTACGCCCGCCGCTACATCAACGCCTACGTGCCGCGCTTTGACGAAGCTGACACCTGGGCCAGCGACAAATACGGCCGTTGGGAAAGCGAAGTTGATTTTGAAGCCAAAATTAGCCAAGGAAAAACGCTTAACCACCTCGCCTGCGAGGACAAAACACCGCGCCATGAACGCCAAGGCTGGCAAGGCCAAACCGCCCTAATGACATTCAAAGGCGACGTCGACGACCTGGGTCAGATTTTCCAGAAAGGGTTGGCCGAACCGACCTTTGCCAAGATGGCCGCACTCTCGCGCCAGATGAATGCCTTCTTCGCCATCTGGCTGCCCGCCTACTGCGCTACGCATTATCCGAACACCTACACCGTCTTTGCCGGTGGCGATGACTTCTTCCTGATTGGCCCGTGGCGCAGCACGCAAAAACTGGCCGCCGACATGGCTACGCACTTCAAAATCTTCGTTGCCGAAAACCCGGAAATCCACTTCTCTGCCGGTCTGGTCATGAGCAAACCGGGGCATCCCATCCACACGCTGACCACCCAGGCGGAAGAGGCACTGGAAGCCGCTAAAGGTAACGGTAACGGTAACGGCAAAAATGCCATCAGCCTGTTTGGTGAAATCGTCCGCTGGAAAGATTTGCCGGCGGTGACCGCCGTCGAAAACGAACTCGAACAACTGAACCACGATTACCAGCTTTCCACCGGCTACATCTACGGCCTGCTCAAACTGATTGATCTGGCCAGCGACAAATCTCCGATGTGGCGCAGCCGCTTCGTTTACCGCACCCGGCGTTACGTCGTCGACAAACTCAAGCCAGACCAGCGCAATACCGCCCAAACCCGTCTGGCTACCACCCTTGGCGAACGCGGCATCAGCCAACTGGGCCGCAGCTTCCGCATCCCCCTTTTCAACTTTTTCTATCGTCAGCGATAAGCGAGGCAGACATGAGCTACGGACAAACCCGCCCAAGCAGCAACTACGACCACAACAGCCGCCCGCCGGCACCAACTCTAGACGTCAGTGACATTCGCTTTGGTGCTGACATACCAGAACTGTTATTTGCCGATATTGCGCTAATCAAAGACCAAATCGTGGCAGAAGCTGGAATATTAGCAAGAGGGATAATCAAATCGTCCAAGCTAAGCAAGTTCTACGAAGTATTGGTCATGTGGTACTACAATGTAGCCTTTTAAAAAAGTGGCGATGCAAAAATCAT
>JBBSCQ010000096.1:0-9377 GCA_038250105.1 Burkholderiales bacterium | reverse complement strand
TTCAATGATCAGGAAAACCTTGCCGTGCTTTTCCTCATGCTTTAACAGCACCGAGCACATCATCGGTGACAGGGTCAGCGCGACAAAACCGGAAACCAGCACGGCGCCGGCTAGCGTCAAGGCAAATTCAATAAACAGCTTGCCGGTGCGCCCGGTCATGAAAGCGACCGGAGCGTACACCGCCGCCAGCGTCAGCGTCATGGCGACCACGGCAAAACCAATTTCCTGCGACCCTTGGATGGCGGCCTGGCGGCGCGGCATACCTTCTTCGATATGGCGATAAATATTTTCCAGCACGACGATGGCGCCATCCACCACCAGACCAATCGCCAGCACCAGCGCCAACAGCGTCAGCGTATTGATCGTAAAGCCAAGCATCAACATGATGCCGAAAGCGCCGATCAGCGACACCGGGATGGTGACGAGCGGAATCAGCGTCGCGCGCAAATTACGCAGGAAAAAAAAGATGATCGCCAGCACGAGCAAAATCGCTTCGCCGATGGTCTTGAAAACGGACTGGATTGAGCGATCAATAAAGATCGACGAATCATAGGAAATATCGGCCGTCATGCCGGGCGGCAGTTCGCTGATCAGCTTCGGCAGTTCCTTGCGCAACGCCTTCGACAATTCCAGCGGATTGGCTGTCGCCTGCTTGATCACGCCGAGCGCCACCGCCGAGCGGCCCTTGAAGCGGACCGAACTGCGCTCCGTCGCCGGGCCGATTTCAACTCGACCGAGATCGCTGATCCGTACCGGGTAACTATTGACCGTTTTGACGATGACAGCACCGAACTCTCCCGGCGTTTTCAGATCAGTATTGGCCACCACGGAAAATTCGCGCTCGCGGCTCTCGATCCGGCCCGCCGGCACTTCAACGTTCTGCTTGCGTAAAGCGTCCTCAACATCGGCCGGCGTCAGTTGATAGGCGGCGAGGCGCTGGCGATCAAGCCAGATGCGCATGGCAAATTTGCGGTCGCCGAAAATCCGCACATCGGCCGCCCCCGGCAGCGTCTGCAACTTGGGCTTGACGATGCGACTGGCGACATCGGTCACTTCCAGCGCTGAGTGTTTGTCCGAGGAAAACGCCACCCAGATGATTGGATTAGCATCGGCCTCAACCTTGGCAATCACTGGCTCATCGGCTTCAACCGGCAGTTTGTTGCGGACGCGGGAAACGCGATCGCGCACATCGGCCGCGGCTGAATCAGGCGGCCGCTCCAACTTGAAGCGCACCGAAATCTGGCTATTCTCGGCCCGCGAAATCGAGGTAATGACTTCGACGCCCTCAATGCCGGCGAGCGAATCCTCCATCGGCTTGGTGACCTGCGACTCGATAATATCGGCCGACGCCCCCCGGTAAGTCGTATCCACCGTTACCACCGGCTCGTCAATCTTCGGGTATTCGCGCACCGGCAAACGGTCGTAGGAAACGAGGCCGAGCAGCATCACCACCAGCGACATCACGGTGGCAAAAACCGGCCGCTTGATACAGATTTCGGAGATCTTCATTTGCTGACAGCCGGCGCCGTCGCTGGCGCTGGCGTTGTCGGCGCAGTCTCACCCACCGTCCGTACTAGCGCGCCTTCACGCAGTTTTAACTGACCCGCCGTCACCACAACATCGCCCTCAACCAACCCTTCAACCACTTCAACCTGTGCCGCCCGGCGCACACCAAGCTTGACCTTGACCAGCGTTGCCTTGCCCTCGGTTACCTTGAAAACGGCCGGTTGCGCGCCCGGCACAATGGCTTGTTCCGGCACCATCAGCACATTTTGGCGCTCACCAAAGAGCAAACGCACGCGCACAAACAAGCCGGGGCGCAGCTTGCCGGCGGCGTTATCGAGCCGTGCCCGGCTGGAAATGGATCGCCCATTCGGGTCGACCATCGGATCAACCGCATCGAGCACCGCCTTGAAACGCTCACCGGGCAATGCGTCGCTGCTGACTTCAACGGTCTGCCCTTTGCTGACCCGGCCAAGATAGCTTTCCGGCAACTTGAAGTCGACGCGCAGCGTGCTGATGTCTTCAATATTAATCAGATCCTGGCCTTCCTTGACGTAATCGCCGACGCTGACATTACGCAAGCCAACCATGCCCTTGAATGGCGCCTTGATCCGTGTTTTGGCGAACTTGGCGTCGGCCAGTTGCAGCGCTGCCTCTTGCACCTTGAGGGCGGCACCGGAGTTATCCAGCGCCTGCTGACTGAGGAATTTCTTGCCGAGCAACTCCAGATTCCGCTGATGATTGCTTCTGGCTAGCGCCAGATTGGCCTTGGCCTGTTGCAATTCAGCCTCCTGAATTGCTGCATCCAGCCCGACCAGTAGCGAGCCTTTGCTGACAATCGAGCCATCCTTGAAACTGATCAGCGACACCCGCCCAGCCGTTTCCGGCCGTAGCACCACCGATTCGTTCGACTTCAAGGTACCGACCGCCGCCGCCTCATCGGAAAAATCGCTCACCTTGACATGGGCCACCTCAACCGCCATCGCCGGAGCACCAGCCCCCGCCGGTTTCCCAGGCGTGCCCGCCGCAACGACAGGCGGACTAGCCGGCGCCCGGTTGGCTGTGTAAGCGTAATAGCCCAGCCCGGCCAGCCCGGCGATGGCCAACGCAATAATTCCGAATCGAGTATTTTTATTCATATTTTTAGCCAAGGCTGGTTTTGACTGAATAGTCAGCTAGTGGGCTGAATTGTAACGAAACTACCGGCACGCCAGAGAGTATTGGCGCAGCAGCCCAGACTGACCATCAGTCCGGGCTCATCGTTCCATCACCAAAATCAGGCAAACGCGGCGGTCGACCGCAGGAAGTGCACTCTTTTTCCGGCTCGAAGGCAGAACGGCAAGTACCCGTACCGCGTTGCTTCCAGCCCTCGGGCAGTGGCGCAACACGCACCATCACCACGCCGGCCCGGACCATATCGAGATATTCAGCCACCCCGCGCGAGACATCGATGATCCGCACTTTATGTTTCGCGTGCATGAGGTCATTCACCTTGACCACGGCGCACCGCTCATTATCCAACCGGCGCACGGCAACCATTGTCCCGAGGGGAAAACGATTGCTCGCTGCAGTAAACTGACTGGAGTCAAAACGCTCACCCGTCGCCGTTTTTCGACCTTGAAAACCCTGACCGTAGAAGCTGGCCTTACCATGCAAGCCGATCGTATCGGCCTCAAGGATTTCAGCTGAACCAATCTCGGATTCAGCTTGCGCGTTACGACTTGAAGATTTTTTCGCCGCTTTGGCGGGCGTTTTAGCAGGCTTTTTGGCCACCTTACTCGTCTTGTGTTGACTCGACGATTTATGGCTCGCTGCCCAGGCGGACGAAGAGCCATTTAACAACATCAGGCCGCAAGCCAGCGCGGCGGCCTGATGCTGAAACTTAGACCACAACAGTCTGTGCCTCGTCACCCTGACGGGCGCGGATCTTGCCAATACGATAAACCGCTTCGCCTTGCGCCTTTAGCTCGGCCATCGCAGCATCGGCATCCGCCGCCGCAACGACGATGACTAGGCCAATACCGCAGTTGAAGACACGGTGCATTTCGTTTTCAGCGACATTACCTTCAGCCTGCATCCAGTCGAACAGCTTCGGACGTGGCCAGGCGGCCTTTTCCAGCTCAGCCACCGTGTTTTCCGGCAACACGCGCGGCACGTTTTCGAGCAAGCCACCGCCAGTGATGTGGGCCATGCCCTTGATCGCAACCTTTGCCAATGTCGCCAGCACTTGCTTGACGTAGATGCGAGTCGGTTCCATGACGACATCGGCCAAAGTCCGCGCCTTTCCGTCAACTTCGTCAAACTTGGCATTCATGTCCGGGTTGGAACGCTCAATAATCTTGCGCACCAGCGAGTAACCGTTGGAATGCGCGCCAGAAGAAGCCAAGCCGAGCACGACATCGCCAGCGGCAATCGACTTGCCATCGATCGCTTTCGATTTTTCCACAACGCCGACCGCGAAGCCGGCCAGATCGTATTCACCGGCCGGGTACATGCCCGGCATTTCAGCAGTTTCGCCGCCAATCAGCGCGCAGCCAGCCAGTTCGCAGCCTTTGGCAATGCCACCGACGACCGCCGCAGCGGTATCGACATCAAGCTTGCCACAGGCAAAATAGTCGAGGAAAAACAGCGATTCAGCGCCAAGCACCAGAATGTCATTGACGCTCATCGCAACCAGATCCTGCCCGACGGTGTCGTGACGATTCAGATCAAACGCGAGGCGCAGCTTGGTGCCGACGCCATCAGTGCCGGAAACCAGCACCGGCTCCTTGTAACGCTTGGGCACTTCAAACAGCGCGCCGAAACCGCCAATGCCACCGAGCACGCCTTCGCGCAGGGTCTTTTTGGCCAAGGGCTTGATGCGCTCGACGAGTGCATCACCGGCATCAATATCAACGCCGGCATCACGGTAGGAAAGGGAAGTGTTCTGGGTCATGGTCAATTAGGCGCCAAGAGGCAGCAAACGCTGCTGGAAAAAAAGGCGATTTTACCCGAAACCGCCTTCGCCCCCTAGCCAACTCCGGAAGCTGAACACAAACATCAGGCCTCATCCGAAGGCCTGATTTTCCAGGCTGGGGCTGCCTGTAGGGTAAATTGCTGCGGTCGACTCTAAAAATTGCCAAATTTTGCTGGCCACGCGGCGATCGTACTGATTTATCCGGCGCATTCCGATTGATGCAAAAGCACCCAGCTTCGGGCGTCGGCGGCAACTCTCGCCGCCAGCGCCGAGATTGCGCGTTGCCCGGCCTGCACAAGTTCCGGATAGCTGCCCGTTGCTGGCTCGTTAAAACGGCCATGGCAGAGTAGTCGGAGATTTTCCGGGGCTTCGGCCATCGACAGGCTCCAGTCCGCTTCGAGTTCAAGCTTCTGTCCAGGCCAGGAGTCCAAACGGCGGACAAGCAGCTTTATTCGCAAGACCGATTTGTTGGCTGGTCTGACCAAGCCGGCGATATCGCGGGTTGCCAGACGGGATGTCAGCTCGGCGGACAGGGCATGGCGCAACTCTTCTCCCAGTGACCCGGCCCAGCGTTCACCGTCGAGCATTGCGACGCCGCTCGTCCCCTGTCGCACGACCAACTGCACCTGATCGAGTTGCTCAGGAAGACCAATTGGCAAAACATCAATAAGGAAAGGAACTGGTTCATCGATCACGCTGCCAGGGGCTGAAGGCGCCAGGAGTGTGTGGTAATGGATCGGCGGAGAACTGCACGCGCCAAGGGTCAGCGTCAGCGCGCCCAAAACGAGGCGAATATATCGATTCATCGCTTGGGCTCCTGCGTAATAGGCGGTGGGTCAGTTGGCCGCCCGCGCAACAACGATTCCGGATTGCGACCAAGCAGATCGGTCAAGATGCGCAGTGAGCGTGCGGTGCGCTGCACTTCCTGCAAAGTCATGCCGAGGTTCTGTTGCAACGGCGCGCCTTCGGCCAACATACCTTGCGCCGTGCTGAACGTTTGCTGAGCCTGTTGCAAGGTCTGTGTGGCTTCGGGCAACACTTGGCTGTTAACTTGTTTGAGGGTAGTACCCAATTCGGCGAGTGAAGCATCCAGGTTGCGTCCAATCGAGTCGAGCGGGATCTTGTCGATCTTGGTAACGATACTGGCCACCTGCTCCTGCAACTGGTCAAAACTGCCATTGACAGTCGGTATGACAATGGGCCTCGCAGCCATATCAAAGGCTACCTTCGGTGCATTCGGTATGAAGTCCAGCGCGACATAGAGTTGCCCTGTCAGCAGATTACCGGTGCGCGCCTGAGCACGCAGACCATGCTCAACCATGCTGCGCAGGAACAAGGCGGCCTGGCTTTGTGAGTCACCAGCAAACTTGGGCAGCTTTTCCAGGACGCGGCCGAGCCGCTGCGGATAGAGCACTATCCCAACCACGGTCGGGAAACGACGTTTGGCCGGATCGTAGTCGAGGCTCAGCGATTCCACTTTACCCAGATCGACCCCCGAAAACTGCACCGGCGCCCCCACCGACAGGCCGCGCAGTGAATGTGCAAACCGAAGCTGAATGTAGACGGGCGGACCATCGGGCGGCGCCATGGCGCTTGCTTGATCCTGAGTCAAGGTGAACTCGGTCAACTCAGGTGCAGCTTTACCCTCGCTCCACAGTGGCGCTGCGAAGGCAACACCGCCGGCGATCAAGGTACCTATCGACTGTGTTTTGAGCTTGAATCCGTCCGCCCCCAAAGAGACATCCATTCCAATGGCATTCCAGAAATTGGTATCAGTCGTGACAAACCTATCATATGGAGCATCAATGAAGACTTGCAGGCTGACGCCTTGGCCATCCTTGTCGAGCTGATAGGAGGCCACGCGACCGACCTGAATCTGTCGAAAGTAGACCGCCGATCCGATGTCGAGCGACCCCAGTTCCGTGCCATGAAGAATGAAGGATTTTCCGGGCGCGCCACCAATAACCGTGGGTGGCGCTTCCAAACCAGTGAAGATCCGGCTCGATTCAGCCTGCTCACCGGCGTCAACGGCGATATAGGCGCCTGAAAACAGGGTGTCGATACCCGTAATGCCACTAGCACCAATGCGCGGGCGCACGACCCAGAAGCGCGTGTCCTTTCGCGTCAGGCTAGCGGCGCTCTTTGCCAGCGAAACGGTCACAACCACCTGCGTACCATCGTCGCTCAGCGCAATCGCTGACACCGAGCCCACCGTCACGTCCTTGTATTTAACCGGCGTTTTGCCGGCTTGCAGCCCGGCCGCCGAACTGAAGGTGATATTGATTTCGGGCCCGACCGAGCGCCAGGCTTGTACAAGCAGTGATATACCGATTAGCGCGGCGACGATCGGCACTAGCCAGACCAGCGAAATGCGCCAACGGTTGCTGCTCACGGCGGGATCACCCGGTTCGAGTAATTCGTTCATTCTTGATCACCATCCCAGATCAATCGGGGGTCAAAGTTAATTGCGGAAAGCATGGTCAGAATCACCATTGCGCCGAAAAATAATATACCGATGCGTGGCTCGACCTCACTCAGTGCCTGAAATTTGACCAGAGCCGCAACCACCGCAACGACAAGCACGTCGAGCATAGACCAGTAACCAATCAACTCCACCAGGCGATAGAGCCTGGCCCGCTCACGCCTAGCCCAGCAACTATGCCGTTGCGCACTCAGCAGCAATAAACCAAGGACGAGGAACTTGGTACAAGGCACCGCAACGCTGGCAACGAAAATAATTAGTGCAATTCCGTAAGATCCCGTTTTCCAGAACTCAATGATCCCACCCATCACCGTATTTTCTTGGTCGTCGCCAAACTGACCGGTGAACATGACCGGCAGCAGATTGGCCGGGATGTAGAGAATTATCCCGGCGATTAAGAACGCCCAGGCACGGGCGATACTATCCGGCCGTCGACGGTGCAAGGCTGTGTGGCAACGCGGGCAATGGGCCGGTCCCGTTGTGTCCAGCGTGTCCTCGCATACCAAATCGCAGACATGGCAGGCAATTAGCCCCAATTGCCGGGCGCTGGGCGGACCGCTCATGCCGGCTCCAGCGACGCGAACCGTCCGCGCTCAGTCATTTCCCAGAGCCGATGAACGTCACGATTGGCGATCACCGTGATCAGAATCATCAGCGCGGCCATGGCCCAAACGCCGACGCCCGGCGCCACCTGCAAGGAACTAGACAATTTTATGACGGCCACCAGTATGCCGAGCAGCCCGACCTCGACCATGCTCCAGATGCGCAAGCCGACGATCATTCGCATTGCCGGCGCAAAACCCGGGGCTCGACGGCCGGCCCGAGCATGGATCAGCAGCCAGGCAAGCAGGCTGATCTGCAGAAAAGGCACAACAATAATCGCCAGCGCCGCCGGCAGCGCAATAGGTGCAGCGGCTCCCTGCGCCAGCGCCGCGGTCGACTGCCAAAGCGTCGCCGCATTGTGCTGGCCTTGCAGATTGACAAGCACGACCGGACAGACGTTGGCGATGACGAAGGCAATCGCAGCGGCGATGGTTAGCGCTAGCCAGCTATCAATATTCAGACGACGGGCGCGAAACAGGATGGCAGCACATTGCTCACAGCGGGCTATTTCACCCGGTGCCAAAACGGGGCGACGATACACGCTGTCACAATGCTCGCAAGCCACGAGATTGGGATAGGTTTTCATATAAATCGGACAGGGCCCGAACTGATCTGTGGCAAGGTGGGTAAGGGCCTTTTGGTTAGCGCTAGGCGGATTCTTCCAAAGTATTCTGTAATTCGTGGGGCATGTCCAGCACCGAAATAAAGAGCACCTGCATTCAGGCAGAACGTTGGCAAAACAGGACGAAAGGCTTGCCGGCATTGCTCTGATAAAATTGCGCGTTCGATTTTTTGGCTTCCGGTTTCGTGAACGCCGCCCCATGGAGAAAGCAATGTACCAATCCCCCCTCATTCAGGATCTGCACGATCGTGGCCTGATCGCCCAGATCACCGACGCAACAGCGCTCGACAAATTGCTGACTGAGGAATCGGTAACGCTTTATTGCGGCTTCGACCCGACGGCGGACAGCCTGCACCTCGGCCATCTGGTCCCGGTGCTCATCCTCAAACGTTTCCAGGAAGCCGGCCACAAGCCAATCGCGCTGGTTGGCGGCGCCACCGGCATGATCGGCGACCCGAGTTTCAAGGCCACCGAAAGGAAGCTCAATACGCCGGACGTCATCGCCAGCTGGGTCGACAAGATTCGCGGCCAGGTCACACCTTTCCTGAATTTTGACGGCGCCAACGCCGCGATCATGGCCAACAATTACGACTGGTTCAGCGGCATGGGCGCGCTCGAATTCCTGCGTGACATCGGCAAGCACTTCTCGGTCAACACCATGATCAAGAAGGAATCCGTGCAGCAACGCCTGCTGCGCGAAGACCAGGGTATTTCCTACACCGAGTTCTCCTACAGCCTGCTCCAAGGCTACGACTTCGCCGAACTCAACAAACGCTACGGCTGCGTGCTGCAAATTGGTGGTTCCGACCAATGGGGCAACATCGTCGCCGGCACCGACCTGACCCGCCGCCTGCACCAGCAACACGTCTTCGGCCTGACCCTGCCGCTGATCACCAAGGCCGACGGCACCAAGTTTGGCAAAACCGAATCCGGCGCCATCTGGCTCGACCCAAAAAAGACTTCGCCCTACGCCTTCTACCAGTTCTGGCTCAACACCAGCGACGCCGATGTCTACAAGTTCATGCGTTTTTTCACCTTTTTGCCGGTCGACCGCATCAACGAGATCGAAGCCGCTGACCAAGCCAGTGGCACCAAGCCGGAAGCCCAACGCATTCTGGCCGAAGAAGCCACCCGTCTGGTGCATGGCGAAGTCGCCCTAATGGCCGCCCGGCGCATCAGCGCCTGCCTGTTCTCCGGCGAACTCAGCGACT
>JBBSCQ010000095.1:0-10010 GCA_038250105.1 Burkholderiales bacterium | reverse complement strand
CCGGGAATCGGCGGACAAAGGTAGCCCGCCGGAATTTCCCAGCCTTTGACACCGTAGTGCAGCGCCAGCAAGGCCCGGTTGAAAGCCTTGATCGCGCTCGGATTGGCAAAGTCAATGCTGGGCGTGCCGGCGGCGGTGGTGACGATAAATTTGGTTAACGCCGGTGCGACGGCAGTCAGCGCCGCGAAATCGTAGCCGCCGATATTCCTGTTGCGCGGGTGCATGGTCTGTTTGGCCGCGACGATAGGCTTTTTGTTGCGGCGATACGGGACGGGTGTTTTGGCTGTTTTGGCGGCGGTCTTCGAGGCTGCCTTCGGGGCAGGGGTCGGTGGCTTTTCGGTAGGCTCGGACATAAAACTCTTGGCTGATTGCGTTAAGCGGCCAAGTATCCCACGAGCCGCCCCTTACGCCGCCAAGTGTTTGACCAGAAAGCGGTCAAGGGTATTGGCGAAGGCTTGTCGATCAGCTTGACTGAACGCCGCCGGGCCACCCGTTTCGACGCCGGCGCCGCGCAGTTCTTCCATGAAGTTGCGCATAGTTAGCCGTTCTTGGATATTGGCCGTGGTGTACAACTCACCGCGCGGATTCAGGGCATGGGCGCCGCGCTCGATGACCAGCGAGGCGAGCGGGATGTCGGCGGTGATGACCAGATCACCGGCGGCAAGTTGCTCGACAATATGGGCATCGGCGACATCAAAACCGGAGGCCACCTGGATGGCGCGGATGAAGCGTGAGGGCGGCGTGCGCAGCATCTGGTTGGCGACCAGAATGGTGGAAATCTGCAAGCGCTCGGCCGCCCGGAAAATGATTTCCTTGATCACCACCGGACAGGCGTCAGCATCTACCCAAATTTGCATCAGTGCTCCTTGCCGTCGACGCGGGCTTGCATCAGAAAGGGAATATAGCGCCAGGCGAGGCTGCCAAAACAGGTTAGCCAACAGGCGGCGGAAAGTTGAATCCACAACAGGTAGCCCGCCGGATAAATCTGTGGCGCGACAAGCCGGATAAATAGCGCCAGCAGCATGATGTAAAGCGCCAGTTTGTCCAGTGGCTCAAAGACCACCTTGCGTCCGGTATGGCCTTTTGAAATGCGGATGATCATCGCCGGAATCACTGTACCCATCGCGCCAAAGGTGAAGAGATGCACCGATACTGAGCCGATCCAGACAAACTGCGTGACATGGCCCAGTGCTTCGATCAGCAACTGGCTAACGATGGCGAGATAGCCAACGTACATGATGCCGATGTCGATTCTTTGCAGGGCGAGTTGTGGTTTCCAGAAAAAAAAGCGGAGGCCGAGCAGAGCGGCCAGCAGAAAGGTGATTGCTGCGGTCAACAGCCGGGGCAGGGCAAATTCAACAACCAGTAATAAAGCGAGCAGCTTGATCGCCATGTCCAGCTTGGGCTGGCGCAGGATGCTGACTTGAAAAGCCGCTTTCATGAACGGGGTCAGCGTGCGTTCGAGCATGACGAGCAGGGCGAGCCGGAACAGGCCGATGGCCATGCTGTAACCGGCGGTAAAGTTTCCGCCAAACAGCATCATGTATTTCGCCACCAGAAAGGCCGGTAGTAGAACTAGAAAAAATATGTTGTCGCGATAGCTGTCCTTGTCGCGATGGCGAATCAGCGTCCACATCAGCATGGCGATGATGCTGCCAAGGAAAAGATTGCAAGCAATCGCGAAGAGCGGCGTCGGCCAGTTGCCACCGAAACTTAGTGCAATTCGTTCGAAAATCCAGGCGCTGGCAAGCAGCATCAAAGCGGGTCCATGGTAACCGCGAATGTTGACCCAGTTCTTGGTGGAGGTGAGCAAAAAACCGCCGAGTACGGCCCAGCCAAAGCCAAAAAACATCTCGTGGGCGTGCCATTGGACGGAAGTGAAGGGTGTTTCCGGGGCCGGCAGGTAGCCACTAAAAATAAGCGCCCAGGCAATTGGCAAGAGGGCGCCGGCGAGGCAGGCAAGAGAAAAGAACGGACGAAATCCGACCAGCCAGAGAGGATGAGTCGAGCGCTGCATGGCGAACCTTTCATAACTACTTTTACTCAAAGAAATGAGTTTAGCGATTCAAGGCTGATTTGGCCTTGATTTGTACCCGTCTGTGCAAGCAAAAACCTGCACAATCGCGTAAAATTCTCAGCCTAGCCGTGGCGACGATTGAGCCACCTGGGTCCGGCTAATTTTTTAAGGATGACGATGAAGCGTGTGGACGATTTCCGCTTGCGGCTTGGCAAGCATGAACTTGTGCCGATCATGATCGGCGGCATGGGTGTTGATATTTCGAGCGTCGATCTGGCTTTGGAGGCTTCCCGTCTGGGTGGTGTTGGCCATATTTCGGATGCAATGATCAATACCGTTGCGGATCGTCGTTACGACACCAAATACGTTAAACAAAAGCTGGCGATCTACAAGGCTAACGTCAAAAACGAAGACAAGTCTTCAGTCAAGTTTGACCTCGGTGTCGTGGCGGAAGCGACCCGTTTGCACGTTGATAACGCCATGTCGCGGAAAAAAGGGCCCGGCCTGATTTTCATTAACTGCATGGAAAAGCTGACCATGAACGCGCCGAAAGAGACGCTCAGGGTTCGCATGGCTTCTGCGCTCGATGCCGGTATTGATGGCATGACGCTGGCTGCCGGCCTACACCTTGGCTCCTTCGCGTTGCTTGAAGATCATCCACGTTTTCGCGATGTTAAATTGGGCATCATCGTTTCCTCGGTGCGTGCCTTGCAACTTTTCCTGAAGAAAAGTGCTCGCACCAACCGGATGCCTGACTACGTTGTGGTTGAAGGTCCATTGGCCGGCGGTCACCTAGGTTTTGGCATGGACTGGGCACAGTACGATCTGGCAACCATCGTTGCCGAGGTCATCAAATTCCTTAAGGAAGAGCAGCTCGATATTCCGGTGATTCCGGCGGGCGGTATCTTTACCGGTAGTGATGCGACCCAGTTTCTTGAAGCTGGTGCTGCTGCTGTTCAAGTCGCAACTCGCTTCACCGTCACCAAGGAGTGCGGCCTGCCTGATCCGATTAAGCAGGAGTATTTCAAGGCAACTGAAGACGATATTGAAGTTAATCAGATTTCGCCGACCGGTTACCCGATGCGAATGATCAAGGGCAGCCCGGCGATCGGCGATGGCATTCGGCCGAACTGCGAGGCCTACGGTTATCTGCTCGACGCTAATGGCAAATGTGCCTATGTGACGTCCTACAATCGTGAAGTTGCAGCCCATCCGGGGGCCCGAAAAGTTTCGGTGATGGATAAAACCTGCCTATGTACGCAAATGCGTAACTTTGATTTGTGGACCTGCGGTCAACTGACTTATCGCCTGAAAGATACGACGATTCGTCAAGCCGATGGCAGCTATCAACTTCTCTCGGCCGAGCATGTTTTCAAGGACTATCAGTTCAGTGCTGATAACAAGGTTGCCTTACCAGAGAGCACTTCACTCTGATCATGAATAGTTGCATGACGGCAAAACCCGGTCTAACTCACCGGGTTTTTTCTTGTCTGCTCAGTGTTTTGTTCGCTGGGTATGTTCTTAATGCCTTGGCTGATGAGCAACCCGCCTTCTCGCTACATGGGTTTGGTACGTTGGGGGCGGTACGCACAAACAGTGATGAGGTTGAGTTTGTCCGCGATCTGTCACAGCCCTATGGCGCCAGTCGTTCTTGGGATGCGCGGGTAGATAGCGTTCTTGGCGTGCAAGCCAGTTGGCGGATCAGTCCGCAGATGGAAGCTGTCGTGCAGGCAGTCAGTCGTTACCATTACGACAAAACATTTACGCCGGAAATCTCTTGGGCCTACCTCAAATATGAACCCAGCCCGAATCTGAGTTTAAGAGCAGGTCGCCTTGGTACTGAGTTTTTCATGCTGTCTGACTCGCGTCTGGTCGGTTATTCCTACTTGACGGTGCGGCCGCCTGGAGATTTTTTCTGGTCTCTGCCTTTCTATAGCATCAACGGTGCCGACGTGGCACTGACCCTGCCGCTCGGTGATCATCTGCTGCGCGGCAAATTGTTTTACGGTATTTCCGACGAGAAAATTCCATTTGTTGACAAACAATGGGATCTCGCTGGTTCGAGGATGGTTGGTGGCTACCTTGATTACCAGGCGGGTGGTTGGCAGTTCCGCGCCAGTTACGCCAATCTGCTGTTCAAAAACGACATACCGATCGAAGGATTATTGCAAGCTTTCCCATCCATCGCCCAGCAGTCAGCAGCGTATCTGACCATGAACAATACACGGACCCATTACTACTCCCTGGGGGCGGTATACGATAGTGGCCCCTGGCAGTTGCAGTTAATGCTTAACCATGTCGTGCAGGGGAGCCGAGCTTTTGAGTCGTCGAATTCAGGCTATGCCTTGGCTGGTTACCGGATTGGCCCGGTCACGCCTTATTTTGGGTATTCCTGGGTTTTTTCAAAGTCACATGAGAGTAGCTTGAATCCCCTTACCGCAAGGCTCACGGCAAAGACTCATCTCGATCAGAAAACCACCATTCTTGGCGCGCGCTGGGATGTGGCCCGAAATATTGCACTGAAGGCCCAGTGGGATGGTATTCACGGTGAGCCGACATCGGTTTTGCCTTACCGCTGGGAACAGCCCGGCTGGGGGGGAAGCATGGATGTGTTTTCCCTCACCATGGATTTTGTTTTTTAAGCCATGAGCTTGAAGCGAATTCGTTACCTTCTCGCTATTGTTTTGCTCGCGCTGCCGAGTCTGCCGGCGTGGGCAGAGCTGGTTGTTGTCGTCAACACACGTTGCGGTGTGGCGGCGATGTCACGCAACGAAGTCATTAATATTTTCTTTGGCCGCAACCGTCAGTTTTTTAATGGCATTGAAGCTCAGCCGGTGGATATGCTCGATACGCACCCGGATCGGGCGCGCTTTTATCAGGCCCTGGTGGGCAAGGATCTGGCCGATATAAACGCTTATTGGTCACGCCAGGTTTTCTCCGGACGGACGCATCAGCCAGCAAAAACTGCGACAGCGGAGGAGGTTATTAAATGGGTTACCTCGCACCCAGGAGGCATTGGCTTTATCGACCTAGCGAAGGCAGATGCGCGCGTGAGGATCGTTTACGAATTGAAGCCCGCAGTGATCGATGAGCCAAAAAGGATGAAAATTGAACCTTGAGTTAATTGGGATAGTAATTATTTTTGTGGTCATCGCTGTGCTTGTCATCAAATCGCAATAGGCTGCATGCAGCCTGTGTTTTGTGCCAAACTAGTACTTGATTTTTACCCATAAACAATAAAGGAGACCATGATGCCGAAACGATTGATCAAAGATATTATCGCTGGCCAAAAACTGATTTCAGCTGACAAGGACACGACGGTACGTGTTGCTTGCCGCCTGATGGCCGAGAAAAAAATTGGTGCTATTCTGGTGGTTGAAAGCGGGCGAATCGTTGGTATTTTTACTGAGCGTGATGCGCTCAACAAGGTGCTGGCGACCAGTCTGGACCCCGATACAGCATTGCTTTCCCAAGTCATGGTGAGTGATCCGCAAACCATTCGGGCCGATAAACCTTTGGCCTACGCCTTGCACATGATGGCTGAAGGCGGCTTCCGCCATGTGCCAGTGGTCGATGACAATGGCGAACCATTGGGTATGGTTTCGGCGCGTGATGCGCTCGGTCAGGATATTGTTGAGCTTGAGCGGGACATGAAGCGCCTGGAAGAACTTGAAGGTTCTATCGGCTACTAAACCCGATCTAAGCTAAATCCCAGCCAAAACGGGCCAGTGTCGCGGCGAATTCGCCGGACACTGGCTTTTTTATTTCCATCCGCTGGCCACTAACCGGGTGATCGAAGCTTAATTCGACGCAGGCGAGCAGGAGCCTGTGGCACTCAAGATGTTCGGCAAAATAACGGTTGTGATTGCCTTTTCCGTGGGTGGCGTCGCCAATAATCGGATGGGAAATGTGCTTCATGTGGCGCCGCAACTGATGCCGGCGACCGGTAATCGGTTCAAGTTCCATTAGCGCATAACGGCTGCTTGGATAGCGGTCGACGGCGACAGGCAACTCGATTTCAGCCAGTTTGCGGTAATGGGTTAAGGCTTGTTGCGGCTCTGTGCTGGTTTGGGCGCCACGGAGTTCATAGGGGTCGCGCTGGCGGGTCAAGGCATGATCAATGCTACCGGCTGTCGGCGGATGGCCGCGAACGACGGCCCAGTAGCGTTTTTTTACCGTCCCGACTTCAAATTGCTTGCCGAGTAATGTGGCTGTTTCGGTATTCAGGCCAAACAGCAAAACTCCCGAAGTGCCTCGATCCAGTCGATGCGCCGCCCAAACTCGCTGCCCAATTTGGTCACGCAGAATCTGGATGGCAAAACGGGTTTCGTGTCGATCAATTTCCGAGCGGTGAACGAGCAAGCCCGCTGGTTTGTCAATGACGACAATGTGCTCATCCTGATAGAGGATGGGAAGTATTTCAGGCAAAAAAGCGGTTCTTTGCTGCCGGTAAAATAGCCATACCCGTCACCTGGGCGCGCTCCAGAAGTTCCCAGTAATAGCGGTAGGAGGCGCGATCGTGCAATTTACCTTCGTGCTGAGTTGGTCCCCAATCTTTATCCTGAGCGGCTAGGAGAATTTCTGCAGCCGACTGGACTTCGGAAAAATCCGGGCGCATCGCTTCGACAATGGGGAGAATCTGGTTTGGATGAATGCTCCACATGCGCAGATAGCCAAACTCAGTGCGCGCTCGTTTGGCGTCGTTGCGGATGTATTCGATATCTTTTAATTCAGTCGTCACGTTGTGCGACGGAACGACGCCGCAAGCAAGTGCAGCCGCACTGATTTCACACTTGGCTCGGGCAACTAATGGGTGCTCGAATTGTCCGGGGCTTCTCATCGCGCAACCGGGGATGGCACCATGATGGCCGGAAACAAAATCCATCAGGCCAAAATCCAGACTCTCGACGCCGGGTAGTGCGGCAATTTCCCAAACCTCACGCAGCGCGCCATGCGTTTCGATCAACACGTGAACCGGAATCCTGCGGTCGACACCAAAATTTTGTTCAATTTCACGTAGAGCTTCTATTTGTACCTGCACATCACCGGCGCTGCATGGCTTCGGTAAGGTGATGAAGGGCAGGCGGCTACCAGCAACGCGCAGCAGGATTTCCATGTCCTGCCGCCAGTGCGGATGTGTCACGTCGTGGACACGAGCGCCGACACGATTAAACAGGTTGTCAGGCGACATGATCACGCTGGCGGCCATTTCGGCATGCGCGCGCTCGGCACCGGCATGGGCACCATCTTCGCAGTCGCAGGTAATATCGAAAATCGGGCCAAGCTCCTTCTGCAATTGCAGCGCCTTGCGCATCAACTTTTCCGAGCCGGCGTAATGGTCGACTGCCGGCAGGATGGGGAAGGGCTTTTCACCGGCAAACAGGACGGTTTTAGGATGGCGCATTTTAGTTGTTAGTCGCTAGTTATTGGTTGGTCACTATTCTTGATCTGAAAACGAAAAGGGCCGCGGTATTTTACCGCGGCCCTTGCTTGCTTTTGCTAGCAACTAATGGCTAGCAGCTGACAGCTCTTAGAGCATGCTCTTGACGGCTTCGGCTTCGTCGGTCAGTTCCTTGAGCGTGAAGTTCATCTTCTCACGGCTGTACTCGTCGATTTCCAGGCCCTGGATAATCTTGAAGGAACCACCATTGCACTCACATGGGAAGCCATAAACGATACCAGCCGGAATGCCGTAGGAGCCATCGGAAGGAACACCCATCGTGACCCAGTCGCCAGAACCGAGAACCCAGTCATGGATGTGGTCGATGGCAGCGTTGGCAGCAGAAGCAGCCGAAGACAGGCCACGGGCTTCGATGATGGCAGCGCCACGCTTGCCAACGGTCGGCAGGAAGGTGTCGTTGTTCCAGGCGTGATCGTTGATCAGGGCCTTGACGTTGTCGCCATTGGTTTCGCAGAAACGGTAATCGGCATACATCGTCGGGGAATGGTTGCCCCAAACGACCAGCTTCTTGAAAGAAGAAACCGGACGGCCGGCTTTTTCAGCCAGTTGCGATAGAGCACGGTTGTGGTCAAGACGCAGCATGCCGTGGTAGTTGTTCGGGTTGGTGCGGCCAACTTTTTTGGCGGCAGACGCGGCGATGTAGGCATTGGTGTTGCAAGGATTGCCAACCACCAGAACCTTGACGTTTTCATTGGCGTTCTCAGCAATAGCCTTGCCCTGAACGGTGAAGATGGCGCCATTGGCGGTCAGCAGGTCGGCACGTTCCATACCCTTGGTACGCGGACGGGCGCCAACCAACAAGCAGACATCAGCGTCCTTGAAGGCAACATTCGGGTCGTCAGTGGCGACCATGCCAGCCAGCAACGGGAAGGCGCAGTCGTCAAGTTCCATCATGACGCCCTTGACGGCCTGTTGAGCTTGCGGCAGGTCAAGCAGCTGAAGGATGACTGGCTGGTCTTTGCCGAGCATTTCGCCGGAGGCAATGCGGAACAGCAGGCTATAACCGATTTGGCCGGCTGCGCCGGTAATGGCAACGCGCATGGGTGCTTTGGACATGTATCGCTCCTGTATGAAACAGCGTGGTTAAATTATTCGAATCTGCTTGAATGCCGCCATTATTTTCTTGCTTGCGTTAGCGGGCACGACAGGAGATCGATGTTAGAAGTTCAGCGTCCTACTGTCAATTCATCATGTGTCTTATATAAGATAACTTTTCGTGGACGCCCCCTCGGAAATGTGCTGAAATTTCGCCCTATGACTCGAGACGCTTCCCGGCCTTCCTTTCGCGTTGCCTCGCCCACCTTTAGCCCGCTCTATCGCCAGATCAAGGATTTTTTAATCCGTAGTCTGGAAGAGGGTGAGTGGGGGCCGGGCGATGCTATTCCCAGTGAGGGTGAGTTGGCGGCACGTTTTAATGTAAGCCAGGGAACCGTGCGCAAGGCCGTTGACGAAATGGCAGCGGACAATCTGTTGGTTCGCCGGCAGGGCAAGGGGACGTTCGTCGCTACGCATGATGATCCGCGTTCCTTCTACCGTTTTCTCCGTTTGGTACCGGATGATGGTAGCCCAACCCATACAGTAAGCGATCCGTTTTCCTGCAAGCTTCAGGAGGCTACGCCGGAGGTTGCCTTGGCGTTGGGTTTGCCGGTCGGGACGCCGGTTATTTGTGTTGAACGGATGTTGCGCTTCAATGATGATCCGGTGGTTTTTGACCAGATTTATCTAGTTGCCGAATTGTTTCCGGGGCTTGTACTGGAAAAACTGCTCGGTGGGGATCGTTCGCTCTATAGTCAGTTTGAGAATGACTACGGTGTGCGCATGATTAACGCCGAAGAGCATTTGCGGGCAGTGGCTGCGGATGCCTACAGCGCAGGTTTGCTTGGTGTTAAGCCGGGTGATCCTTTGCTGCTGGTTGAGCGAACAGCCTACAGCTATGGTAATAAGCCGGTTGAGTGGCGGCGTGGCTTGTATTGCACGCGTCGGCACTACTACCGAAATGACCTCGGGTGAGAGAAGTAGTACCAATGAAGTAGGCTTGAAAACGCCTGTCTTGGCGTGTTCAGGCTAATTTTGAATGTATAATTACAGTTCTTTTCAAGCTACGTACAAGCGGTTAGCCGCACTTTTACGCGAGGATGACGTTCATGGCAGAATTGACCATCAAGAAACGTCCAAAAAATTTGGACTTGGCATCAATAAGGTTGCCGTTGCCGGGCAAGGTTTCAATTCTTCATCGGGTCAGTGGTGTGGGTTTGTTTCTTTGTCTTCCGTTTATGCTCTGGTTGTTCGCAGCTAGTGTGACTTCGGCGGAAACCTTCGCTACTTTTAAGTCGGTATTCGCTTCGTTGCCGGCAAAGGTTGTGATCGCTGGCCTGATCTGGGCTTTTATTCACCACTTCTGTGCCGGCATCCGCTTCCTGTTGCTCGACCTGCATATCGGTATCGATAAAGAGCCTGCTCGCAAGTCTGCCGCGATTGTGTTTGCGGTCAGTATTCCGCTGACGCTGATCTTCTGGGGGATTCTGCTGTGAT
>JBBSCQ010000094.1:0-10617 GCA_038250105.1 Burkholderiales bacterium | reverse complement strand
TGCCGGAAAATTGATCGTCATGCTGGTTTGTCCTCACGAAATATTGCAAAATCGGTCCCTTCACAACGAAGGAACCGACATGCAGGATAATTCGTAGGCAGCAGCCGGGCGACTTCTCCGCGTAGCGGCTTCGTTCAACCCATCGGTCAAGCAGGACTGACTGAAGCCAGCCTCTTGCCTCAGACGTTAGGCCGCATGAAATCACCCCTGGTCCTCAGCCCTGCAGTACAAATAGCAGTCACTGTAATCGTCTTGCTTGGCATGCTTGGCGGCTCGCTCATCGTCGCCCACTCGGGTTTCGGTACATCGCCGCGTCGAGGAGGTCCTTCAACATTTGTCCCGGCACAAGAAGCCTACTTTCTCGCGGCAACAATGTATGGCATGTCCATCATCGGCATGCTTGCCATGCTTCAGGAGCGAAGAGCGTCAAGAGTAAAAAATATTGTTGCTATGGTTATGTATGCGGCAGCAGCTACGCTTCTTTCAGCAGTTCTGGCTCCGGAATGAAGTCGTAGCCAAAAGCCGCGCCAGCCGGTTAATTCAGACGTTAGCGGTCTCCAAGCACTTAGCTTGATCTATGGTACGAATTAACGTACGCTTAATTGATCAATGAAGGAGCACAAAATGAATACCATTACTGCAAGCGAAGCACGAGCCAGCCTTTATCGTCTGATCGATGAAACAGCCTCTAGCCATCAACCTGTCGTTATTACCGGAAAACGCCACAATGCCGTGCTCGTGTCAGCCGACGATTGGGCCTCCGTTCAAGAAACCATGTACCTGCTATCAATCCCAGGTATGCGAGAGTCGATACGCGAAGGCTTGTTTGCTCCGGTAAAGGAATGTGGCAACGAGCTTGACTGGTGAGTTGGCAACTCGTCTATACGAAGTACGCTCAGAAGGACGCTGAGAAGCTGGCATCCGCCGGGCTGAAGGAAAAAGCCAAATCACTGCTGGCGATTCTGAGTAAAAACCCATTTCAGAATCCGCCAGCCTACGAAAAATTGATCGGGGATTTAGCTGGCGCATATTCACGGCGTATCAATATTCAACACCGTCTGGTCTATCAAGTCCTTGAGGAGCAACAGATCGTCAAGGTACTCAGAATGTGGTCGCATTATGAGTAATGTTGCTTACCCATCATTCAACACGGACAGGCGATAAAGCCCGCCAGCCGGTTAATTCAGTCGTTATGCTTTATGGTTGAAACGCATGTCTCCTGTTGAACAACAAATTGCCAATCTTAGGCCATCCGTAGTAAGTGGCATTGCACGCCAAATTCATATTTACATACTCGCTTGTGCTGTATTACTGTTGGTTATAAGTATTATTTTTTGGCATCCCATTCCGCTGATGTTCGCTACTTTTATTGCCATCGTGGGGCTTGGTTCGCGAGATACAGGCCCATTTCTAGATGCCGCTATCCGAGCTTATGACTTGGCGCCCACCGTTTCTGGCCAAGTCACCATCACCCTTGAAAATAATTTTGATAGCGACTGTTACTACGCGTTAGTGTTAGAAGATAACCAGCCAAGTTGGAAATATGAGTTCATTCCCCAAAGTTGGCGACCAGTTGCGGGAACTTACCCAGTTCGTATTTGGCGCTTAAAACCTGAAACCTCCCCAGACCTTGTCGCCATTGAGGAAGGCATCCTTATTCCAAGATACAAGCAGAGCAATGCGCCAAGCTAATCCTTCCTTCAAGCGGACTGGCCTTCGGCAATCTGCTTAAGTTAGCCGCTGGGCATTTTAGATTATTGGAGGTTTTCCTATGTTTGGACTGTTCTCATCGCCATCGATCTCCGATCCCGTTTTCGGTGAACTAAAGCGTTCGGGCGGAATGTGGAGGGGGATCATTTCTTCCTTGGGTCAGCCAGGTGTTCCGCTAATTATTTCTGGCCCCAAGAGCGCACCAGATCAAGCTGCGATTGAAATAGCCAAATCCATTTCCGGCCAATACACGGCGTGGCAAACCGTGATCGAGAAAGCACTTCTTGAGCACTTGGCTCCTTACGCTGAGGCTATCGCCTCGGAGGGGCTACCGGCGCCCGAAGAACCTTGGCCGAACATCAAAATGCCGAGTGATGTGTGGTCACACGTGTCAATCGAGTATGTCGCAGTTACACCGCTTGAAGGCAAGCTGACGCTAGAGTTGGGATACTGTGCAACTTGGGATGAAGAACACACCCTTGGTGCTCGCTTTCAGAATGGCCAATTTCTTGAGCTTTGCGGAAGTGTCCTATGCCCGTAAAGCAACACCCATCGCTTGAGGGGAATAGCCGTCAAGCTGCCCATGTCGCCTCCCGTCGCTTACGTTTAGCTCGGTGCCGATTTTGTCCCATCGACTCAGCGTTCTGAACGTTGCTACGGTCAACCGGGAATTTCGGCTAATTTTGAAGTCGCCGGGTTTGAGCGCATTCCAGACTGCACGGCAATTTTCGTTTACCACCTGCAGTCGCGTCTCCTAGCAAACGGTAGAAGGCTTTAAACCCCATTACGTTTTGAGAAAATTACAAATGCACTCGGCTCGTTTTAATCCGCGCCCGATAAATGAGGAGAACTGAAATGGTTTTCAAAAGTAATTACCACGGCAGCGAGTTGGCATTTGAGGTTGAAAAGCTTTATCCCAGGGAAAATTTGATGGCACCTAAACGATATCTGCGGTCAACCCTGTTTTTTGGCTATTCCGCTTTCTTGCTACTTTCCAGCGGCCAAAGCTTGGCGCAAGTGCAAAGCCAGGCTGAATTCGAAAATTGTCTTGGTCGGTTGCAACCAGCGGCGCAACGCAACGGGGTGCAAGCTGAAAGCTTTAGTCGCTTTACCCAAGGGGTGCAGGCCGATTTCAGTTTGCTGGAAAAGCTGAACTATCAACCGGAGTTCAAGTTGCCGATCTGGGATTACCTTTCCGGTCTGGTCGACGATGAACGGATTGCCGACGGCAAGGAAAAGCTGACGCAATACGCTGATGTACTGCAACGCATTGAGGCTAAATACGGCGTCGACCCGGCTACTGTGGTGGCGGTTTGGGGGGTCGAAAGCAACTATGGCCGGATCACCGGAAAGTATCCTTTGGTCCAGTCACTGGGCACGCTCTCCTGCTTCGGCCGCCGCCAGAGCTATTTTCAGGGCGAGTTTTATGCTGCCCTGCGAATTCTGCAACGCGGCGATATTGCACCGGAACGGCTCAATGGTTCCTGGGCTGGCGCATTCGGCCACACCCAGTTCATGCCCGCCACTTACGAGCGGCTAGCGGTTGATTTTGATGGCGATGGCCGGCGTGACCTTGTCGATAACACTGAAGATGCGCTGGCTTCGACAGCCAACTTCCTGCGTAAAGGCGGTTGGCGCAGTGCTTTGCCTTGGGGCGTTGAAGTAAAGCTGCCGAGTGATTTTGATACCAGTTTGGCTGGTCGTAGCCGCAAGCGCCCGCTCGGCGAGTGGACAAATTATGGGCTGAGTTTGGCCGATGGCCGGCCGCTGTCGGCGATTGAGTTGGCCCCGGAGGAACGCTTCGGCCTGCTGATGCTTGCCGGGCAGCGTGGCCCGGTATTTTTGACGACGCGAAATTTCGATGTGATTTACGGCTACAACGCGGCGGAAAGTTACGGCCTGGCGATCGCTCACCTTGCTGACCGACTCCGTGGCGGCGCAGCTTTCATCACGCCGTGGCCGACCGACGATCTTGGCCTGAGCCGCACTGAACGCCGGGAATTGCAAACGCTTCTGGCGGCACGGGGTTACGATATTGGTGAAGTGGACGGCATGCTGGGTGAAAAGAGCCGGGCTGCGATCAAACTGGAGCAGTCAAGGCTGGGCCAGGCGTCCACTGGTCGTGGCGGGCAGAAAATATTGCAGGCGCTACGATCGGGCAATTGAATTTCCTTTGCCGATAATGACAATTAAAGCTGTTTACCGCAGCTTTTAATTTGTTCAATTTGCGCGCCAGAGAGGAAAAAAACATAATCATTCACAACACTGTTACGAAAAATAGTATCCTCCTTAATAATCAATAAAGTACAATTTTATTACTTTAGGCATAGTTTAAATTTTTGGGGACAAAACCATGACATCCGCAGGATTTACCTTGCGTGGCAAGCTGACCGCAATGACATTAGCAACAATAGCGGCCCTGCTCATTTTGTTTGCGGTCTTGCTGGTCAATGGCAAAAGCCAGATGTTGGGCGATCGGCAGGACAAGGTGCGCAATCTTGTTGAAGTAGCGCACGCCACCGTCGGCCACTTTGAAAAAGAGGCCAGCGCCGGCCGAATGACGGTTGATGAAGCCAAGAAGGCGGCGATAAATGCACTGCGCGATTTGCGCTACGACAAGGTTGAGTATTTCTGGATCAATGACCTGACCGATTTGATGGTGATGCATCCAATCAAACCGGAACTCGATGGCAAGAAACTCGACCAGTTGAAGGATAAAAATGGCAAATTTTTATTCACTGAATTCAACAAGGTGGTGAAAGCGCAAGGGGCTGGTTTTGTCGATTACCTTTGGCCCAAACCGGGTTCTGATGAAGGCGTGCCGAAAATTTCCTACGTCATGGGCTTCCAGCCTTGGGGTTGGGTCATCGGCTCCGGGATTTATATTGATGACGTCGATGCGAAATTCCGTACTGATGCGATCAAATTGCTCTTTTGGGGCCTGGGCATCGGCGGTTTTATCGCAATTTCCCTGTTGCTGCTTTCGCGCAATATTATCCGCACCCTGGGCGGCGATCCGGCGGTTGCTTCTGCGATCACCAAGCGTATTGCCGCTGGTGATCTGGCCACACCGGTCAATTGCGCCGCGGGCGATGGTGACAGTTTGTTGGCCAATATCGGCCACATGCAGGACACCTTGCGCCGCATGATTGCGACCATTATCGGCAATGCCGAGCACGTTGCCAGTGCTGCCGAGCAATTGATGCAAGCCTCGGAGGATGTGGCCGATCGAGCTCGCCAGCAAAGTGATGCCGCTTCGTCAATGGCCGCTTCGGTCGAAGAAATGGCGGTGAGCATTGATCAGGTGCGCGATAACGCCGAGGAAGCGCATGGTATTTCGCAGGAAGCCGGGGCAATTTCAAATGAAGGCGCCGGGGTCATTCATAGCGCCGCGACGGAGATGCGGAAGATTTCCGAGGCAGTTCAGTCTTCGTCACAGATCGTCGAAGATCTTGGTCGGCAGTCTGATCAGATCACTTCCATCGTCAACACCATCAAGGAAATTGCTGATCAGACGAATCTGCTGGCGCTCAATGCGGCGATTGAAGCCGCCCGCGCCGGCGAGCAAGGGCGCGGTTTTGCCGTGGTGGCCGATGAGGTGCGCAAGCTGGCCGAGCGGACCAGCCTGTCTACGACGGAAATTGCCGGCATGGTGGCGAAAATTCAAAACGGAACACGCAGCGCAGTGGCCAGCATGCAGGCCGGTGTAACGCAGGTGAGTAACGGTGTGCAACTGGCCAATCAGGCCGGTGATTCGATCAATCGAATCCGCGATGGTGCCGAGCGCGTGACGCAGGTTGTGAATGGCATTTCCGATTCCATCCGCGAGCAAAGCGCGGCTGGCAACCAGATTGCCCATCAGCTTGAAACCATTGCCCAGATGTCGGAAGAAAGCGCGATTGCGGTGAAACATACTGCCGATGCGGCGCGCCAGTTGCAGTCACTCTCGGCCTCGCTGCATCAGGCGGTGGCGGAGTTCAAGACCTGAAACTGACTAGCTTTGACCAAGGAGGCTGCGGCCTCCTTTTTTCGTTTACGGCTGCTTGCTTACTGTTTTAGCCAGCGCGCCGCCGCCGAATCGTCGGTTTCGCGGGCATCAACCCACACTGCACCAGCCGGTGTTACTTCGCGCTTCCAAAAGGGAGCACGAGTTTTCAGGTAGTCCATGATGAATTCGCAGGCGGCAAAGGCTTCGCCGCGATGAGCGCTGGTCACGGCAACGAGGACGATCTGGTCGCAAGGCTTGAGCCGGCCGACGCGATGGATGACTAGTGCGTTGTAAATATCCCAACGGCCTTTGGCTTCGCCGACGATTTCTTCCAGCGCCTTTTCCGTCATGCCGGGATAGTGCTCCAGGGTCATTTCCGAGACGCCGGCGCCGTGGTTCATGTCGCGGACCAGTCCGACGAAGCTGACCAAAGCGCCGACGCGCGCGTCGCCTGCCCTTGCTGCGGTCAACTCCGAATTAAGGTCAAAATCAGCTTCCTGCACCCGCACACTCATGGTCAGTTCACCTCGTTAGATCACTTCGCGCGCTTCCATGAAGCGCAGATTGGGATACTTCTCTTTGACCATGTTCAGGTACACATTGTTCGGCGCCAGATAAACCGGGTCTTCGGCACCATCGAGGGCGACGTTGGCACCGTAACGATCAGAAATCTGCCGCAACTCATCAGGATCACCCTGAATCCAGCGCGCCGTCGAACAGTTGTAGCTTTCAAACAGCACCTTGACGCCGTATTCGTGTTCCAGCCGGCTGGCCACCACGTCGAACTGCAGAATACCAACCGCGCCGAGAATCAGGTCGTTGCCGAACAGCGGCCGGAACAACTGAGTCGCGCCCTCCTCCGCCAACTGTTGCAAGCCTTTTTGCAGTTGCTTGATCTTCAGCGGATTGGCAATGCGGGCCAGACGGAAATGTTCCGGTGCGAAAGACGGAATGCCGGTAAAGCGCAGTTCTTCGCCTTCGGTAAAGGTTTCGCCCAGACGGATGGTGCCGTGATTGGGAATGCCGATGATGTCGCCGGGATAGGCTTCGTCGGTCGTGCTGCGGTCACGGGCCATGAAGGTAATGGCGTTATTGACCGAGATTAGCTTGGTGGCGGTGCCCTGCTTGACCTTCATGCCGCGCTCGAAACGCCCGGAACAAACCCGCACAAAGGCGATACGGTCACGGTGTTTCGGGTCCATGTTGGCCTGAATTTTGAAGACGAAACCAGAAAATTTCGGCTCGCTCGGCTCAACGGTGCGGCTTGCCGCCGGACGTGCCAGCGGCGCCGGCGAGAGCTCAACGATGGCATCGAGCAAACTTTGCACGCCAAAGTTGTTGACCGCCGAACCGAAGAAAACGGGCGACTGCTTGCCAGCGAGGTAATCCTTGGCGTCAAAGGCATGCGAAGCGCCGCGCACCAGTTCAATATCGACGCGCAATTCATCCGCCTGGGTGCCAATCAGCTCATCGAGACGCGGATTATTCAGGCCCTGGATGATCTCGGAAGTACCCTTCTCGGCCTGCGGGTCGAAGAAACTGATGGCGTCGTCATAGAGGTGATAAACACCACGGAAGCGCTTGCCCATGCCAATTGGCCAGGTGATCGGGGCGCACTGGATGCCGAGCACCGATTCGATTTCGTCGAGCAGATCAATCGGCTCCTTGCCTTCACGGTCGAGCTTGTTGATGAAGGTCAGAATCGGCGTATCGCGCATGCGGCAGACGTTCAACAGCTTGATCGTCTGCGCTTCGACGCCATTCACCGAGTCGATCACCATGACGGCAGAGTCGACAGCGGTCAGCGTGCGATAGGTGTCTTCCGAAAAGTCTTCGTGGCCCGGTGTGTCGAGCAGGTTGATCATGCACTCGCGGTAGGGGAACTGCATCACCGACGAGGTCACCGAAATACCGCGCTGCTTCTCCATCTCCATCCAGTCCGAAGTGGCGTGGCGCGAAGCCTTGCGGGCGCGGACTTCACCAGCGACCTGAATGGCGCCACCGAACCACAGCAGCTTTTCGGTCAGCGTGGTTTTACCGGCGTCGGGGTGGGAAATGATGGCAAAGGTACGGCGGCGGGCAATTTCAATATCGAGAGCGGTCACGGCGGGTATCAGGAATGCGGAAAGGTCGCGATTATACCTTTGCCGCAGTGCAACACCGTTGCCTTAAGGAAGCGCTTATTTAATCAATTATGTCGTTCCCGCGTAGGCGGGAACCCAGGAAAAACAAGGTGCTGGATCCCCGCCTGCGCGGGGATGACGAATTAATCAGTGCCTCCTTACACCGGCGGCAGCACTTGCCGGTAAAGCGCCCGGCTGGCATAGGCTAGCCAGGGCAAGGTGAGCGGTAACAAAGGCAGGAGCAGAACGCTGGCAATGGTTACGGTCGACAGCAAAAAAGCCCAAAAAATAGCGATGGGGAAATTACCGAAGACGACACGCACGCTGGTGACGATGGCACCCACCAGGCTGGTCCGCCGCTCGCACAGCAAGGGCACGGAAAAGGCGGAAATGGCGAAGAGCAGGAGTGCGACAACCAGACCGGAAACTGCGGCCCATTTGATAAAGCCAAGCACGCTGGCGGCAGCGGGTATCAGGTCAACCAGCCAAACCGGTGCGCCGCCAATCATGTAGGCATAGAGAATGGCCGCGTCGGTAACGAAGATCATGAACAGCAGACCGCAGACCAGCGCCAAGGCCCACAAGGCTCCGGCCGCGCTGCCAAAACCGGCGGCGATGGCACTCGGCGTCACCGGCTTGCCGTCTTCAAAAGCATGAGCGATACCGAAAAACCCGGCCAAAATGACCGGCCCGACCAGCATGAAGCCGCCTGTTGCGGCGATCACGAAGGGCGTCAAACCGCTCACCAGTAAGCCGCCAATAATCAACACCCCACCCAGCACGAAAATTAACGAGTAAATAATGCTGACGGCGCGGGTGGCATTGGCAATTCGCCAGCCTTCGACGAGGGCAAATTTGAGTGTAGCGAGGCTGAAAGGCTGAATGATCATGGTGAATCCGGATATGTTGGGCAGATTCTGCCCAGCCTAGCCGGCTCGCGCCACTCTTGCCTCAATGCAGATCAAATTTATGGGCTAAGTGCATTCTGAGCTTGGAAGCCAGACACTTCTCTCAACCGGCGCAATCACCGTTTTGTACAAAACCCGGTTGATTTCTACATTATTGCGATGATCTGTTTCGTGCAAACCAAGGTTGGAGCACGGAATAGCAAGGTTGGTAGCATAGACGACAGACTTCATCAGGAAGAAGACCATCAAAGATTCGTGGGGTTAATGCCCGGATCAACGGTAGGCGCTATGTTTTGCGATACACAATACCAATAAGGTTTTGTTGGACCATCTACGATGGTTCTTGAATCGGCCAACAGCCGCCCGTCATGACTTCAATCGAACGGACATTCGAGCGGCGGCTCTGCTCCGAAACCTGCCGGAGCGGCAATTCAGCGTAAACAAACTCCGGTTTGAAATCCCGCCCTTTAGGGCGGAAAGCGGCGAAGCCGCGCCATTTAGGGGGGGATGCAAACCCATTCTAAATGCCCTTTACCAATCCGCCATCGGTGGATTCACTTTAGTTGCTTCTCCTGGGTTTCCGCCTACGCGGGAACGACGAAACGGAAAATCCAACCAGGCATCGGGTGCTGCCATTCGACACCCAGGCCGCACAACACTATGCAACACTGGCCATGACAGCCAGGGCGAGCGGGCGAGGCTTCCCAACGCCTGATGGCTACATCGCTGCAATCGCGGCTTCCCGGGGGTTTATCGTCGCCTCCCGCGATACAGCCCCCTTCGCAGCGGCTGGCGTCCCCGTGATTAATCCGTGGTGTGCGTAGTCGGCAGGAAAACCTGCGCGGGGCTGAAGTGAACGCTCAACGAGCGTAGGATTTAATCCCACTCATCGTATGGAGCCTGATATGCGTTCAACCCAACAATTCAGCATCACCCTGCCAAATGAAATGGCCGGATTGGTGAAATCCATGGTGGCGAGCGGTACCTATGCCACTGAGAGCGAAGTGTTTCGGGATGGGCTACGGGCGCTGACGGCGCGTGATCGTGCCATGGACCGCTGGCTACATGAACAATCATCGCAGTGATGCGCTGCGGTGAGTGGCGCGTGAGCGGGTTATGACGTTTTTGGGAAGGCGGCTATCGCCTCAGCGCAGAAAAGGCACTCGCCGAGAGTTCGATATCTGCGCCTGCTATCTTGGCCCGCCGGGCGACGGCTTGCCAGTTGGTCACCACATTGACGACTTGGTCAATAATTTCCCCGGCTCGCTGAGGTGTCAGGCGATAAAACGCCGCCGTTGCCAAAACCGTTTCCAGCGACGGGCGGTTGTCGACGTCGTCAATGTTGAGGACATGGCTGGCTTTGTCGATACTCGGATTCACATCGAACGCTGGCGAAAGACGCCAGCCGCGTTTGCCCAGAATGAATCCATGATTTCTCAGGTGGTCGTCACGGTTGCCAACAGCGACGTTGAATGCGACGCGGCGAAATAGCTGCGCCAGATCTTCTTGCAGATGATCCGGGTCGCCGCGCCGCGATAGAAATTCAGCCAACTCCAGATAGCTGGTACCTTCGCTGACATCCTTGCCCAGCAAGGTCATGGCTGAGGCGTAAAAACGTCGTTTCGCGGGCTTTGCCTCAAGCCTATCGGTGCGGTCAAATCGCTGCACACAAAAGCTGTGGTGCCCTCTTTGCCCCAAGCGCTCAACCTTGGCTGGCGGCATATCGATGCCGGCCTGCCGTGCCAAGCACCACGTGGCACCCTCCCAGGCGCCGATGTCGCGGTCATCATCAGCGGAAGGAAATTTGGCGATCCACAATGCCCCGGTTTGATCGCAAAAATTGGCTTTGGGTCTTGCGCCACCCAGTGACGCACCAGGGGCCACCAGT
>JBBSCQ010000093.1:0-10736 GCA_038250105.1 Burkholderiales bacterium | reverse complement strand
TTTGAGATATTCACCTTCAGGAAAGTTCAAGGCCACCGGATGATCGGCCGAACCGGCCAAACGCCGTACGATGCGAGCCTCACGACCGGAATCGACCGCCGCCCCGGCGACGATCTTCTGGAATAGTTCGAGCCCGATACCGCCCGAACAGGAATAGGTCATCAGCAAACCGCCCGGCTTCAACAAGCGACAACCCAGCACATTGATGTCCTTGTAGGCCCGTGCCGCCCGTTCGGCATGCGCTGCAGACGGGGCAAATTTGGGCGGATCAAGGACGATCAGATCAAACAGCCGGCCTTCTTTCTTGAAGTCGCGCAGCGCCTGAAAAACGTCAGCTTCGCGCCACTCGGCCCGTTCGGCCGGCAATTGCGGATTCATCGCCAGATTGGCCTGCGCCTGCGCCAGCGCCGGACCGGAAGAGTCAATCGACAGCACGCTAACCGCGCCACCGGCCAAGGCCTGCAGTGAAAAACCGCCGGTGTAGCAGAAGCAGTTCAAGATATCCTTGCCGGTAGCCAACTGACCCAACAAGGCACGGTTTTCGCGCTGGTCGAGATAGAAACCGGTTTTATGCCCACCAACGATGTCGACCGCCAGCTTGATGCCATTTTCGTCAATCGTCAGTGGCGTCGTTGGCGCTTCTCCGTAGATCCAGCCGGTGGTCGGCTCAAGGCCTTCCAGACCGCGCACATCGGAGTCAGAACGCTCGTAAATACGGACACAGCCGGTCGCTTTGACCAGACCGGCAACAATCGCGTTACGCCATTTGTCAGCCCCGGCCGAGGTCAACTGCACCACAATCGTGTCGGCGTATTGGTCGGCAATGACCCCGGGCAAGCCATCGGATTCGGCATGAATCAGCCGCAAGCCTTGCTGACCGCGCAACTCGGGCAGCGCCTGACGGCGCGCCACGGCAGTCGCAATGCGCCGCTTGAAGAAGGCGTCATCAACCGACTCTTCTGGATCGAATGTCCAGAAGCGGGCCCGAATCTGCGATTTCGGGCTATAAGCCGCCTTGCCGAGTGGCCGCAGGTTATCGGCCAGGACTTCAACCGTATCACCCGGCCGGGCCCGACCTTCCAAACGCCCGACCGAACCGGCAAACAACCACGGGTGATGCTGCTTGAACGCGGAGCGCTCCTTACCCGGCATGAGAATCAGCTGAGCCATATTTTTCTCGACCTTATTATTTCAATTCACTTTGAAACCGAGACGCGAAGACGAACGAGGTCAGCAAAATATCGGTTTTAAGGAATTAGAAATGAAAGAGGCCCCGGTTACCTTGCAGTAACCGGGGCCCAACAAACTTGAATGAGCTTAAGCGCCCAGTGCCTTGCGATTGCGCGAGTGGCATTCAGCGGCGTAAACGACCTTGAACATGGTCTTGCCGGTGCCCTTGAACAGGCGCTTGGTGGACTTGGAAACGCAGCGGCGCTCCAGGGAAGAACGGCGGGTGCGGGTAATAGCCATGACTAACTCCTTGATTCCGACTAATTTTCAGAATCGACAATCATAGAGGCTGGCAGAAGAAAGGTCAATTAAAGCTTGATTTTTATGTGTTATTGACAGTTGCCCGTGGGGCCAGCGGTTGCTTCTATGGTCACAGTATTCAACTAGCGCTTGGCGCGTGGATGGGCCGAATCGTAAACCTTGGCCAAATGCTGAAAGTCGAGGTGCGTGTAAACCTGCGTCGAAGCAATGCTGGCATGGCCGAGCATTTCCTGTACCGCACGCAGATCACCCGACGATTGCAGCACGTGCGAAGCAAATGAATGCCGCAGCATGTGCGGATGCACATGGCGCGGCAACCCCAGTTGCAAGGCCTGGCGAGCCAGGCGCAACTGAATCATGCGGTGGCTGATCCGTCCGCCCCGCCGGCTAACGAACAGTGCCGGCTCGTCGAGCCCGGCCAAAGTGTCGCGAACCGCTACCCAGGCAGCTAGCGCTTCCCGTGCTTTGCTGCCGACCGGCACCAGCCGCGCCTTGCTGCGCTTGCCCAGCACCCGAATTTCTCCTTCGTGCAAGGCAGCATCCAGCGCTTCGTAATCAAGCGCCGCCAATTCCGCCAGACGCAGCCCGGAAGAGTAAAAAAGCTCAAACATTGCTGCGTCACGCGCTGCCAAAACGGG
This sequence comes from Burkholderiales bacterium, assembly GCA_038250105.1. Lineage (GTDB taxonomy): Bacteria > Pseudomonadota > Gammaproteobacteria > Burkholderiales > Rhodocyclaceae > Azonexus. Next base: position 8,607 of record JBBSCQ010000093.1, on the reverse strand, counting down.
ATCATCTTCGCCAGCAGGTTCGAGCAGGCGAGCCGCTTCATCGACCGACAGGGCATTCGGCAAATGTTTGGGTGACTTGGGCGAACGGACGCCTTCGCAAGGATTGGCCGACACGGCATCGCCACGCCCCAACCAATTGAAGTAGCCACGCCAGGCAGAGAGTTGACGCGCGATAGAGCGACCGGAAAGCCCTTGACCGTGCAGTTGGGCGGCAAAACGGCGAATGTGGTGCACCTGCAATTCAGCCAGCTTGGTTTCGCCGGCCAATCTTAACAAACACGTCAGGTCGCGCCGATAATTACTGACCGTATGGGGCGACAGCCGCCGTTGCTCGGCCAGTTCAGCCAGATACGCATCGACGGCAGTGACCGCCTGAGTCATCACCAACTCACAATACGCTCTTGGTTACCCGGGCCAACGCGGCGGAAACCATTTCACCGAGGCGTTCAAGATAAAGAGTGCCCATATTGGCGTAAAACCGCTGCGCCTCCTCGCTACCCAACGCAATCATGCCAATCGTACCGCCGCCGTTGCGCAGCGCAATCAAGCCCTGCGAGCGGATGTGGCTGGCGCTTTCACCGAACCAGGATGCCGTACCGAAACCGGCCGTCGAACCGCAATACGGGCGTGCCAATGTTTCGGCAAAAACCTGCAACTCTTCGCTGACAGCGGCGAACTCCGGCAAGTCGGCAATATCATCCGGCTTGTGCCACAGACGCAAAGCCACATGCGGCACGAGGAAGTCATCGCGCAGATGGAAGTTGAGCAAATGGATGACCGCTTGAAAGGTTTCAGCAGCGATCAAGCCGACGGCGAGACGATGCACTTTCTCGCTGATCGCATCATTTTCTTCGCCAAAAGAGGTCAGTTCAGCCAGCTTGCTTTCGGTCTGGCGATTTTTCTCGCGCAATGTCAGCATCTGCCGCTCGGCCAGCGAAACCGCCCGGCCACCATGTGGATGTGGCAGAAAAATCTGCGCCATCAAGTCGGCGTATTGCTCAAAAAAACCGGGGTTATTTTTTAGGTAGTCCGCGACATCTTCGGGGAACAGGGCGCTCATAATTCTATTTCTCCAGAGAAGACCGTCACCGCAGGGCCGGTCATCAAAACAGGTTGACCGGAGCCACCCCAAGCAATCGTCAGATCACCACCACGCGTCGTAACGCGCACCGGTGAATCCAACAGGCCACGGCGAATGCCGGTAACCACCGCAGCACAGGCACCGGTTCCACAGGCCAGCGTTTCGCCTGACCCGCGCTCATAAACACGTAACTTGATCGCCTGGCGATCAATAACCTGCATGAAACCAGCGTTTACCCGTTGTGGAAATCGCTCATGACTTTCGATCAACGGCCCGTGGTCAGCCACCGGCGCACCATCAACGCAATTGACCACTTGCACGGCATGCGGATTACCCATCGAAACCACGCTGATTTCGAGCGTCTCATCGGCTACGTCGAGCGAGTAAATAATCACATCATCGTCGTGCAGAAAAGGAATTTCATTCGGCAAAAATCGAGGAATTCCCATGTCGACCGTAACATTGCCGTTTTCTTCCAGACGCGGCACGATGATGCCAGTTTGCGTCTCGACGCGAATCTCGCGCTTGTCGGTCAGCCCGACATCATGGACGAAGCGGACAAAGCAGCGGGCGCCATTGCCACACTGTTCCACTTCGCTGCCGTCGGCATTGAAGATGCGATAACGAAAATCGTCACCCACCTGGCTTGGCTTTTCGACCAGCAAAATCTGGTCGCAGCCAATCCCGAAATTCCGGTCAGCGAGAAAACGCAATTGCGCCGGGGTCAGGGAAACTGGCTGGCGAATACCGTCCAGAACAACAAAATCGTTGCCCAGACCATGCATTTTGGAGAATTTGAGTTTCACAAGCGGCCCCGCTGATTAATTGCAAAAAGAATAGCAGAGACAGTCGCTTACCTCAAAGTCTTAAAGCGCCTTCTCCATCACGAAATCGTCCATCACAAAACCACGACCGATATCGTCCACGATCGCTTCGCGCACCACAAAGCCGTATTTTTTGTAGGAACCGATGGCTTTGTCGTTGCGTTTATTGACCGCCAGAATTACGCAGGGATAACCCAGTTTCTTGGCACGCGCCGCAACGTGAGCAATCAACAGACCGCCTACACCCTGGCGTTGCACATCAGGGTGAATATAAAGCTTGTCCAGTTTGAACTCGCCTTTATAAATCTCACTGAAAGCAAAACCGACACGCCGCGCGCCTTGAAAGGCCTGGTCCAGCCACTTGTCCGCATCTTCCAGATCATCGTACAGCCGCTCATGGCCATAACGCTGTTCGAGCATAAAGTCGATCTGTTCCTGGGTTATGATCCCCGGGTAAGTGGCTTGCCAGATTTCGCGAGCCAGCATGGAAATGGCCGGCACATCCGGCGGGGTAACGGGGCGAATTGCGATATTCAGGCTGTTCATTTGTAGTACCTTTGTTCTCCGGGTGGCCGGGTCTTGAAACGCTTGTGCAACCAGAAGTACTGCTCCGGCATGCGCAGCACCTGGCTTTCAATAAAACGATTTACGAATGCGGTATCGGCCTCAACGCTCGCGCCGGGGAAGTTCTCCCAAGCCGGCATAATTTCTACCTCGTAGCCATCCGGCACTTGGCGTGTGATGCAAGGCACGACTTTGGCGCCGGTTAGCCGGACGAGCCGGGCAACCCCAGGAATTGTCGCCGCCTGAATACCAAAAAAGGGGACGAAAATAGAATCTGGCGGGCCAAAATCCATGTCAGGCAAATAATAAAAGACGTAACCCTGCTTCATTGCTTTGATAATTTTACGCATACCTTCCTGCCGGGAAAGCAGCAAAGCATCACAAAAACGGCGCCGTCCATCATAAAGCAACTTGTTGAAAACCGGATTTTTCTGGTTTGAATAGACGCTGCAGCCTTTGACAAACATCGAAGTCCGTGTTCCTCCAGCATCCAGCCCGACAAAATGTGGCGACAGCAAAATGATCGGCTTGCCGTCGGAGCGCGTCAGGTGCTCAACCCCGGTGATCCGGATGATGCGCTCAAGCCGATCTCTGGATGCCCACCAACCCAGCGATCGATCAATCACCGCGCGGCTGAAGGCAACAAAATTTTGGCGCGCCAGACCAACCCGCTCTTGCTCTGATTTTTCCGGAAAGCAGAGGCGCAGGTTGACCAGCGCAACATTGCGCCGTTCGCGGCCTAGCGCAAACAGCACACGCCCCAGCCCCCAGCCGATCGCCCGAAGCACAGGCAATGGCAACCAATGCAAAAGCCAGAGTAACCCAAGCAGCAAGTTGGAAAAAAACAGGCGCACCATCAGTTGCTCGGTGGCGACTCGGCGCCACCCGGCTGTTTGTAACGGTTATAACCCCAAAGATATTGCGTTGGGCATTCACGAACCAGCGCTTCAATTTCCAAATTTATCTGCTGGGCACGGTCGACCGTAGCACCCGTCAACGCCTGCCGTGGCGGTTGAAAATGTAAGCAATAGCCTCGTCCGTTCGGTAAACGCTCGCCCCAGGCCATCAGCGTGGTCGCGCCGGTTTCCGTCAAGCGCGCCGCCAGTGTCATCGTATAGGCTGGCTTGCCAAAAAAATTGAGCCAAACGCCCTCCCCCACCTTCGGCGCCTGGTCGGGCAACATGCCAACTGCCTGCCCTTTTTTCAGCGCTTTGATCAAGGCGCGGACGCCAGACAAATCGGCTGGTGCCAAATGCAGGCGCTCACGCTTGCGACCATCGAGAATCATTTGCCGAATTGAAGCCTGACGCGGCGGCCGGTAAAGCACCGTGACATCGCCGAAAGCCGAATAATACTGGGCCGTAATCTCGAAACAACCCAGATGCGGGGTCAGGAAAACAATGCCCTGACCAAGCTGCTGCGCCGCCTCGACGAACTCCCAACCACGCACTTCAACGACCTGTGCATTGGTTTCCTCAAGCGTCCGTAACCAGATACGCGCCAGCTCAACCATCTGCTTGCCGGCTTCGGCGACCGCCGCACCACGCAGATTCGGATCGATCCCGGCCTGCGCCATATTTTCCTGAACGTGGCGGCGGTAGGTCGGCGAAAGTAGATATGTCAGCCGGCCCAACCAACTGCCCAGCAAGTGCACCAGACGTAAAGGCAGACGGCTCAAAATTCTAAAAATAAAAACCATGTGACCCCGGGGGTTGAAACCTACTGGGAAAAGTTTAATATTATGAGATCGCCGAGTTAAAGAGACAACTTGCGGGGCGATTAATAAATTCTGCTAAAGCGTCACCTGCTCGTGGTCCGAGGCCGGTAACGCCGGATAAATGGACCATTGGAGCTTCGCATGAGCGATTATTTCTTTACTTCTGAATCAGTTTCGGAAGGCCATCCTGACAAGGTTGCCGACCAGATTTCCGACGCCATTCTTGATGCCATCCTGGCGCAGGACAAGCATTCCCGTGTCGCCGCTGAAACCCTGTGCAATACCGGCTTGGTTGTTCTCGCCGGAGAAATCACCACCAACGCCAACGTCGATTACATCCAGATCGCTCGTGACACGCTGAAGCGCATCGGCTACGACAACAGCGACTACGGCATCGACTACAAGGGTTGCGCCGTGCTCGTCGCCTACGACAAGCAAAGTCCGGACATCGCGCAGGGCGTCAACGCAGCCTACGACGACGGCCTTAGCCAAGGCGCCGGCGACCAGGGTCTGATGTTTGGTTATGCCTGCGAAGAGACAAGCACGCTGATGCCTTTGCCGATTCACCTGTCGCATCGCCTAGTCGAGCGTCAAGCCATGTTGCGCAAGGATGGCCGCCTGCCGTGGGCGCGCCCGGATGCCAAGTCGCAGGTCACCATTCGTTACGTTGATGGCAAGCCACACTCAATCGATACCGTTGTTTTATCGACGCAGCATTCACCGGACATCAGCCTCGAAAATCTGCGCGAAGCCACGATTGAAGAAATCATCAAACCGATATTACCCAAGGAACTGATCAAGGGTGACATCAAGTATCTGGTGAACCCAACTGGCCGCTTTGTCGTCGGTGGCCCGCAGGGTGACTGTGGCCTAACTGGCCGCAAGATCATCGTCGACACTTACGGCGGCGCCGCGCCGCACGGTGGCGGTGCGTTCTCCGGCAAGGACCCTTCAAAGGTTGACCGTTCTGCCGCCTACGCCGGTCGTTATGTTGCCAAGAATATCGTTGCTGCCGGTCTGGCTTCCCGTTGCCTGGTGCAGATTTCTTACGCCATCGGTGTCGCCGAACCGACGTCGATCATGGTCGAAACCTACGGCACTGGAAAGGTAAGCAATGAAACGCTGACGCAACTGGTGAAGAAACATTTTGATCTGCGCCCAAAAGGCATCGTCAACATGCTCGACCTGCTGCGCCCGATCTACCAGAAGACTGCCGCCTACGGCCACTTTGGCCGCGACGAGCCAGAGTTTACCTGGGAAGCAGTTGACCGCGCCAATTTGCTAAAAGCCGACGCCGGTCTGTAAATAATTTGGACTGAATAAAAAGGGAGCCACCTCGGCTCCCTTTTTTCGTTAAAATCAGCAAATATGCTCAAAAAAATTGCCGTTGAACATGTTCGTCTCGGTATGCACCTGCAAGCATTCTGTGGGGCATGGCTGGATCACCCCTTTTGGCGGACAAAATTTGTCCTGACCGACCCCAACGACATCACCTTGATTCTTGCGAGTACGATCAAGGAGGTCTGGATAGATGTTTCCAAAGGGAATGACCTTGTCGCAGGCGAAGCTAGCAGTCCGTCGGAAACAATAACTTTCGAAGAAATTCCGCCCGCTCCGCAAGCATCTGTTCAGGAAAAAGCCTCATTTAGCGATGAAGCAAAACGGGCCGCCCGGATTTGTGCCATGGGGAAAGAGGCTGTCCTTTCGATGTTTCAGGAAGCCCGAATGGGCAATGCAATCGAGGCGGAGGCAGCAGCACCCCTGGTTGAAGAAATATCCAACTCCGTGCTGCGCAACCAAGGCGCGCTGATCAGTCTGGCCCGGCTGAAAACTGCTGACGATTACACCTACATGCACTCGGTTGCCGTTTGCGCCTTGATGATCGCCTTGGCCCGCAAGCTCGGGCTTGACGAGGAACAAACCCGTGATGCCGGCATGGCCGGTTTGCTGCACGACCTCGGCAAGGCATTTATTCCGATTGAGGTGCTGAACAAGCCTGGCAAGCTGACTAACGAAGAGTTCAAGCTGGTCAAAACGCATCCGGAGAAAGGTTATAAATTACTGCTGAATGGCAAAGGCATCAGCGAAGTCACAATGGATGTTTGCCTGCACCACCACGAAAAAGTTGATGGCAGCGGCTACCCGAAAGGCCTTAACAGTGACTCAATCAGTCTGTATGCAAAAATGGGCGCTGTTTGTGACGTGTATGACGCCATCACCTCCAACCGTCCGTACAAGGCAGGTTGGGATCCGGCCGAATCGATCAAACGCATGGCCGAATGGAAGGGACATTTTGACCCGAGTATCCTTCAGGCCTTCGTTAAAAGCTTGGGCATTTATCCAATTGGCTCCTTCGTCCGGCTTGAGTCTGGCAAACTGGGGGTCGTTGTCGAACAGGGCGAACAATCACTGCTCAAACCCAAAATCAGAGTTTTTTTCTCGACGAAATCGCAGGCTTACATCCAGCCAGAAACCATCGATTTGGCCCGCAGCGCGGAGAAAATAGCCGGGCGCGAGGATGCGGCAAAATGGGGCATTAAAGATATTGACCGTTACTGGGTCGGCGATAAAACCTGAAAACAGTTTATAATCCTCAACCTACCGAGGAGCGCTGCGGGGGTTTGCTTGCAAAATCAAATCCTTAGGCTCGGTCTGTAACCGCGCTCACCCATTTAAACCGTGCCGGGCACGGGATGCCGGGTGAGCCGCAAAACCGCATCCCTCCCGGCCACAGTTCATCAGGAGCTTACTGTGGCTGAATTCAAAGATTATGTAATTGCTGACTTGTCCCTTGCCGACTGGGGTCGCAAGGAAATTCTCATTGCCGAAACCGAAATGCCAGGTCTGATGGCGATTCGTGACGAGTTTGCCAAGAGCCAGTCGCTCAAGGGCGCCCGCATCACCGGTTCGCTGCACATGACGATCCAGACCGCCGTGCTTATCGAGACGCTGACCGCACTCGGCGCCGAAGTCCGCTGGGCTTCCTGCAATATTTTCTCGACGCAGGATCACGCTGCCGCCGCCATTGCCGCGCAGAACATCCCGGTCTTTGCCGTCAAGGGCGAAACCCTAGTCGATTACTGGGATTACACCCATCGTATCTTCGAGTGGGCCGACGGCGGTTACTCGAACATGATCCTCGATGACGGCGGCGATGCCACGCTGTTGCTGCACCTCGGCGCCCGTGCCGAGCAGGATATTTCGGTCATCGCCAAGCCGGGCTCCGAGGAAGAAACCATCCTCTTCGCTGCGATCAAGGCCAAGCTGGCGATTGATCCAACTTGGTATTCCGTGCGTCTGGCTGCAATCAAGGGCGTCACCGAAGAAACCACCACCGGCGTCCATCGTCTGTACCAGATGCACCTGCGCGGCGAGCTGAAGTTCCCGGGCATCAACGTGAACGATTCCGTCACCAAGTCCAAGTTCGACAACCTTTACGGCTGTCGCGAATCACTGGTCGATGGCATCAAGCGCGCCACCGACGTGATGATCGCCGGCAAGGTCGCGCTCATCGCCGGTTATGGCGATGTGGGCAAGGGTTCAGCTCAGGCCATGCGCGCCCTGTCGGCACAAGTCTGGGTCACTGAAATCGACCCAATCTGTGCCCTGCAAGCGGCAATGGAAGGCTACCGCGTCGTCACCATGGAATACGCTGCCGACAAGGCTGATATTTTCGTCACCACGACCGGCAACTTCCACGTCATCACCCATGACCACATGGCGGCAATGAAGAACAACGCCATCGTCTGCAATATCGGTCACTTCGACAATGAAATCGACGTCACATCGATCGAGCAGTACCAATGGGAAGAGATCAAGCCGCAGGTCGATCATGTGATTTTCCCGGACGGCAAGCGCATCATTCTGTTGGCTAAGGGCCGCTTGGTGAATCTCGGCTGCGGCACGGGTCATCCGTCCTACGTCATGTCTTCCTCTTTCGCCAACCAGACCATCGCCCAGATCGAACTGTGGAGCGAAGCGCAGAAGGGTTCCAACAAGTACCCGGTCGGCGTCTATACGCTGCCCAAGCATCTCGACGAGAAGGTCGCCCGTCTGCAACTGAAGACGCTCAACGCGCAACTCTCCGTGCTGACTGACGAACAAGCTGCTTACATCAACGTTTCCAAGGAAGGCCCGTACAAGGCCGACCAGTACCGCTACTAAGCCATGCGCCTGCTCGCCGTCTGGATCATCAATGCGCTCGCCCTATTGGTGCTGCCGTATGTCGTGCCATCGGTCCAGGTGGCGAGTTTCGGTACGGCGTTAATCGTCGCCCTCGTTCTCGGGCTGATTAACGCCATTCTTCGACCCTTACTCATTTTGCTAACCCTTCCGGTCACCATCCTGACGCTCGGGCTCTTCATCTTCGTTATCAACGCGCTACTTTTTCAGCTGGCCGGTAACTTGATCGACGGCTTCAA
>JBBSCQ010000092.1:0-10868 GCA_038250105.1 Burkholderiales bacterium | reverse complement strand
ATGTCGGCCTGTTTGTCGCTCGAAGAACCGCTCGGTATTGCTTTTCTCGGGCCGCTCGGCTCGTTTACCGGTAGTGCAGCGACCAAACATTTCGGCCATGCCGCTCGCTTGTTGGCGCAATCGTCCATCGATGATGTCTTCCGCGAAGTGGAATCCGGCCATGCCCATTACGCCGTCGTGCCGGTCGAAAACTCGACCGAAGGTGCGGTTGGTCGTTCGATGGATCTGTTACTCGCCACACCGCTGAAAATCTGCGGCGAGGTGGTGCTGCGCATTCATCAGAATCTGCTGACCAACGAAACAGACCTCAGCCAGATCACCAAAATCTATTCGCATGCTCAGTCGCTGGCCCAATGCCATGAATGGCTGAACCATAATTTACCCGGTGTGCCGCGTATTTCAGTGAGCAGTAATTCGCTGGCGGCGCAGATGGCGACTCAGGAAAGTGGCGTGGCAGCGATTGCCGGTGAGGCTGCCGCCGAGCGTTTTAATCTGCCCAAGCTGGCCGAAAATATTGAGGATGAGCCGAATAACACGACGCGCTTTCTCGTCCTCGGCAAGCACGATGCAGGGCCGTCCGGGCGTGACAAAACCTCGCTGATCATGTCGGCACAAAACCGTACCGGCGCTTTGTATGAACTGCTGCTGCCTTTCTCGAATGCCAACGTTTCGATGTCTCGTCTGGAATCCCGCCCGGCTCGTCATGCTTTGTGGGAATATGTTTTCTACGTCGATATCGATGGCCATCGCGACGAGCCTGCTGTCAAGGCCGCGCTGGATGAACTCGCTACGCGCGCCGCCTATCTGAAAATTCTCGGGTCTTACCCGGTTGCCGTTTATTGATTCTGTTAAATTGCTCTAATGATCGGTTTTGAGAGAATCCTTGATGCCTAACATTAGTATGTTTTACGGAATTGTCATCTGCCTATATTTTTTTGATGACGAGCGCCCTAAGTTGCCGCATATCCACGCAAAATATCAAGGAAGCGAAGCTTCGTTCTCAATTTTGGATGGTGATCTACTTAGTGGCAATATTCCGAAAAACAAGTCTCGGCTGGTTCAGGCTTGGATAGAGATTCATCGGGAGTCACTTCTGGCAGACTGGGAGTTGGCGGTCAATGGTGAAACGCTATTTTTAATTGATCCTTTACGGTAATTCGCGATGGATTCAGTTCTCAAAGTAAAGCCTCGCGACGATTTCCATCTTGAACTATGGTTCGCGAACGGCGAGCACCGTATTTTTGACGCGCGCCCCTATTTGAATAGGGGTGTTTTCAAGCGACTTCAGGATATTGCGCTGTTCAAGCAGGCTTTTACTTCACTGGATACTGTTTGCTGGCCAGGAAATCTTGATATTGCGCCAGAGACGCTTTATGACTGCTCATCTCCTGTATTGAATTAGAGTTTTCTATGCCCCTTCAAGAACAATCCCTTCCTTACGTTCGCGCCATCTCGGCCTACCAGCCGGGTAAGCCGATCACTCAACTAGCCCGCGAGATGGGTATTCCCGTTGAGAAAATCGTTAAGCTGGCCTCCAACGAAAACCCCTTGGGCATGAGTCCGAAGGCGCGAAAAGCCGTCGAGGCGGCAATCAACGGTATTGCGCGCTACCCGGATCAGTTCGATCTGATCAAGGCGGTCGCCGACCGTTGCGGCGTGGCGCAGAGTCAGGTTGTGCTCGGTAACGGTTCGAACGATGTGCTTGACCTGATTGCCCGCGTTTTCCTGGCGCCCGGTCGTTCTGCCGTTTTTGCCCAGCACGCCTTTGCCGTTTATCCGCTGGCCACGCTGTCGACCGGAGCAGAGTTGATTTCAACGCCGGCCAAGAACTATGGCCACGATCTGGCAGCCATGCGCGCCGCCATCCGCCCGGATACACGCATCGTTTGGATCGCCAACCCGAACAATCCGACCGGTAATTTCCTGCCCTATCCGGAAGTGCGTGCCTTCCTCGAACTGGTGCCAAAGGATGTCGTTGTGGTGCTCGATGAGGCTTACAACGAATACCTGCCGCCGGCTGAACGCGTTGATACGGCGGCCTGGATCAAGGATTTCCCCAATCTGGTGGTGACGCGTACTTTCTCCAAAATATTCGGCCTGGCTGGTTTGCGCGTTGGTTACGCGCTGGCCTCGACAGAAATTGCCGACCTAATGAACCGCGTGCGCCAGCCCTTTAATGTCAATAACTTGGCGATTGCGGCGGCGGTTGCGGCGCTTGATGATGCCGCGTTTGTTAGTGAAAGCTATGAGCTCAACCGTCGGGGCATGGCGCAGTTGGTGGCTGGCCTGCAGCGCCTTGGCTTGGAGCACATTCCTTCCTACGGCAATTTTGTGACCTTCAAGGTCGGCGATGGCGCAGCAGTTAACCAGAAATTGCTGCAGCAGGGCGTCATTGTTCGCCCCATTGGCGGCTATGGTTTGCCCGAATGGCTACGCGTCACCATTGGCACTGAGCCGGACAATGCCCGCTTCATCGAGGCGTTGGAAAAAGCACTGGAAAAGGCGCTGTAAGTGGCCGAGTTCGGCAAGATCGTCGTTTTTGGCACCGGCCTGATCGGTGGCTCTTTTGCCTTGGCGCTTAAAGAGGCTGACGCAGTTGAAGAAGTCATCGGCTTTGGCCGCACACCCTCAACCTTGCGGCGCGCTCAGGAGCTTGGTGTGATCGACCGGGCCGGCATTAACCCGACGCATGAAATCGAAGATGCCGACATCGTGCTGGTGGCCACACCGGTGGCACAAATGGGCGAAATATTCGCCCGCATCCAGCCCTATCTCGGGCCAAATACGATTGTCACCGACGGTGGTTCAACCAAAGGCGATGTCGTGGCGGCGGCCCGTGCGGCTTTTGGTGAGCAAATTTGCCAGTTTGTTCCGGCGCACCCCATTGCCGGCGCTGAAAATAGTGGCCCCGCAGCGGCGCGTTGGGATTTGTATCAAGGCAAAAAAGTCGTCGTTACGCCCTTGCCGGAAAACAACGATGACGCGCTCGATCACATCAAGCGCGCTTGGTCGCTCTGCGGCGCTGATATTTACGAACTGACACCGGAAGCGCACGACCGGGTCTTTGCGGCGGTCAGCCATTTGCCGCATCTGCTTTCCTACGCGCTGGTGCATGATCTCGCTGTGCGTGAGGATGCCGACCTGTTCTTTACTTTTGCCGCTTCCGGCTTTCGTGATTTCACCCGGATTGCGGCGAGCCATCCGGAAATGTGGCGGGATATCTGTCTGGCCAATCGTGGCGCGCTACTTCATGAGCTGGATATTTATCGCGCGCAACTTGATGAAATCAGACTCGCGCTGGCCCAAAGTGATGGGAAGCGCCTGGAAGAAATCTTTGGCATTGCCCGCAAGGCACGCCGGGACTGGGTTGGCGAAGCTTGATGTCGCGTTTGCTTCGGGTGCTCTTGCTTGGGCTGGCCTTTGCCCTGCCGAGTTTTCCTGTCCTCGCCGAGGCGCCGGCGATCCTGCTGGCTGGCGTGTATCACGAACAAGTCGATGTTTCTCGCTATCTGGTCAGTGAAAAACTCGACGGCGTCCGCGCCGTCTGGGATGGACAAGTTCTGCGTTTTCGGAGCGGCAAAATTATCAACGCGCCGCGCTGGTTTCTGGCCGCTTTGCCCAAACAAGCGCTTGATGGTGAATTGTGGATCGGACGAGGCAGTTTTGACCGCCTTTCCGGCATCGTCCGCCGTGAAACGCCCGTTGATGCCGAGTGGCATGAGGTGCGCTACATGCTTTTCGAGCTACCCGGTGCGCCAGGGACGTTCAGCGATCGCGTTGAACAGATACGCCAACTGGTTCGGCAAGCCAATGTGCCGTGGCTGCGTCAAATTGAGCAATTTTATGTCGTTGACCGTAGCAGTCTGCAAAAACGCTTCGCCCAAGCTGTCGAGGCCGGCGCTGAAGGCTTGATGCTGCACCGCGCCGATGCGCTTTATCAAACTGGTCGTAGCGACGTGCTCTTAAAAATGAAGCCACTGCAGGATGCCGAGGCTGTGGTCATCGGCCATCAAGCGGGTAAAGGAAAATACGCTGGTGCACTGGGTGCTTTGCGACTGCGCACGCCCGAAGGGCAAATATTTCTGCTGGGTAGCGGCTTCAGTGATGCGCAGCGAAATAATCCGCCGGCTATTGGTACAACGGTGACCTATCGCTATCGTGATTTAACCAGCAAGGGCTTGCCTCGCTTCGCCAGTTTTTTGCGCGTGCGAGAGGAATAAAGGGCCGGGCTACCTGTTCTATGACCAAAGTCAGGGATTCAGGGAATTGTTGCGCTGCGATATAATTGCCCGGTTAACCAAAGGGGTATCGTTCGATGATTATTGTCACTGGCGCAGCAGGTTTTATCGGTAGCAACTTCGTTCTCGACTGGCTGGCCCAGTCCGACGAACCAGTTATCAACCTCGATGCTTTGACCTACGCCGGCAATCTCGAAAACCTGGCCTCCCTGCAAGGCGACCCGCGCCATATTTTCGTCAAAGGCGGTATTGGTGACTTTGATCTCGTCGCCAAATTGCTGGCTGAACACCAACCCCGCGCCGTGATCAATTTTGCCGCCGAAAGCCACGTCGACCGCAGCATTCACGGCCCGGAAGATTTCATTCAGACCAATATCGTCGGCACCTTCCACCTGCTTGAAGCGGTGCGTGCTTACTGGAGCGCTCTCGAAGGTGAAGCTAAAGCAAACTTCCGCTTACTGCATATCTCAACCGACGAAGTCTATGGTTCCCTGGCCAAAGATGAGCCCGCCTTCGCCGAAACCAAACGCTACGAACCGAACAGCCCGTATTCAGCCAGCAAGGCAGCATCCGACCATCTCGTCCGCGCCTACCATCACACCTACGGCCTGCCGGTACTGACCACCAACTGCTCGAACAACTACGGACCCTACCACTTCCCGGAAAAACTCATTCCGCTGGTGATGCTCAATGCGCTGGCTGGCAAGCCTTTGCCGATCTACGGCGACGGCCAGCAAATCCGCGACTGGCTTTATGTCAAAGATCATTGCTCAGCCATCCGCCGCGTCCTCGAAGCGGGCAGGGTAGGGGAAACCTACAACGTCGGTGGCTGGAACGAAAAGCCCAATCTCGACGTGGTGCACACACTCTGCGCCATCCTCGACGAACTTAAGCCGCGCCTTGATGGCAAGCCCTATAAAGAGCAGATCACCTACGTCAAAGATCGCCCCGGTCACGACCGCCGCTATGCCATCGACGCCAGCAAGATCGAGCGGGAACTTGGCTGGAAACCGACCGAAACCTTTGAAAGCGGTATCCGCAAGACGGTGCAGTGGTATCTCGATAACCAAGGCTGGGTGGCGAATGTGACGAGCGGTGCGTATCGGGGTTGGCTTGAGACCAATTACGCAGATCGAAGTTGAGATGCCTATCCTTTCCGTCTTTTTCGGCATCATCGTGCGCATGTGGCACGACGATCATCCGCCGCCCCATGTTCATGTTGAATACTAAGGGTTTGCTGCACAGATTAGTATTGAGACAGGTGAACTGCTTAAAGGGCAGTTGCCACGTAAAGCGGCGGCGATTGTCAAGGAATGGTGCCTGCACCATCAGGCTGAACTGATGCAAAACTGGCAGAAGGCGCAAAAATTTGAACCACTTGAGCGAATTCAAGGAGCGGATCAAGATGATTAGCCTGTTGCATATTAACTACTTGGGAAGCAAACAGTTTTCAATTAGTTTCTCGGATGGTGCTCAAGGTAACTTCGATTTGGAAACCTATCTTTCTAGCCGACAAGGCTCCTTGCTTATACCGCTTCAAAGCGACAGCTATGTGAGTCGGGCTTTTATCGAAGCGGGGGCGCTCGCGTGGCCGAACGGCCTGGAAATATCCCCGCAACGAATTTACGAAGTGACACAGATGATTCGGCACGCTGCATGAAAATTCTCATCACCGGCAAAAACGGCCAGGTCGGCTTTGAACTCCAGCGTGCGCTAGCGCCAATCGGCGAAATCCACGCGGTCGATATTGCCGAATGCAATCTCGCTGACGAGCAAGCCATCCGCCAACTCGTTCAAGATATTAAGCCCGACGTCGTCATTAATCCTGCCGCCTATACCGCAGTCGACAAGGCGGAATCGGAACCGGAACTCGCCCACGCCATCAATGCCAGAGCCCCCGGCATCTTCGGTGAAGAAGCCACAAAATTAGGGGCTTGGGTCATTCACTATTCCACTGACTACGTCTTCGATGGCACCAAGCAAGGCGCCTATGCTGAAGACGATGCGACTAACCCGCAAAGCGTCTACGGCCAAAGCAAACGGGACGGCGAACTCGCGCTGCACAACAGTGGCGCCAAACATCTGATTCTCCGTACCAGTTGGGTCGTCGGTGCGCACGGTGCAAACTTTGCCAAAACCATGCTGCGCCTGGCTGCTGAGCGTGACAGCCTCAATGTCGTTGCCGATCAATACGGCGCCCCAACCTCAGCCGCACTACTCGCTGACATCACCGCCCAACTCGTCCGCCAACAGCAACGCGAAGGTAGCGAAAGTTTTCCCTATGGCACCTATCACCTAGTCGCCGGAGGCGAAACCAACTGGTGTGATTACGCCCGTTTCGTCATTGCCCAAGCGATCAAGGCCGGCAAGCCTATCAAGGCGCTACCCGAAAACATCAAACCCATCACGACGGCTGAGTACCCGACACCAGCAAAGCGGCCAGCCAATTCAAGATTAACCACAGAAAAATTAAAGAGCACCTTTGGTCTCACCCTGCCACACTGGCAGATCGGCGTTGCACACATGCTTGAGCAACATTTGGACACCCGCGGCTGATAACTAGGCTAATCATTTAAATATCCAGAAAATCAGTATGCGTCTTTCAAATGAACAAGCTCGAATGATCAAGCTGCTGGCCCAAGAGGTCGCTGGTAGCCATGCGCGCGTCCGTCTTTTTGGTTCAAGGTTGGATGACCAAGCAAAAGGAGGGGATGTCGATCTGCTACTTGAGCTGACGGATCCTGCTCTGAATCCAGCACTCACGGCAGCCAAGTTTTCAGCGCGGGTATCACGACTCTTTCAAGGGCGCCAAGTTGATGTGTTGATCTCTGCCCCCAATCTGGCTCGCTTTCCTATTCACGAAATTGCACAGAAAGAGGGGCAGTTGCTATGAGCCTGGATTCAAAAACTGCGCTTCGCCTGCAATTTCTGGTGCGTGTCGTACTTAAAGAATGCGACCATTTGTTATTGACCGATACGCGCCTGTTTGCAGAGCCGTTCACCGAAAAGCGGGCCAAACTACTGGCAGTAGACCCCGACTTGGCCGAGCGCGTTGAAGCTTTCGTCAGCCGCTTTTCCCGCCTGCAGGATACGTTGGGTGACAAACTGCTGCCGACTCTACTGATGGCTCTTGGAGAAAAAACCGGCGCCGCTATTGATAATCTGGATCGTGCAGAAAGGTTGGGCTTTATTCTCTCGGTAGATGAATGGCTGGCCATGCGCAATTTAAGAAATCAGATGGTTAACGAATACGTGGAAGATCTGCTCGTCCTGAGCAGTGCACTACAGAGCGCTCATGGTTTCGTCAGCGCTTTGCTCACAGTAACGCAAGCTATCACCGCCGAAGTCGAGCGCCGAGGCTGGCTAGTTCGGCTTACTCAGCACATTGAAACCTCGAAGAACGCACAAATATTCGTCATCCCCGCGAAGGCGGGGATCTAGTCACTCAACGTATATCCAAAAAACAATGACCCAACGTAAAGGCATCATCCTCGCCGGCGGCTCCGGCACCCGTTTGCACCCGGCCACGCTGGCCATCAGCAAGCAACTCCTGCCGATCTACGACAAGCCAATGATCTACTACCCGCTCAGCACCTTGTTGCTGGGTGGTATCCGCGACATCCTGATCATCTCCACCCCGCAAGACACCCCGCGTTTTGAGCAACTCCTCGGCGATGGTTCCCGCTGGGGCATCAACCTCCAGTATGCCATCCAGCCCAGTCCGGACGGCCTTGCACAAGCCTTCATCATCGGCGAGCAGTTTATCGGCAACGACCAATCAGCCCTGGTCCTGGGTGACAACATCTTCTACGGCCATGACTTCCACCACCTGCTGGCCAACGCCGATGCACGCCAACACGGCGCCAGCGTCTTCGCCTACCACGTGCATGACCCTGAACGCTATGGTGTTGCCGAATTCGGTGCCGCCGGCAAGGTGCTCAGCCTCGAAGAAAAACCCAAAGTACCGAAATCCAACTATGCGGTCACTGGCCTGTATTTCTACGACAACCAGGTCGTCGAACTCGCCAAAAACCTCAAGCCCTCACCGCGTGGCGAACTCGAGATCACTGATCTCAACCGCCTCTATCTCGAACAAGACCAGCTCAATGTCGAGATCATGGGCCGCGGTTACGCTTGGCTCGACACCGGTACGCACGAAAGCCTGCTTGAAGCTGGGCAGTTCATAGCCACCATCGAAAACCGCCAGGGCCTCAAAGTCGCCTGCCCGGAAGAAATCGCCTTCCGCCAACACTGGATCGACGCCGCGCAACTGGAGTCACTGGCACAACCGCTGGCCAAAAATGGCTATGGGCAATACCTGCTGAAACTGATCAACGAGAAATCAGGATGACATCGCCTGAGGTTGTGACGAATCATATTATTTTTAATGCGCGAATCGTACGGTTAATCGCGCTATAATGACATCGGTTTCAAGGAAATGATTTATTCTGAATACGTCATTCCGGCGCAAGCCGGAATCCAGTTCGTTGGCTTTTCTGGATTCTCGTCTACGCTTGGATGGCGAATAAATCAGTGTTTTGTTAGTGGCTAAAAAGCTTTGTTGAGGTAAAAACCCATGTCACATCTGACGGCTAATGATCTGAAAACAAAAGGGGTGGCGGCTATTGAGTCCATTCTGGCTGAATGTTCCGAGGCGATTGTTTCGGTGCGCGGCAAGGATCGCTTCGTGGTGATGGACATTGCTCAATACCACTATTTGCGCGAATGTGAACTGGATGCGGCGCTTGCTGAAACTCGTGCCGATCTGGCGGCGGGGCGGTTTGTGCAGCAGTCGCCGGAGGAGCATGTGGCGCGATTGAAATCAGTCGCATGAGTTATCGTTTGATTTTTACCGGGCAATATGAAAAACGCGCTGCCCGTTTTCTCAAACGCCATCCCGATCTGGAGATGCAGTATCGCAAGACCCTGCAACTGTTGGAGTTAAATCCCCAGCATCCTTCATTACGCTTGCATTCGCTGAGCGGCAAGCTAAAAGCGCTGCATTCGGTTTCCATCAATCTCTCTTTCCGCATTACGCTGGAGCTTCTGATTCAGGATGAACAAATCATTCCAGTGAATGTAGGTGATCACGATTCAGTGTATTGAAAAGAGGCGTTTTCCTGAAAATGGAGTCTGACGCCAATGGGGTACAATTTTCGCTATTTTTGCAGGTTGACCGTAGTAATCTCGCAAGACCATTGTCTTGCCCCTATTTTTACTACCCATTACCCCATTTCCACGCTTTGGCAGAAAACAAACGGAGGCAATATGAGCCGAATTACCTTGGAACCCGGAAAGCGGGGCGGAAGGCCATGCATTCGCGGCTTGCGCATTACGGTCTATGACGTGCTGTCTATGTTATCCAGTGGCATGACACAGCAGGAAATCCTCGACGATTTCCCGGAGCTGGCACCAGAAGATATCTTGGCGGTACTGTCGTATGCCGCCGACCGTGAGCACAAAGTCTATTCATTGGCGGTGCAATGAAATTGTTGCTGGACGAGCATTTGTCTCGCCGACTGGTGCCGTTCCTCCAGCATGACTACCCTGGAAGTTCCCAGGTGCTGTTGCTAGGGTTGGAGTCGGCATCAGATAGCGTTGTGTGGCAAGCCGCCAAAGACCACGACTTTGTCATTGTGACGCGCGATGCGGATTTTGAAGAGCTTTCACTGGTCTGGGGCCAACCACCCCAGATTATTTGGCTAAAACCTGCAATCAGTTGCGAGCAGCAACCTTGAGAATTCTTTTGGACAACCGGAAAGTGCTCGAAATCGCCCTGTTAAATGGTGGACTGGCATGTGTGGAAGTGTCTGAACGAGTATTTGTTGCAGAAAGCAGAACATGAAAGCCACCCCCCTAGCCATACCCGAAGTCCTCCTCCTCGAACCCAAAGTGTTTGGCGACGATCGCGGCTTTTTCTACGAAAGCTTCAACGCCAAGGCGTTTGAACAAGCCACCGGCCTAAAGCCAAATTTCGTGCAGGACAACCACTCAAAAAGTAGCAAAAACGTCTTGCGTGGCCTGCACTACCAAATTCAGAACCCGCAAGGCAAGCTGGTGCGCGTCACGCAAGGCGAAGTCTTCGATGTTGCGGTCGACCTCCGGAAAAGCTCAAAAACCTTTGGCCAGTGGGTTGGCGTTCACCTGAGCGCGGAGAATAAAAAGCAAATCTGGATACCAGAAGGTTTTGCGCATGGTTTTGTTGTGCTGAGTGAAACCGCTGAGTTTCTCTATAAAACCACCGACTACTACGCTCCTGAACACGAACGCAGCTTGCTCTGGAATGATCCGGCTATCGGCATCAACTGGCCTATTATTGGCGAACCCAAGCTTGCGGCCAAGGATGCGGTGGCCAGCCTTTTAGCGTATTCAGATATTTTCCGTTAACGCAAGCCTTAGAAAACTCACCCTGAAATACCAACTTCTAAAAATACAAATTGCACACCCCTTTGCCATAAAATTAAATGCTCTGCTTTGTTTTGAACACTCAATCGCCTGATCATTCCCCACGAAACCCAGCGTCTCGCGCTGCTTATATGAAAATGGTGTCTGATCCGAATGGCACTTACTTAAGCGGTAATCACCTGAATTAGGGAGGGAAATTGAGCTGGCGCGATGGTAGGTTTAAGT
>JBBSCQ010000091.1:0-11129 GCA_038250105.1 Burkholderiales bacterium | reverse complement strand
GCGGGCAGCCTCTGCTGTTCATGGTGGCGACGGCGGCGCAAATTCCTGGCAAATCAGACTGGTGACTGTGGATGTACGTACTTTGTGTGGCGCGTTTCAGGTGCGATACTTACCGTCATGCGCTTGAATTACCTATCCGTCTGAGCGGACGTTTAGGCGTAGGTTAGCCAATGGCAGGAATGGCCGACAAACTGACAGGCAAACAGGCCCGAAACGTTTCAATCACGGCTGGCCAATTGAACAAATACGAATCTCCAGCAATGCCCCACCCCCGCTAATTGAACGGAATATCACTTCTACGGTCAATTAGCTAAGGTTAGCCGGCTTGCTGGCGTCGAATCCTTGCCTGCCCGCCGAATGATCGGGTTTGGCAAATCGGCGCGTTTTTCTGGTTTTTCTGGCCTCATGGGGGGAAAGAAATGACCGATATATTCCTGAGTTATACCGAGCGGGACCGGGATACGGCGCGGCGGATTGCCGAGGTTCTTGGTTCGGTGGGCTGGAGCGTCTGGTGGGACCGGCGGATTCCGGCCGGGGAAACCTGGCGCAGCGTGCTTGAGCACGCGCTGGAAGACATGCGTTACATGGTGGTCTTGTGGTCGGCCAAATCAATTGAAAGCGAGTGGGTTTACGAGGAAGCGACCGAGGGGCGCCGGCTGGGCAAGCTCGTCCCGGTGTTGATCGAAGCCGTGCGCCCACCGGCGGGTTTCCGCGAGATACAGGCGGCGGACCTGAGTGGATGGGACGGCTCACAAGATTTCGAGGGCCTGCAAATGTTGCTCGGCGATCTTGAAAGACTGCTGGGCAAGCCAGTTGTTATTGCCCCTGAACGCCCGGTGAAATCAAGCGATACGGTAGTCAGGAATGCCGGCCCGGCTTACGACCCAGCCGATCTGGCCGCCGCAAAAACGACGGCGCCCGGGCGGCGAATCAGCTTGACGGGCATGATGGCTATCGCCGGCGCGCTGTTGCTGGCGGCGGGGGCCGGCTACCTGGCCTTGTCCGGGCGGGAACCGGCGGTAGTTCAGCCACAGGCGCGCCAACCGGAACAGCAGGAAGCACGCCCTAGCCCAGTGATGCCGAAGCCTGCGCCAGTGGTCGAGGCCCCAGCCCTGAAAAACCCCGTTACTGCTTCAGTCGCCACAGATGCCCCGCTCTGGACAGAAAAATTGTCGCAAAAGCCGGCTGCACGGCCAATCAATGAGAAAGTTAAAACAACCCGAGCCTCGGCGATGAAAGCGCGCTGCATCGATCTTCTCTCTCGGGTTCAGTTGGGTGAATCGCTGTCCTACGAGGCGCAAGCCGTCTTCCAGAAGGAGTGTCAGCAATGACCGCTATTTCACGCAAAACAGGCATGGCCGGGTTGTGGATAAGCTCGCTGTGCCTCGCGCTGTGCATCGTTCTTCTCGCCACCGGCTGCGACAGCTTGCGCGAGAAGGCAGCATCGCCGGCTACGTCCGCCGCCAGTTCGGGCGCTCCGCCCTCTGCTGCTCTGACACTAGCCACGCCGCCACCGACTCTGGCCTACGACAAGGCCGTGCTCAGCGCCGCCACTGCCTTGTTCAAAAATGCCAAACTGCCGGCCGAGGGCATGCCGGCGCAGGCCAAATACGCGGTGGTCATCGATCCGCTGATTGATGGCATGACTGGGGCGCAATCGGTCGCCACGCAGGCGATGGGCGTCCGCCTGACGAACATGATGCGCCAGCAGTATCCGCAGTACGACGTGAAGGAGTTTTCGGCCGCCAATGTCGCCAAAAGCCCGCTCGTACTGATCGGCACCTTTACCGGCGTCAATGCCGAGCGCAAGACGGCCGGGCCGCGCGAGGCTTACCGCATCTGCTTCGCGCTAGCTGATCTGCGCAGCGGCAAGCTGGTCAGCAAGGGGCTGGCCTTCGCCTTGCCCGACGACGTCGACCCCACCCCGCTTGCTTTTTTCCGCGATGCCCCGGCCTGGTCGGAAGACCCGGCGACCGAGGGTTACATCAAGACCTGCCAAGGCACCAAGACCGGCGACCCGATTAACCCGCTTTATCTCGACCGCATTCTTGCTGCCTCGGTGGTGGCCGAAGGCATCGAAGCTTACGAAGCGGGCCGCTATCGGGAGGCGCTCGACCTGTACACCAGTGCGCTGGCCATGCCGGCCGGCGACCAGTTTCGCGTGCACAACGGCATCTACCTGGCCAACTGGAAACTCGGCCGCCGCCAGCCGGCGGAAGCAGCTTTTGCCAAGGTCGTGGACTACGGGCTGGAACACCAGCGGCTGGCCGTCAAATTCCTGTTCAGACCTGGTTCAACCGCATTCATGGCGAATCCGCTGCTCAGCGGCGCCTACCCGATCTGGTTAAAAACTATCGCCCAGCGCACTGGCGATACCGGCAAGTGTCTGGAAATCACCGGCCACACTAGCCCGACCGGCCCGGAACTTTTGAATGAACGCCTATCGCTGCTCCGCGCTGAATATGTCAAATCGCGGCTCGCCCAAGCCTCGCTCGGGCTCGAGAAAAGGATGATCGCCAACGGCGTCGGCTCCCGACAAAACATGGTCGGCAACGGCCGCGACGATGCCAGCGACGCGCTTGATCGCCGGGTGGAGTTCAAGGTTATCGGCTGCTGAAGCAGCCAATCGAAGACTGCTGCGGTCAACGGCAAAAAAGGGCGAAAATCGGGATGCAGCCCGAGCCCCGCATGCCCACTCAAAAAGCAATCTTTATAACCAATCGCACTAACAAGATGCGCACTCGTTCTTAAAATAATATTAAGCCCTTGTTACAATGCCGGCACTTACTAATCCAAGCGGATTTCACAGCAATGAATCAACGCACCACCCTGACCCACCTCGACTGGCTCGAAGCCGAAGCCATCCACATCATGCGCGAAGTCGCCGGCCAATGTTCCAACCCGGTGCTCCTTTTCTCCGGCGGAAAGGACTCCCTTTGCCTGCTGCGCCTGGCCGAAAAGGCTTTCCGCCCGGGTAAATTTCCCTTCCCGCTGCTGCACATTGACACCGGCCACAACTACACGGAAGTCATCGCCTTCCGCGACCAGCGTGCCGCCGAACTCGGCGAACGCCTGATCGTCCGTTCGGTTGAAGATTCGATGGCGCGGGGCACCGTTGTCCTGAAACACGAAGGCGAATCGCGCAACAAACACCAGTCGGTCACTTTGCTCGAAGCCATCGAGGAATTCGGCTTCGACGCCTGCATCGGCGGCGCTCGTCGCGATGAAGAAAAAGCCCGTGCCAAGGAACGCATTTTCAGCTTCCGCGACGAATTCGGCCAATGGGATCCGAAGAATCAGCGCCCGGAACTGTGGAGCCTGTACAACGCGCGCAGCCACAAAGGCGAAAACATCCGCGCCTTCCCGATCTCTAACTGGACGGAAATGGATGTCTGGCAATACATCGAGCGCGAAGGTCTGGAACTGCCGTCGATCTATTTCGCCCACCAGCGCCCGGTGGTCATGCGCCAGGGTTCCATCGTGCCGGTCAACGTGCCGTTGGTTGGCGGCGGTATCGCCAATGAATCCCGCCCCGGCGAAGAAGTCATCGACCTGCAAGTACGTTTCCGCACCGTCGGCGACATTTCCTGCACCGCCCCGGTTGAATCCGATGCCGACAACGTCAGCAAGATCGTTCTCGAAACTGCCACCACCACGATTACCGAGCGCGGCGCAACGCGTCTGGATGACCAGACCAGCGACGCCTCAATGGAACAGCGTAAAAAGGAAGGCTATTTCTAATGGCCTACAAGAAGGCTCCTGCTGCTAAACCGCTCCTTGCAGAAGAAGCGAAAGCGTTGTACATTGAAAATAATTCAAATGTACAACAGGAGCCTGCCATGCTCACCAGCCAAACGACTTACGGCCTTTCCGCCTTACGGGCCAATCTTTTTCAGATTGCCGATGCCGCCCTGCAAAGTGGCGAACCGGTGCCGCTCGAACGTAACGGCCAGCGTTTGTGGTTAGTCCCTGAGCGCCGCGAAAGTCGAATTGGCCGCCTGCCGGTTCTCGATATCATCGTTGGCAACCCCGATGATCTGGCCACTTTGAATGTCAGCGAATGGAACGAAACCAAGAACCTCGGCTGACTTTCATCGACACCCATATTGCCGTCTGGCTGTGCGCGGAAAAGCGGCGCAGTTTTCCGGCAAAGGCGGTGGCGGCGATTGAACAAGGCTGGCTGGCGATTTCGCCGATGGTCGCGCTGGAACTGGATTTTTTGCATGAAATTGGCCGTATCAAGGTGGGTAGCGCCGGCATTCTCAGCGCACTGAGTGGCTTGCCGCTGCACATTGACCAGACGCCGTTTCTCGCGGTGAGCCAAGCAGCCAGTACGCAAACCTGGACGCGTGACCCATTCGACCGCCTGATCGTCGGCCAGGCGATTGCCGCCGGTGGCTGGCTAGTCACCGCCGATGAACGTATTCGACAACAATTTCCCCAGGCGATCTGGGACTGAACACAAACTTACTTTTGACGAAAACCACTATGTCCGCATCCGAAAAAATTGAAGACCACGGCCTACTCCGCTTTTTGACCTGCGGCAGCGTCGACGACGGCAAGAGCACACTGATCGGCCGCCTGCTTTTCGACACCAAGACCATTCTGGCCGACACCCTGCAGGCGATCGCCCGCACCTCGGAAAAACGCGGCATGGGCGCGGTTGACCTCTCGCTACTCACCGACGGCCTGCAAGCCGAGCGCGAGCAAGGCATCACCATCGACGTCGCCTACCGTTATTTTTCGACCGGCACCCGCAAATACATCATTGCCGACGCGCCGGGCCACGAGCAATACACCCGCAACATGGTCACTGCCGCGTCGACCGCCAACCTCGCCATCATCCTGATCGACGCTCGCAAAGGCATGCTGACGCAAACCCGCCGCCACTCCAAACTGGCATCACTGGTCGGTATTCCGCACTTGATCGTCGCCATTAACAAGATGGACCTGGTCGATTATTCGCAAGAAATCTACGAGAAGATCAAGGCTGACTACCTCGAATTCGCTGCCAAAGTCGGTATCGAAGACATCCGCTTCCTGCCGCTCTCAGCGCTTAATGGCGACATGATTGTCGACCGGGGCGACAACTTGAACTGGTACGCTGGCCCGACCCTGCTCGATATGCTCGAAGCTGCTCCGGCCGCGCACACTGAGCACACCGAGAAATTCCGCTTTCCGGTCCAATACGTCTGTCGACCGCAGGATTCGGCCAACCCTGATCTGCACGACTACCGGGGTTTCATGGGCCGCATTGAAGCCGGTTCAATCAAAGTCGGCGATGCCGTCACTGTTTTGCCCGCCGGCCGCGAGTCGACCGTCAAAGCGGTTCAACTTGGCGGCGTCGATATCGGCGAAGCCTTCTGCGAACAATCAATCACCCTGCTACTGGCCGATGAAATCGACACCTCACGCGGTGACATGATCGTCAAGTCGAACGAAGTGCCGGCAGCAGTAAAGCAGATCGAAGCCACCGTCTGCTGGATGGCCGAAGCACCGATGGACCGCAACCGCACCTACCTGATCCGCCATACGACGCGCGATTCGAAAGCCAAGCTGGCCGCCATCGACCATCGCCTGGACGTCAACACGCTGGAAAAAGTCCCGGCTGAAAAGCTGGCGATGAACGACATTGCGCAAGTCACCTTCAAACTGGCCCAACCGCTGTTCGCCGACCCCTATCTGGAAAATCGTGGCACCGGCGCTTTCATCATCATTGATGAGAGCAACAACAATACGGTTGGCGCGGGGATGATTCTGTAAGAATCCTGCGGTCGACTGGAAAAATCAGCCAAAAATCAAAACGCCTCCGTAATGGAGGCGTTTTTTCTGATTACAGCCGAGATTTAATCTCCAATTGGCTACAAGTTATCCGCGAGAATTTCGCAATCAACTCAACTTCCAGATGCCCAATCATTACGATTTGCTTACCCCGCCCGCCCCGGCTAAAGTCAGAACATCATCCGGACTATTCCGGGTAGCACAAATGGCAAATTCATGAGCTTGCTTGAAAATACTTTGATCATTCTTCTGCTGATGTTGATCAGCGCTTTCTTTTCCATCTCGGAAATATCCCTGGCGGCTGCACGCAAACTCAAGCTTGAGCAACTACGTGATGAAGGAGATGCCCGGGCGGCACTGGTGCTGATTCTGCAGGGACAACCAGGGCATTTTTTCACGGCGATCCAGATCGGCCTCAACACCGTAGCCATCCTTGCCGGGGTGCTTGGCGAGGGTGCTTACGCCCCGGCTTTTTCCCGTGTATTCAATAATGTCGTCGGCACTGAAACCGCCGACCTGCTCGGCTCGCTGACCTCCTTCCTGCTCGTCACCTCGGCCTTCATTCTGATTGCCGATCTGATTCCCAAGCGGATTGCCCTAAACGCACCGGAAACGATGGCCCTGCGCATTGCCGCGACAATGCTGCTCTGCCTGAAACTATTGACCCCGCTGATCTGGGCCTTCAACGGCATTGCGACGCAGATCATCGCCCTGCTCGGCCTGCCCGCGACCCGGCCAGAAGACATTACGCCGGAAGACATCGTTGCCCTGACCAACGCCGGCGCCAAGGCTGGACTGGTCGCCCGCCAGGAACAGCAGCTGATCGAAAATGTTTTTGAGCTGGAAATTCGCACGGCGCCCTCCACCATGACGGCGCGTGAGAGCATTGTCTGGCTTGACCGGCACGAAAGCGAAGACAGCATCCGTGCCAAGATTTGCGCCAATCCACATGCCAAATTTCCGGTCTGTAGCGGCAGCATCGACCACGTCGCAGGCTACGTTGATTCGAAGGATATTCTCAGCCGCCTGCTCAATGGCCAGCCACTTGCCCTACACGACGACAGCTTGCTCCACACCGTGCTGATCATGCCGGAAACGGTGACGCTGGCCGACATCATCGAGCAGTTTAAAATCAATCGCGAGGATTTTGCGCTAATCATCAACGAATACGGGCTAACTGTCGGGTTGATTACTTTCAGCGATCTCTCCAGTACCTTGATGGGCAACTCGCTGGTTTCTGCTACTGACGAACAGATTATCCAACGCGACGAAAATTCCTGGCTGGTCGACGGCATGACCCCGGTGGGTGATCTGGAGCAGGTGCTCAATATCGAAGCCTTCCCTGATGACGATCAATACGAAACCATTGCCGGCTACATGATGTACACCCTGCGCAAAGTGCCGCGCCCGACCGAAAGCCTGACGCACGCAGGGTTCAAATTTGAAGTCATCGACGTCGACAACAACAAGATCGACCAGTTGCTGGTCACCAGGCTGCAAGCATGAAAGCCACCCTGCCCCTGCTTTTGTTGCTCGTTACCCTGCCGGCGGCGGCTGATATCTACAAGTGCCGGCAGCCGAATGGCCGAACCGAGATTTCCTACTCACCCTGCGCCGGCGGCAGCAATACCATCAAGGCCATGCCCGATGACACCGTTTCGGAAGCGAATCGGCGGCAGGCCGAACGCGACAACGAAAGGATGGAGAACTACGCCGACAAACTGGAAGCCAAGCGTGAAGCTGATGAAGCGACTGAGCGGCGGGCCAGGGAAAAACAGCAAGCCGCTGCCGCAGCATATGCCGGGCCATCGGCGGCCAGGGTTGAGTCCTGCTTGCGCACGCTCGACCGAATGGTTCTCGACTCAACGCGGCGCAGCGAAATGGAAAACGGCTGTCGCGCCACCGGCTCGGTCCAACCAGTCAACCAGACCGCCCCTTATTACTACGGCGGGCCAGCCTACGTTGTGCCGCACCCGCCCCACCCCAGGCCGAAGCCCTTGCCGGCGCCGGTCAATCCGTCGCCGAGCGGAAAACCGGCCAGTGTTTACCAGTCACCGAACAACTATCGCGCCCGCTAAGCCCTGCCATCAGGCCGTTCTGTGATCTTCGCCATCCTTGTTCTGGCGACCTAGCGTCAATTCGCTGTTTTCGCTCAACGCGAAGAAGAAAGCTTCAACTGCCTTCGGCTCGCCCGTCGCAGCAAACGTCGTTTGGCCGCATTCACACTGCCCAACCCAGATCGCATCGATACCGCGCAACCCACGCGTGCTCACCGGATGGATTTTCGTCACATCGGCGCTGCAGCCATTACAGACCAGTTTATCCGGCCGTGTTGACTCGATTTTGGCCTGCGCTTGCGCTGCTCGCTGCTCTGCCGTACCACGTTGTTTTGCTTGTCCCATGCTATTTCCCGGAGTATTCACTAAAACGCGGAGGATAGCCGGGGAGCGCAAGCTTGTCGATTGGCCACGCGGCCTTGATCGACGCCCACCCACTTGGGTCACAGGAAAACCAAGCTAATCGTCGCAAGATGACGCCGCGTAAAATTCATGCGGCCCACGCTGGTTTTCTGATTTGCACCGTCCAAGACAAATGCTGCGGTCGACCGGCTAAAATCCTCAAAATCGCAATCTAGCCAGGAACCCCACGTGCCCACCTCCGCCGACAATCAAACACCTGGCCACGTACAACTGTTTCATGCCAGCCTGGTCTGGCCGCTACAACTCGAACCACTTGCCACCGACGTCAGAGAAGGCCGTCACTGGGAGGTTTTCGAAGCCAGCCAAGAAGCGCACCCGTGGCGGTTGATCGATGACGAATTTACTGACGACCCCAGTCAGTTTAAGGAACGGCATTACCGCGAGTTCGTTTCCTTCCTGCCTTATGTCCAGCGCTTCTTATATGGCGAAGGCCGTTCGCGCAAGTCCGCGCCGGATGATCCACCGGGCAATTCGCCGATGCATGTGTTCCGCCGCAAGGATATTGCCAAGCTGCGCCTGACCCTGCGCAAGGGGCAGGAACCGATTGAACTGCATATCGTCCATCTCGATCTTTATTTCTTTCACGACCTCGATCTGGTCCAGCTCAACCTGGAAGTATGTGGCAGCGATTTGCCGCTGGCCAAGGTGCGCGACATTCTTTTCCGTTTCGGCCGCGCCTACCCTTCGGGCTGGGAAGAAGGTGGCGAGGGGCTGCACAACGTTTACCTAGCCGAATGGATCGGCAACGATGGCCATGTGATGGCCCGCTCCGACACCGATCGGCGCGAAAAATACCTGGGCTATGTTAGCCAGCATCGCAGCCCCTGTATTTCCGAACACTGGGCCAGCTTGCTGCGCCCGCTCGTTTTGGCTCACTCCGACGAACCGGGCGATTTGCGCTACCGCCTGATCGAATACCAACGCATGCCAGTCACGGCATTTCTCGCCATGCAACAGCCGCGCCGTTTGCAGCGCGAAGACTGGATACGCATCGGGCTGGCGACCATGCTGCATCCGGACGAAAACCTGCCGATCAACGAACCGGGAGTGATCGAATTTGAAAAACGCTTTTGTCAGGATCGTTTCTGGACAGATAGCGAAGCTGGCCCGAACACCCGTTTTATGTGCACCGGTAATGCATTTACAGTAGTTGGCGACAACGCCTTTCCCTTTTTCATAGATGCTGAACGCGGCGTGCTGGCGCAGTTTCGCCACCAGTATTTCATCGTGTTCCTGATTGCCCATTTGCATCGGGCGGCGCTACTGGTCTTCTCGGAAGTGCTGGTCGATGCGGTTAACGATCTCGACATCCGCAATGACAATTCTGTCCGCCGCTTCAAGCGAAGGATTCGCGCCAACTTTGAGACATTCCTGCGTTTTACTCACCGCTACTGGTTTCACGAGCTCTCCGAACGACCGCATGTGCAGGCGATGTACCGTCTCTGCTCAAACCATTTGCGCAACGATGGCATGTACGACAATGTGCGCGACGAAATCAAGGAAATGAGTCATTACCTCGATAGCGACTCGCAACGCCGGCAATCAAACACCGTCGTTCGCCTCACCGTGATCACCATTCTCGGTCTGATCGCCACCGTCACCACCGGCTACTTCGGCATGAATATCATCGCCTTCGGTGAAGGCGCGTGGTTTGAACGCGCTCTGCATGGCTTGGTCGCCACCAGTGTATTTATTGGCTTGGTGCTCTTTGCCGTGGCTCGTTCAAAACGCCTGTCAGATTTCCTCGAAGCCCTGTCCGACGAAAAGCTCACGCTGGCCGGAAAAATCAGGACATTGTGGGGAGTCGTTGGTAACACGGAGCGCTGAAAAGTAAGCTTGAACCTACTACTGACCGAAACCCCCAGCGCCAAGCTGTCGCGATAAAATACGCCCCCTCGCCCCCAACGCGCCCCCACGGATAGACACCATGCTGCGCCTGACTCAGATCAAACTTCCCCTCGACTACAACGACGACAGCCTCAAGGCAACGATTATCGAACGCCTCGGCATCGCACCGAGCGACCTGCTCGGCGTGACCATTTTTCGCCGGGGCTACGATGCGCGCAAACGCAGCAATATCTTTTTCATTTTCACGATTGACGTTGAGCTGAAAGATGAAGTCGACGTTCTGAAACGCCTGCAGGTTGAGAACAAGGCGACGGATATTGGCCAAACGCCGGATACCAGTTACAAATTCGTTACCCACGCCCCGGCCGAACTACCCTCCCGGCCGATCATCATCGGCACCGGCCCTTGCGGTCTGCTCGCCGGCATGGTGCTGGCTCAAATGGGTTTTCGGCCGATCATTCTTGAACGCGGCAAAGCCGTGCGTGAGCGGACCAAGGACACCTGGGGCCTGTGGCGCGAAGGCGTGCTGAATCCGGAATCGAACGTCCAGTTTGGTGAAGGCGGCGCCGGCACTTTCTCTGATGGCAAGCTCTACAGCCAGATCAAAGACCCGCAACACCACGGCCGCAAAGTGCTGGAAGAGTTCGTCAAAGCCGGCGCGCCGGAAGAGATCATGTATGTCAGCAAGCCGCATATCGGCACCTTCCGGCTGGTCAAGATGGTCGAGAAAATGCGCGCCACGATCACGGAACTCGGTGGCGAAGTGCGCTTCGGCTGCAAGGTTGAAAAAATCGAAATTGAACCAGGCGAAAACGGCGGCCAGGTGCGCGGTGTGGTGCTGGCCGATGGCGAGAAAATCGCTACCGATCATGTGCTACTGGCGATTGGCCACAGCGCCCGCGATACCTTCGAGATGCTGCACGCGCAAGGCGTCTTTATCGAAGCCAAGGCCTTCTCGATCGGCTTCCGTATTGAACACCCGCAGGCATTGATCGACCGCGCCCGTTTTGGCGCCTATGC
>JBBSCQ010000090.1:0-11561 GCA_038250105.1 Burkholderiales bacterium | reverse complement strand
TAAACACGTCGGGATCATGCAGAGCTTGATCGTCACCTGCCGACTGCATGAGATTGATCCCTACGATTATCTCGTCGATGTCCTGCAGCGCGTCAGTCAGCATCCGGCCAGCCGTGTGCACGAACTCACGCCGCGTCTTTGGAAACCCCTCTTCGCCGCCAATCCCCTCCGCTCGCCTTTGCATACCCTCCAAGCGTAGGCAAGAACGCCGGTGGGTTACCGGTTACGGCGCAGTACCTGTTGCTGGATAGTCCAGTCATACCAGCGGCGCGGGGCGATGCAGAGCGGCAGGCGCGAACAGGTACGAGAACAGCTCGGACAACTGTAGCGGCATATCGGGACCGGGTTACCTCTGGGGCTTGCCCCCCGGTCTGCCTTTCGGTGGTAGCAACCGTGCCGCCATAACATTGCAGAGCCACAGTGCGGGCATGCCCGCGGGCGGTAAACGTCAGGCGCTTCGGTGAGTGCTTGAAAATGTTGGTCGAAGGTGGTGACGCTGGGTACAATTCGGTGCATAGGCCGGTCTCATCGGTTAACGTGGTTGGCTCGTAACTTCCCACGATAACAGATGCGCTCCGGCCTATCTCTTGCCCTGAATGTCTCACGGTATACATGGCTACGTTATTGAAATCGCCCTTAGAAAACTTGGGACGTTAGCAGTCGGTAGCCCTTGGATGGTGGCGGACGTAACACCGGGTCACAACTTCATCCCGCCGACACCACTGCCAGTGGAAGGTGAAAAATTTGGTGCTGCCGCATTTATCTCTGCAATCACTGAAGTTTCATCCTGATAATTTTCGGCGATACGAGGGGATATGACTATACCGTGAAGTTGGGCGCGCAGATCATCCCACCTATCGCGGAGAACTTGCCAGTTCTTCTCATCGTAGGTGCCTTGAAAGACCACGGGGCGAATTTCGATTCTTGGAATGGGGTCAGAAACAACGTTTTTCTCAAGGGCCTCCCCCAGCTTACTTTCCCACAGACTGCCGATTCGATCCACCCGGCCAATTTGTTGTTCAACGACACCCGGATTCCATTCTGGATGGAGTAGCACGACCGTCCGGCAAGCTTTGTGGAGATTAAGTCCTTCACGCCCTACCACTGATTGCGCAACCAAAACTTTCGGGTGACCGTGCTTTCGATTGAAAGCCAACTGCAAGAAGCGCCGAGTAGGGGGTTTTGTATCGCCATACATCAATCGTGCGAAGCCCCCTTCCGGTCGACTGTATTCATCATGCAATCTGGCGACTAGATTGCTCCAAAGTGCATTTGCCTCGGAGTCGTCCAGTTGCCCGTCACCATCAGCATCGCCTTCATCTCGATCACTCGCCGCTTCAACAATATCCGCGAAGGCGTTAGCAAAGTCTTCCGGCTTCACCGAATCAATGTCTGAGCCAATGAGTTCTTTTACGGCTCGCGCCACCACTGCCAGAGAGTGCTCGTCGTTGTCTTGATCATTTGCCGTAATATTCGAAACATCCTTCTTGAATGCATTAAAAAGAGCCAGCACACGATTGCTATAGCTGCCTTTTGAGATTCCTTCTTCGATTTTTCCAATCAGGTTCTCGCGTACCTTGCGGCGTTGCTGTTCAAGCGTCTTGTACTGTTGATCGAGACGGTTGTTTAAATCTTCCTGAACTAATTGCCCAGGCCGCTTCAACTGCCGATCAGCAGCAATGATGGCGGCCCATTCTTTCGCAAGCACCTTTGATTGCGGCCACGCTTGCTGCGCGTCGACGCTGCGGAGCATTTCACGCGCATTAAGCAGATCAACTAAAGCTCGCAAAGGGCGAGTGAACCGACCGAAAACCAGAACCTTCTCACCTTGTTGAGTGACTTCCTCGATTGCGTCAACGGCAGCCAAGATAGCCGGATGATCATACAGTGCGGAGTCACCGGAATCCGCGCTATACGATGGCTGCGTCATCACTTTTTGCCACCATTGTGCGCGTAGCAGCCGCTTATCTGGCAAGGCTGTTTCACTTTCATCACTCTTGCCGGATGAGTTGGGAACACCATCAGCTTCGCTCTGCTTCTTGTCATCTTCCTCGTGGCGATGCGTTTGATCAATCAACGCAGCAAGGCCATGCCCATTCCCGAGCGTTAATCGAAGGCGCTTTGCGACTGAGTCATCGGATTGACGTGTTACGAACGACAGCGCTTCTGCTGCACACACCGCCTGTTTCCAGGAAGGCGACAGACTAGCAGTGTCAACCAATATCTCTCTTTCGCGTCGGTAGGCATGAAAGCCTTCTTTTGAATAATCCTGGAATTTCTTGACGAACTCATCTTCGCGCTTGTCACGACGAAGCAGATAGGGACACAGTGCCTGCTTGAACCCCGCTGCGGCGATTTTGTATGCTTCGCGTGTCCCCATATCATTGGGGCATTGCCTTACCTTTCGCACGGCATCTGCATAGAGCGTAATGGCTGCGGATGCGGACGTTGCATCAACTTTGATGCGGCCCAGCGTCTGTATCCATTGTTCCGCATCAAGTTCGACCGGGGTCGCAGTCATCGCCAGGCGGCGTGCGGCTGCAGACTGCAACACGACATGCTCAACCAAACGATTCAGCCCGCTGTCCTGACCTCGACTCTTGTGTGCTTCATCAATAATGATCAAATCGAACACGCCCAATCCAAGCCCGACAGCTCGCTCAAGCCACGGCCGCAGTTGAGAATTTCTGGCGTATTCGCCAGCCTCCAGCGCGCCAGGCCACGGTGTTTTTTCGACCATTTCTTGAACTAATTTTCGAGCTGCGTGACCTTTTGGCGGGGCATTTATAGCTTCGGCAATACTCTCTGCGGCGTTTTTAACCCACTCGTAATCAAGTTTTTCATTTCCGAGGTAATAACGTGGAAAGCGATCTTCGGTTAGCTTTCTCCACCTTGCGTACAACTCTGGCAGCAAAGCCCATCGCCAAGAGGCACTGCTCTCCCCCAATCGCCAATTGGTGAAAGCGTGAGAAATCAATACGCCTGGCTCATTAAACCAAGGGTGCGACTGCTCCTTACTTTCCCATGCCTGCAAAAATTGCCAAAGACTACGCAGGATCAGCGGCGCCTTTACACTGGCTGTCCGCAACTCATCACCCCATTGATAGCCGAGGCCAGGCGGCACTAGGATCGCTACCCTGCCTCCTGCTGCGATGACGCTGTTGGCAACAGCGGCTGCGATCCGGGTCTTGCCCATGCCAACCTCGTCAGCAATGATCACGCCGTTGACCTGAAGCCGATCAGCGAGAACACGAAGGCTGGTACGTTGCCCATCGTTAAGCTGCATCGCATTGCCGTCCGCAATCGCCGTCAAATGCGTGGCAACCTCCGCCCAGCCCTTGAAAACTTGATTCATAGCATGCCCCCAATTTTATTCAGCGTATCGACCACCCAAACTTTTTCGATGCGCGCCAATGTGTTTTCATACAACTGTCCTTTTTCAGAATCTTTGGTTTCGGCAAATGATGGACGAAAAATTGCGTGCCTCAGCGGGCTGAGCGGGTTCAACTCAAGATCGCGGAAGGCTTTAACAGCAGAACTTTCCTTGGCTTGGCCTAGCGTCTGTTCAAGTCGGTTGCACCAAAGCACCCAATCCATTTCGTTGATCTCCGTTTGCTTGGCGGCGATACTTTCGATCAGTTCCATCATTTGACGAATCGGATAACTGAGTGGTTTTGATGAATTCCTCTTCGGGTCGCCGTTGGTATCCTTCCCATTATTTTCATCTTCACCATCATCAGGGTTATCTCCATCGTCATCTGGGGGTAGAGGAAAATCAGCCAATTGCCACCACGCTTCGTCGACGCCTATCTGCTGAAGTTCAGTTGCGGCAATACGGCCATATTCATCGACAACGGGAATGGTAGCTTCCTGCTTGGTTTCATTGATCAGCCAGCGCACGGTCACCTGGCGTGGTTGCGCTTCTTTCCAGAGAAATCCCGTTTCGGTTTTTTCGCAAGCTTTCCCCGTTGAATCGAACACTTGAAAATTGGGAAAATCAGATTCGGTTGTACGCAGTTCGCTGATGTCATCAGCCTTGTGCCACGCCAGCCAAGCGACAGGCGAGGCGACGTAGGTCTCATCTCGGGGTTCCATGCCAAGCCCCGGTGACAATTGGTTCCCGTTGCTATCAACGGCAACGTCCCATTGAATGGGTAGTAGGTTTGTCACCACTTGTTGCTTATCAATGCCTTTGCCGCCCTTCCACAATAAGCCATCTGGTGCAAACACAACACCAGCCTCAAGGTTGCCTGCGCTGACGCTCATCTGGTTGGCAAAACCGGGGTTGGTAAGATTGCCAGAACCCAAATAAACCCAAGCGCTGTTGCAAACATTGGAGTTGTCTTGATTGTTTGCGCTGAACAAGAACTTGGCATGCAGTGTGCGATGCTGGCTATTACCAAACACATCGGACGGTTGACCAGCCGGACGGACTGTCACGCCCCGTTGTTTCAGAGCCCCCACTGAGGTAGCAATTGACTGGCAGGCTGTCGGGTTGACGTAAAGATCCATTTTCGGCTTTGGGGTTAGCAAAGTCTCATTTTTTAGTGTTTCGATGATCTTCTTGGGTACCTCTGGCGAGCGGCTCTGGTCTGCTGCTATTTCATAGAAACCAGAACCCATCGCCAAATAGGTACGTGCAACTTCGCTCCCGCAAGCCTTGATCTTCGCCGGTAGTTGAGCCAACAATGACTCGCTGCGGCTGTCAAACAACCTTGGTTTTCCCTTGGCTTTCTCTGCACACGAAAGGATCCAAGCATCGAATTGCGCTTTAGCGTTTCCCGTTTCGCTTTCGCTGACTCCGCCATTTACAGTGGCATTCAGCAAACGTGTATCAAATAACGCCGCGATCCACTGCATCAAATCATTCGCCGCTTTGATATCGTCACATATCTGTGGAATGTCTTCGTCAGAGCTTTTCAACGCCTCGCTGGTGACATCAACACACCACGCCAAATCCAGACTCTCTTCCAGCGTCTGACGCGTCCAATTGCCGGTGGAAACGATGAGTCGCAACCGCCATTGACTGCTGTTCTCTTGGTGTCTGAAGCCCAGTAGTGCGACCTTTGCATGCAGGAGACGAAACCGTTTTTCCGTAATATCCAAAATCGGTAAATGCGCAACGCCCGGTGCATCCAGCACAGAAATAGCCGGGTTGCCAGGGTCGAGAAAAACGGCCAACGCGATTCGCCCTTGATGAGCTCGGTTGCCCGAAGTCAATCGGGTGAAGCGTTCGGCTGCATCATTGAGAAAGGCCGCATCTGCAGAATAGCCGCAGAGCCAGCCGAAATGGCCCACATAGTCCTTTGGCGCGTCAAAGTGCTGCGCCAGTGATCGTGGACTAAAATTATCGCCATCACGGGTCATGGACTCACCTCTTTCGCGACGGGGTTCAGCCATTGATCCAGTTCGCCATGCAGATCGAGATTGAGCAGGTAGAGATTACGCATTCGGTACGAAATCCCTTCGGGCAACGGAATGTCACCCGCTTCCGGAGAGTCAGCTGCATCCTCCCCCGCATCACCTTCCTTTAATGCTGAACCACGAAATGCCGCGCCAGGTTTAATAACTTCACCTACCAGCCGTAAAACATGCCCGTCACGAACAACCAGCGAGCGCAGAACTGCTGAAGCTTTGTCCGAAGCACACTCGCGGCAAAATGCAGTGGCATTCTTGTCGACATGCCCTGTATCCAGAAACGCTTGCGACGCAGTTCTTAGGGAAGCAAGAAGAGGTGACATAGCCTCCGGAACCGACGTTTGCATAGAATACGACTGGCTGTGGGTTTCGTTGCCGATGTGGGCTTCCATTGCATCAAGAACTGCAATCGCCTCGTCACGCGCATTGAAAAGTTTCGCACCGGCCACGAGATCATGCCAATGCTCATGGTCGATGTTTTGCGGCTTTACGTCCCATTCTTGCTTATCGGGTTTTTGACGAATATTTTCAACCCAAGCCAGAGCATTTCTCCGACGCAACTTATCATCTCCGTCTTCCGTTCCTCCCTGAATCAGCCTTTCGCGAAGCAACGCAAGCGTGTCATTGGATAGTGGAGTGAGGGGAGACAGGGCGTTACGAAGCGGAACCGAATCGACTTTTTTACCCACCATCACCCACTGCAACAAGTGGTTCATAACTGACCCTTTAGAAGGCCGATAATCCTTGCAAGCCTGTTCGATAAATGCTGTACCGGCATCCGAGCATCGAAATGCATTAAACCGCGTACCATCCGCCTCTGCCAATCCCAGCGCAGGCAGTGCCTGAACGGTCGCCATCCGCATCGGTTGCGTGACGTAAAAGTTGCGCTGCCGCACACGCCGGAAGCTGAAATCATCTTTGCCTTGCAATTTGGTATTTCCACGTAAACGAGCATCGCGGCTCCAGCCATTACTGTTGAAGGCCAACCAGCAGGCAAGTGCTTCAATCGCGTTTGCCACTTCAATGTTCTGAACTTTCTTCCCTTTTTTTCTGGCCTCTTCCGCCACAGCTACACCAAGCGTGGCAAGCAGCAATTGCTTGCCGTACCAGACGCCACCCAGACCGGGAACCGCCAGATCATTAAATAAGCGCACCGTGGCTCCCAAGCCAAGTGTGCGGGTGCGGCGTGAATTTGGTAAGAATTCTGGGCCCAGCAACCCCCAAGTATTATTCAGCAAAGTCTTCTCTCCTTTTACTTTCATCTAAAGTTTCGGGGTTCATTTTGACAGCCAAGGAGTGCGTAAGCCCTTGAATTACCCGCACTCCTGACGTAATTGCCGGGGGTTAAGTTGCAAGGTTTGCACAAAAAAGCGTTGCACGTGCATATCAATCGTTTGCATCACCCTGTTTGCCCCCTGCGTCAGACTAGTTGTCGCCTCTAAAAGTTAAATTTCGAACTTAGAGGCATCAATGGAATTAGCATACTCGCAAGCATTTATCGAACAGGCCTTAGTGAAGTCATATTCACGTGGAGGCCGGACAGTGAAGTCGGTCGCCGAAGAGCTGAATATCAACTATCACACGTTAAAAAACTGGATGAGAAAGAAATCAGTGCACAAGGACAGCGGATTGGTGAACAAAGAGAAGCGCCCTCAGGACTGGAGCGCGGCTGAGCAACTGACCGCCCTGCAGGAAAGCCATACCCTGTCAGGAGAGCAGCTGAATGCCTGGTGTCGCGAGCGTGGCCTGTTTGCTCACCACCTGAGCACTTGGAAGACTGCTTTTTGTACAGATGGCAAGGCTGCGCCGAGCACCCGCGAGCTTCGCGGGTTGAAAGAGGAGAACGAACAACTCAAACGTGAATTTTTCTTGCGACATCGTTTGGCGGTTGCTGGGTCAGGACGGTCACCCAAAATCAGCACATGGGTCAAATCGTCGTCAGCGCCAACAACTACGTTCAGTTTGCAGAACTGCCCGGGTTTTTCGGCCTGATCCGGCCGGGCTAACTTTCGCTACCGAGTTTCGGAATATTGCTCACAGACTCTTTGAGCTGTTTTCACCAAAACGTCCCGAATCGTTACCGGAGATTCAACAACAATCCGATCGCCCTGAGCGAGCAGCCACCAGCGCAGTTGCCAATTATCCCGAAGCTTGACCACCAGACTTCTCCAGCCGTCAGAGTCTGGCTTACCTAGTTGCTGTTTTTGCCCCAACGGTGTTTCGTCGAGGATGATGCTCAAATGCGGGCTAACCCGGCCAGTCAGCTTGATCATGTTGCCCAAACCAAAATGCCCCTGGCTCTCCAAGTAAATCGATAGAGAAAAACCGGCAGATTTGCTGGCAGGGCGGTTTTCCCTCTTGGCTGAAATAAAACGATGCATGGCAAACTGCCGAGGCTCATCGTGCCCCTCTGAAATCGCAACCAGGTAGACCGACGGCTCACGGACCATGATGCCCAACGGGTGAAGCAATAGTTCCCGTTGAGTCCCATTGCTATTGCGATAAACACCCGTGAACAATTCCTTGGCAATCAGTGACTGATGGATGACATTCAGCACCTCTTCAGAAACTTTCGGCGGCAGCATCGGTTGACTCGGCGTCACAATGCCCACCATGTCTTTCCATTGCGCCACCCCATTTTTTTGCTGCAGATCCAAGGTCTTTTCGGCGCGCTCGAATAGGCTACTGAGTGCACCAGACAAGGTGGCGGGTAAGGCTTGTTTCAAGTGGCGGGCAACCAGGACCAGTGAAATGGCCTCGGGAATAGACAGCCCCGTTTCAGGTAAAGGATCTTTGGAAACCCAGCGATACCCATAGTCAACACCCGGTTTTGGAACGCCATTTTCATCAGAGTCATCATGGCGCTCTAACTCAGTATGAATTTTCATCAGCGCTTTCAGGTCACGAAGCACATGATATTTCTGAACATCAAATCCCTGACCACGGAGGTCTGCCAGAAGGTCCCGTTGGGTCACCCAACTCCGTGACTTACTCAGCCGACGAATGCCATTGAGGAGGAAATGTCGACGTTGATTGGTGGCGATCGCAAGCTGTGCAGGCATGGTGGCAATATATCAAGATGACGGATATCGAGAGTATGACTTGCAGATCTTGTTTCTACCCGACAAATCAAAGTCTCTCGGGATCTGCCGTTCCTGATTGCTAGGGGACTGGACTCGACATTTATGAGTAAACTTTCGGCGACTGACATGCTTGGCCCTACAAAGGCGTTGCACGTAGCGTGACCTCGGCAACCAGTGAAATCCGTTCGGCACTCGCCATCCCCGCATCGTCCGCTTCGGACCAGAGATCGGCAATTGCATCGTCACAGTGGACTTCAACTGTGATGCGAGCGTCTTCCTGGACAATCATCCTTTGTGCAAACGACTTGAAGCGGAGGGTGTCGTTTAGCTGAATAAGCCCGGCAAGTTGG
The DNA here is from genome assembly GCA_038250105.1 of Burkholderiales bacterium. Taxonomy (GTDB): domain Bacteria; phylum Pseudomonadota; class Gammaproteobacteria; order Burkholderiales; family Rhodocyclaceae; genus Azonexus. The sequence goes on along the minus strand of JBBSCQ010000090.1, from coordinate 2,710 downwards.
GTGAGTGCTGACATGACTTGTCCGCAATGGTATTTGGAGGACTACAACTCTCCAGCCAGGTGAAACATTATTGGTAACACCAACGCCCATGTTTTCGGTGTAACACAAACGGTTTCACTTGGAAGGACAATCACCTCATTGGGCCGAGTTGCCAAATAGCGACTCAAGATTACCGGGCAATCCTAGTGCCCTCACTCACAGATCAGGAACATCATGGATTCCATATTGGCGGACCAACTCGAATGGCTCATGACGGGGAATATGGTCGGCATCCGACTCAAGCGACAAATTGTGTTGCTTGCTGGGTGTCTATCTGACGATAGGCTGCCCGAGCACATCGAACGGCCAGTCGGTAATCTTTGTCGCCAGATTACCTTGCAAGAGAGTTTCGATGCCTTGCTTCAAACCCTCAATGGATTCGTCCGCGACTCGAAAAACCAAAATGCACCTGCCGTCGACTTAACTGGCTTACTGGCTCAGGTCGAAGCCGCAAGATTGGCTTTAAATGACTGCGAGACCGTGAACGAGGCGCAACTGATTGCCTGGGTATTGGGGCGGGCACGTGAGAAGAAGCTGCTTTCCAAGCGGGGTGGACGCTGTTAGCCATTCGCTACTTATTTTGACCATTGACTTGGAGAGGCCCAATTAATGGACCGTCGTAACTTTCTCAAAGGTGCATCAAGCTTGGTGCTGGTGCACCCATTGATCGGTTTTGCGCTGCCAGGGGTTGGTCTTAACCTGCCGGTGGCAAAGCCTGATGCGTTGCCACCATTATTTGTCGTACCTACGGTCGATGATTTCGGCACCAGAGTCAGTCTGGTGGCGATTGGCGGGGCCGGCGTAGCGATGGTCAATCGGATCGACAAAGCCCGTTATGGCTTACACAAAATCATCGCGATTGATACCAGCGCCCGTGCATTGAAAAACGCCAAAGCCGACCACGTCATCTTGCTGAACGATGCTGACAAACGCAAACCAGCGACCGCCAATCTTGCTTGGGAACTTGGCGAGCAGCAACGGGCGATAGTTGAACGGGAAATTGCCAATGCCCACCTAGTGATCATTGTGGCCGGCATGGGCGGCACCACCGGCACCGGCGTCGCCTTATCGGTCGCCGCAGCGGCTCGGCGCCAGAATGCTTTGACGGTAGCCTTTGCCGTCACGCCTTTTGCTTTTGAAGCGCAGCAACGCCAAATAAATTCAGCCGCTGGCATTCAGGCGCTGCAATCCGTCGCTCATAGTGTCACCATCGTTAGCAATGAACGATTAGCCCAGCAATTTGCGACGCAAGCTTCTTTCACCGAGGTGATTGCCCAGGGAAGTACCGCTTTGCATCACTTTTTGTGGAATACCTCTGGCTGCTTGACGCATCCTGGCTTGGTCGGGATCGATTTTGAAGACATTCGGACGGTGCTCGACAGCCGCGGATTGTCCGGCATCGGCTGGGGTGAGGCCGTCGGGGATAAACGTGCCGAGCAAGCGGTGCAACAGGCACTTAGCCATGCCACCTTGATTCCCGCCGGGCCAACCACCTTGCAGAGTGTGGGCGTTTCCATCCGTGCCGCCAATAAAACACTCCGTATGAAGGAGATCAATACGGTCATGAATCAAATCAAAACAAGCATGGATCGCTTATCGAGCAGTGACGGTCACGTTATTTTCAGCGCCGACTACGATGAAACACTCGGGCAATCAATGCAGATCAGCGTATTGGCAAATTGGGTCAAACCCAAGGGCTCGACAGCTAACCTCAACAATTGATACGCCCACCAATCGACGTTGCCGACTACAGGTAATTTTGGTTAATTTTTGCGGTCGACCGCAGTAGGAACAAAACCTGTGTGCTTAACGCAAGGAATTATCGTACGTGTTTTCTGCGAATACCTATTTAGCAAGTTAAAGGAACAATTTTGAGCGAGTTCGGCATCCACCTTTATCTCAGTAAAAATAGCACTGGCGATGATGACGCTGTCTATGCCACGACGGCAAAAGCGGCCATCCAGCTGCTTGATAGCGGGGTAGTCGGGCATGTCACGTTTGGTCATGATTGGCCTGTCTCAAATGAAGGCGGCGACGAAGCAGGCTTGGCCGAAGACATTGCCGAAGGGGATTGTGCAGTAGCATCGTTCATCCGTAAGGCGGTGCTGGAGACGCGAATCCCCAAGATGAGTTGGTCAATGACGACAACTGATTTGGTGATACGCCGAGCGGTCAAAAGAATCATGGAAGAAGTTGATGATGCCTGTCGCCTGCGCGGCTTGACAACCCCCGAGTCTCCCTCTGAAGCCAGTTGTCGAAAGGCGGGCATTGACCCGCAGCTTAATTTCGAGCGTTTTGACGTGACGGGGGGCAATTTGCTCGCCCAAACCTATGCTTTGCTGGCATCAATGCCGCCTCGTGAGGAACGCAATCCGCTCATGATCCAAGGAGGAGAAGGGCTTGGTAAAACCCATTTACTGAATGCAATTGGCAACAATCTCTTGCAGTTCAACCCGAAGGCTGCGGTCAACTTGATTCAAGCTGACGAAATTCTCAAAGCCACGTCTAGCCAGGAATTGAGCGCCGAACTCCTAGCAGCCTGTCGGACTTGAGCGCCTCCGATAGGTCAATTTCACGATGTGAGATGAATTGATCCGTTTTAGCGTGAAATTCGGGCACTTTCCCTGAAGATGCAATGCTACCGTCGTATTTTCCTACTGTAGGCGCAATG
>JBBSCQ010000089.1:0-11659 GCA_038250105.1 Burkholderiales bacterium | reverse complement strand
TCCTTCAGAACCAACATCCACTCGCTTTCGCTTCTTAACTGCCGACTTGCCGCCTTTTTCTCAAGCATCTCGCTCCCCGTGTCATCAATAGATCAGGGGGCTATTTTCCAAATCTACTGCGCCGTGGGAAGAACGCTTCTGAATTAACGGTTACACAGGAAAAACAAGGGAAAAACTGGATGTATAAATATATTATGGCACAACAAAACGGAATGAAAAATACGAATTGTTATTTATCAACTACTTAACGTTTTGTGAGGCGCTCAAAAACACTGCGAGCAAACTGGCCGGAAAGGCATCGGTCGCCACCGGCGGCATGAAGCGGGCGCAGGTCGCCTGCCAGAGCGGGGTCAGTGGAAAGTCCTCTCGCCACCAGTGCCGCCAACGCGCCAACGTCCGAACCGGAACATTGAGTGCCTCGGAAAGCAGCGCCGCCGCTGGCATCTGCCCGGTATGCCGGGCAGATGCCAGCACCACCGTCAGCGCAAGGTACACGCGCCGGCCCTGAAAACGAACGGATATTGACGTTGTCCGTCGGCGGCAACGATTGCAGCAAAAGCTGAAACGCGACCCGTATGCCACACGAAGCTCATTCAGGCAACCGCGCGGCTTGCGGGGATAGTTGGCTCGATGTAGAACGCCGCCACAGGGGCATCCGCCCCTTTTTGCTTCGCCGGCAAGCTCTTCATCAACGCGCAGCAGTAATCGGAAAAAGTTGGGGTCTTGCAGTTGAGCGTGGCACACTTGGATGGTCTCTTCTCTTGGTCGAAAGAGACTCCCCCAAAGGCTTCGTTTGTTCAAGTTCCCTGAGGGGGGTCACCCCATCAACATCACGCTGCTTGACCAAAAAAACAGCAAACACCATCGCGATCAGTGACCCTACTCAAAATGAGTTGTGTGTAACGGCATGCCCTTAACCCTGAGTCTCCCGATAAATCCAATCAGCGACTAAAGCCCGCTTGGCTTCTTCTGCTGAACTGACATCTCCCGAGGCAATCTCTGTTTCACCCCGCCTCACGCTCCACCAAATACCAAATGAGCTATCCCCATGCCGGTAGTCCAGACCACCATCCGTAAAATAATCGTTAGTCAGCAATTCTGCCGTTTCCGGATAATGCCGCCAAAAAATCCGTTCCAGCCGCTGTGAAATGGCTGCGGATTCAATAAGCGTTTCACGGGTGCGCAGGGAATCCACCCCAGCAACACCGCTGACTGTCAGTTCAGCCAATTTCAATGAAATATCGACAGGGGCACGCGCCGCTAGTGCAGCAATTACATTGTCGCGATGATTCACCCGATAGCCACGCTCATCGAGGGTATTGGTAGCAAAAGCAAGCATTGCTTGATTCGCAACCAGGCCGGACATCGGCTCGGCCATGCCGCGACTAGCTAGGATCAGTGCTAGCAACAATGCTGTACGATTTTTGCCAGTCTTTCGCGCATTCTCGACTTCGATCCATAGAACTTTATCATCCCAGACGGCGAGTCCGTCTGGAAATTTTGTGGCGTTGTTCTCCCGCCGCAATTGTCGTTCGGGAATCACTTGCCAACCTTCACGCTTCAACTGGGCCATCAGGCCCAAAGTCATCAGTTCATGTTTCCAAGTTAAAGGCGCATGCCATTTGCCATGATGGGTTTCGCCCCAGTCCTTCCCTGTCTGCGCATCGCTGCAGCCTTGTTCCCTTAAATACGCTGCGCCCGCCGTCGATAGAACCAATCCCTTGCCGGTGCCGGACGGCAACGCTCGCTCCAGTACCCATTTCTCCCGGCGCCATTTGCTGATTAATTCAGATGCATTGACTGCCGAGCGCAGTGATTTAGGCCATAGCATCATCCCGAGTTCCTTCGCACGCATCCAGCTGAATAGGTGTACGAGCCGTAGCCCCTCGAAATCATGCCACTCGCCGATTAGTCGCTTGTCCATCGCTTTTCCCTTTGCTAGTTAGGGGGTATAGCGATCGTCTGCTGTGATTTGTCGCCGATTTGGTGGCTGCTGCCTGAATGCCTTGCTGAATTGCATCTTGATTTGCCGTGTCGGCTGATTCAGGATGCAATTCAGCAAGGATCTTCGCCCTGGGTCGCTGCGCTCTTGGCCGGGCTGCGCGGGGCTGGGTCGCGATGCTCCTTGCCGCCCCTTACCTTCAGCGGCTGCGCCGCGCCAGCGGGCGATGCCCTCGGGGCCGCCCCCTGGCCGTTGGCCACCCCTGCCGGGGCCGCTGCGCGGGCGGGCAAGTGCGTTTCTAGGCTCCCTGACAGAGACCTTGCTGCGCGGTCTCTGTCAGGTCGGGGTTGCACCCTCTCGCGATGCTCGACCGCCTGACCTGCGGTCCGGCCCCCGCTCAGGCGGGGTTGAAACGCACTTGCCCGCCCGCTTCGCGGTTGGGGGGCGGTGGCTTTGCCCCCAACATCCAAGGTCGGCCCTCTCGCCATGCTCGCAATAGGCCGACCTTGGATGTTGGCTCCCCCAGCAGGCGGCTGCCTGCACCGGGCTCTGCCCCAATCCATTGACGCTGCCGGCCTTCTCGCTTCGCTCGCAGATGGCCGGCAGCGTTAATGGATCGGCTCCCTTTCGGCTGACTATTGGGTCAGCCGCGTCGTGGGGTCAGGCGCAGTGGTACTTACGCCGCCTGGCTGCGACGGCGTTTAGCAATTTGTGCCGCCTTAGTGGGTCGTCCACGGCGAGGGAGATTTTCTATTGGCGGTACGCTAACGAGGCTGGGTCGTTCATAGTGTTGTTGCAGCCAAAGGAGGATATCGTCAGGGTCGAAGCGTAAACGTCGACCGAGGTTGATGCAGCGAGGTAGTGAACCGCCATTGGCATGGCGGTTGTAGATGGTTTGTAGGGCCAGTCCGGTAATATCAGATAGACCTTGGGCGGTGAGGAGTTTTTTCATAGGATTCATCGGTAGCGCCGGTACATGCCGGAATCACGTATAGCGACTTCACAGTGATTTATGCGCGGCCTGCTGATACAGGCTGATACTTGCCGTCCCCTGGGGCATCGAGCGGTAACCCTGTCAGTTGCTTGAATAATGCAGGATCAGCTACTAAACGCCAGGGGGTGGCCGCATTGCCATCCTCCTGGCTTGCCCAAATATGAACCATTACGTCCCGGTAGCCCGCCTCACAATTTCAACAAGTTCTTCGTCTTTAGGGTTGTAGTAGCGCATGGCCATTTGCAGTGACTTCCAGCCCATGACTTTCGCCAATGTTTGTGCTGGCATGTGCGGCGCCAGTCGTGAGGCAGCTTCGTGTCGAAGGTCGTGAAAATGTAGGTCGTTGATGTTGGCCGCCTTACAAAGTAGTTTGAAGGCGCGATCAAGTCCTGAGGTGTCGTGAAAGTTTGGGATTGCTCGACCGCCGATATGACGAGGTAATTCGGTTAGGACTCGAACGGCTTCTAGCGAGAGGGGCACACTTCTGGTGGTGCCATTTTTGGTGCGATTTAGGCGAATGATGCTGTCGTTCAGGCGGAGTTGCGACCATTCGAGGGTGAGAATTTCGCTTGCACGCATGCCGGTTTCAATCGCCAGTCTTATGCAGGCACCCAGCCAGATTTGGGCGCCCCGACCCGTTGGGCGGCCGAGTGCTTCATGCAGGTTTTTTTCTTCGCCGTCTTGCAAACGGCGTTCTCGGGCAGGACCGGGCGCTGGCTTTTTGACAGATTTAAGAGCGTGTTCGAGTGGTAGGCTCCATTCCTCAATGGCGATAGTGTAGAGGTGGGAGAGTATGGCAAGTTCGAGACGGGTGGTATTTGCGGATACGAGTTGCAATCGCTTGTCACGATAGGCGGCAAAGTCTTTGGCTTGCAGGGTGTCGAGGGTTCGGGCTGCAAGAGGATGAGCTTGTAGTTGTCGGATGCGATTGCCCTCTGCAACGTGTCCGCGTTTGTGGATGCTGACGTTTTGCAGGTAGCGCTCCAGAGCTTCTTTGAGCGTTGTGCCTTCGATTTCACGGCGGTCTTTGAAATGTCCACGGTCTTGCTGGGACTCAATGTCATGCGCCCAAGCTTCTGCATCCTTCTTGGTTTCGAAGGTCTTAGTTTGGGTGGGGTAGCCTTTGCGGCGAATGATCGCCTGATACTGGTAATTTCCACGCTTTGAAATGGTTGCCATTGCTTTCTCCTGAAAGGAGGTATAGCAATGCCGCATGCAACTTTGCAGCGGAGTGCAGCAAAATTGCAGCAATTAATCCCTGAAAAGCAAAAAACCCACTAAAGTAGTGGGCTAAGTACTTGATTCTCTTGGTGGGGCGTGACAGATTCGAACTGTCGACCTACGGATTAAGAGTCCGCTGCTCTACCAACTGAGCTAACGCCCCTTTTTTTATAAATACTGGTGGGTCGGCCGAGATTCGAACTCGGGACCAACGGATTAAAAGTCCGCTGCTCTACCGACTGAGCTACCGACCCGCCTTAGGGAGGGCGAATTATACTCACCATGTCTTGGGTCGGCAAGCCCTCAGCCTGTCGAAGGTGGAATCAATATTTCAGAATTGACGGTTAACGCCTTCGGCGAGGATACTTTGCCGCGTTCGCTAGCCTTTTCCTTCTCCCATATTTCGAGGTGTCATGCGTGATATTTTGATCGTTGGTGGTGGCATCAATGGTGCCGGTATCGCTCGGGATGCAGTCGGGCGCGGCCTTGCGGTGACGCTGGTGGAGCAGAGCGATCCAGGCGGGGCAACTTCTTGGGCGAGCAGCAAGCTGTTGCATGGTGGCTTGCGTTATCTCGAACACTACGCCTTCAGCTTGGTTGGTGAGGCGCTTAAGGAGCGCAGTGTTCTGTTGCGCACGGCTCGTCATCTGGCGCATCCGCTTACTTTTGTTCTGCCGCATACGCCGGAATTGCGCCCAGCCTGGATGCTGCGCTTGGGACTGGCTTTCTACGACTGGTTGGCGGCCGGTGATTTGCCGCGAGCAGCCTCGGTTGATCTGGCTAATTCCTTGCTGGGCGAGGCGCTACGAGCGGGTATTAAAAAGGGATTTACCTACGCCGATGTGCAGGTGGACGACGCTCGCTTGGTGATTACGAATCTGATTGATGCGCGCGAGCAAGGTGCGCATATTCTTGATCGTCACCGTTTTCTGGGGGCCAGGCGAGATGGGGCTGTTTGGCGGGCTAGTATTTCCAATCTCGGCAATGGTGAAACTTTTGAGATTGCTTCGCGCAGCATAGTGAACGCGGCCGGGCCTTGGGTGGCCGAGGTGCTCGCCTCCATGCCAGAATTGCCCCGGCCGGCGAGGGTGCAGTTGGTGCGTGGTAGCCATATCGTTGTGCCCCGCCTTTACTGCGGTCAACACGCGTTTACCTTGCAAAATGATGATGGCCGGATTGTCTTTTTATTGCCCTTCTGTGATGACTTTACGTTAATTGGCACGACCGATACACGGGTTGCCGAACCCGCCGTCGCAGCGGAGGTTGGCGCTGCAGAAATTGACTACTTGTGCCGTGCCGCCAATCGTTACACGCGGCTGCCGGTTACGGCGGCGCAAGTCGTCTGGAGTTTTGCCGGTATTCGTCCGCTTTACGACGATGGTCGCGCTGATCCCTCGTCGGTGTCGCGTGAATACGTTCTGCAACTTGATCCCGGCCCGCCGCCGGCGCTTTCTGTATTTGGGGGGAAACTCACCACTTATCGCTCCTTGGCGGAAAAAGCGCTGCACCGGTTGGCACCCTATTTTCCCGAAGCGAGCAGCCCCTGGACGGCGAATGCTCCGTTACCGGGGAGCGAAGGTAACGAGTCAGCAGAGTCAATGTGTGCCCGGACCGCGCTGGCTTATCCGGGCATTTCACCGAAGCTGGTCGTCGATCTTGTGCGCCGCCACGGGACGCGAACTGAAGTTCTGTTGAGTGGCGTGAGAAAGTTATCCGACTTTGGTCGCAATTTCGGTGGCGGCTTGACAGAGATTGAGGCGCGCCACTTCATGATCAACGAATGGGCAAAGTCGGCCGATGATATTCTTTGGCGGCGAACCAAGGCTGGTCTCTTTATGACGCCTGCCCAACGTGATGCGTTTGCCCTTTGGCTACAGCATGAAATAGGGGTGATTCGATGAAATACGTCCTTGCCCTCGATCAGGGCACCACCAGTTCCCGCGCCCTGCTTTTTGATACCGAGGGTAAACCTGTGGCCAGTGCGCGGCAGGCGCTTATGCAGTATTTTCCTCAGCCGGGCTGGGTTGAACATGACCCGGACGAAATCTGGCAAAGCCAGCTGGGCTGTGCGCAACGGGTTCTTTGCCGCGCTGGCGTGGTGATTGAAGACGTGGTCGCTATCGGGCTGGCCAATCAGCGCGAAACCACGTTGTTATGGGACCGCGCCAGTGGTCGGCCACTCTCACGGGCGATTGTCTGGCAGGATCGGCGCACGGCGGACCACTGTGCCCAGTTAATCGCCGGCGGCCATGAAGCGTTGTTTCGTGAGCGCACCGGACTGGTTCTTGATCCCTATTTTTCCGGCACCAAGCTGGCCTGGCTGCTCGATAACGTGCCGGATGCCCGCGCCCGGGCTGAGCGGGGTGAACTGGCCTTTGGTACGGTCGATAGTTGGTTGGTGTGGCATTTGACCGGCGGCCAGCGACACGTGACCGATGCGTCGAATGCCTCGCGTACCTTGCTTTTCGATATTCGCCGTGGGGTGTGGGATGACGAATTGCTGGCGATCCTGAACATTCCACGTAGCCTGTTGCCCGAGGTGGTATCCAGTACTGAAGTGGTCGGTTTTGCCGACCCGCTCCTCTTTGGTCGAGCCATTCCGCTTGCCGGTATGGCGGGCGATCAGCAGGCTGCAGCTGTCGGCCAAGCCTGCTTCATCCCCGGCATGGCGAAAAATACCTATGGCACCGGCTGTTTTCTCTTGATGAATACGGGCACCAGGGTAGTGGCCTCATCGAACGGCCTGCTCACGACCATTGCTTGGCAACAGGAAAAGATCACGGAGTTCGCGCTGGAAGGCAGTGTCTTCATGGCTGGTGCCATCGTCCAGTGGCTGCGCGATGGTCTTTGCATCATTGCCAGTGCCGCCGAGGTCGAAGGGCTTGCCGCCAGCGTTCCGAGTAGCGCTGGTGTTGTCATGGTGCCGGCTTTTACCGGGCTCGGCGCGCCGTGGTGGGATGCGCAGGCGCGTGGCACGTTGTTCGGCATGAGTCGTGGCACCACTCGCGCCCATATTGCCTATGCCGGGCTTGAAGCAATCGCACTGCAAAGGGCCGATCTGGTCGGGGCAATGATCGCCGACGCGGGTATCCTCTTGGCGGAGCTCCGTGTGGATGGCGGTGCCGCGAAAAATGATCTACTGATGCAGTTGCAGGCAAATTTGCTCGGGGTGCCTGTTGTGCGTCCGTGCGTTACGGAAACGACAGCCCTCGGTGCAGCCTATCTGGCCGGCATTGGCGTTGGTTTGTGGGCAAATCGAGAGGAACTTGCCAGTCACTGGCAAGTTGACCGGTGTTTCGAACCGGCAATTGGCGATTCAGAACGCAGCGCCCGATTGGATAACTGGCATGCCGCTGTGTCAGTTGCCCGGCGCTGGCGCGCCTGAATGAATGCTGGTCAAAGCACTACAGCCAGGCCGGGGCCTGATCGGGTAGTATGACTTTCACCACTGCGCAATACGATTTCCTTTGAACAATATTTCAGACTGCTGACCAACATTAATATGCAACACCCGCTTTTTTCCAGAACACCTCTGCTCGCGAACGGCAATATTTCAGAGACTCGTGCCCGGATTCTTGATCACTTTCATCAGACATTCGACCGTTACGAGCAATTGTTTGAGCATTTGAATTGCGACGAGGCTTATTACAAAAAATCTATCCCGTTGCGCCATCCGCTGATCTTCTACTTTGGCCACACCGCGACTTTCTTTGTTAATAAATTATTGCTGGTTGGCCTGTTGACCACCCGGATCAACCCGCGCTTCGAGTCAATGTTTGCCATTGGCGTCGATGAAATGAGCTGGGATGACCTGAATGACGCGCATTACAACTGGCCGACTGTGGCCGAGGTTAAAGATTATCGAAATCAGGTGCGTGCTGCGGTCGACCGGATAATTCGCGAAAATCCGCTGCCGCTGCCGATCAATTGGGATAACCCGTGGTGGACGATTTTGATGGGCATCGAACATGAGCGCATCCATCTCGAAACCTCGTCGGTCCTAATTCGTCAGCACCAACTTGATTTTGTTCTTCCCCACCCGGCCTGGCCGCCCTGTCACTTGAGTGCTGCGACGCCGGACAACCTGTTGGTAGCTATTCCTGCCGGCGAGGTGCATCTCGGCAAGCTTCAATCCGATCCTTATTACGGATGGGATAACGAATACGGCAAACATCAGTCAGCTATTGCCGCCTTTCAGGCCAGCCAATATTTGGTTTCGAATGGCGAGTATTTATCCTTCGTTGTTGCCGGGGGTTATGCCGACGATAGCTTGTGGCAGGAAGAAGGATTGGCCTGGAAAACCTTTGCCCAAGCCCGCCACCCGACTTTCTGGCAGCAAGACGGCAGTGGTTGGCGGCTACGTTTGTTGGCTGAGGTGGTCGATATGCCTTGGGATTGGCCGGTGGAAACGAACTATCACGAAGCCAAAGCCTTCTGCCAGTGGAAGTCGCGCTGCAGCAGTCAACCGGTCCGCTTGCCTAGTGAAGACGAATGGTATCGCCTGCTCGCCGTTGCAGGTCTGGATGAAGTTCCCGATCAGGCGCCAGCCAACGCCAACCTTCACCTTGACCACTGGGCTTCATCCTGCCCGGTCAATACCTTTGCCCACGGCCCATTATTTGACGTTGTCGGTAACGTCTGGCAATGGACTGAAACACCCATTTATCCCTTTGAAGGCTTCGTCACGCACCCGATCTACGACGATTTCACGACGCCAACCTTCGATGAGCGACACAATTTGTTCAAAGGCGGCTCCTGGATTTCCTGTGGTAACGAGGCTCGGCACACTGCGCGCTACGCTTTCCGTCGCCACTTCTTCCAACACGCCGGCTTTCGCTACGTTGTTGGCGAGAACTTGGCGGCACATCCTGCCTCGCACTATGAAACAGACCGCCTGCTCTCCGAATACGCTGAGTTCCACTATGGCGACGAGTATTTTGGCGTGCCTAACTTTCCACGCGCCCTGGCCGAACTGGCGATTACCGCTATGGGTGATCGCCCGGCGCGCACTGCGCTCGATCTAGGTTGCGCGACCGGCCGAGCCAGCTTCGAACTAGCGCGGCATTTCGACCATGTGACAGGTATTGATTTTTCCGCTCGGTTTATTAGTCTCGGCGCTCAGTTCGCCGAGCAAGACACGTTGCGTTACACCCTGGTCGACGAAGGCGAACTGGTTTCCTACCGCGAACGGCATTTATCCGACCTCGGGCTGGCCTCGATTCGTCACAAAGTTGAATTTGCACAAGGTGATGCGTGCAATCTAAAGGCAATCCACACGGGTTATGACCTTATCCTCGCCGCCAATTTGATCGACCGCCTGCATAGTCCTCGTCAGATGCTTGAGTGTATCCATCAGCGCCTCAACCCCGGTGGCCTCCTGATGATTACCTCGCCCTATACTTGGCTGGAAGAACACACCGCGCGTGATGAATGGATCGGTGGCTTCAAAAAAGATGGAGAAAACTTAACCACGCTGGATGGGCTGAAGGAAATGCTGAGCAAAAACTTCCGCCTGCTCGCTGAGCCGCAGACCGTACCCTTTGTCATCAGAGAAACCCGCCGCAAGTATCAGCACAGCCTGTCGGAAGTGAGCATTTGGGAGCGCGTTGCATCATTTTGATCCCGTTTTTGCGCCAGAAAAATGCTGAGGGCCGACCCCACAGAGCCAGCGCCTGCATCTATATTGCAGCCGCGTCGTAACCAAGGCGGTTGGAGAGGTTCAGGGCTGAGGCCAGCATCGCCTTGGCCACCGGGCTATCCCATTCAATATTGAACTCACCCATTGCGCCGAGCGCCGTGATGCTGGCGACCATATTCCCAGTATGGTCGTAAACGGGGGCGCTAAAACCGTTAATGCCAGGTGTCAGGCTACCTGTGGCCCGGGCGATACCATGCGTACGAATCTCGGTAAGCGTTTTTTCGAGCTGACGCCGTATTGTCGTAATAGCTGTTTTGCTTGCTTCGGCAACTTGGTGCAATTCGTCATCGAGCATCTTTTTAAGAAAAGGGGAGCGGTAAAAAGCCGAGAAAGCGCGCCCGGTGGCGGAACTGTAGAGGGGCAATACCGTGCCGGCACGTAGCGTGATCGTTACCGGTGCGCCCGAATCATAAATGCGAACAATCGTTGCGCCACGATTCCCCCAGACGGCGAGAGCCACCGTTTCCTGAATGGTTTCGCACAAAGTTTCAAGTATTGGCCCGGAAAGGCGTACCGGATCTAGTCGCCCAAGTCCTGAAAGTCCAAGTTCCAGTGCGTAGGCGCCAAGATCATAGCGGCCGCTACTGGCATCCTGCTCAACAATACCAATCCGCATAAAGCTCACCATGTAACGATGTGCCTTGGCAGCGGGCATGGCGGCACCCTTGGCAATGTCGCGCAACATCATCGGGCGGTTGGTGCCAGCCAAAACATTTAACAGCCGAAAGCCAACTTCAATTGACTGTATGCCCTGCCGATCGCTTGCAACTTTGGTAACCATATCGGTAATGTCTGTTTTGAAAAACGGGAAGCCATATTTTATGCATCTATGACACCCTTGAGGCGACGAATATAATAAGTCAGCAAATATAAAGGGAGATTGTATGCGTGCAGTTCTGGTGGCGAATCCGAAGGGTGGGGCGGGCAAAACAACGTTGGCAACAAATTTGTCCGGATATTTTGCCAATAACGGCGAAAAAACCACGTTGTGTGATCTAGATCGACAGCAGTCAGCCTTGCGCTGGATGGCATTCCGCGATGCCGCGCTGCCGCCGCTAACTGGCTACTTCGCGGGTAATCAAATTGGCGCCAGTTTGCCAAAAGAGGCCGACTGGGTTGTCGTTGATGCGCCGGCCGGTTTGCAAGGCTACAAACTGACCGACTATCTACGAGCGGTCGATAAAGTCATCGTTCCTTTAGTGCCTTCAATTTTTGACATGGCAGCAACTGAAGACTTCCTGAATTCGATACGAACAGAAATGCGGGGCCAGCGCGCCAAGGTGGCGATCGTTGCAATGCGGGTTGATCCACGCACAAAAGCAGCCAGCATGTTGGAGGAGTTCCTGACGCACTTTGATCTTCCGATCGTTGCTTACCTGAGAAACACACAAAATTACGTAAATGTAGCCGCCGCAGGTGCAACCATATTTGATCCTCCACGCGCCAAACATCGCCGTGATGTAGAGCAATGGAACAAGCTGGTTGAATGGCTCAAAAACTAAATATCAAAATATTGAGATATCACTTGACGTTAAGGTGGCCTGTCTGGATAATGCGCCCCTCTCACTGACGCGGGGTGGAGCAGTTGGCAGCTCGTCGGGCTCATAACCCGAAGGTCGCAGGTTCAAGTCCTGCCCCCGCAACCAGCAAGAAAAAAGCCAAATAAATCAGGCTTTTAAAGCAGCAGGTAAGAAATAAATTTTAATCAGGCGGTTCGGTAGTAACAAACGAAGGGCTTGACGAATTAGAGGAAAGGGTTCATAATCTTTCTTCTGTGCTGCAGACGGGCTTAAGGGTTTGGCGC
>JBBSCQ010000088.1:0-12200 GCA_038250105.1 Burkholderiales bacterium | reverse complement strand
GGCGGAAAAACTGCGATTCGTTTGCGCATACCAGCGAAAAATAACCGGTGTCATTTCAGGCTGCAAATGTAACCCTTGCTGCGCAGCAGTAAGCCAAACTCTCTGCATAGCTCGCCCCGAACTCACCCAGTCTTCCAGGTATATTGGGGACTTTTTTGGTCGAATCAGTACATGTGCTGCACATAGCAAGGCCGGTAAGTAATCAAGCTGAATGCGCGGAGCAATCGTTCCCATCAGATACCGATTAAAGAAATCGACCCGCTCCCAGCTTTGCATCACCCAGCGCATCAGCTTTGCGGTTGCGGGATCCACGCCTACTGCCTGCTCAGGAATACGGTCTTTACTAAACCGTTCACCCCATTCAATAATTTGCTGATGGACTAGAAATGCTTCCGGACAAGTCAAACGAATGTGGGCATTCGCCCATAACAACCCGGCAATCGCTCGACGCTCGGCGAAAGACTCAAACAACTGAACGTCGAAATCCTCACCGGCTGCCGCAAGTAGCGCGGCGCGCTGAACTTCCGTTAGTGGCGTAAGGCGCATCGGGCGGCGCTGGACGACGCGCTTTTCGATGTATGAATACAAAGGGTCAATCTCGACTTCCGTCGCCGGAGTGAAACGAATTTCATACGCCACGTTTCTAGCCTCTGCGTCGGCAGAGCACGTACAAAAAGTCTTTAACCCCTCAGCACTCGCCGCGATATGTATGGTTTCCAAAAGCGCGCCATGCGCCATATGGCTAGCATGGCCGTCAAAATCATAAAGGATTTCATCCCTTGTGTCGTGACCATGAACGATGATCGTATCGTCTGAGACAATCTGAAAGCGCCACGGTTGTGTGTTATCACCACTGGGCGCCCAACGCGCCAAATCGAGAATCTTGATCAACAAGTCTCGCCCGGCTAAAATCGTATTCATCTTCTTTCCCGCCCCATTTTAGCCAATTGCTGCCGTACCAAAAACCGCATCAACCGTTGCATCGGATTACGATATCCGCCTGGTCGCCAGGTTTTAGCGTAGCGCATCCGATAGGCATCGAACTGACTTCCCCAAGGGGCAAGTTTGACCCCAGGCCTTCCCAGAGCAAGTTTTAGGACTTCAATGGCTGCAATCCCAGCACATATCTGGCATGCGGCGATGCACGAAGGCCCTCGCCGTTCTGCGAGGTTGACCCGCGTCATATCGGCGACATAACCTCGTTGCAACATGGCAGGCGATAAACCGACCAGAAAGCGAATCGCCATTTCCATTTCGTCGCAGCCGTCAAAACCAAAGTAATCTTCGAACGGCATTCCCCCTGGAGCAAACACCAGCAAGGCCGCTCCCAAACCTAACGGTGCCGCGGTAACTACCGGAATTTGTTTGGCCTCACAGGCAGCAAACGTTTTTCGGCGCGCTTCAAAGACAAAGAAATCAAGCCCAT
Source organism: Burkholderiales bacterium (assembly GCA_038250105.1). Classification (GTDB taxonomy): domain Bacteria; phylum Pseudomonadota; class Gammaproteobacteria; order Burkholderiales; family Rhodocyclaceae; genus Azonexus. Next base: position 10,774 of record JBBSCQ010000088.1, on the reverse strand, counting down.
CAACATAGATGTCAACACCTTCAAGGAAGGCATCAAGATTCTCAGCCTGTACCCCCTTGGGGAATGTGTTGAGTTCAACGTCTGGATTGATATCACGGAGCATTTCAGTCATTACATCCAGTTTTGGACGATCCAAAGCACTCATGGTCGCCCCAACTTGGCGGTTGAAGTTCACGAGATCAAAGACATCAAAATCTGCAATCTTGAACTTACCTATCCCAAGGCGCGCTAAGGTAAGTAAATGCACACCGCCCACCCCGCCCAAACCACCAATCGCCACTCTGCAATTTCTAAGTTTGGTCTGCTCTGCCTCTGTCACCCAACCGATGTTGCGAGAGAAGGCACTGTCATAGTCAAACGAACGCATTACTAACTCCGCTTGAGTTAAATTGAAAAAAAGTGGTGTTTGTTACGTCACCTTGAATTGAAAATTGTCTCAAATAATTGATATTCTGATGGAACTCGCGAACAAAATCGAGAACCAGAGCCTTAAATTGAAACGTAAGTTGGTTTTCTAATTTCATCTCGTCATTTTCGCTCACCACACCACACCACACCACACCACACCGACTTACTCTAAAACACATCGACTTGCATCCTAACAAGCTGCATCCAAACAGTCAGAGCAATCGTATTGTCACCGCCGATTTAGCAAAAATTATGCTGGCAGGCCTTGCAGCGAGAATTAATGTTATTGAAGCGTTTTCACCACAAAGTTTTATCGTCAGTGTGAATTTATACACAGTTTGGCACATTGTTTCGCGGCATTTTCTACTCATTTCCGTTATGATTCTGCCCTACTGATTAAGTCGGCGTGGTCGGCCTGCGACCAGATTGAGGAAAAAACTTCCATGACTCGTTCCAACATTAAATCCGCTATCCAACTGTTGACAGTTGCTGCGACCATAATTGGCCTCACCGGATGCGCCACCAACCATCCGGCAGCACCCGCTGCAGCTGCATCTGCTGACTATAGCTACAAGATCGGCCCGGGTGACAATCTGAATATCGTCGTATGGCGCAATCCAGAACTTTCCATGACCGTCCCAGTTCGCCCTGATGGCAAGCTGTCCGCTCCATTGATCGACGATCTGAATGCAATGGGCAAAGATTCCTCAACCTTAGCGCGAGATATTGAAAAAGAACTTGGCAAGTTCATTCGTGACCCAGTGGTTACTGTCATTGTCACCGGCTTTGTCGGCCCCTATAGCGAGCAAATTCGCGTCATTGGTGAAGCTGCCAAACCACAGATTCTTGCTTACAAGCAAAAAATGACTGTGCTTGATGTCATGATCGCCGTCGGGGGTATTACAGATTTCGCGAACGGCAATGGCGCAACGATCCTGCGTACGTCTGAAAACAATGCTCAATATAGCGTTCGGTTGAAGGATCTGGTGAAGCGCGGTGACGTTTCAGCAAATGTCGAAATGAAGCCGGGTGACGTACTGATTATCCCGCAGAGCTGGTTCTGATCATTCATTTTTTAATTTATTCCGCGCCAGTCAAAGCTGGAGCGGCCTTAAGCTTGGATTCCTAAATGGAAGATATTCTTCGCCAGGCCCTCGTCATTCTGCGTGCAACGTGGAAACATCGCCGCCTCGGGATGTTCGTTGCTTGGGTAGTCGGTGCAATTGCAGCTGGCGTTATTCTACGTATTCCTGACCGCTACGAGGCTTCAGCGCGTATCTTTGTTGATACTCAATCAATATTGAAGCCACTGATGTCTGGTTTGGCTGTTCAACCTAACATTGAACAACAAGTCATGATGTTAAGCCGTACGCTAATCAGCCGCCCCAATGTCGAAAAGCTTATCCGTATGTCAGATCTCGATCTGAGCATTAAGGGCAAAGCAGAGCAAGAAGCGCTCATTGACGACTTGACCAAAACATTAAAAATACAAAGCGTTGGGCGCGACAATCTTTATACCCTTTCATACCGCGACACGGAGCCGGCCAAAGCTCAGCGAGTTGTGCAATCACTAGTATCAATTTTTGTTGAGTCCAGCCTTGGCGACAAAAGACAAGATTCCGACACTGCGCGTAAATTTATTGAAGATCAGATACGCTCCTACGAGAAAAAACTTCAGGAGGCAGAAAACCGTCTGAAGGAATTTAAGTTAAGAAATATTGAATTGCAGACTGGTGAAGGTAAAAGTGGTGTTGAAAGGCTATCGGAACTATCAAATGAACTTGGCCGCTCTCGACTTGCGCTCAGGGAAGCTGAAAACTCACGTGATGCCATGCGTAGACAGATTATTGGGGAAGAACCCGTTCTCCTTCCCGAGTCCTCGGGAGCAGACTCGGGGGTTTCATTACCCGAAATTGACGGTCGAATTGATACGCAAAAACGCAATCTCGACAACCTGCTTCAACGTTACACAGAGCAGCACCCCGATGTTGTTGGTGGTCGCCGCCTGATCAAGGATCTCGAGGAACAAAAACGGCAAGAACTGATTACACGTAAAAAGTTTGCCGCCGCCAACCCAGGCGCTTCAGTCAGTAATAATCCGGTGTATCAGCAACTCAAGGTGTCCCTGGCAGAGACTGAAGCCAATGTTGCATCACTACACGCCAGAGTTTCTGAGTATGAGGCGCGTTACAAGCGCACAACTGATATGCTGAAGAACCAACCGCAAATTGAAACCGAATACACCCAGCTAAATCGTGATTACGACATTCACAAGAAAAATTACGAGCAATTGGTAACTCGGCGCGAGTCAGCCGAACTCTCTGGTGATCTTGAAGCAGCAGGCTCGATTGCGGATTTCCGTCTAATTGACCCCCCACGTGCTTCAGCCACACCGGTCGCGCCGAATCGACTTCTTTTACTACCAGGGGGGCTCCTCATCGCACTTGCCGCTGGATTGTTCACTGCATTTGTTGCCAGCCAGCTTCGCCCGGTATTTTTTGATGGGAAATCCCTTCGTGATATAACTGGCCTACCGCTACTCGGCACCGTATCGTTAATTCCGAATGAATCCCGGCGCCTAAAGGAAAGAGCTAGTCTTCGTCGCTTCTTGATAGCCACAGTCGGCTTAGTCGTTGCCTATGGAATAGGTATTGCTGTTCTCACCTTACTATCTCACCGTGTTGCAGGAGGTTGAGATGAGTCTTATTGAACAAGCAGCCAAGCGCCTCGAACAGCTTCGCCAAGCAGGTGTCGAGCTTCCGGAAGAACAATCACCGACGTCACCTGTAACTGAATCAAAAGTAGAACAGGCTAAGCACGCCCCTTATCCTACTTCGCTTAACGAGCCAAATAAAACCGAAAATACGCCACCGGTTGCAACTACAGAGTCAAGCAAATCATCATCAAAATCGGGCAAACGTGTTGAACTTAACCTCGAAGCCATTTCGGCTTCAGGCCTCCTCGTTCCCCAAGCAACGCGTAGTCAATTGGCCGACGAATACCGCGTCATCAAGCGGCCGTTAATTGCCAATGCGATGGGCCGAGGCAGTACGTCAATTATCAATGGCAATTTGATTATGGTAACTAGCGCCCTCCCTGGCGAAGGTAAAAGTTTCACTGCAATCAACTTGGCGATCAGTATCGCCATGGAACTTGATAACACCGTAATGCTGGTTGATGCTGACGTTGCTCGCCCATCAGTACTCAATATGCTCGCCCTGCCACCCGCCCCAGGTCTCCTAGATGTCGTAGTCAAAAATTCAGTTGATATTTCTGACGTTTTGTTGCGCACGAATATCGAAAAACTATCCATTCTACCCAGTGGCACCGCCCACCCACGGGCTACGGAGCTCTTGGCCAGTGATGCGATGATTCGCCTACTTGATGACATGGCCAAACGGTATAGCGATCGTATTATCATTTTTGACTCACCACCATTACTTTTGACGACAGAGTCACGCGCATTGGCCACGCATATGGGTCAAATTATCTTGGTAGTCAATGCTGAAAACACCGCCCAAGCGGCAGTTAAACAAGCAGTTGCGGCGATTGAAGCCTGTCCGGTAAAAATGCTAGTGCTGAACCAGGCAAGACAGGCATCGACAGATGGATACGGCTATGGTTATGGCTATGGATACGGCAATGAAACCTGAGTGCCTAACACCCCTAAAGCAGCTTTCAAGCGTTATTTTCCTCTGCTCCAGCGCCTCCTTGTTTGCCCAACAAAACGTTCCCGGGTCTGCATCTGGTACAACGGGCATCCCTTCCGCCTCAGCATTATCGTCACCCTCATCAGCAGAACAAAGTTCGTCATATGAGCCAGCTCAGGGGCGAACTTGGGTTATTAAGCCAAGAATTTCGCTCACTGAAACCTACTCCGACAATGCGAATATCAACAAATCAGCGGGTAGCAAACAGAGTGATTTTATTTCGGAACTTGCCCCAGGAATCCGTATTGAAGCCCGTACCTCACGCTTTAAGGCCTACTTTGATTACGTCTTGCGTGGCCAATTTTACGCAAAATCCTCGGAAAACAACCGTTCTCAAAACTCACTGAATAGTTTTGGAACTTTTGAAGCAATCGACAAATGGCTTTTCCTTGATTTTAGTGGCGTGATTGCTCAGCAGACAATTTCTGCCTTTGGCCCTCAATCAACAAGTAATACCACAATCAATAACAACAGCACAGAAACTTCCACCTACCGACTCTCCCCCTATATCCGCGGTCAATTTGGCGGCATTATTGACTATTCGCTTCGTTACAACATATCGACCACAAAATCTGATGCAGCTACAGTTTCAGATATCGATTTATCGCAGTGGGTTGGCCAATTAAGGGGCAGCACACCCTTTAAAAACCTCCAGTGGACCGTTGATGGAAACCAGCAAACGACGGACTACAGCAGGGGACGAAAAACAGAGGCTGAGCTTGTCCGGGCAATGCTCACCTACGCAATAACCCCACAGTTTCGATTATCCGTAAGCGGCGGCCAGGAATCTAACAACTACGCCTCAATCGACCAAGAAACCCATACAACGCATGGCTATGGTTTTGACTGGACCCCGACTGAACGTACCAAGCTAGCCGCATTCAGAGAAAAAAGATTTTTTGGGAACGGGCATAACGTCAACTTCAGTCATCGCTTTCCGATGAGTAGTATTACTTTTACTGACACACGGGATGTCTCTGTTTTACCCAATCAGTTCACCAACATTGGTCGCGGAACAGTTTATGACCTCTATTACCAGCAGTGTGCGCAGCAATTAACCGCTAGCTTCCCATCAGATCCATCTGGTCTGGCCTTGGCAGCAGATATCTGTGCCAATAATCTGCTAACTCAAACTGGAATTTCGTCGAACACCCCAGTGACAAGCGGCTTTACAACTTCACAAGCGACAGTCCGCAGAAATCAGAATCTTTCCTATGCACTTTTTGGCGCCAGGAATTCAATCACCTTTCTGGCCAACCGAAGTGAAAGCCAAGGGGTTTTAGCCTCGCAATCGAGCATAGACTCCGTCGCGCAAAGCTCTGTCATTAAGCAGCAAGGTTTTGGTCTGAATTTATCGCATCGCCTTAGCGAGATCTCGAACTTAAATTTATTAGGCTCACGCCAGGAAAGTAGGGGTAGCGGCATCAACACGTTGAAAACAACGACTACCCTATATCAGATCAACGTTTCAACTAAGCTTGGCGCGAAGACAACGGGCTCAATAAGTGCCCGTCGCTCTGAGTTCGACAGTTCCACCAATCCTTACACCGAAAACGCTCTCCTTGGGACCGTTTCATTCATTTATTGAGCGTATGTACGAAGCATTCTATGGCTTGACCAACAAGCCTTTCCAGCTGAACCCCGATCCTTCCTTCTACTTTGGAAGCAAACAGCACCGCCGCGCAGCTGCCTATCTTGAATATGGCATGCATCAGAACGAGGGTTTCATTGTCATCACGGGTGAAGTTGGTGCCGGCAAAACAACCATCGTGCGCGGCATGCTGGATGGCTTGGATCAGGAAAAAATCGTTGCCGCCCATCTGGTCAGCACACAACTGGACGCCGATGACACCCTGCGTCTGGTCGGTGCGGCATTTGGAATTCGCACCAAGGATGTCTCAAAAGCTGACATTCTGATGTCGCTGGAAGCATTTTTGATTAGCATGACGGGCAAAGGAAAGCGCTGCCTGCTGATTGTTGACGAAGCACAAAACCTGACGGCCCGCGCTGTTGAAGAACTCCGGATGCTCTCCAACTTCCAGTTTGGTAACCATGCGCTGCTACAAAGCTTTCTGATCGGCCAACCTGAATTTCGGCAGATTCTGCAAAGCCCACACATGATGCAGTTCCGCCAACGCGTCATTGCGGCATGTCATATTGGGCCACTCGATGTTGAAGAGACCCAGGCGTACATAGAACACCGACTTAAATGCGCCGGATCAACCGGCATACCGAGTATTCTTCCTAATGCCTACGAAGCGATCTTCAAGGCAAGCAGTGGCATTCCGCGACGAATCAACTCGGTTTGCGACCGCCTTTTGCTCTTCGGCTACCTGAGTAGCAAAAAGGAATTCGATTCGCCCGATGTGGAAGAGGTTGCTCGCGAAATCCATGAGGAAACCATGGGTGGCTCAACGCAGATTGGCCCTGTTTACCTCTCAGAAGACGCCCCTGCTCACTCTCCTTACACGGCGCAAAGCATGCCCAGATCGAGTGAAAATTCAGGTGACCCTGTCGCCTTGCTTGCCAGCCTGAATGTTCAGCAGTTTGGGGAACGACTGAGCAGACTGGAGCAAAGCATGTTCCAACTGGAAAAAATCAATAGCGCCACGCTCAGCTTGCTGCAGCAACTAGTCACCAATGGCAATCAACTTGCCAAGCCAACTCTCGAAAGCGAAAAACCCGATGCCTGAACTTTGGCCCAACGACCTCGGCCCGGTCATTTGTGTTGTTGGTGCGCGTCCCAATTTCATGAAAATGGCGCCTATCCTGCGTGCGTTTGCTGCACACCAACCGGCGATTCCGACACTTCTGCTTCATACCGGCCAGCACTACGACCGGGATATGAACGACAAGCTGTTTGAAGATTTGCGCTTGCCGCATCCGGATATCAACCTCGAAGTAGGTTCCGGTTCGCATGCGGTGCAGACGGCCGAGGTTATGCGCCGTTTCGAACCGGTGCTTGATGACAAAAAACCTTCCTGCGTGTTGGTGGTGGGCGATGTTAATTCGACCCTGGCCTGCACATTAGTTGCGGTCAAGAAGAACATCCCGGTTGTCCACGTCGAGGCTGGTTTGCGTAGTTACGACCGGGGGATGCCGGAAGAAATCAATCGCGTCCTTACCGACCAGATTGCTGACCTGCTCTACACAACTGAACGCAGCGCGGCCGATAATCTTGCACGCGAAGGTATCGCCGCCGAGCGGGTTCGTTTTGTCGGTAACGTCATGATCGACTCCTTGCTAAACAATCGAGCCTTTGCACGCTCACCCGCTGACAGCATCCGCGCAGCTAGTGGAGACCCGGCGACAATTTCTGGCCCAGCGGGTTACGGCGTGGTCACCATGCACCGTCCTTCAAACGTCGACCACGCCGATGTACTTGCCTCACTTCTTGGCGTTTTACGCGAAATATCCGAAGCCATTCCGCTGGTGTTTGCCCTTCACCCACGTACCAAAGCAAATATTGAACGCTTCGGTTTGGGCCATCTGATCAACACGCCACGCATGATCATGTTGCCGCCACAGGGCTATCTTGAAATGCTTGGCCTAATGGCTGGCGCCCGTATTGTGCTGACTGACTCCGGTGGCCTACAGGAAGAGACAACAGCGCTAGGCATACCCTGCCTCACCCTGCGCGAAAATACCGAGCGCCCAATCACCGTTGAGCAAGGCACCAATACCATGGTTGGGCGCGATATTTCAGCTATTCGCTACCATGCCGCAGAAACACTGGCCGGTCGAGGCAAGAGTGGGCGCGTTCCAGAGCTATGGGATGGCCGTACCGCCGAGCGCATTGCCGCTGATTTGGCCACTTGGTTGCTGGCGCGCCGGAATGCTGCGGTCAACTGAATAATTTCAGCAAAATGCAAATCCCCCGCACAGCCAATGCGCTGACTATTGACGTCGAAGATTACTTCCAGGTCTCGGCTTTCGCACCGCATATTCCGCGCAGTGACTGGCCTATTCGGGAGTGTCGAATTGAGCGAAATGTGGACTGCATTCTGGCCATGCTCGATGACCACAATACAAAGGCGACATTTTTCACGCTTGGCTGGGTCGCTGAGCGCTACCCGGAAACGATCCGGCGCATTGTCGCTAATGGTCATGAACTAGCCAGCCACGGTTATGGCCATGAACGTGCGACAGACCAGACGCCAGCGAGTTTTTTCTCCGACATTCAGGTGGCCAAATTTATTCTTGAAGATTTGGCCGGATACGAAGTTAAGGGTTACCGAGCACCCAGTTTTTCCATCGGCGAAAAGAACCTTTGGGCGTTTGAGTGCCTTGAACGCGCCGGTTACCTCTACAGCTCAAGCATTTACCCGATCAAGCATGACCACTATGGCATGCCTGACGCCCCTCGCCACGCCCATAAAATTGGCCAACTTCTCGAAATTCCAGCGACAACGCTGCGATTTTTCAACCGTAACTGGCCAGCCAGCGGCGGCGGCTATTTCCGCTTGATGCCTTACGAAATGTCCCGCTGGATGATCGAGCGGGTCAATGCCGTCGATAAACTTTCTGCGGTTTTCTATTTTCACCCATGGGAAATTGACCCTGAGCAACCACGCATTGCTGGCATTGGTGCAAAAACCCGTTTCCGTCATTACGTCAATATTGACCGGATGGAAAAACGGCTACGCCGCCTGCTCGGCGATTTTTCCTGGGGCCGGATGGACGAGATTTTTCTCGGCCAGAACTGATCCACGATGATCATCAAACTGTTGGATCCTTCCGACCAGGAAAGCGCCAAGCGCTGGGATGATTTCGTCTTCGCTTGCCCCGATGCCACCTTTTTTCACCGCGCCACTTGGCAAAACATCATCAAAGATGTTTTTCGCCACGATACTTATTTTTTCTACGCTGAAGATGCCGGCGAAATTCAAGGCGTTTTACCTCTGGCGCACGTCAATAGCCGGCTCTTTGGCAACTCACTAGTCGCCCTGCCATTTGCCGTTTATGGCGGGGTTGCAGCCAACAATGCCGAAGCAATACTGGCGTTGGAGGATGAAGCGCAAAAACTGGCTAAAAGGTTGGGGGTCGATCACCTCGAATTCCGCAACATGAAGCCGCAGCATGTTGACTGGCCCACGCAGGATTTATACGTCACCTTCCGCAAGGAAATCCTGCCGGATATTGAAGCCAATATGCTGGCCATTCCGCGCAAGCAGCGCGCCATGGTTCGCAAAGGCATCAAGAATGGACTCAAAAGTACGGTCGACCGTAATAGTGATCGTTTTTTCAAACTCTTTGCCGACAATGTGCATCGCCATGGCACCCCGGCCATGCCCAAGCGCTACTTTGATACCTTGCTGCAGGTTTTTGGCAAGGATTGCGAAGTGCTCACCGTGACCGGCCCCGATGGCCAACTCCTCAGCAGCGTGCTCTCCTTCTATTTCCGCGACGAAGTTTTGCCCTACTACGCCGGTGACGACGAAAGCGCCCGTCATCTGGCCGCCAACGATTTCAAGTACTGGGAACTGATGCGCCGCGCTTGCGAGCGGGGCTGCAAGCTTTTCGACTACGGCCGAAGCAAGGAAGGCACCGGACCCTACGCTTTCAAGAAAAACTGGGGCTTCGAACCACAGCCGCTGCATTACGAATACTGCCTCTATAAGCGCGATACGATTCCGCAGAACAACCCCAACAACCCCAAGTACAAACTCTTTATTGCCGCCTGGCGCCGCATGCCGATCGGGCTAGCCAACTGGCTGGGGCCGCATATCGTGCGTAACCTCGGTTAAATACAACGATGGCCAATATTCTCTATCTCGTCCATCGACTGCCCTACCCGCCCAACAAGGGTGACAAGGTCCGCTCGTACAATTTACTTAAGCATCTGCTCAAGCGGCATCAGGTTTTTCTCGGCACCTTCATTGATGACCCGGAAGATGAAGTACATATCGCCACTTTGCGCGACATGTGCGCAGAACTCCATGTGGCTCAGCTCAATCCCCGTTTCGCCAAAATCCGCAGCCTCAATGGCCTGCTTTCAGACGAACCCTTGACCCTGCGCTACTACCGAGACGCTGCTTTACAGCGTTGGGTCGATAACACCTGTCATCAGCACAACATCGACGCTGCAGTGATTTTCTCCTCTGCAATGGCCCAGTACGTTGAAGGAAAATCGCGTCTGCCAACAGTGATTGATTTTGTCGATGTTGATTCTGCAAAGTGGACGCAATATGCCCCGCAACATCGCTGGCCAATGTCTTGGTTGTACAAGCGCGAAGGCAAATATCTCCTCGATTACGAGCGCCAGATGGCAACGCAGGCCAACCGCTCCTTCTTTGTCACAGAAGCCGAAGTTGCCCTTTTCGCCTCGTTTGCCCCGGAATGCAGCGTCCGGGTCGAAGCCATGTGCAACGGTGTTGATGCCGACTACTTCTCGCCAGACCCATTGCGTCCCTCACCATTTACGCCAGATGAAGTTCCCATCGTCTTCACCGGCGCCATGGATTACTGGCCCAATATCGATGCCGTCAAATGGTTTGCTGCCGAAGTTTTACCCGGCCTGCGCCAGCGTCAGCCGCAAGCCCGTTTTTACATCGTCGGCCGTAGCCCGACGCCAGAAGTTAGCGCCTTAGCCGGCGAGCACATAATTGTGACCGGCACCGTGCCCGATGTTCGTCCCTACCTGCAGCACGCCGGTG
>JBBSCQ010000087.1:0-12223 GCA_038250105.1 Burkholderiales bacterium | reverse complement strand
TGCGAGGGATCGTGTTCAGGGAACTGAAGTCGGTGTCCGCGGTGGTCCGAAGGTGCTAATCATTAAACATCCAGACGTGCGTCGCATGCTGATGTCGATGCGGGCTCGTATTGAAGCCATGCGCGCTCTGGCCTACGTCACGGCTGCCGCGCAGGATAATGCCCACAACAATCCGGATGAGGCGGCGCGCCGGCAAGGTCAGGCTTTTGCCGACCTGATGATTCCGGTGGTCAAGGGCTGGAGTACAGAAAGTGCCATCGACATCGCCTCGCTCGGAGTGCAGGTGCATGGTGGCATGGGTTATATCGAGGAAACGGGCGCCGCTCAGCATCTGCGCGATGCTCGCATCACCACGATCTACGAAGGGACGACAGCGATTCAGGCCAATGACCTGATTGGGCGCAAGATTGGCCGCGAAAAAGGGGTCACCATCATGGCGATAATCGCCGAGATGCGTGCCGCTGCGGCTCAACTTGATGCTGATCTCGCGGGAATCGGGGCGCGTCAGAATGCTGCGGTCGACGCCCTGGAGACTGCTGTTTTGTGGATTGTCGCCAATTTCTCCAGCGACCCGAAGGCGGTGCACGTTGGCGCTGTACCTTTCCTGTACCTGCTCGGTATTGTCGCTGGCGGCTGGCAGATGGGTCGGGCAGCAGTGATTGCTCGGGCGAAAATTGCCGTTGATGATAGCGACCCATTCTGGGCGGCGAAGCTCGCCACAACCCGGTTTTACGCCGATCATTTCCTGACCCAGGCGACCGGTCTGGCTGAGTCCGTGGTTGCTGGTGCCACCGGCGCGCTGGAAATTGCCGACGACAGCTTCTGAAATAGCTGAGCTGTTTTATCCGAAAGCCCAAGATTGTTGTTATAATCTTGGGCTTTTCAACCTTGCCCTACCTCATTCGCATGGTGGAGGGTTTATCCCAAAAGGAGTTTGCATGCGTCATTACGAAATCGTTTTTATCGTCCATCCGGACCAAAGCGAGCAAGTCCCCGGCATGATCGAGCGCTATCGCGCCATCGTTACTGCCAAGGGCGGTGCTTTTCATCGTTTGGAAGACTGGGGCCGCCGCCAACTGGCTTACCCGATCCAGAAGATCCATAAAGCCCATTACGTGCTGATGAACATTGAGTGCGACGGCGAAACACTGAACGAACTCGAACATTCGTTTAAGTTCAACGACGCCGTTCTGCGCCACCTCACCGTCAAGATGAAGGCTGCCATGACGACCCCGTCCCCAATGATGAAGGATGAAAAATCCAAATCGTTGATGGCTGGCGATGTTGCTGCTGCCGCTCCGGTGGAACAGGTTGCTCCGGCTGAACCGGCTGCTGCCTAAGTTTATTTGTGCGGGCATATTTGGGAATTAACGGCTGAACTGCATCTCACTCTCCGGCACCTTGGTCGAGCGCAAAGCTTTGCGCTACACCCCCGCCGGGGTACAGGTTAGCGAAGGCAAGCTGCAACACAGCTCCGCGCAAATCGAAGGTGGTGCAGAGCGCTTGGTAGAGATTGAAATCGCTGTACTGGCCTTGGGTGAATCAGCCCGTTGGCTACAGGCAGCGCCCCTTGGTGGGGTAGTCAAAGTGACTGGTTTTCTCGCTGCCCGGAGCCGCAACAGCAAATCGCCCGTACTGCATGTGAATACACTTGAATATTTAGAAGGAAACGAAAATGGCTCGATTCTTCAAGAAGAAGGATGACGACAAGAAAAAGAAACGCGGCGGTGGTTTGTTCAAGCGCCGTAAATTCTGCCGCTTTACGGCAGAAAAAGTCGAACAAATCGACTTTAAGGATGTGGATATCCTGAAAGAATTTATCCAGGAAAACGCCAAGATCATGCCGGCCCGTTTGACCGGTACCAAAGCTGGCTATCAACGCCAGTTGGGCACCGCCATCAAGCGCGCCCGCTTCCTGGCGCTGCTGCCTTACACCGACAACCACCAATAATCGAGGAGACGAAACATGCAAATTATTCTGCTCGAAAAGGTTATTAACCTGGGTGGCTTGGGTGATGTGGTTAAGGTCAAAGATGGTTACGCTCGTAACTTCCTGATTCCGAAGCGTATGGCCAAGCGTGCAACGCCGGCTGCCTTGGCTGAATTCGAAGTTCGTCGTATCGAACTGGAAAAGATTGCTGCCGACAAGCTGGCCGCTTCGCAAGGCGTGGCTGACAAGATGGCTGGCCTGAAGGTTTCTGTCGCCCGTAAGGCTGGCATGGACGGTCGCTTGTTCGGTTCTGTTGGCAATGGCGACATTGCCGATGCGCTGAAGGCTGCTGGCTTTGTCGTCGACAAGTCGTCTATCCGTCTGCCGGATGGCCCGCTCAAGGCAATTGGCGAGTTCCCGCTTGACGTTGCGCTGCACACCGATGTGCTGGCCAACATCACCGTGGTGGTCGTTGCCGAGTAATTCGGATAACGCACCACAACAAAAGGCCTCGCAGTTGCGAGGCCTTTTTAATTTAAACTTGGCCATATGAACCAGCGTCCGCAAAAACCGAGAATTACCGATTCTACGCTCGACAAATTGCGCGTGCCGCCCCATTCGATTGAGGCCGAGCAATCGGTTCTCGGTGGCTTGATGCTAGACAATCAGGCTTGGGATCGGATTGCTGACCTGGTTGCCGATACAGATTTTTATCGTGATGAGCATCGGCGGATTTTTCGTCAGATCCGCAATCTTCTCGAACGTGCCAAGCCAGCTGACGTCGTTACGGTGGCTGAGGCCCTTGATGCTGCGGGCGAGGGCGATCAAACCGGTGGTTTGGCTTATCTCGGGGAGTTAGCAGCTAATACACCGTCGGCGGCCAATATCAAGCGCTATGCCGAGATCGTTCGCGAGCGTGCGGTATTGCGCCAACTGGTGGCAACAGCCGATGAAATTGCTTCCGATGCACTTAATCCGATGGGGCGTGATGCGGAATCACTGCTCGATGAAGCTGAATCGAAGATTTTCAAGATTGCTGAGGCGGGCGCCGGGCACCGCGAGGGTTTTGTTCACATCAATCCCTTGCTGACCGAGGTGGTCGAGCGCATTCAGGAGTTGCACGACCGCGATAATCCCTCGGATATTACCGGCGTACCAACCGGGATGATTGATCTTGACCGGAAGACCTCCGGTTTTCAGCCGGGAGACCTGATCATCGTGGCCGGTCGCCCATCGATGGGTAAAACGGCGTTTGCCCTGAATATAGCCGAGAATGTTGCGGTTGAGTCCGGTTTGCCGGTGGGTATTTTTTCGATGGAAATGGGCGGCACTCAGCTCGCGATGCGGATGTTGTCGTCGATTGGGCGGCTTGATTCACACCGGGTGCGGAGTGGCCGTTTGAATGATGACGAATGGTCGCGCTTGTCATTTGCCCTTGGCAAGTTGCATGAGGCGCCGATTTATATTGATGAAACCGGCGGCCTGACCCCGGCCAGCTTGCGGGCTCGGGCACGGCGTTTGGCACGGCAGTATGGCGGTAAGCTCGGCTTGATCGTGATCGACTACATCCAGCTAATGAGTGGTAATCGGCAAGGTGAAAACCGGGCGACTGAGGTCTCTGAAATCTCTCGCTCGATCAAATCGCTGGCTAAGGAGTTGCAAGTGCCGATTGTTGCCTTGTCACAGCTCTCGCGTAAGGTCGAAGAGCGTACTGATAAGCGGCCGATGATGTCCGACTTGCGCGAATCCGGCGCTATTGAACAGGATGCCGACGTGATCCTGATGATGTACCGCGAGGAGTATTACAAGCCGGATACGCCAGAAAAAGGCATTGCCGAGATTATTATCGGCAAGCAGCGTAACGGCCCGACAGGCACGGTGCGTATGGCCTTTATTGGAGAGTTTACCCGCTTTGAAAATCTGGCAAGCGGTGGATTCGTCGACGCTCAGAACTGACGATCCGCCCCACGTTGCTTATAGTTCGACTCGTTTGGCGCTGATAGCGTACTGAATCGCGGCTGAATTGGTTCCGTCGCGCTGTCCATTCGGCGACTCCAATTGCGGCAACAGCATGAAGGGCTGTGTCGAATTCTGACCCGGAAGCGTAATATCCGTGCCGACGTTGAAGGCAATCCAGTTCATTTCCCAGACGCCAAACAAAATCTTTTTCAGCGAGAGCAACTTGCTGTCACGGTCTGAAAGTCCTTCTATTGCAATGGCACGACGGACATCGCTCGGGTCGACCGGAATCCAGCCGTAACCAGGAACATAAAACTCGGCACGGACATGTTGGCTACGGGTGGCGTCGTCACTTGACAGACCGAGATTGCGGAACAGTCGGGATGGCGCGACACGCAAGCCGTAAACGCAGCGAGCCGGAATGCCGATGGCGCGGCAAATTGATACAAACAAGCCATTAATGTCGGCTGAGCGGCCGCCGTATTGACCCCGAATCAATTGTCGGCGAACGTCGCCGGTGCCGCAACCGGGCAAAGATGGGTCGTAAATAGTGTTCTCTACCACCCATTCGTAAATCGCCTTGGCTTGCGCGACCGGGTCCTTGATTCGGCCAAGAATGCGTTCGCCGAGCTGGAAGGCCAGGCCTTCGTTGGGAATAAGTTGTGAGGCTTGCAGATTCCGTCGCAGGATGTCTTCACGCTCTGGTGCAACGGTGCGTTTGGCGACATCGAAATGACGGTCAGCGGTAGTCACCAGCGTCTTGAGTTGCAACTTGCCGTCACTGCCGTCACGCCATTCGCAGTAAAAAACTTCGAGATCACCGTCGGGCAGGCGCCGCATGCTGGAGTTGCTGGCATTGCCTTCCCAAGAGTGCCCAAGGGTGCGCTGGTAAAGCGTGTCCTGATTGAGCGGCAAGGGTAGCCAGAGTCGATTCAAGCCACTCGCGTTCTTCAAATTCACCGTTGTGGTGATTTCGTAAGTTCGCCATTCAGAAGGTGGTTCTGGCGCCTTTACCGGGGGGAGTTTGGTCGCAGAGGTGCCTTGTGGTGGCTTTTCTGTGACCGGATCTTCCGGTGTATGTGCCACCGGCCCCTGCGGTGGTGGTGGCGGGACGTATTTTGGCTTGTATTCGTGACGGCTGCTTGATTTGCGGCTGTATTTTGACGAACTGGATTTACCGTGCCCCGATTTTGATTTCGAGGAAGCCAGTTTTTGGGACGAAGATTTGGACGAGCTGGATTTCGATGAACTCGATTTGCTCGTGCTAGCTTTGTCCGTACTCTTTTTTTTGGCCCAGGCATCCGAAACACAGAGCGAGAGGGCGGCAAATGAGGCTAAAAAGTCGCGACGTTTCAAAAATTTCCTCCGGCAGAGACAGCCCGTGGCTGAAACGAAAAGGCCGTGTCACTGACACGGCCCCTTTGGTTAGTGACCGAGATTATAACACTTCGGCAGCATGGTCCGCCAAGCGGGAACGTTCCCCACGTTGTAACGTGATGTGACCGGAATGCGCCCAGCCTTTGAAGCGGTCGACGACGTAGGTGAGGCCAGAACTGCCTTCGGTCAGGTAGGGCGTGTCGATTTGGGCGATGTTGCCCAGGCAGATCACCTTGGTGCCGGGGCCGGCGCGAGTGATCAGGGTTTTCATCTGCTTCGGCGTCAGATTCTGCGCCTCGTCAATGATCAGGTATTTCTTCAGGAAGGTGCGGCCCCGCATGAAGTTCATCGACTTGACCTTGATGCGCGAGCGGAGAATGTCGTGCGTTGCCGCCTTGCCCCATTCGCCGCCGTAAGGGCCGCTGCTCCCTTCGTCGGTGTGAGTAAGCACCTCAAGATTGTCTTCGAGCGCACCCATCCACGGCGCCATTTTTTCTTCTTCGGTCCCGGGCAGGAAGCCGATATCTTCACCGACGGGCACGGTGGCTCTAGTCATGATGATTTCGGCAAACTGCTTGCCTTCGAGCACCTGAGTCAGTCCAGCGGCTAGTGTTAGTAGCGTTTTGCCGGTACCGGCCTGGCCGAGCAGGGTGACGAAGTCGATGTCTGGATTCATCAACAGATTCATCGCGAAATTTTGTTCGCGGTTGCGCGCGTTGATACCCCAGACGGCATTTTTCGGGTTGGTGTAATCAACCAGGGTTTCCAGCACCGCGGACTTGCCGGCGGATTCCTTGACGATGGCAGTGAAGCCGTCATTTTCCAGCCAAACAAATTCATTGACCAGCAATTGCGGGCAAAGGGGGCCATTGACCTTGTAGAGCGTCTTGGCATCCTTCTTCCAGGATTCCATGCCCTTGCTGTGCTTGTCCCAGAAATTGGGGGGCAGGGCGCGGGTGCCGGTGTAGAGGATGTCGGTATCCTCCAGCACCTTGTCGTTGAAGTAATCTTCAGCCAGCAGGTTGAGGGCGCGCGACTTGATGCGCATGTTGATGTCTTTCGACACCAGAATAACCGGGCGCTTGGGGAATTTTTTCTGCAGGTGGATGACCACCGAGAGAATCTGGTTGTCGACCTTGGAAGTCGGCAAACCCTGCGGCAATTCGCTGCTGATCGCTTCAGTCTGCAGAAAGAGGCGGCCACTGGCTAGCTTGCTGGAAGGCTTGTAGAGATCGATGCCCTCATCGATATCGTCACCATTGCTGGCCAAGAGCTCGTCGAGCATGCGCGAGGTCTGGCGGGCGTTGCGGGCAATTTCTGACATGCCCTTTTTGTTGTTGTCGAGCTCTTCCAGCGTCATGATGGGCAGGAAGATATCGTGTTCCTCGAAGCGGAAAAGGCTGCTTGGGTCGTGCATCAGCACGTTGGTGTCCAAGACGAAAAGTTTGGTAACGGCGGGCTTCTTGATGGCTGCGGGTTTGCGCGGCATGGAATGGGCCTTTGGTTGAGGTTTAGAGGGTTTTGACGAAATCCAGCACTTCCTGAGCATGGCCGGGTACTTTCACCCCGCGCCATTCGCGGCGTAGAACGCCGTTACGGTCGATGATAAAGGTGCTGCGTTCGATGCCCCGCACCTGTTTCCCATACAAATTTTTCATTTTCATGACAGCGAACAGATTGCACACCGTTTCGTCGGCATCTGAACCCTGTTCAAAGGGAAAACTTTGTTTAGCCTTGAAGTTTTCGTGCGACTTAACGCTATCGCGAGAAATACCCAAAATTACCGCGTCGACCGCAGTAAATTGATCGTAAAGGTCGCGGAACTGCTGGCCTTCGGTCGTGCAGCCCGGCGTGCTGTCCTTGGGGTAGAAGTAGATGACGACGACCTTGCCAGCCTGGTCGGCGAGGCTGAAAGTCTGGCCGCTGGTGGCGGGCATCGAGAAGTCGGGGATTGGTGTATCGAGCATGAAGCTGCCTCTTTGGTGAATTTGAGCCATTGTGGGCAAATCCCGGCGCGGCGGTCAAGCCGTCATTTGCTAAACTTCCGCCCATGCGAAAAATTTGCCTCAGTCTTGCTTTCATTGGTGCCTTGGCTGGTTGTGGCCAAGGCTGGAACGATCCCTATCCCGCAGCGGATGCCGGGCGCAATATTCTTTACACCGCATTCACCGATCGCCCCAAGCATCTTGATCCGGCGCAGTCCTACACCGAGGACGAGATTGCCTTCACCGCTCAGGTCTATGAGCCACCTTTGCAATACCACTACCTGAAGCGGCCCTACGAGTTGATCGCCTCGACGCTGGAACAGGTGCCGGTGCCGCGTTTTTACGCGGTCGATGGACATGAGTTGCCGGCCAATGCGCCGGTTGAGCAGATCGCCGAGAGCGTTTATGAACTGAAATTGAAGCCGGGCATCCGTTTTCAGCCGCATCCGGCTTTTGCGCTGGACTCCCACGGTCAACCGCTTTATTTGGGCAAAAACGTGGCCAATGGGCGGCAGACGATGGCTGACTTTGCACAGACGGGCAGCCGCGAGTTGACGGCTGACGACTATATTTACCAGATCAAGCGCCTGGCCCATCCACGTTTGCATTCGCCGATTTTCGGCATGATGGCCGACAAGATTGTTGGCCTGAAGGCGCTCGGCGAAGCGCTTGGCAAGGCGGCGAAAGATCTGCCGGCGAATGAATGGCTGGATCTTGATCAATATCCGCTGGCCGGTATCGAGAAGGTGGATAGCCATACCTGGCGCGTCCGCCTTAAAGGCAAATATCCGCAATTCCTCTACTGGCTGGCCATGCCCTTTTTTGCCCCGGTGCCGCGTGAAGTTGATCGCTTCTTTGCCCAGCCCGGCATGGTCGCCAAGAATCTAACGCTGGACTGGTGGCCAGTCGGCACCGGGCCGTACATGCTGACTGAAAATGACCCGAACCGGCGCATGGTCTTGTCGCGCAACCCGAATTTCCATGGCCAGAGCTACCCCTGCGAAGGCGAGGCGGGTGATCGTGAGGCAGGGCTGTTAGAAGATTGCGGCAAGCCACTGCCCTTTGTTGATCAGGCGATATTTACCCGCGAGAAAGAGGCAATTCCTTATTGGAACAAGTTTTTGCAGGGCTATTACGACGCTTCCGGGATTTCTTCAGATAGTTTCGATCAGGCAGTGCGGGTCAATGTTGGCGGTGATGTTGGGTTGACCGACGAGATGCGCGACAAGGGGATTCGCCTGCTGACCTCGGTCAAGACTTCAACCTTCTACATGGGCTTCAATATGCTTGATCCGGTGGTCGGTGGCACATTGCTCCGGTCGACCCAGCTTCGGCAGGCAATTTCAATTGCTATCGATCAGGAAGAATACATCTCAATTTTCTCCAATGGTCGCGGCATCGCCGCGCAGGGGCCATTGCCGCCGGGTATTTTTGGTTATGAGGATGGCGAGCCGGGTATCGACAGCGTGGTGTATGACTGGGTGGATGGCAAGCCGAAGCGCAAGCCGATCGAGGCAGCGAAAAAACTGATGGCCGAGGCCGGCTACGCCAATGGTCGTGATGTCAAAACCGGGGAGCCGCTGGTGATCAATCTCGATACGACGAGTGGCGGCATGGGTGAGAAGTCGCGGCTCGACTGGCTGACCCGGCAGTTTGCCAAGATCGATATTCAACTGGTGGTGCGTTCGACCGACTTCAATCGCTTTCAGGACAAGGTTCGCAAGGGCAATGTTCAGCTTTATTACCTGGGCTGGAATGCCGATTACCCGGATCCGGAAAACTTCTTTTTCCTGCTCGACAGCAATGAGGGCAAGGTCGCCAAGGGCGGCGAAAATGCCTCAAATTACGCCAACCCGGAGTTTGATCGTCTATTCTTGCGCATGAAAAATATGGAAAACACGCCGGAGCGGCTGTCCATCATCCAGCAGATGAATCAAATTCTGCATCACGATGCACCGTGGGTTTTTGGCCTGCATCCGAAGAGCTACACCTTGGGTCATCGTTGGTTGAAAAACCGCAAGCCGAACGATGTCGGCAACAATATTCTCAAGTATCAGCGGATTGAAACTGAGGCGCGGGCGGCAGCGCGGCGCGAATGGAATCGTCCGCTGCTATGGCCGATTGGTCTGGGTGTGGCGCTCATCCTACTCGCTATCATCCCGGCGTTTCTCGGCTACCGCCGACGCGAGCGCCGGGCTGCGCTAAGGTGAAACTCAGCGAACGTCAGCAGCAACTGGATGCTTTGCTGCCCATATTTCATGACCTCTGGCATCCGCAGCCCTTTCGTGAAATTCGACCGGGCTGGTGCGATGTTTGGCCGGGCTTGGCTGACGCGGTACTCAGGTTGCCCGAGGCTGATGTCGCCCATCTGAATGTCGATGGAAATGCCGCGTTGGCGTTGCTGGCCGGGCATGTGCCGGCCGTGGCTGAGATCGCAGGGCTGGCCGATTTGCCCCGACGGCCCGGCCGCTCTCTGGACAAACAGAACTCATCCTGGACATGGGAAATCCCCGGTCGCAAACGACAGCAGATCGAAGCCTTTGCTGCTGCCAGCCAATGTGCTGGTAGTTCGGTCATCGACTGGTGTGGCGGCAAAGGCCACCTTGGCCGGCTGCTCGCCTTGCAATGGCAAGTGCCGGTCCACACACTGGAAATTGATGCCATATTGTGTGCCGATGGCACGGCGCTGGCCGATCGGCAGCGGCTAAACCATGAATTTGTTAATTCTGACGCGTTGACCGTAGCAAACTGGCCGCAGTCCGGGCAGCATGCTGTAGCCCTGCATGCCTGTGGCAATTTGCACCGGCGCTTGATTCAGCACGGTGCTGCGGTTGGTGTGGCGCGTTTTGATGTCGCACCCTGTTGCTACCACCGGGGGGTGGAAGATAGCTATCAATCCCTGTCAGGAGGTTTGGCTACAAGCTTGACTCGGGATGATGTTCGCTTGGCCGTGACCGAAACGGTGACCGCCTCAACTCGCCTGACGCTACAACGCGACAAGGAAATGGCCTGGAAACTGGGCTTCGATGCCTATCGGCGGGTTGTCTCTGAAGATAAGTACCAAAGCTTCAAGTCCGTGCCGGCGCCCTGGTTTCGCGGCAGTTTTGGCGACTACCTAAGCTTGATGGCGGCGCGGCAGGGTTTGCCCCTACCCAGCGCTGCAGCGGCCGAAGGGTTCGCGGCAAGCGGCTGGCAACGGCAAGGTGAGGTGATGCGTCTGTCCATCGTTCGCCATGCCTTCCGTCGGGCGCTGGAAGTCTGGCTGGCGCTTGATCTGACGGCCTATCTGGAAAATCAGGGGTATGTCGTCGAGCTCGGCAGTTTTTGCGAGCGTCACCTGACGCCGCGTAACCTGCTTATTTCAGCCCAACTCGGCTAGCCAGAAACTCACTCAGTTCGGCCGGGTGATCGATGATCAGATCAGCGCCCCAAGAGATGAGTGGGCCGCTGTGACCGAGGTAGCCGTAGGAGACGGCGACCGTTGCGCAACCGGCGGCGCGTCCGGCTTGAATATCACGCAGATCGTCACCGACGTATAGCGTGCGGTGTGGCGTGCTGCGCAGTATTTGGCAGGCATGCAGGATCGGTAGCGCGGAAGGTTTGGCTTCCGCTGTCGTGTCGCCACTAACGACGCAGCGGGTACGCGGCGAGAGGGCCAGCAACTCAACCAACGGATCGGTAAAGCGCATGCGCTTGTTGGTGACAATGCCCCACTGCAGGCCCATTTTTTCGAGCGCATCGAGCAATTCCGGAATGCCGGCAAAAAGCTCGCTGTCGGCGCACAGGCGGCCGGCGTAAATGTCGAGAAAGCGAAGTGACAGGCGCTCGTAATCCGGGTGCGTACTGTCGATGCCAAAACCGGCCTTGAGCAGGCCTCGAACCCCTTGCGACACATACGGGCGCAGGCTTGTGATTGATTGCTGCGGTCGACCTTCTTCTCGCAGCAAAATGTTGGTCGCACCGCCCAGATCCGGGGCGGTATCGGCCAATGTGCCATCAAGATCGAAAAGAACCGCTTCAAACATGCCGAATGGTACGCATCAGGTAATTGACCTTGGTGTCCTGACCGAGGGTGTATTGCTGATTCAGCGGGTTGTAGCTCATCCCGATCAGTTCTTCCGGCTCCAGTCCGGCCATCTTGGCCCAGCGCGCCAGCTCCGACGGTTTGATGAACTTGGCGTAGTCATGCGTCCCTTTGGGCAGCATCTTCAACACGTACTCGGCGCCAATCACGGCGAACAGGTAAGACTTGGCGTTTCGATTCAGTGTCGAGAAGAAAACCTGACCACCGGGCTTGACCAATCGCGCACAGGCAGCGATGACGCTGGAGGCGTTCGGGACGTGTTCGAGCATTTCCAAGCAAGTCACCGCATCGAAAGCCCCCGGCATTTCGTCCGCTAATTGCTCGACGGCAATCTTGCGGTAATCCACTTTTTGCCCGCTTTCCAGCAAGTGCAACTTGGCCACCGCCAGCGGTTTTTCGGACAGATCGATCCCGGTGACGTCGGCGCCATAAGTCGCCATGCCTTCAGAGAGCAGGCCGCCACCACAACCGACATCGAGAATGCGCTTGCCGGCCAGGCCGACG
Organism: Burkholderiales bacterium; assembly: GCA_038250105.1. GTDB lineage: Bacteria > Pseudomonadota > Gammaproteobacteria > Burkholderiales > Rhodocyclaceae > Azonexus. The sequence goes on along the minus strand of JBBSCQ010000087.1, from coordinate 384 downwards.
TGACGGTTAATCCAATCCAGGCGCAAGGGGTTGATATCGTGGAGCGGCTTGAATTCGCTATTTTTATCCCACCAGCGATGAGCGAGATCACCAAATTTATCCAGTTCGGCAGGGTCGGCGTTGAGCATGGCTTTGATCAATCAAGTTTAAAACAGGAAAAGAAAAAGCCCCGCTGGGCGGGGCTTTTCGCGAAGCGTCGGCAGATTACTTGGTGCCGATAACTTCGATGTCAACACGACGATCCGGCTGCAGGCAGTCGATCAGCGCCTTGGACTTGGCAGTGCCCTTGCACTTGTCGCCAGTTACAGGCTGCTTCTCGCCCTTGCCTTCGGTGTAAACGCGGTTAGCTTCGATACCCTTGGAGACCAGGTATTCTTTTACAGC
>JBBSCQ010000086.1:0-12514 GCA_038250105.1 Burkholderiales bacterium | reverse complement strand
TTTCGATATCGAGGTCAGCCAGACCGGGCACTTTGGCCAGCCGCTCGCGCAGCAAACCGGCTTGGGCGCGCAGGGTGTCAAGATCCTCGCCGAAAATTTTGATGGCGATCTGCGCCCGCACGCCGGACAGCATGTGGTCAATGCGGTGCGAGATCGGCTGGCCGAGATTGATCGTCGCCGGCAGATCCTTCAGCCGCTGGCGGAAGTCGGCATAAACCGCCTCCTTACTGCGCCCTTGCGGTTTGAGGCGGATTTCCAGCTCGGAAACATGGACCCCTTCGGCATGCTCATCCAACTCGGCGCGACCGGTGCGGCGGCCGATAGTCTCGACCTCCGGCACACTGCGCAGGGCGTTTTCAGCAATCCCGGCAATGCGGATCGACTCGGCCAGCGTCGCCCCCGGATTAAGCCGCAGGCCGAGGGTGATTGAGCCTTCGTTAAACGGTGGCAGGAAGGTAGTCGGGAAAAAGGGAATGGTCGCCATGGCCAGTAGCACGGCCCCGGCGGCCAGCGCCACGGGCCGACGCGGTGCTGCCAGCACCCGGCCCAGCGCGGCGCTGTAATGCCGCTTCAGCCAATGCACCAGGCGGGTTTCGCTGTGTTTCTGCGAGACCAGACCGGGCAGCAAATAGGCGCACAACACCGGCGTCAGCAGCACCGAAACCGCCAGCGAAGCAAGAATGGAAACGATATAGGCAATGCCGAGCGGCACGAACAGCCGCCCCTCGATACCGGGCAGCGCAAAGAGCGGCACGAAAACAAGCGCAATGATCAGCGTCGCATAGACGATAGCGCTGCGCACTTCTAGCGAGGCGGCAATGATCGTCTCGCGGATCGAATAGGGCTCGCCTTTGGCCGCTTTCTCGCGCAGCCGACGCAGGACATTTTCGACATCGACCACCGCATCATCGACCAGTTCGCCAATGGCAATCGCCAGCCCGCCCAGCGTCATGGTGTTGATCGACAGATCGAGCCAGCGAAAGACCAGAATGGCGATCAGGATGGAGAGCGGAATCGCCGTCAGCGAAATCAGCATCGTCCGGAAGTTGCCGAGAAAGAAAAACAGGATGGCGGCGACCAGGCAAAAGGCAAGCAGCAGTTTCGCTTCCAGATTGCCGATTGAAGCTTCGATGAAATCAGCCTGGCGGAAAATCACCTGCGGCGCGGCCATGCCTTTCGGCAAGCTGGGCTTGAGGTCGGCCAGCGCGGTTTCGATGCGTTTGGTCAGGTCGACCGTATCTGCCGTCGGCTGCTTCTGGATACTGAGAATAACCGCTGGTGCGCCATTCAAGCCGCCATCGCCACGCTTGATTGCCGCCGCGAAGCCAACCTCGGCGACTTGCCGGAGCAGAATGGCTTGTCCGGCCCGAGCCGTCAGCGCCAGGTTTTTCAGATCATCCAGCCGAGCGCTGCGCCCGAGGTGACGAATCAGGTATTCCCGCCCATTGAGTTCAAGAAAGCCACCCGAAGTATTCGCCGCGAAGCCTTTCAGGGCACTTTCCAGTTGCTCCAGCGAAATGCCGAGATCGGCCATCCGCCGGCTATCCGGCTGGACCTGAAACTGCCGCACTTCGCCGCCAATCGGAATCACCTGCGAAACGCCGGAGATCGCCAGCAGGCGAGGCCGCAGCACCCAGTCAGCGTATTCCCGCACCTGCTTTGGGTCGCCATCGGGCACGGCCACCGGAATCGCCACCAGCATGATCTCGCCCATGATCGACGAGATGGGGCCCATGCGTGGCGTGACGCCGGGCAAAGCCGCCTCCATGCCGGCCAGCCGTTCGCTGACCATCTGCCGGGCCCGGTAAATGTCGATGCCCCAGTCAAAGGAAACGTAGAGGAAAGATAAGCCGGCGCTGGAAACCGAGCGAATGCCGGCGACGCCGGGCAAGCCGCTCATCGCCGTTTCGAGCGGCAAGCTGATCAACTGCTCGACCTCTTCCGGCGCCATGCCGCCGGCTTCGGTCATCAGCGTAATGGTCGGTTTATTGAGATCAGGGAAGACATCGACCGGCAGCCGCCCGGCCTGAAAGGCGCCATAAACCATCAACACAACGCTGACCGCTAGCACGAAGAGGCGGTTGGCGAGACTTTTTTCAACAAGCCACTGGAACATGCGTCGCCTCCTAGCGAATCTGACTGATTAATGAAGCGCCCTGCACAACGACACGCTCATTGGCCGGCAAACCGCGGGTCACCACACCGCGCACGCCATCGAGCGGGGTGATTTGCACTGGCCGCGCCACGAAGCGTTCCGGCGCCGCCTTGACCCAGACGATCACTTCATTGGCCGAATTGCGGGTCAGCGCCGTCATCGGCACCGGCAAGCCGCGCACCACCGACTTCATCCGAACCTGCACTTTGACCGGCTGGCCAAGCGGTAGCGTCAGCCCGGCACCCACCGCATGGTTCTCGAAAATCAGCGGCAAGGCCTGCTCGCGCAAACGTCGACTGGCGCCAATGAAATTAAGCGGCACCGAACGCTGGCCAATCGCCACCGTCGCCGAGGCCACTTCATCCAGCGCCAGGCTTTCGTAGGCGCTGGCTTCGACGTGCAGGCCGTCCGGATCGATGATCTCGAAGATCAACTCGCGCGGTTCAACGACCGCGCCGACCACCGCATTGCTCGCCGCGATCACCCCGGAAACCGGCGCCAGCAAGGCTTCACGATTCGACAAACCGCCGCCGACCGCCGCCATCCGGCCGCGTAGACTGGCGACCTCGCTCTCGGCAATTTCGATATCCTTGCGCGGAATCGTGTCGGCCAGCTCGTGCAGACGATTTACCCGTTTCTCGGCCAGACCGAGGCTGGCCTTCAATTCAGCAAGCAACGCCGATTGATTGGAACGCTCGATCTGTCCGGACGAAGGCACCACCCAGGCCAGCACCTCCCCTTTGCGCACCTTGCTGCCAGCCGAGGGCAAACCATGCGGCCCGGCCGCTTCAATCCGCCCCGGAATCATCGCCTGCACCCGTCCGCCTAAATGGGGGTCCATGATCACCCGACCAGCCAACTCGATCACGCGCGGCATTTCTTCATCGACCACCGGCTGGGTCAAAATCCCCATGCTGCGTTGCGCCGACTTGGGCAGAAAAACGGCACCATCCGGCAAACGCTGTGGCGCGTTGCCGAGATTGACCATTGCCTTCTTTTCGTCAGCGTGTTTGTGCCCTTCATGCGCTGTCAAGGGCAGGCTAAAAACCAGCAACAGGCTGCTCAGTATCGTCAGGCGCTTCATGCTGCCACCGCCTTTCTGGCCACCCAGCGCCGCCATGCGCCAGCAAAAATAAGGAGCAAGGCCAAGCCCGAAATACCAGCCGCCCACCCATTTGAGAGGGGCAAGGCAGTTGCTGCCCCCCAAGGGGACTTCGTTCCGGGCGCGGTCGACGCCGCTAAAACGACAAAATCCGCCGTCAGCAAATCGGCTTCTTCACCAGCCAGTAAGGTAAAAGCCAGCGCATATTCGCCGGGCTGACGTAGCGGCGCCAACCAGGCGGCATCATCAATCAGGTAGTCGCCGCTTTCGCTGCGGAAACGGGCTATCGCCTTGCGGCCACCCTGCTCCACCTCCAGCGTCGCATTTAGCACCGGCGCATTGCTCGCCGCCCGATCGACGAAGAAGACGAAACTGCTGGCCTCTAGCCGGCCAACCAGTTCGAAGTTCTCGCTTTCGGCGACTGCAACGGGAATGATGAGCGGCGCTTCGCTAGCTTGGGTTGTGGCCGGGGCAACGCCCAAGCCGCCGAACAGGAATGCTGCGACCATAAAAACGACTGCTGGCCCCGGGGTCAACCCTAAAAAAAGACGATTTTTCATAAAATATTCCTTGTTCATTCCGGGAGCAGGCCGAGCACCTGCCGATAGGCGGAAATGCGTTGCGCCAGATTTATCCGGGCGCGGCTAGCCTGACGATCCGCCTCGAAGGCTTCGAGTTCGATACGCAGCCGGGTCGGCAAATCGGTTTCACCGAGGCGGAATGATTTATCGAAAAAGCCCCGGTTCTCACCGGCCAGTTTGGCTCGTAACTCGGCGGCGGCCAGCAACCTCTGCGCCGACTGCAGTTGAACCTGTGCTGTTGTCCGCTCACTGTCCAGGCGCTCGCCCTGACGGTCGAATTGCAAGCTGGTTTCGATCAGATCGGCGTTAGCTTCGGCCAGGCGGGCCGAGTTACGCGGCCCGGACGACAGCGGAATACGCAGCGCCAACGCCCAGGTCTGGTCCATGGCATCACCAGCCAAAGCCCGCTCACGACGGGTGCTCACCGCCAGTTCGAGATTGCTGCGGCTACGCGCCCGCGTCAGCTCGAGGTTGCGCCGCGAGACATCGCCTTTCGCCTGCAACTCACGCAGCAGCGGGTGCTGCCCGGCCATTTCTGCACCGATCACATCGCCAACCGGCGGCTCAGCGACCAGCCGGGCCGTCGCAGGAAGTTGCCCGACCAAGGCCTGCAAACGAAAGCGAGCCGCCGCAAAGGCCACCTCTGCCTCGGCCTGTTGCGCCTCTGCCGTGGCCAGCGCCCCGGCCGCCTGATGCTGGTCGGCCTGCGACAAATCGCCCGCTGCCACCCGGCGCGCCACATCATTGTGCAAACGCCTCGCCGATACCACGCGCTCGGTGACCAGCGCCTGGTCATTGCCGGCCAATTGCCAGCCCCACCAGGCATCACGGATCTCGCCGGCCAGTTGCAAACGCAGCGCCGCCATGCGTCCATCGAGTGCGCCCATTTCGGCGTCGGCCAAGGCTTGGCTGGCAGTGCGCTCGCCCGGCAGCCAGAGCGGCAGGATCAGGCCAACTTCCTGCTCAAGCGCGCCGCGCCCGCTGTTAAAACGGTCGGAACGGCCACCCAGTTTAAGGCTGGGCGGCTCTGGGGTCAGTGCATTGGCGGCCGAACGGCGCGCCCGCAAGGCGTTCTCGCGCTCGGCCAGAGCTTGAACCACGGGCTGGCGCTGCCAGGCCGCAGCATAGGCTTGGGCAAGTGTTTGTATCGGCTCGCTGCGCGCCGGCTGGGCGGCAACAAGCAAGAGCGCGATCCATAAAAGTGGACGCATGGAATTCCTCCGGCTGAGTCAAAAAGACAACCGGCGGCAGGCCAGATCAGCCCAAATAGGCTGTCAATAAATCAGGGGAAAAACTGGCGCTCCGCCGAAATTCAGGCAGAGAGCAATCGGGGCGGGCGTTCCAGCCCTTCGGGAATACGCGAGGTGAAGCGACTGGCGGCGTTATCGGAAAGACTGGTCGCCACAGTGGGCAAAGGAAGCTGGAGGCCATCAACGATACCGCCCGGCAAATGCCCAAGCTGATGCCCCGGGCAGCAATGGTGCTGCGTCTCGGCACAGCCAGCCGGCTCATGCCCCAGGCAACCGTCGCAGTCGGCAGGTGCTGCGCCATGATGATCCATAGCATCGACTTCATGCCCGGCCATCGTGGCGTGCTCATGGGTGGCCAAGCCTTCCGCCGCTTCCCAGCCAAAACTCGGCGAGAAGACGGTGGTCAGGATGACCAACAACATGAGGCGGGAAATTTTCTGCAATAGCCGATGCATGGAATCAATCATAGCCGATCAACCGCGGATCGGAAACCCGAGCCGATCAAAGGTTCATCGAATAACCGGTCACGCCGTAACCAGTGTCTGCCGACCGTACCATTCCTCACCGGCCGGCAGGATGATCGGCTGTTGAGCAATCGCGGCCTCGACACAAAGCATCTGTTTCCAGCCATCGGCCGGCATGTCCTTCAGTTCGGCGCATAGTTCGACCCAAGGATTCCACACCACCACATCAGGGAAGCCCTGATTCTCCAGGCTAAGGCTGAGGTTGCCGGCATTGAGCTTTTGCGCCCGCTGGACATCGTGATAAACCCGATCCACTTCGCGGTCGATCATCAGCTCAATTCCGCTATCACGGACCGTTAGATTGTCGTTGGCGGCATCCCGATAATGGTGGCCGTAAAGCCCTTCGAGCGACACATCCTCAACCTGAACAACGCGCAGATAGGAATGCAGGGCACCAGTGAATTCAAACGGTGCACCGCCAGTATTGGTCACGCAAAACTCGACATCGATGCGGTCAACCTCCAGCATCAAGGTAATTTCCGCCTTGAAGCCATGCGGCCAGAGCGCGCGCGTTGCTTCATCATCGCTGATCACCAGTGTCACCAACGCGAAATCGTCAGCGCACCGCTCGCTCTCAATTGACCATAGACGTGTGCGGAGAAAGCCATGCTTGGGCAAATCGCCCAGATTAGAAAACTGCGGGAAACAAACAGGAATGCCACCGCGAATGGCCACGCTGCCATCAAAAACGGCATTTTCAGAAAGATAAAGATGTTCGCGGCCGTCCGGCGTCAGCCAGGACAGCACCTGGCCGCCGAGCTTGCTGATCACGGCACTAGCCCCTTTCGGGCCATGCAGGCGCAGTGCTTCAATACCGTGGAAATCGATAGGTTCAATGAAAGGTTTCATGAGTCTCCGGTGCCTTGGGCACGACATAAAGTTGGGGACGAACGTGCAGCAACTCGACCGTATGGCCGAGCAGCGTGACGCTGCCAGAGCGCCGGTTGTCGCCGTTATCGCTATATTCAAAGGTGTAGACGCGACGCAACTTAAGCTGCCCCTCGTCGTCTCGCGCCAGACGGAAAAAGCTGCCGACGACGGTTTCATCAAGAAATTGCAAACCCTCCTCGGCGCAGGCTTGTTGCGCCGCCTGCATGCCGATTTCACGGGCTTTCAGGGTATCCAGCCAAAGCCAGATGCCGCCAACCATCAGGCCAAGGGTGAGTAGTTCATAGATGTCCATGGCGCAAGTATACGTAAGACCGGAAATACTCCACATAAATTGGCGGAAATTTGCGAGATAATGCGCACGTCAAGTATTGAATGGCAATGATGGGTACTCCGCTCGAGATGTTTCGCGATCTATTTTCTTTTACCCAACCGGCTAGCGGGCGTAAAACCACAGCTACGGCCAAAGGTATGCTGGAATCGGTCGCCAACCTGCCGCCCCTAGCCGCGGCAGCCACGCTGACGACACGGGCCATTCCGTCGATTGCCCAGGAAGCAAACCTACACCTGCGCTTCAAGTTTCTTGAAACAGCACGTCAGGAAACCGAACGTGCCCTTCCTGTGCTGGAAGATGAAGTGATGCAGGCGGCACTGCCATTACCCAAAAGCGCGGCCAGCGCGGCGATTCATGCCGACAACTTACTCAAGGCCTTGGCGACAGCCTTTGCCGATATCACACGCGACATTCGCCAACAACACCCTGATGCCGGCTTGAATGACCTGTATCACCGATGCATTCTGCGCGCCATCAACCTGCTGGCGCGGCGGCAACTGTTGGCTTATCGGGCCTACGCCACCCCTTCAACCGGTTCCTGGCTGATGCTGCATCAACTCTACTTGATGGCCTGCGACCCCAGCGCCAAAGCCTTAAACAGTGAAACAGCGCCGATTGAACATGAATATCTCGGTGCCCTGCTCTTTGCCTATATGGAACCCGGCAAGCAACCGCGCTTGGACCTCGGCAATATTTATCAGTGCACACATCAACTGGCAGCATATGCCTCAGTGGGCGAAATTCTAGCGGGCACCCAAAGCAAGACAATTGAATCCTCCTTTTTCGTCCGCCCCAGTGAAGGCAGCCCTGGCCACCCCATGACCCGACTCCCGGCCGGCACGCACCTTTCGGACGGTTTGATTATTGACTGTAGCCAGGTACTGGCGGCGCTGGATCGTAACCTTATCCGCCAAGCGGGCAAGCCAATTCAGCCGGATCTCATTGCCTCACCAAGCTTGCTGCAAAATATGCGTGTCGTCATAGCCGGCAAGAGCGCCCGTCGCTTCAGTCGGACGAAGTTTCGGCCACGGGCCGATTTAATCGGTGGCCTGGGTTCGGTCATCAACTTTGTCAATGGCAATGCCTGTTCACGGCGCTCCATTGATGGCATTGGCCGCCATGAAGGGCGCGGTTTTGTCACCAGCGAATGGTCGCTGGTTGATGAAGGCCCGGACGGTTTCCGGATTCGTTTCATCAAAGGTGAAAAGTCACAGGTTGGGGTTGGCGATCTGGTTGCCTTGCAGCCACGCGAATCGAGCAAGATTCATATCTGTTTGGTCCGCCGCATTGTCTCGGCCGCTACCCGCCTCGAACTCGGCCTGCAATTACTCTCGCCCCAAGTCAGCGTTGTTGATGTCATGGCCGGCCGTAACGCCTCCACACGCGGTATTTTTCTGCACAGTCTGCCGGCCTACGGCAAATTTTCCGGCCTGATCTTGCCGCCGGGGAAAATGACCTCCGGCCAAAGAATCACCTTCAGCACGCTGGGTCGAACGCTGCATCGGCAAATCGGAAAATGCATTGAAGCCAATGAAGGGCTAGAATTCGTCGCCCTAGACCCGCTTCCGGACTAATTCCTCATGCTCAGCTATCGTCACGCCTTTCATGCCGGCAACCACGCCGACGTGCTCAAACACCTCGTTCTGCTCCAGATCGCTGAATACATGGCTGAAAAGCCGGCGCCCTTCTGGATTATCGACACCCATGCCGGAGCTGGCTTTTATGCCCTACAGTCGGGCCACGCGACCAAACTGGGCGAATACCGCGACGGCATCGGTCGACTCTGGGACAAAAAAGGGCTGCCGACTGCTGCGGTCAACTACGTCGAATTCGTCAAAATGCTAAATCCAGATGGCGAACTGCGCTATTACCCCGGATCGCCCTGGCTGGCCAGCCAGTCCTTGCGGGAATGCGACCGGCTGCGCCTTTTCGAACTGCACAGCACAGACGTTGAATTACTAAAGAGCAATTTCAAGGATGGTGGCCGGCAAATATCTGTCACCGCCGGCGATGGCTTTGCTGGCCTGAAAGCCAGCCTGCCGCCACCCACCCGTCGCGCCCTGGTGCTGATCGACCCTTCCTACGAAACACGGGACGATTACGTTGAGGTGGTTAAAGGCTTACAAGAGGCATTAAAGCGTTTTCCTACCGGCACCTATGTGCTGTGGTACCCGATGCTGTCGAAAATCGAATCACGCAAACTACCGGACAAATTAAAGCGTCTCGGTGCAGCCAACTGGCTCAATGTCACCCTGGAAGTTAGCGCCCCGGCGAAGGATGGCTATGGCATGAACGGCAGTGGCCTGTTCATCATCAACCCGCCCTGGTCGCTGGAAAAAACCCTGCGCGAAACCCTGCCAAAACTGACCGAAATCCTCGCCCAAGGCCCAGGTGCTCAGTTCCGGCTGGAATCAGAAAGCCAATAAGCTTCAGTCGAGTTCTGAATATTTGGCCCGCGAGCCGAACGCCTTTTCTACCGGATATTTGATGGCATTTTTGGCGAGTTTGGCGTGGGCCGCTTCGGCGAGATTGATCCCGGCGGTATCGGCAATCAGCAGCAAATAAAGCAGAATATCGGCGCATTCATCACGCAAAGCCTCGGCGGCTTTCGGCTCAGTCGGCAACGCCTCAACTTCGGCGTCATTTTTCCATTGAGTCAGTTCCAGAAGTTCCGCCGCCTCGAGATTTAGCGAGGTAATCAGGTTACGCAGCGAATGAAACTGCTGCCAATCGCGCGCATCACGAAATTCCAGCAATGCTGCGGTCAACGCCTCAAAATCACCCAATTTCAAACTCCCGCCATTCGAAGGCATTCATGATGCCAGCCCACCGCCCTGACAGCAACGAACTGCCGGCCAGATAAAATAAGACGCAACCACCTCCCACGAGATAACACCATGACCCGACCTTCGTTAAACAGCCAGATCCTGATTGGCAGCCTGCTCGGCCTTGCCGCTGGCTGGTGGCTGAACGCGGCCGGGCCGAGCGCCTTGAGGCAGGACACGCTGTACGGCGCCAAGTTGGTTGGTACTTTGTTTCTCGACCTTTTGCGCATGGTGCTGATCCCGCTGGTTTTCTCTTCCATCGTAGTCGGCGTCGCCAATCTGCGCGCTAATCAAAAGATGCACCGAGTCTGGATCACGACGCTGGGTTTCTTTGCACTGTCGATGGCCATCGCTATCGTCATTGGACTCGGTGCGGCTAATCTTTTCAAACCGGGGGATGGCCTGCACCTGGCGATGTTTGCCGAGGCGACGCAGAATTATCAGGCACGGCAGATGCCATTACCTCAGTACATCGCGGAGTTTCTCCACGGCTTATTCCAAAACCCGTTCAAAGCGCTGGCCCAAGGCGACATTCTGGCCGTCGTCATCATCGCCCTCTTCTTGGGAATTGCGCTGGTTGTTGGCGGCGAGCGCTACCGCAACCTGCGTACACTGATTCAGGAATTGCAGGAACTCTGCCTGCTCATCGTCGGCTGGATCATGCGGCTCGCCCCACTTGGCATCGCCGCCCTGTTACTGCAACTGGTCGCCAGCCAAAACAGCGCATTACTTTACAGCCTGATCCATTTCATCGCCGTCGTCATCGGCAGCACCCTGTTCCATGGTGTCATTATCCTGCCGCTGCTACTTTATATCGTTACTCGCGTATCACCACTGCGCTTCTGGCGCGGCGCCAGAGAAGCATTGGTTACCGCCTTCGCCACCAGCTCAAGCGCCGCCACGCTGCCTGTTACGCTGCGCTGCGTCGAACAGCATCTGCATGTCAAAAAAGACATCGCTAATTTCGTCGTCCCGCTCGGTGCCACGGTCAACATGGATGGCACCGCACTTTACGAAGCCGCCGCCGCCCTGTTCATTGCCCGGCTGGCCGGCATTGAACTTGATCTGACCCACCAACTGATCATCTTCTTCATCGCCATGCTCGGCGCCATCGGCGCTCCCGGCATCCCCAGCGTCGGCATGCTCAGCATGGTGCTGGTGCTGCAATCGGTTGGCCTGCCGACCGAAGCGATCGCTATCCTGCTCCCGATCGACCGCATTCTCGATACTGTGCGCACCACCGTTAATGTCGAAGGCGATATGGTGGGCAGCCTGATCGTACAAAAACTGGCCGTACCAAAAGAAACATCGGACATTTCGGCGTAAGCGCTTAGCATGTTGCCGGCAGGCTAGGCATTAAGACTTTGCACGCGCGCCCGACGGCGCCAGCAGGCGGGTGTTTTCAAAGCCGAAACATCCATCCCGGGATTAGCGAAAATTTCCTTGGCACGGGCGAGGCGGTCAATCTCGCCTTGAGAAATGCCGGCCACTGCGTCAAACCACTTCTGAATGCGTTTCATATCGGATACCCCTGACAGGACTTCGTTGATGAAAAAACTCACCGCACTCCTAATTGAGTGCCGTCAGAAGCAGATTATCCGATAACTGTATAAATGTACAGTAGTCGGTATTTCGCTAGCAAAATATTTTTTCGCTGTTATATCCCGCCACAAATATCGAACTCAGAGGCCGGAAACGCCGATGCCCGTAAAAACGGGCATCGGTAAAATCAAGCATATTCCCGCTCAAGCGGGATGTTCTCTGGCTTAGTGGCAGCCTTCCTCGTCGTCGCCCGGGGTATGGACGTGACCGTGTTCCAGCTCTTCAGCGCTGGCGGGGCGTACAGCCGCCACCGTGCAGGTAAAGACCAGCGCCATGCCGGCGAGCGGATGGTTGCCATCAAGCACAACCTTGTCATCGGCAATATCGGTGACGCGATAGATCACAAACTCTTCGTCGTCGCCCTCTTCCGGACCGCCTTCAAATTGCATGCCGACCTGCAGCTCCTTGGGGAAATCCTTGCGCGGCTCAATCTGCACCATTTCGGCATCGTAATCGCCAAAGGCTTCGTCCGGCTGCAGTTTGACATTGACCGATTCGCCGATGGCCTTGCCTTGCACGGCCTCTTCGATTTTCGGGAAGATATCGTCATAACCACCATGCAAATAAATCAGGGGCTCGCGGCCTTCGTCGACCACTTCGCCGTCCGGATCGGTCACGTGATATTCGAGGGTAACAACCGTATTTCTGGCAACCAGGGTATTCATGAATTCATTTCCTTGACGAGGCGCAGCACATCCAGTGCGTGACCTTTGTAATTAACGTTGTAGAGCGCATGGCGAATGATACCGCTGCGATCAATAATAAAGCTGGAACGGACGATGCCAAATTTCTTGTGGCCATCTACTTCCTTGGGCTGCCAGACACCGTACTGCTTGCAAACCTTACCATCTGCGTCCGACAGCAACGCCAAGCCAATGCCTTCCTTGTCGCGAAACTCGGCATGCTTCATGCAGTCGTCGCGACTGATCCCAAAGAGCACGCAATCATATTCGTTAAAGTCACCTTCGTGATCGGAAAAATCGGTCGCTTCCTTGGTACAACAGGGCGTCCCGTCCTTCCCGTAAAAAAACAGCACGATACGTTTTTTACCCAGACAACTGGCCAGATCGATAGTCTCCATATCGGCATCCGGCAATGAAAACGTCGGGGCATTCTCGCCAACTTTGAGCAGCATGCTGTTCTCCTTAAGCGCTCTGCGTGGGGGGACTGCTGAGAACGATTCTAGCGGAGGGATACGGGAATGACTACTGCGGTCGACGGGATATTTTGCTTATTTTCCGGGAACCTTTTCC
>JBBSCQ010000085.1:0-12875 GCA_038250105.1 Burkholderiales bacterium | reverse complement strand
TTGATAGCATCCATATTGCGGGCGTTATGGTGATTGTATAGAAACTTCATCATGCCAGAAATGGCCGCCTGCATCCACAGCCTTCGCCCCGCAAAGCGAAATAAATCAACACGGAACCGGGGTTTTGCAAGAGGCTCAATTTTTCCACCCGTGCTGACGACCTGATTTCCATTGCTCAGAGTGATTTTCAAACTCTTTACCGCACCGCCATAGACTGTCGAAAATCCCTGCTGTAATGGGCCTGTACCAAGGAAGTAGACAGTCGATCACGCTACATCATTGTCATAAACAAAGGTTCCGACAAAGGAGTTTGTGCCGCCAATATTTGTTAGACCTTGAAACGTATAGGTGACATCAGCAGCATGTGCAGAAGTTGCAAAAAACATCCCAAACATGGAGATAGCTAGAATTGTTTTTTTCATTTTTTCTCATTAAGAATAAATTTTAATGTTGAAAATAATACGCAAATCATATTTAAAAAACAATAGTCCGAATGGACTAATGGCTTCTGCAAGAACAACTATTCGGCTCGTGTAATGATGCGCCAAGGAAAACGCGCTCCAGAATATATATGGAATGCATTGGCTATCAGGGTTCCTCATAGAGGATACCCTGACATCAATAGCAATTAACCAGTTGCGCCATTGGATTCCATTTGGAATGGGACTAATAATAAATCTGGATTGAACGGCCGCAGTGTCCGAATATCGGATTTTCGGGGGCTGCGGTTGGAACTGGCGACCGAAATACTTAGTTAAGAGACCAAAAATGGACCAGACGCCATTTATGGAGGCAAAAGAGCCAACCGATTCGATCGGCCACTTAGCTTGCTCTGCACGGCGTCCGGTTAACCGGACGAAAGATGCCCCCACTCATGGTCAGAGGATTGTTAAAATTCGCGCTTTTTCGGAGTTGACCGTGGCAATCGGGATCATCGAATCGCTGGATCATGAGGCGAGAGGCATTACTCGCCTGGAGGGCAAAGCAGTTTTCGTTGACGGCGCCTTGCCTGGTGAAACCGTTGAATACGCCAGCTTTCGGCGTAAATCGAGTTACGAGTTGGCGCATTTGGTGCGCGTGCTCAAACCATCCAGCGCCCGCTTGGCACCGCGCTGCCAATATTTCGGCGTGTGCGGTGGCTGCACCATGCAGCATATGGACCCTGCGGCGCAAATGGCCGCCAAGCAGCGCGTACTGGAAGATAGTCTGTGGCACATCGGCCGGGTTCGGCCAGAGCAAATACTGCCGCCAACGCAAGGGGCGCCCTGGGGCTACCGGCATCGGGCGCGACTTGCCGTGCGCAAACTGCCGGATAACGGTGGCATGCTGATTGGCTTTCACGAACGGCGTAGCAGCTACATTGCCGACATGAAAACCTGCGAGGTTCTACCGCCCCACATCTCGGCCCTGCTCATGCCAATGCGCGAACTATTTGGCGCCCTGTCGATTGCCGAGCGCTTGCCGCAGGTAGAAATCGCCGTTGGTGAGCAATGCACGGCCTTGCTACTGCGCATTCTCGAACCGCTCAAGCCCAAAGATGAGCAATTACTGCGTAACTTCGCCGACCGCCATGAAGTGGTCTTCTATATACAAGCCAAGGGGCCGGATTCGGTTTATCGGTTTTACCCTTTGCCTGGCCCGCGCTTGTCCTACACCTTGCCGGAATTTGATCTTGAATTCGATTTTCGGCCGACTGATTTCACCCAAGTGAATCACGCCGTAAATCGCGTACTGGTCCGGCGCTCACTGCGCCTGCTTGACCCGCAACCGGGTGAGCGGATTGCTGACATGTTCAGTGGCTTGGGCAACTTTACGCTACCGATTGCCCGCTCCGGCGCTACAGTAGTCGGCATTGAGGGTAGCGACGGTCTGGTTCAGCGTGGTCGTGAAAGTGCTCAGGTAAATGGCTTGGCTGATCGCGTCGACTTTGCCGTCGCCAACCTGTTTGAATGCACCGAAGCTTCGTTAGCGGCACTCGGCAAGTTCGACAAGATGCTGATCGACCCGCCGCGTGAAGGGGCAATCGAACTGGTCAATGCCCTGGGCACTGATTCGCCACGGCGAATTGTCTATGTATCCTGTAATCCGGCGACGCTGGCTCGGGATGCTGCCGTCCTGGTTTCCGCCAAGGGCTATCGCTTTGTCGCGGCAGCGGCGGTAAACATGTTCCCGCACACCTCACACGTCGAATCGATCGCCGTTTTCGAGCGTCCATGAAAAAGGGCGGCCGAGGCCGCCCTGCTCATTTCAGTTGTTACCTAATCAATCACGATCGCCAGTCAATGCCATGATCAGTTGCAGCAGGCTGACGAAAACGTTGTAAATACTCAGGTAGACCGAGAGCGTCGCGCTGACATAGTTTGTTTCGCCACCCTGAACGATACGGCTGATGTCGTAAAGGATGTAGGCGGAGAAAACCATCACGGCAGCAGCAGAAATCGCCAGTGAGAGGGCGGGAATCTGGAAGAATATGTTGGCCATTGCTGCCAACAGAATCACGATCATCCCGATGAACAAGAACTTGCCCATGCCGCTGAAGTCACGCTTGCTGACCGTTGCAATAGTCGCCATCGTGAAAAACACCGCGCCAGTACCACCAGCCGCCATGGCAATCATCCCACCACCATTCGAGAAGCCCAGTGCCACCTGAAGAATGCGCGACAGCATTAAGCCCATGAAGAAGGTGAAACCGAGCAACAAGGCAACGCCCAAGCCGCTATCCTTGTTCTTTTCAATACCGTACATGAAGCCCCAGGCGATGCCGAGGAACAGCAGGAAACCGATAAACGGGCTACCAGCCATAAAGCTGAAATTCAGCTGAACACCGACCATCGCGCCAATGACTGTAGGCACCATGGAGAGGGCGAGCAACATGTAGGTGTTGCGCAGAACGCGGTTTTGCTGAAGAGCGAGCCCGGAGGAGCCTTGGCCGGCGATCTCGAAATTAGTGTTCATGAGTAAGCTATCCTTTTGCTGGTTACGACGTGTATTAAGACCAAGGGCAAACAATTAAAGTTTCAACAATTGTTGTGTTAGCCAGAAGGTTAATGTCGCGTTCCTTTATGCTATCATGCGCGCCTTCAAAAGCAGCGACATGGCGCTAGTCAGCGTAACTTTTGAATGTG
Source organism: Burkholderiales bacterium (assembly GCA_038250105.1). Classification (GTDB taxonomy): domain Bacteria; phylum Pseudomonadota; class Gammaproteobacteria; order Burkholderiales; family Rhodocyclaceae; genus Azonexus. The sequence continues at coordinate 9,750 of JBBSCQ010000085.1, read as the reverse complement.
TCTGCGGTGGTTTTGGCAGACAGGTTGGTTTAACCGACCTTGAAATTGGTTGTGAAAATGACAGCGGGTCTGTGGCAGAGCGGTTGAATGCACCGGTCTTGAAAACCGGCGTGGAGAAATCCATCGTGAGTTCGAATCTCACCGGACCCGCCAAAAACCTTTATCGACAAAGGTTTAACGCGATTGATAGCCATACCAAATAAATTGCCAATCACCCGTCCGAACCCCAAATAGTTGGAGAATAAGGACGACTAGCGGACGAGATTTTTTGCCAAAAGGCAGAGAGACCGTTCGCTCTCAACCGTATTGCTACAAACAGCCCGACTGTTTTCTGGCTTGGGCAATCACCCGGCTTAACCATTCGGAGTTGGTTGGTTGTTGCTGGTGCTGCTGCTGCACCGGGGTGCTCATCGCTTGGCAACAAACATGGGCGCAAGGTCTGACCGACACAAGCCAGCCAACTCTGCGACGACTCGGTTGATGCCATTACCAATTAGCCACCAAGCACGGCCATAGGGCTGAACGGTCACGCCATGCTCTGCGCAGAGTCGAATGGCGCTCTCGTGAAGTTGATCCATTGTTTTCATGTTGTCTCCTCTTTGTAATTTTGAGTCGGAGACTATATCGGGGCGTCATTGCGGAAATATTTCAGGCAGTCGAGTAAATCAGCGAGCCCAAAGCTCAAACGATGATGCGCCGAATGCCTTCCGCAATTCCTCACGAACCATGCGTGCCGTGACGGGTATTTTGAACGTAATGGCATGGGCAAATTCCTCGCCAGCAAGGCGATACAGCCAAGTGCGACGATGGGCAATCATGATGGGCTCCTTTGTGGGTTGATGCTGCAATTTGTTAGCTTCAAGTTACATGCATAAGTTAGGCCAGACAGATCAAATCGCTGGAATCCCTTCTAGCTCAAGGCATAGGCCACCGCTGATCAAGCTGGACAGGACAAGAATTGGCAGACAATGCCGGAAATCGGCGAATTGCAGTTGCCGCTTGCCGGGCTCATGCCACTTGTGCACTAGTCTTGGCGTGTCCAACTTAATTTTATGCGCAGCTGCCGAAATTCGGTGCCGTCACAATCGCCCGGCGAAATCGACGAAATCGACGAATCCGACGCCATTACGTGGCCTTAAAGCGCATCGAGAATATACTTACGGCCAATCCCGCGACCCAACGGCGCCCGTCATGTCAATAAAAAAACCGCGTTTCACTGCCAAGCATTCCGTCGATATCAGTGAGGAGTCTGGCCTGCGTTATTTGCACTTTGGTTCTGACTGGGTGCAGGGCGCCATGCGGATTGCCCGACCATGGTCGCTGGAGCTGGCCTATACCCGCGAGATGATGGCCGGACTGTTGTTGCGACCGGAAAACAAGTGGCCGCGCAGCGCCTTGCTGATTGGGCTGGGTGCTGGCTCGTTGGCCAAGTTCATTTATCGCAACCTGCCGGATTGCCGGATAACCGTTGTCGAGATCAACCCGCAGGTGGAGTTCATTGCGCGCCAGTATTTCAAGCTACCAGATGATCCACTGCGGCTGGACGTAGTGATCGGCTGCGGGGCGGACTATATGCTGAGTGGTGACCGCCAGTTTGACTTGCTTCTGGTCGACGGGTTTGATCCGGAAGCCAGAGCGGGGGTATTGGACACCCTGCCGTTTTATCAGGCTTGCCGGGCCCGGCTTAGTGACAACGGGCTTTTTTGTACTAATTTACTGGGTTATAACAAGAGCTTTCAGGGTAGTGTCGAGCGGATCAAACAGGCCTTTGACAACCGTGTTGCCGTATTTCCTTCTTGCGACAGCGGCAATACGATTGCCTTTGCCAGCGGCGGCAAAGCGGTTGATCTCTCGCTGGAAGAAATGCGCCAGCGTGCCGTCAAGTTGAAGAAAGATCATGGCCTCGACCTATTGCCGACAATTAGCCGGCTACAACTGGCACATCCCTTGCCAGATGGCCATTTGCGAATTTGAAGGGATGCCCGACATCTTGCCCCGATGCCTTGATTCTCTCGCCAGATAAGCTATAAAGAGTAGTGATCCTCCACTAATAAATACGACAAGGCGGACAGAACAAATATAAAAACAGGGATTGCCAACCTGACAATATTGTTTAGCCAATCTAAGGAGGAAAGATGCTTTCCATACAAGACGTACTCGACTATTGCGATTTGGATCGCGGCGAAATTGAGGCGATCGCTGAGCACGAACATATCCCCACCATGCTTGCCGCCGAGTTAAGCGAGACTTTACTCTGCACCCCGGAAGGGGTTTTCCGTCTGCATTCGATGGTTATCGATAACATGCAGCAGGCTTTGGAGGCCGGGCATTTTGAACACGCTAAAAAACTGGCCGAAACCTATGAGCACCTGCAACGCACGCACCCTATTCCGCAGCACTGATTTCAGTTTCCTCCCCCCGAGGATATGCCGGCGACACGCCGGCTTTGCTCCCCGGCCGAACAAGTCGGGGGCTTTTCTTTTAGAAATCAGGTAAAAATCGACGTCGACCGTAGCATTTGGCTTCAGGTTGCCTTCACTCCCGCCACATTGTCGAATACTGGCTCAGTTTTGTCGGGGCTGACCAAAACCGTGTTCTACCGCATAGAGCGCAACTTGGACTCGGCTGCTCATGTTCAGTTTCTTGAAAATATTCTGGACATGAATTTTTACTGTGCTTTCGGCCAGATCGAGTTTGCGGGCGATTTCCTTGTTACTTTCGCCGAGCGCCAGCGAAGCCATGATGTCGCGCTCGCGGGGGGAAAACCTGTCGCGTTCGAGCACAGCTGAACCGGCTTTAGGCTGGTTACGTACACCCTGAATCAGTTTTGCCGTCATTTGCTGCGAAACGATCGATTCGCCTTGTGCCGCACGCCGGATAGCGTCGATCAGCGTATCGGTTTCAATATTTTTCAGCAGATAGCCACTAGCGCCGGCACGAAGGGCATCAATCAGATCCTGCGCATCCTCAGAAACCGTCAGCATCAGCACGCGAACATCGGGCATTTCCTCGCTGATCGCCTTGACCGCCTCAAGACCGGAAACACCCGGCATGTGCAGGTCAATCAAGGCCACATCAGGTTTCAAGGAGCGCACGCGCTTGATTCCCTCCAGCCCATCCCCCGCCTCGCCAACCACCTCAAAGTCAGCGTTTCGCTGCAAAAGGGATTTGATCCCGCTACGAAACAAGGTGTGGTCATCGACCAGCAATACACGGATTTTTTCGCTCATTTCAAACAGCCTCTCTGCTTTCCTTGGGCAAGGTGAGTGTGACACGGGTACCCTCGCCGATTTTTGATGTTATTTGACACTCACCACCCACCCGGTGGGCGCGTTCGCGCATGATTTTCAGCCCAACATGCCGCTCCGATTGCACTTTCGGCTCGTTCACCGGATCGAAACCGATCCCGTCGTCCACCACCTCAACCCCAATTTTTCCAAAATTTCTCCGCACGATAAGTTTGACGTGCTTAGCCTGGGCGTGTTTGCGAATATTCGAGAGTGATTCCTGGACGATATGCATGATCTGGGTTTCATCGGTCGGCTCCAGTGCTGTACCACCGCCAACCTGCTCAAACTCAGTCGGTATGCCGGTCTACACTTCGAACTTGGCCAAAGTACTGGCGATTGCGGTATCGAGATCGGACTGCAAGACACGCGTGCGAAAATGGACCAGCAATTCACGCACGTCGTCATAGCTTTCCTGCACGCCTTCACGCAGTTGCCCGGCGGTTTGCATCGCCTCCTCGGCATTCCCTTTGCGAAGCGAATCCTGCAGCAACTGGACCTGAATATTCAAAAATGCCAGCCCTTGGGCAATCGAGTCATGCAGTTCCTGCGCCAGCATATTGCGCTCTTCAAATACCGCCAACTCTTTTTCCCGCGATCTCAGCCGCTGATTTTCAATCGCCACGCCGAGGTGCTGGCCTATTGTTTCGAGCAGGCTTTTTTCTTGCGCCGACACCGCATGGGTTTTCAAGAAGTAAAGGTTGTAAACCCCTAGCCGACGTTTGCCATGCACAATACTGAAGGCGGTCGCCGTGGCAAATCCTTCGCGGATGCAACTGCCCAATTTCATGCCTTTTGGCGGGTTGACCGTATCAAACACGGCCGGCATGCCACTCTGGATCACCTCACCGCAGAGGCAATCGCCGCAATTTAGTTCGCGCTCGCGGGCGAGAAAGGATTCAGATAAACCGTCGTGCGTCACTAGGCAAAGCTTTTGCGACTCCGGCATATACAAGCGCACCGCACCCGCATCCGCCCCCAAGGCTAATTTAATGCGATCAAGAAAGCCCTGGCACAGCGCCTCCTGCGGCAAAGGCTCACTCAGGAAAGACGTCACTTCATACAAAATACCGAGTTCGTGATTACGTTGCGCCAAGCTGCGGGTTTCTGCTTCAACCCGCTCTTCCAGCGTGCTATAGGCCGTCTGCAAGTGTTCCGCCATTTGATTAAAGCCACGCGCCAGGCCACCCAACTCATCATCCGTATCCACCGGCAGGCGAACGGTCAGGTCACTTGAGTTCATCCGCCGCATGCCGGCATGCAGCACGCCCACCGGCCGAATGACCAGACGGGTGAAAAAGCGAATCAGAATGGCCGTACCGAGTATCGCCAATAACACCAGCGCCGCTTGCACGGTGCGCAGCAAATTGGTGTCGCTAGCGTAACTGCGCTCCATGCCAAAAACCAATTGATTGATGCTGCTAACAAAGGGTTCAAGCTCCCTGTCGAAGCGATCAAGCACCGCTTCACGCGCCTTAAAATCTCCGCTCAGGTAGGTCAAAACCAGCGGCCGGATCGTGCCGCGCCAAGCTTTTTGCACCTTGCTTAACTGATCCTGCACTTCACCATTGCGCGGCGGCGACAGCGGCCGAGCCGGATCGCCTAACTGCAGGTTTTGCAGGACCATTTCAAAGTGTTCAAGCTCGGTCGAGAGCTCCTTGCTCAGCACCGCTTCCTGACCTTTCACCTCCTGCCCGCGGGCCATCAGGTGACCCATGCGATAGGTCCGCATCCGCTGGCTGCCAGCATCATTTATCGCCGCCGCCACACCTTCCAGTTGCCAAGAGATCAGCAGCGTCATGCAAATCGCCGCCGTAGCGACCAGAAAAAAGACCAGCAAGGTACTGACGATCTTGCGCGAGAGTTTGCCCGGATTGGCGAACATCAACATTGACCCATGACGAAATGGGACCAACCTTAGCCCCGCGCGCCCTTTAATTGCAAGGATTTAGATCAAAGATAAAAAAACCCGCCGGTTTGCGCCAGCGGGCAAGCATCGCGGCGGAGAGCATGCGGTAACGTAGAAGGCTGGGAGAATAATCAGGCAGCGATTTTTTCGACGTGCGCTTGTTTTTCGTAAAGGAACTCCAATACAGCAGCACGACAGGCGATGTAGGCCGGATCATGCGCCAAGGTCAGCCGATGACGCGGCCGGGGCAGTTTGACCTCCAGAATCTCGCCGATGGTGGCGGCCGGGCCGTTGGTCATCATTACGATACGGTCAGAGAGCAAAACCGCCTCATCAACATCGTGGGTAACCATAACGGTCGTCGCCTGGGTGGTCTGACAGATTTTCATCAGTTCATCCTGCAACTTGGCGCGAGTTAGCGCATCGAGGGCGCCGAAGGGCTCGTCGAGCAGTAGCACTTTCGGTTCCATCGACAAAGCGCGGGCGATACCAACGCGCTGCTTCATGCCACCGGAAATCTCGTTTGGGTACTTGCTACTGGCGTGGTCGAGGCCGACCAGATTGATCGCCGCAGCCGTGCGTTCTTTCAACTTGGCCTTGCCTTCTTTTTCGCCGAAGACACGCTCGACGGCCAGATAGACGTTCTCGAAGCAGGTCAACCAAGGCAACAAGCTGTGGTTCTGGAAAACCACGGCGCGTTCCGGGCCAGGCCCGGCGATTTCGCGACCATCGCAGAGCAGGACGCCGATGGTCGGCGTGGTCAGGCCGGCGATCAGATTCAGCAGGGTCGATTTGCCGCAACCGGAGTGGCCGATCAGCGAAATGAACTCACCTTGTTTGATCGTCAGATCAATGTCACGCAAGGCAACAAACTTGCCTTTTTTGGTGGCGAAGGTCTGGCCGACTTTTTCAATTTGTACAAATTTTTCCATGACGGTCTCCTGGATCAGGCCGATTCTTTGGTCAGTTTCTTGGCGAGCATGATCAAGGCTTGCTCGAGAATCAGACCGACGATACCAATGACGAAAATGGCGATGATGATGTGTTCAACCTTGAGATTATTCCATTCATCCCACACCCAGAAGCCGATGCCGACGCCGCCGGTGAGCATTTCCGCTGCGACGATCACCAGCCAGGCAGTGCCGATGGAAAGACGAATACCGGTCAGCATGTAGGGCAACACGGCGGGGAAAAGGATCTTGGTGACGACTTTCCATTCCGACAGATTGAGCACGCGTGCGACGTTGAGATAATCCTGCGGCACGCGCTGGACGCCTTGGGCGGTGTTCATGATCATCGGCCAGATCGAGCAGATGAAAATGGTGTAAGTCGCCGCCGGGTCAGCCTTCTTGAAAACAAGCAGGCCAATCGGCAACCAGGCGAGCGGTGAGACCGGGCGCAGCAGGCTGATGATTGGATTGATCATCGCCGAGAGAAAGGCCGAGCGACCAAGGATGAAACCGAGCGGAATGCCAACCAGCGCGGCAAAGCCGAAGCCGATGCCGACGCGTTGCAGGGAAGAAAGGACGTTCCAGCCGATACCCTGATCGTTCGGCCCGTTGCGGTAGAAGGGGTCGGAAAACAGCACCACCGCGGCATCCCAGGTTTGGCCCGGACCGGGAATGCTGCCGCCCTTGAATGTGGCGACATACCAGATACCGAGCAGGATCAGCATACCGAGGGTCGGTGGCAGCACGGCGCGGGCCATGGCATTCATTTTCTCGGCGATGACAACGCCGAAGGGCTCAGAGACTGCTTTTTCCATTTTCATTTCCTTAACCGGCTCGGCGACAATTTCTGCGGCCGGTGGGCTGCTAATGCTGTGGTCAACTGGCTTTTTAGTGCCAAAACCACCCTCTATTGTCACTGCGCTCATGGTCTTCTCCTCAAATCCGTCATTCACGGCTGGGCCGGGAATGACGGCTGTGCCGCGATTGGTTAAGCCTTGATCTTGAAACCATCGGCGTACTTGGCCGGGTCTTTACCGTCCCAAACCACGCCGTCGATCAGCTTGTGGCTGCGCATTTCGCTCTTCGGCAGCGCCACGCCGGCGGCACTTGCCCCCTGCTTGTAGATGTCGATACGATTCACTTGCTTGGCGACAGCCAGGTAATCCGGATGGCTCTTCAGCAATCCCCAACGTTTGTGCTGCGTCATGAACCACATGCCGTCGCTGAGATAGGGGAAATTCACCGCACCGTCGTTGAAGAACTTCATGTGATTCTTGTCATCCCAACTTTTGCCCAAGCCATTCTGATAGCGGCCGAGCATGCGGGCGACGATGACATCGGTGTCGGTATTGACGTAAGCCTTCTGGGCGATCGTTTCGGCCGTCTTCTGCTTGTTGGCAATCGACGCATCAATCCACTTGCTGGCATCAAGAATAGCGGCGACCACAGCGCGCGCCGTGTTCGGGTTCTGCTTGACCCAGTCGGCAGTCGTGCCCAACACCTTTTCCGGGTGATCGGTCCAGATATCCTGCGTCGTCGTCGCGGTGAAACCGATGTTGTCCATGATCGCCCGGTTATTCCACGGTTCGCCAACGCAAAAACCATCCATGTTGCCGACGCGCATATTGGCCACCATTTGCGGCGGCGGCACGGTGATGGTCTTGACGTCCTTCAACGGGTTGATGCCCTGCGCCGCCAGCCAGTAATACAACCACATGGCATGCGTACCGGTCGGGAAGGTTTGGGCGAAGGTATATTCGCGCTCCTTTTTAGCAACCAGCGCCGCCAGGCTGGCGCCATCAGTGGCGCCTTTGTCCTTCAACTGATTAGAAAGCGTGATCGCCTGACCGTTGTTATTCAGGCTCATCAAAGCCGCCATATCCTTCTTCGGGCCGCCAATACCGAGTTGCACGCCATAGACCAGGCCATACAACACATGGGCGCAATCGAGCTCGCCATTGACCAGCTTGTCGCGCACCGAAGCCCAGGAAGCTTCCTTGGTGGCGATGATCTTGATGCCGTATTTTTCATCAAACTTATTGACCGCCGCCATCACCACCGAGGCGCAGTCCGTCAGCGGGATGAAGCCAATACGGACTTCCTTCTTTTCGGGGGCGTCCGAACCAGCGGCCCAGGCACCGCTGCGAACGCCGGGGGGAACCATGGCCATTAGAGATGCTCCCAAAGCGGCTGAAACGAAATCACGACGAGAAAAGGAGGGCGTAGCTTCCAATGCGCCTTCCGGTGCCAGTTTTTTGTCTTCCATTGCTTGCTCCTTGATTACAAAAATTCCAAAAAAAACAGGCGTCTCACCCAGGCCGCAGTTAAGCAGCTCGGATGGACGCCTTTGTCCTTTTGCATTGGCTTTCGCCTGACGCTTGCCCGGTCGCCTTTGACCGTGCTTTGCAATGACTATTGCAACGGTCGTGCCAGGGCCTGCCAAAAAGAACTAGTTTATTTGAATTACTTTGTTTTCATTGAGTTAGCAGTGGATTGACCTTGTGATACACGATCAAACTCATGCACTGTTGCAGTGCAGCAAGCGATCAGGCCGCACAGCTTTAGAGCAGCACCCGCGCCATGTCGATCACGTCACGCGCCACTTTGGCCAAAGTCTGGCCGCGCTCCATCGCCAGCTTGCGCATCGCGTGGTAGGCCGCATCCTCATCAAGACCACGCGCTTTCATCAAGACGCCCTTGGCTTTGTCCACCAGTTTGCGGTCAGACAGTTTTTTCGAAACCTCGTCGAGCTCACGGCGCAGCGCCTGCGTACCCTCAAAGCGCACCCGCGCCACCTCGACAATACCTTTGATCCGTTTAGGGTCCAGGCCATCGACCACATAGGCCGAAACCCCCGCCTTTACAGCATCGCGGATCGCCGACTGACCATCTTCCTGAGTAAAAATAACCACCGGGCGCGGCATGTTGCGATTCATCGCGGCCAGATTTTCTAACGTATCGCGGCTCGGGCTGTCGGTACCGATCAGGATCACATCCGGCTTCAGTCTCTCAACTTCGGCCGACAAATTTTCAGCACCAGCCAAAATTGCAGCAACCTGATAGCCAGCCAGCGCCAACCCGGCACAAATTTCGCCAGCGCGGGAACGGGATTCATCAATAACGAGGACGGTAAGCATAGTGCTTACCTAGCAAGCTACAGGCCAGCCGCCACCAGCGCTGCCGTCGCCATCGCCTGCACGACAATTTCGTTCTCACCAATAGCGCCGCCCAGTGAAAATTCGACCTCTGGATAGGTTGACCGCAGCACGGTTATCATTTCCGGCGTTTCATTTTTTAAATGCCCACCCCGAGCAATAAACATCGGCATCACGACAATTTTTCGGGCACCTTGGGCAATCAGTTGCGCCGCGCATTCGGGCAAGGTCGGCGACATGAATTCAAGGAAAGCCAGTTCAACCGGCACATCCGCCACACGCTGGCGCACAACCGCCTGCACCCGGCGCATCGGGTTCGCCCACTCAGGGTCGCGGGCACCATGGGCGAAAAGAATCAAGGCAATAGTCATGGCAAGATTTCCAATAATTTAACGAAGTGGCCGAAAACAAAAAGCCCGGTCAGCAACCATCTTAACCGCTCGTCGAAG
>JBBSCQ010000084.1:0-12967 GCA_038250105.1 Burkholderiales bacterium | reverse complement strand
CACTACTGTCCGGTTAAACGAGAGATCGGATTGCTGTAAGCCATACGCGGCAATGGATTCCGATCGAGGGTGTGTGTCTCCGACTTGAATGTCAAAATGAAAATCCGAAAAAATTCCGGGAATAACGCTCCCGGAGCCACTCATGTACATTGGCAAGACGCTGTTCGCCCAGCTCATGGATTTCCTGCCTTGGAAGACTTTTCACCGCATCATCGATCGCCGCGACGGAGATCGCTACGTCAAGTCCATGACCTGCGCCGATCAATTCCGCGTACTGGCCTTTGCGCAACTCACCTACCGCGAGAGTTTGCGCGATATCGAAGTCTGCCTGTCGGCACAAGCCACCAAGCTCTACCACATGGGTTTCCGGCACGAGATCAAGCGCTCGACGCTGGCCGATGCCAACGAATCTCGGGACTGGCGCATTCATGCCGAATTTGCTCAGTGCCTGATTTTGCAGGCTCGCAAGCTCTACATCGGCGAGAGTTTCGGTATCGAGTTGGAGAACACGGCATACGCGCTGGACTCGACGACCATCGATCTGTGCCTCTCGCTCTTCCCGTGGGCGTTGTTTCGCACGACCAAGTCGGCAGTAAAGATGCATACGCTGCTCGACCTTCGCGGCAATATTCCCAGCTTCATTCACATCTCCGACGGCAAGATGGGGGATGTCAAAGTGCTCGATATTCTGGTGTTGGAACCCGGCGCGTTCTACATTATGGATCGCGGCTATCTCGACTTCGATCGGCTTTACCTGATGCATCAGGCACTGGCTTTCTTCGTTACCCGTGCCAAATCGAATACTCGTTTTCGTCGTGTCTATTCGGCGCCGGTAGATCGCAGCACGGGCATCATCTGCGATCAGACCATTGCACTGACGGGAACGACCAGCTGCAAGGACTATCCGGTGCATTTGCGTCGCATCCGATTCAAAGATCCCGAGACAGGCAAGACGTTGGTGTTCCTCACCAACAACTTCACGGTGACGGCAGCCACGATCTGCGCGCTTTACAAAGCTCGCTGGCAGGTGGAATTATTCTTCAAGTGGATCAAGCAGCATTTGCGCATCAAGAAGTTCTACGGCAATTCAGAGAATGCGGTGAAGTCGCAAATCTGGATCGCCGTGTCGGTCTATGTCCTCGTGGCTATCGTCAAGAAGCGCCTGAATCTGGACGCCTCGCTCTACACTTTGCTACAGATATTGTCGGTCACCCTGTTCGAGAAGATGCCCTTGCAGCAAGCGTTTCCGGGAAATGACTGCAAAAGAATCGACAAGACACAGTGCAACCAATTGAATCTATTCGATTTTTAACCGGACAGTAGTGAACGGTAATACAAAATGGGGGCGATGCAAGAATGCTGTCCGGCGCTGTAGCGAACAGGCAATCCATTGACTTAGTGACTTGTTTTGCGCTCCGCCAATACATCACCAGAGAGAACTTCAAGCGCGGTAACGACGCTTTGCAGTTTGGCTTCAACTTGGCCAGGTTGTGACCAGAGTTCGGCCAAGCGTTGGCGCAGGGTGACGAGCTGACTGATCAGTTGATTTTCCACTTCGGGCATCAGGCCGAGGTGGATAAAAGTATCTTCGAAGTCATTGGTGACCTGGCCAATCAGGTCGCGGCCGGTGGCGAGGTAGGCGAGTTGGCGTTCATGGAGATTGGCCACGGAATCGCGGATTTCGTTGACGGCGTAGCGAATGCCTTGCTGTTTGAGCAGGTTGTCGTGCTCCAACAGCAAGCCGGTGACGCGCGCATCAACGCCCTCACAGAGCATGGCAATGTCGTCGCGCAGACGGCCACAGCGGGCGCTGTCGTCGGGCAGCTTTTTAATCAGGATCGTGGTGTGCTCAAAATTGACTATCAGTTGGCCGTTGATTTCGAGCAGGCGGCCGAGCGGGCGCAGTTGCGCGATGTGTTCGCGATCTTCCTGGGAAACGTCGGCACCGCCGGTTTTGGCGATATAGCTTTCACCCTCCCAAGAGAAATAGATGATGCTGTCGAGCTCATATTGCTTGATGGCGCCCAGCGCAAGATCGCCAACCGCCTGAATGCTGCGGCAGGCAAAACTCTTCGACATGAATTCCATGACGACGCCGAGCTCGCCCATGCTCGACATGGCGGTCATGGCGACACTTTGGGCGTAGGACATCTGCTCGTTGGCCCGTTGGCGGTTTTCCAGCATTTTATTCAGCAGCCCGACTTTTTTCAGGAAAACTGCATCGCTCAGTGGTTTGAGCAGGAAATCGTCGGCAACAATGTCGTCGCGCCCGGCTTCAGCATCGCTACAGAGCAGTAGTTGATAGATGTCGGAGGTATCGAAGTCATCGCGGATGGCCTGATGCAGTGCGTAGCCGTCGAGGTCGGGCAGTGCGCTGTCGAGGATTAGCGCATTCGGTTGCCGAGCGGACAGAGCCGCCTTGCAATCAGCCCCGGTGTGAAAAACATTGAGATCGACGTGAGCGATCAGCGCATCCTTGACCCGCATCACGAAATCACGGTCGGCTGAGGCGATATAGACAAAAGGTTTGAAGTCCATGGTGGAATCCGTCGTTAATTGGGTTAAGGGAGTGCTTCAGCCAGCGCGCCGCTGATGGCTTTGCCCAAGTGGGCGATTTCGTCATCGCTAACAATATAGGGCGGCATCAGGTAAACGGTGTTGCCGATCGGGCGGATCATCGCCTCACGTTCCAGCGCAGCGCGGTAAAACTTGCGGGAGAAGTATGGGTCGTCGGTTTTGACGTCGAAGGCGGCGATCATGCCGCGTTGGCGCAGGTGGCTGACTTGCGGGTGGTCGGTGAGGGGGGCGAGGGCGGCGCTGATTTTTGCCGCTATTTGCCGGTTGACCGCAAGAACGTCGTCCTGCTCGAAAATATCCAGCGTGGCCAGCGCAGCACGGCAGGCGAGCGGGTTGCCGGTGTAGGAATGGGAGTGGAGGAAGGCGCGGGTTACCGAGTCGTCGAGGAAGGCGGCGTAGATGGCGTCGCTGCACAGCACCACGGAAAGCGGCAGGTAACCGCCGGAGATGCCCTTCGACAGGCACATCAAATCGGGTCGAATACCGGCTTGTTCATGGGCAAAGAAGGTGCCGGTGCGGCCGCAACCGACGGCGATTTCGTCGCAAATCAGGTGGACTTCGTAGCGGTCGCAGAGGGCGCGGGCGAGGCGCAGATATTCAGGGTCGTACATAGCCATGCCGGCGGCACCTTGCACCAGCGGTTCGACGATCAGGGCGGCGATGCGCTCGCCGTGTTGTTCGAGGTGCTTTTCCAGTGCGGCAGCGGTGCGGCGGGCCACGTCAGCGGGCGTTTCGCCGGCTTCGGCCTGGCGGAAGTCGGGCGATGGCACGATGCTGGCGGCGCGAACGAGCGGGGCGTAAGCGTCCTTGAACAGCGCCACATCAGTCACCGCAAGCGCACCGACGGTTTCGCCGTGATAGCTGCCGGCTAGGCAGAGGAATTCACATTTCTGCGGTCGACCGCTGTTTTGCCAGAAATGGAAGCTCATTTTCAGCGCAATTTCGGTGGCCGAAGCGCCGTCCGAGGCGTAAAAGGCGTGGCCGAGGGTGCCTGCGGTCAACGCCGATAAACGCTCGGAAAGCTCAACCACCGGCTGGTGCGTGAAGCCGGCCAGCATGACATGTTCGAGCGTTTCCAGTTGCTCGCGCAACGCCGCGTTGATGCGCGGGTTGGCGTGGCCGAAGAGGTTGGTCCACCAGGAACTGATGCCGTCGAGGTAGCGCTTGCCGTCGAAGTCGTAAAGCCAGGCACCTTGGCCGCGAGCAATCGGGATCAGCGGCAGGTGCGCCGGTGAAGCAGTGTGCGCGTGGTGCAGCATTTGCGTGCACGGGTGCCAGACGGCGGCTTGGCTACGGGCTAGCCAGTCGGCGTTCTTGGATTGACTCACGATCAGACTCCGCTGCCGTCATTCCCGTGCCGGCGGGAATCCATGCTTGCTGCTCTGGATTTCCGCCGGCGCGGGAATGACGGGCTCAGGATCATTAATGCAGCGCTTGCGAGTTGGCGCCTGCCTCTTCCGGCATTTCGGCGTGCACCAGTTCAGCTTCGGCGTTGGGGAAAAGCGGGGCGCCGCAGTCGTCGCAGAACTCCATCGGGAAGTGGTGGTCGAGGAAAAGCACTTCCTTGACGCCGGCCTCGCGCAGCATGGCTTCGATTTCACCGGCGGCATCGGTCGCTTCATCTTCAGCGCCAAGCAGCGGCCAGACGATGCCATGGAAGGTTTCGTCGGAATCCTTGGGGCCGAGGCCGACGCGGTATTCTTCCATCCTGCGGTCGTAGCAGGGGCCAACCACGGCGCGAAGGTCAGCCGGCATCAGGCCAAGCGTAGTTTGCAGGAAGTCGACCGAGGCTTTCAGCGAATACGGCCGCGACAGGCGGTCGGCGTTGCGGCAGCCGGCGTGGTAAGCGTCCGGCAGTAAGGGTTCCCAGGCACAGCCGGTAAGCAGCGGTTCCAGATTCGGACTGCCCTGCTTGATCCATTCCTTGAGCGCGCTTTCCTTGTTGCCGTCCTTTTCGTTCCAGCGGAACAGCGGCTTGCCACGTGGCACAACGATGCTGCCGACGAGGTAGCGGACGTCTGACAGGAACCGATTGGTTTCGGCCATGCCAGCGGTGTCGACCGCAAGGTTTTGGCCCGCCAGCGTCGCTTGACCGAGCGCCTGAGTCAGTTGCCAAGTGTCGCAAAAACTGCGCGGTAGTTGGTCCGGGCTGAACAGGTAGTCGGCCAGTGCGACGCGCACATCCGCGCCGAAAACGTGGGCGCTGAGGTGGGTGGTCAGCGCTTGCAGCGTGGCTTGGGGCAGGGCGCAGGCGGGAATCGAGAAGCGCGACCAGGCAAGGATGGGCGCGGAAAATAGCTGGATGTCGAATTCCTGGTCATTCGCTGTCAGTCGACCGGTTTCGGCGCGCGCTTCGACCATGTCAGCCAGTTCGTCGTGAGCCCGTGGATTGGCTTCAAACAGGCGGTCCAGTGCGGTGTTGATGTCGTCCTCGGCGCCGCCTTTGAGCAGGTCGTCGGCCAATTCAGCCAGTTGGCTCTCCCAGAAACTGTCTTCCAGTTTGCCGCCGGATTCCGAGAGGCCGATGGCCAGGCGTTGCAGTTCTGCCGCGTCACGCGAAAGGCGGTCGCGCGAGCCGAAGCGGGTTCGTTTCATGGGTGTTCCAGAAAATACAAAGACAGGATTTTACCAGCCGGTAAAATTCGGCGTAGTGCAATGCACCCATTTGAAGGAAGAAATCCCCATGCTGCTGTTTCTCTCGCCCGCCAAATCGCTTGATTACAAGACTCCGCCACAGGTGGCGACCTTTACGCAGCCGGCCTTTCTCGACCAATCCGCAATCCTGATTCGCCAGTTGCGTCGGCTGTCACCGGCTGATATCGCCCATCTGATGGATTTGTCCGACCCGCTGGCGGCGCTCAATTTCAGCCGCTACGCCGACTGGGCGCTGCCTTTTACACCGGATAACGCCAAGCCGGCGGTGCTGGCTTTCGACGGTGATGTTTATGATGGTCTGGACGCCAAAACGCTAAGCGCCGACGATCTCGATTTTGCCCAAAAGCAGGTGCGTATTCTTTCCGGTCTCTACGGTATTTTGAAGCCGCTCGACCTGATGCAGCCTTACCGCCTCGAAATGGGCACCAAATTTGCCAATGAAGGCGGCAAGGATCTCTACACTTTCTGGGGCGAAGGTCTGCTCAATGCGATCAATGATGAACTGGCCGAGATGCCACGCCCGGTCGCGGTCAACCTGGCCTCCGAGGAATATTTCAAAGCGGCAGTCGGGCGCAAGATCAAGGGCGAATTGATTCAGCCGGTGTTCGAGGACTGGAAAAACGGCAAATACAAGATCATCAGTTTCTACGCCAAGCGGGCACGCGGTTTGATGACGCGCTTTGCTACGGTCAACCGGTTAAAACAGCCAGAAATGCTCAAGGATTTTGACTACGACGGCTATGCTTTCGAACCATCGGTTTCTGACGCAAAAAGCTGGGTCTTCAGGCGGCGTCAGGACTGAGTTTCTTGCATACATTGCCTCTGTTTTGCGGGATGTCCGGATTATCCTTGCCATAATCGGCCAGGAGAAAGTGCGCCAGCGCACAGATATTGCTGAAGAATTGGCGGAAGGTCTTCGGTATGGTCATCAATTCATGACTTTGCCAGGAGATATTGACATGAGAACACCTACCAAATCCTTGATCCTGCTTGCCCCAATCGTTGTCGTGCTGACGCTTGCTGCCTGCGACACCATGAATGGACAGGGTTATCAATCAAGTTCGTCGAGCCCGTACCCGGCAGCGACCAATGCCCGCAGCCATTACTCGGGATATGGCACGGTGCAGTCAATCGACCTGATCAGGCAGGACAATAAGGGTAGCAGTATTGGCCTTGGCACCCTTGCCGGTGCAGTGGTCGGTGGCGTTGTCGGCAATCAGGTCGGCTCAGGCCGTGGTAACACGGCAGCCACCGTTATCGGTGCGGCAGGTGGCGGCTATGTCGGGCACGAACTGGAGAACCGGAACCGCCAACCGATGGCTGACGCCTACCGATTCACGATCCGTATGGAGGATGGTTCTCATCAAACCTTGATGCAAAGTACCAACGCTGATATCCGGGTGGGAGATCGTGTGCGGGTCGACAACGGTGTGGTGCACCGGTATTGAATATCCGCTGAACTCGGTAACGAAGCGGATTTCAGCACGCCTTGCTACGGTCAACCGGCTAATTGAGCCAAAAATGCTCAAAGATTTTGACTGTGGCGGCTATGCCTTCGTGCCTGATGTAGCGGATGGCAACCGATGAGTGTTTCGGCGGCCTCAGGCTTGAAGCAGGGCGGATGCCGCCGCCGGCTTCATGATCTGAAAGCCCAGTGTCGTTCGTCCGCGCAACTGCAGTAACGCCTTGTCCTTGCTGACCAGGATATTTGCTTCGCAGCGGGCGGCGAGTTCGAGGAACTTCTGGTCGTCCCTGTCTTTACAGCGCGGCAGGCGCGGCGCTTCGCCGGGCGGGACGATCTGGATCAGCTGGCTGTAACGGGCGTAACGCTCGGTCATCATGTCGGGCGTCATTTTGAGCTGCGGATAGGTTAGCACCCGTTGCAACTCGTCAAGCGTGCGCTCGTCGGCAAAACATTCAATTTGGCCGGCTTCGAGCGCTGCCATGATCGGCACGGCATCGGTATTTGCCCAATGGAAGAGGTCGAGGACGACGTTGGTGTCGAGAACTAAGCGCAGCATGGCGCGGATTATAATGCGCGGCTCTTTTGCTGCCGCCGTGGATTTCGCCTTATGCCCCGTATTCTTCTCGCCCCGATGGAAGGCTTGGCCGACGATGTGCTGCGCGGTGTGCTGACTTCGCTGGGCGGCTACGACTGGGGTATTTGCGAATTTATCCGTGTTTCAGCCAACATCTTGCCGGCGAAAACCTTTCTGCGGGTTTGCCCGGAATTGGTCAATGGCAGCCGGACTGCCGCCGGAACGCCGATTCGAGTGCAATTACTCGGTTCTGATCCCTATCTGATGGCGGAAAATGCCCGTCAGGTCGTGGCTTTAAATCCAGCCGGTCTGGATCTGAATTTTGGTTGCCCGGCGCCGACGGTGAATCGTCATCGCGGCGGTGCGGCCTTGCTTGGTGAGCCGGCATTGCTCAATGAAATCGTCAGCGCCGTGCGTGCTGTCGTGCCGGCGCATATTCCTTTCACCGCCAAGATGCGCCTCGGCATCAACGATACGGATCGGGCGGTGGATTGCGCTCAGGCACTGGCCGCTGGCGGCATCAACGAATTGATCGTGCATGGCCGGACCAAGCTCGACGGCTATCGCCCACCGGCCCGCTGGATGTGGATCGACAAGGTGCGCTCGGCGGTCGATATTCCGATTATTGCCAATGGCGAGGTGTGGACTGTGGAAGACTTTGCCCGCTGCCAGCAGGAAACCGGCTGCGAGGACATCATGCTTGGCCGCGGCGCCGTCGCCGACCCTTTGCTGGCGCGCCGCGTGCGGGGCGAGGTGGTGGGCGGCTGGGCCGAAATCCTCCCGAGCGTCGGCGATTACTGGCTTGGCGTTCGGCGCAAGGTGGTCGCGGTGCATGCCGGCGGTCGCCTCAAGCAATGGCTGGCCATGCTGCGCCGCAATTATCCCGAGGCCGAGGTGCTTTACCAGAAACTGCGGCCGATCAAGGCGGCGGCGGACATTGACTTGGCGTTGATCGCCGAAGGCATCTTGACGCCAGAACGGCTGGCGGCATGAGCGGCAATTCCCGTTTCATCAGCAGCGCGCAGAATGGCCCGCATCGCGATCTCGATGAGCTTATCCGTCGCCATTTGGCCCATCCCTACCGCAAGCCCATCCTCGACCATAACCGGGCAGCTTTCAACGAGGCGCTGGCTGCTTGGAAACATTGGCGGCCCGATGCGCCGCTGATTCTCGATGCCGGTTGTGGTGTCGGCTGGAGCACGCTGCGCATTGCTGAAACCTATCCCGATCATTTTGTTTTTGGCGTCGATCAATCGGTCGACCGCATCAGTCGCGGCAAGCCGATGGCGCTGCCGGCCAATGCGCTGCTGGTCCGGGCCGATCTGGTCGATTTCTGGCGTTTGCTGGCCGAAAGCGGTATTCGCCTGGCCCGCCATTACAACCTCTATCCCAATCCCTGGCCGAAAATCGGCCATCTCGCCCGGCGCTGGCAAGGCCATGCGGTTTTCCCGGTCTGGCGAGAACTCGGAGGCGAACTGGAATGCCGGAGTAACTGGCAGATCTACATTGAAGAAATGGCCCAGGCGCTAACGCTACTCAGCGGCCAGCCCGTCGCCGCCGAGCCTTGGCAAACGGACGACCCAATGACGCCCTTCGAGAAAAAATATCTCGCCTCGGGGCATCAACTGTGGCGCTGCCGGGTCAGCCTGTCATGAGCATCTGCCAGACCTGCGGCGCTTGCTGCACCACTTTTCGCGTTGATTTTCATCCGTTTGAACTGGCCGGCGGCGCTTTTGCCTGGGGGGCGGGTGTTTCCAAGGAAATGACCGTGCCGGTCACCGCCAACATCGTCCGCATGTGCGGCACCGATACAGCCGCACCCCGTTGCGTGGCGCTGGCGGGGGAGGTTGGCGTGGCGGTAAACTGCACGATTTACGAGGCCCGACCGTCGCCCTGCCGGGAATTCGATACTGAACACGCCGCCTGCAATCGGGCGCGCCAGCGCAGTGGTTTGCCGCCGTTATAAAGCCACGGCGCCCGAACTTCAATTAAAACGGCGACAGAATTGCCACGACCTTGCCCGCCTCAATCCTGATCGAACGCAGCAACCAACGCGCCGCGATTTCTTGGGCGCTGCCATCCTGGCGCAGCACGTAGACGGGTTTTGTCCGGAAGTAGGTGGCGATCAGTGCATTCACGGCCTGGCGCGCCTGCGGTTCCGCTTCGCGCGGAATAGCCTGTGATTCAACGGTATGGGCGACCGGGTTTTCCAAAAAGAAAGCTTTGGCGTTGTCATCGTAACGAATGCCCGCCGTTCCGGTGAAGTTGACCGGGACTGGCCGGTTGCCGAGCAGACCGATGTCAACACGCGCGACGATGCCGACTCGGCCTTCCGGCACGCCCAGTGTGATTTTCGGTGGCTCAGTCAGCACGACGCTCATCAGCCCGCCGTAGTTTTTTTCCTGCCGCCCGGATTTAATCAGGGCGTTCTGGATTTCCTCTTCCGATATCTGAATTTCCCGGTCGAACAGGGCCGCGCTGCAGTTCGTCGCGACAGTCATGCAGGCCACAAGCAGGAAGGTGGTGATTTTTAGTTTCATGGTGCTCCGGAAGCCAAAACGTACTGACCAATAAATGGCGGAAGGGCGAGTCTACCAGTCCGACAGCAGCTAACGGTTTTATCCCCGAAAGTTTGGTACAAGCCTGTGGACAAGCTCGGGATAGATGTCGTAAAGCCTTGTCTGGAAAGCGAAACTGACTACCTGATTAATTTTTGGGCGATTGCGCCAAACGGCAGGCGGGGTGGCGGGAGCGCGTGGTGACGATGTGCTGTTCGGTATTGTCAGTGGCGGCAAACCGCTTCTATCCCCGTTTTCGTCGTGTAAGTCTGTGGATAAGCTCGGGACAGATGGGCTAATTCATTGAGCCAGAAGGCTTCTGCGGTCGACGCTTAAATAACAGGCAAATTGCCACGGGGATTGCGCCCAAACCCGCCAAGCGCTGGCAAAATAGAGCATTAATATATAATATATAAGACTTGCGAGCCGACCAGGGAAAGCAATATGCCGAACCATTGGGTTGCCGCCATTGTCGTAAAATATTCTGCTACGCCAAGAATTTCCCAGAGCCACCCTTTACGAAAGGAAGTCACCGTGCTTGAAGCTTATCGCGCCCACGTTGCTGAACGTGCAGCCCTTGGTATTCCCCCGCTACCCCTCTCCAAGCAACAGACCACCGAACTGGTGGCCTTGCTAAAGAATCCTCCCGCTGGTGAGGAAGCTTTCCTGGTTGAGCTAATCACCTACCGCGTGCCGGCCGGTGTGGATGATGCCGCCAAGGTCAAGGCTGAATTCCTCGCCAAGGTTTCCAAGGGCGAAGAAGCCTGCCCGCTGATCTCCAAAGAAAAAGCCACCGAACTGCTCGGCACCATGCTCGGCGGTTTCAACGTCAAGCCGCTGATCGATCTGCTTGGCTGCCCGACCTGCGGTACCGTGGCCGCCGAAGGCCTGAAAAAGACCCTGCTGGTTTTTGACTTTTTCCATGATGTCGCCGAACTGGCCAAGTCTACGAATGCCACCGCTGCCGCCAACGCCAAGGGCGTCATGCAATCCTGGGCAGATGGCGAGTGGTTCACCTCCCGTCCGGAAGTCCTCGCTTCGCAAAAACTGACCGTTTTCAAGGTCACTGGCGAAACCAATACCGACGACCTGTCGCCGGCCCCAGATGCCTGGTCGCGTCCTGACATTCCGTTGCACGCGCTGGCCATGCTGAAAAACCCGCGTCCGGGTATCGAAGCTGACGAAGCTGGTGCCCGTGGCCCGCTCAAGCAACTCGAAGCGCTGGCTGCCAAGGGCAACCTGATCGCCTACGTTGGTGACGTGGTCGGTACTGGTTCTTCCCGCAAGTCCGCGACCAATTCCGTGCTGTGGTTCACCGGCGAAGACATTCCTTTCGTCCCGAACAAGCGTTTCGGCGGCTTCTGCCTCGGCACCAAAATTGCCCCAATTTTCTTCAACACGATGGAAGATGCTGGCGCATTGCCAATCGAACTCGACGTCAACCAGATGGATATGGGTGACGAGATCGAATTGCGCGTTGAGCAAGCCACCGCCAAGGTCGTCGCGTTGAAAAACGGTGCCGTAATCGCCGAATCGCAACTCAAGACCCCGGTCATTCTTGACGAAGTCCGCGCTGGCGGCCGTATCCCGCTGATCATCGGTCGCGGTCTGACCACCAAGGCGCGCGAATTTCTCGGCTTGGCGCAAAGCACGCTGTTCCGCCTACCGCAGAACCCGGTCGACAACGGCAAGGCTTATTCGCTGGCCCAGAAGATGGTTGGCAAGGCCTGTGGTGTCGCCGGCATTCTGCCCGGCACCTACTGCGAGCCGAAGATGACTACTGTGGGTTCGCAAGACACCACCGGCCCGATGACCCGCGACGAACTGAAAGACCTGGCCTGCCTCGGCTTTTCGGCCGACCTCGTCATGCAGTCCTTCTGCCACACCGCGGCTTATCCAAAGCTGGTTGACGTCAAGACGCACCGCGAACTGCCGTCCTTTATTAGCACCCGGGGCGGCGTTGCGCTGCGTCCGGGCGACGGTGTTATCCACTCCTGGCTGAACCGCCTGCTGTTGCCGGATACCGTTGGTACTGGTGGTGACTCGCACACCCGTTTCCCGATTGGCATCTCCTTCCCGGCCGGTTCCGGTCTGGTCGCTTTTGCTGCGGCCACCGGCGTCATGCCGCTGGATATGCCGGAATCCGTGCTGGTTCGCTTCAAAGGCGAAATGCAGCCGGGCATCACCCTGCGTGACCTGGTCAACTCCATTCCGCTCTACGCCATCAAGGCTGGTCTGCTGACCGTCGAGAAGAAGGGCAAGATCAACGTCTTCTCCGGCCGCATCCTCGAAATCGAAGGCCTGCCTGACCTCAAGGTCGAACAAGCATTTGAACTGTCAGATGCTGCTGCCGAGCGTTCCGCTGCGGCCTGTTCGGTTCGCCTGAACAAGGCCCCGATGGTCGAGTACATGCGTTCGAACATCACGCTGATGAAGTGGATGATCGCCGAAGGCTATCAGGATGCCCGCACCCTGAAGCGTCGCATCGTCGCTATGGAAGACTGGATCGCCAACGGCGTCCTGCTCCAGCCGGATGCTGATGCTCAATACGCTTCGATCATTGAGATCGATCTGGCCGAAATCACCGAGCCGATCCTGGCTTGCCCGAATGACCCGGATGACGTCAAAATTCTCTCCGAAGTTGCTGGTGCCAAGATTGACGAAGTTTTCATCGGTTCCTGCATGACCAACATCGGCCACTTCCGTGCTGCCGCCAAGGTTCTCGAAGGCCGGTCGGACATTCCGACCCGTCTGTGGATCGCGCCGCCGACCAAGATGGATGCGCTGATCCTGACCGAAGAAGGCTACTACGGCGTCCTCGGCAAGTCCGGTGCGCGTATGGAAATGCCGGGCTGCTCGCTGTGCATGGGTAACCAGGCACAGATCCGCAAGGGTTCGACGGCGATCTCCACCTCGACTCGTAACTTCCCGAACCGCCTCGGTATCGACACCCAGGTGTACCTCGGTTCAGCCGAACTAGCCGCCATGTGCGCGCTGGCCGGCCGGATCGTGACGGTCGCGGAATACATGGAGCAGATCAAGCTGGTGAACGCCAAATCTGCTGAGGTTTATCGTTATATGAACTTCGACCAGATTCCGGCGTTTGTGGAACAGGCGGCGACTGTCGAGATGTAATTT
>JBBSCQ010000083.1:0-13076 GCA_038250105.1 Burkholderiales bacterium | reverse complement strand
CCCCTTCCCTTCCCGAACAGGACCGTGAAACAGCATCGCGCCGATGATAGTGAGCTTCCGCTCGCGAAAGTAGGTCACCGCCAGGCTCCCACATAACAAAGCCCCTTCTCTTCTCATGAGACGGGGCTTTGTCCGTCTACGCGGTAATTTAATTCAGCGGAATGCTGAGCTTGATGGCAAACTTCAAATAGTTGATCTATTCAAAAATCTGATTTTTTTCAAATTGCTTTGAGGGCTTCGTGTATGGCCAATGACACTTCTGCTTTCTTGCCTGAAGCGCTCATTCTGCATGTTCAGGAAATTGATAGTCAGCATGAGGCACTTTTCGCGCAACTAGAACAAATCAAGGTGACGTGTATTGAGGAAAATCATTTGCCGGTTGCCCAGGCCGACGAGTTGTTGCTGGCTTTGCAGGCCCATTTCGCAACGGAAGAGCGTTTGGCGCTAGATGTAGGTTATGATTTTTCTGAACATGCAATTAAGCACGAGACTATGCTTGCTGCAATCCATAAAGGGGTTGCCAAGGTGCGCGAAGGATCCAAGGATGTCTTCAGTGTCTTGCGTTACGTGGAGTACTGGTTTGAACGGCATATCTCTGAAGAAGACAAGGCCCTAGCAGCCAAGCTTCTGAGTTCGGTTTCCCGATAAGGGGGAGTTGGTCACCGGGCTTCGTTGATGCAAGTTATGTCAATTGTCTTAGCAATGCCTCGGCTTATGCCGAAAACAATCAAGCGATTTTTATCCGACGCGTTTTCCCTCAGCTGATGCGGCTTCACGGGAGCGTTTAGCTTCATCGAGCAAGTAGCGCTGGTAGTCATCCAGATCGCCGTCAAATGGTTCGATGCCGCCGCGTGAAACTAGCCAGAACTCATCGCAGACAGCGCGCAACAGGGCGCGATCATGGCTGACTAGCATAACGGTACCTTCGAACTCGTTGAGCGCCATACCAAGGGCTTCGCGGGTCGATAGGTCAAGGTGGTTAGTCGGCTCATCAAGTAATAGCAGGTTGGGTCGTTGCCAGACGATCATGCACAGCACGAGGCGGGCTTTTTCGCCGCCGCTCATGGTGCCAACTGTCTGCCTGACCATTTCTCCGCCAAAATTGAAGGTGCCGAGGAAATTGCGCAGTTCCTGCTCGCGGCCGGGGACATTGCTGCGGCCGGAGGCAATGGCTTCCTTGGCGAGGCGGACCATGTGTTCGAGCGGTGTGTCCTGCGGCCGCAGGACATCGAGTTCCTGCTGGGCAAAGTAGCCAATATTGAGGCCTTTGCCTTCAGTGACATCGCCACTGATCGCGCTTAGATCGCGGGCAATGGTTTTGACTAGGGTTGATTTGCCCTGGCCGTTGGCGCCGAGGATGCCAATGCGCTGGCCGGCGTGCACCGAGCGGTTGATGTTACGCACGATCACCGTCGACGGCGTGCCGGCTGGTGCATCTTCTGCCGGTGGATAGCCGATACTGACATTCATCATCGACAGCATGGGATTAGGCAGATTGTTCGGTTCCTGGAATTCGAAAGTGAATTCGGCATCGGCCAGTATGGGTGCAATCTTCTCCATGCGTTCCAGCGCCTTGACTCGGCTCTGCGCCTGTTTGGCCTTGCTTGCCTTGGCTTTGAAACGGTCGATGAAGGATTGCAGGTGCGCGATCTTTTCAGCTTGTTTGACCATTGTTGCCTGTTGCAGCAACATCTGCTCGGCGCGCATGTCTTCAAACTTGCTGTAATTGCCACCGTAGCGGATCAGCTTGGCGTTGTCGATATGTAGCGTGACCTGGGTAATAGCATCGAGAAATTCACGGTCATGGCTGATCATGACCAGCGTGCCCTGGTAGCGCTTGAGCCAGGCTTCGAGCCAGACCATGGCATCGAGGTCAAGGTGGTTGGTTGGTTCGTCGAGCAGCAAAATATCCGAAGGGCACATCAGGGCGCGGGCTAGTTGCAGGCGCATCTGCCAGCCGCCGGAAAAGCTGTTTACTGGGTTGTACAGCTCTGAAACCTTGAAGCCGAGGCCCAGGATGAGCGATTGGGCACGCGATTCGGCATCGTGTTCACCAGCATCGTTCAGCGCCATGTAGGCTTCGGCCATGCGCATGCCGTCGTCGCTTGCCTCGGCATCGTGCACCTCGTTCCGTGCGGCCAGCAGTGGCGTATCACCATCGATGACGAAGTCGGTCGCACTCTGCTCTGTGTCTGGTAACTCTTGCGCCACCTGCCCCATCCGCCATTGCTTGGGGATCGAATAGTCGCCACCGTCTTCGTGCAGGGTGCCGTTAAGGAGGCCGAACAGGGTCGATTTGCCGGCACCGTTGCGGCCGACCAGGCCGATTTTTTCGCCTGGGTTGAGGGTGACAGAGGTGCTGTCAAGTAATACTTTGGAGCCGCGGCGCAGCGTAACGTTCCTGAGGATAATCATGGGCAAAGCTTTCTTAATGTTTGCGCATGATTGCCAGTGAAGCATTCAGCGCCGACGAAAAAATCAGGCACCCAAATCATCTACTCGTCGTTGAGTGGATAGTTTGAGTGTGATGATTTTAAGTCGAGTGGCAGCCGCTAGGGCGCTGCGAGGTCAGGCTTCTGGCGTGGTCTCGCTAGGGGTGACGGGGGTTGCAACTGATGAATCGCCTTCTTCTGCGGCTTTGTTGGCGAGCTTTTGTTGGCGCTTTTCTTCTTGCTTGCTCTTCTTTGCCAGATCCCTTTGGCGTTTTTCGAACTGGTAGTTTGGTTTGGCCAAGAGATTACCTTTGATGGTGGCAAATGCTGAACTGAGCGGCGTGAATTCACGAGAGGGAGCGCAAGCCAGCCGCCCAACCGCACATTATGCCATCACCGACCGTCAGTGCCCTGCCTTTGTGCGTCCGCTGTGCTTGGGCAAGGCATTCGCCTCGGCTTAAATGATTGCCTGATGGGTCCGTACCATCTGTTCGTAGAGTGATTCGACCCGTGCTCTTGCCCAGGGGGTGCGGCGGAGGAATTTTAAACTTGAAGCCACACTCGGGTCGTGGGTGAAGCAGCGAATATCAATTTGCTGGCCAAGAAATTCCCAACCATAGTAGCTGGCGAGTTCCTTCAACATAGCCTCTAGGGTGATACCGTGGAGCGGGTTTTTTGGCTGTGCTAGGTTCATGGCTTGGCTTTGGTGATAATAAACACGACAAATTTTATCAACTTAATGGTCAGCTTATATTTTTGCAATGTTGACGCAACAAAGAGAGACCATGATGTTGAGTTTTTCGAAAGAGATGACTATGGATTTGTTGTTGTGGCGCCATGCCGAAGCCGAGGATGGTGACGAAGATATGAAACGCCGCTTGACCGAACGCGGTGAGAAGCAGGCGCGGACGATGGCAAAGTGGATTCGCGAGCATCAGCCAAAAGATTTGCGCATCATTGTCAGCCCTGCGGTGCGCACGCAGCAAACAGCCGAGGCGCTTAAGTTGCCGTTTGAGACGCAGCGCAAGATTGGCCCTGAGGCCTGCGTCTCGGAATTGATTGCTGCTTCAGGTTGGCCACAGGCAAGTGGGGCGGTGATGATTATTGGGCATCAGCCATCTTTGGGCCGTATGGCATCTTTGCTTCTGGCTGGCCAAGAGTCGGAGTGGACGATCAAAAAAGGCGCACTTTGGTGGCTGACCAACCGGACGCGCCGTGCTGAAACACAAACCGTGCTGCGCGCCGTAATCCCGGCCGAATTTCTCAACTAGACAAAGCGCTTCCTTTGCCGTGAAATAAGACCTTTTGCATCATTGGATGGTGAGAGACATGGCAACCAAGAAAAATAACGATTCAACCGCACCGGCAAAAATTGTTAGCAAGAAGCCGGCACCTCGTCCGGCGCGGCAACGGGCCGTGGCGAGCGGTGATGTTGCGCCGAATTTGAGCCAGGAGGGGATTGAGGCTTTTTCTGTACATGCTGCGGTCGACGGCGCCCAAGAGTCAAAAATGGGGGCCATGCGCGATGTGATGGCGGGGATGCCGCCGGACGAGTCTGCCGCTTTACTCCGTGGCTTGCTCAAGCAACAAGGTATCAAGATCGAAGAGCTGCCGGCTAATCCGGATGATGAGCTGGTCAAGGATTGGCGCGACGGCGGTTATCCCTACAAGAACCTGATGCAGCGGCGAAATTACGAGCGCCAGAAATACCGCCTGCAGGTCGAGTTGCTCAAGCTACAGGCTTGGGTCAAGGAAACTGGGCAGAAAGTGGTGATTCTGTTTGAAGGGCGTGATGCGGCTGGTAAGGGCGGCACGATCAAGCGCTTGATGGAGCATCTGAATCCACGCGGGGCGCGCGTTGTGGCGCTGGAAAAGCCGAGTGAAATCGAACAGGGGCAGTGGTACTTCCAGCGTTATGTGCAGCATTTGCCGACGCGTGGCGAGATCGTTTTGCTCGACCGTTCCTGGTACAACCGGGCGGGGGTTGAGCGGGTGATGGGCTTCTGTACCGATCAGGAATATGCCGAGTTTGTCCGTCAGGCCCCTGAGTTTGAACGGATGCTGGTGCGTAACGGCACGCATTTGATCAAATTCTGGTTCTCGGTCAGCCGTGAAGAACAGCGCCGGCGTTTTGGCGAGCGCAAGGTGCATCCGCTTAAGCAATGGAAGTTGTCGCCAATCGACCTCGCTTCACTCGACAAATGGGACGATTACACCAAGGCCAAGGAGGCGATGTTCTTCCACACCGATACGGCTGATGCGCCGTGGACGGTGATCAAGTCAAATTGCAAAAAACGGGCGCGGCTCAATGCCATGCGCTACGTGCTGCATAAGCTGCCCTACAACAACAAGGATACGGCGCGCATTGGCAATCTCGACCCGCTGATCGTCGGTCGCGCC
This sequence comes from Burkholderiales bacterium, assembly GCA_038250105.1. Lineage (GTDB taxonomy): Bacteria > Pseudomonadota > Gammaproteobacteria > Burkholderiales > Rhodocyclaceae > Azonexus. Next base: position 8,244 of record JBBSCQ010000083.1, on the reverse strand, counting down.
AACGTGGTTTACGAACGCGGCGAGCAGCAGGGCGTGCCGATTCTATGATCAGCTGATGACGTAGGACGCGCCGCCGGTGGCGATGAGCAAGCCGGCTTCGTTTTCCAGCGTCATCTGCACGGAGGCGATACGGCCGCCGAGGCGGGTAATCCGTCCGGTGGCCGTAAATTTTTTGCCGATGCCCTGGTGCAGGTAATCGGTACGCAGGTCGATAGTGCCAATGCGCCCGAAACGATGGGCGACTTGTTCGGTCGTTTCGCTATTGAATTTTTCGGCAATGGCAACGGTGACGGCCAGACCGCCGACCGTGTCGAGGACGGTGGCAATGACGCCGCCGTGCAGGCGGCCATGCAGGAAGTGGCCGATCAGGTCGGGACGCATGGCAAAACTGATTTGCGGTGCGGAAGGATCAAGTGACTCGACCTTGAAGCCGAGCAATTCGTTGAAACAGAGCTTGTGTTCGAAGACGTCGCTTAATGTTGTTTCGAGGCGGATTTGCTCTTCGGATGAGCGGCGGGACTGTTGGGGTGCGATTGGAGACATAGCCTGCTTAAAATAAAAAGGGCGACGGAGGATGCCGTCGCCCAAAACGAACGCAATTTTAACGCAGCTTACTTCTTGCGCGGTGCCGGTACGTCGGTGCAGGTGCCGTGTGCGACTTCAGCCGCCATGCCGATGGTTTCACCCAGCGTTGGGTGCGGGTGGATGGTTTTGCCGATATCGACCGCATCGCAGCCCATTTCAATGGCCAGACAGACTTCGCCGATCATGTCGCCAGCGTTCGGGCCGACGATGGTGCCACCGATCACCCGATGCGTTTCAGCATCGAAAATTAGCTTGGTGAAGCCGTAATCGCAGCCATTGGCGATAGCGCGACCGGAAGCGGCCCAGGGGAACTTGGCGGCTTCAATCTTGCGACCTTCCTTCTTCGCCTGATCTTCGGTGACGCCAACCCACGCCACTTCCGGGTGAGTGTAGGCGACGCTGGGGATCACGCTGGCATCGAAGGCTGACTTCTGACCGGCAGCCACTTCGGCCGCGACGTGCGCTTCATGCACCGCCTTGTGCGCCAGCATGGGCTGGCCGACGAGGTCGCCGATGGCGAAGATGTGCGGCACGTTGGTGCGCATCTGGGCGTCGACGTTGATGAAGCCACGGTCGGTCACCGTCACGCCAGCTTTTTCGGCACCGATCTTGTTGCCGTTCGGCGTCCGGCCGGCGGCTTGCAGGATCATGTCGTATCGCACGGCATCGGCATTCGGCGCATTGTCACCTTCGAACTTGACCCAAAGTCCGTCGTCCTTGGCGTCGACCGCAACCGTCCGCGTTTTCAGCATGATCTTGTCGAAGCGCTTGGCGTTCTGCTTGTCCCAAACCTTGACCGCATCACGGTCCGGGCCTTGCATTAGCGCATCAGCCATTTCGACGACATCGACCTTGGAACCCAGCGTCGAGTAAACCGTCGCCATTTCCAGACCGATGATGCCGCCGCCGATTACCAGCATCTTCTTCGGTACGAAGCGTAGTTCCAGCGCCCCGGTCGAATCGACAATGCGTGGGTCTTGCGGGATGAACGGCAGATGCATGGCGGCCGAACCGGCGGCAATGATGCACTTCTGGAACTTGATCACCTTCTTGACGCCAGTTTTGTTCTGGCCGGTGCCGTCGGTGACTTCAACTTCAATGTGGTGCGGATCAAGGAAAACACCGTAACCACGCACGATGTCGACCTTGCGGCCTTTGGCCATGCCGGCCAGACCGCCGGTCAGCTTGCCGACGACTTTGTCCTTGTGGGCGCGCAACTTGTCGATGTCGACTTGCGGCGCGGCAAAGGTGACGCCGAGATCATTGGCGTGTTCGGCTTCGTCCATCACCGCCGCAACGTGCAGCAACGCTTTGGATGGAATGCAGCCGACATTCAGACAAACGCCGCCGAGCGTCGCATAACGCTCGACGATGATCGTCTTCATGCCGAGGTCGGCCGACCGGAAGGCGGCGGAATAACCGCCGGGGCCGGCGCCGAGCACCAGCATTTCGCATTCCAGATCGGCGCTGCCGCCGTGGCTGGCGGCGACCGGGGCAGGGGCGACTGCTACGGTGGACGGTGCATTTGGTGCAGAAACCGCTGCGGCTGGTGCGCTTGCTGCCGCACCCGCTTCAACCTTGATCAACAACGCGCCTTCGCCAACTTTGGCGCCGAGCTGAACCAGTACTTCCTTGACGACGCCTTCGACCGGACTCGGCACATCCATCGTCGCCTTGTCCGACTCCAGCGTGCAGATCGCGTCATCAACCTTGATGCTGTCGCCGACCTTGACGAACAGGTCAATGATCGGCACTTCTGCGAAATCCCCGATGTCGGGAACTTTGACTTCAACCAGATTGCTCATGGTCATTCCCCTTTACAGCGCTGCGCGGCGGAAATCGGCCAGCAACTGGGCGATATAGACATTGAAACGGGTCGCCAGCGCGCCGTCGATAACGCGATGGTCAGCGGTCAGCGACAGGGGCAGAACGAGGCGTGGCACGAAGGCTTTGCCGTCCCAAACCGGCTTCATCGCCGACTTGTTGACACCAAGAATGGCAACTTCCGGCGCATTGACGATCGGTGCGAAATAAGTGCCACCGATACCGCCGAGGCTGGAAATCGTGAAGCAGGCGCCGGACATGTCGGCCGGCTTCAGCTTGCCGTCGCGGGCTTGCTTGGCCAGATCGCCGGATTCCTGCGCCAGTTCGAAGACCGACTTCTTGTCGACATTCTTCACCACCGGGACCATCAGGCCATTCGGCGTATCAGCGGCAAAACCGATGTTGAAATACTTCTTCAGCACCAGATTGTCGCCATCCAGCGAAGCGTTGAATTCCGGGAATTTCTGCATTGCCTTGACGCAGGCTTTCATCAGGAAAGCGAGCATGGTCAGCTTGGTGCCACCGCCCTTTTCATTTTCCTTATTGAGCAGGACGCGGAAGGCTTCCAGATCGGTGATGTCGGCATCTTCGTGATAAGTCACGGCTGGGATCATCACCCAGTTGCGCGACAAATTCTGGCCGGAAATCTTCTTGATACGGGATAGCGGCTTGACTTCGATCTCGCCGAACTTGGCAAAATCAACCTTCGGCCAGGGTAGCAAATCGAGCACGCCACCACCGCTGATGCCGCCGCCAGCTGAAGCAACCGGGCCGGAAATAGCGCCCGACATCACACCCTTGACGTACTTGGTCAGGTCTTCCTTGACGATGCGGTTTTTCGGGCCGGTCGCGCCAACCTTGCTCAGATCGACACCGAGTTCGCGGGCATAAGCCCGGACGGAAGGTGACGCATGCACTTTACTCCCTGCGGGCAGGCCGGGGGCCAGGGCGGCTGGGGCTGTTGCTACGGTCGACGCCGAAACTGGGGCAGAAACCGCAGCGGCAGCCGGAGTTGGAGTTGCTGCTTGGGTCACCGGGGCGGCAGCGGCAGTCGTTGCACCCGTTTCAACCTTGATCAGCAAGGCGCCTTCGCCGACTTTGGCACCCAGCTGAACGAGAACTTCCTTGACGATGCCGGAAACGGTGGAGGGTACATCCATCGTTGCCTTGTCGGATTCCAGCGTACAGATCGCGTCATCAACCTTGATGCTGTCGCCGACCTTGACGAACAGGTCGATGACCGGCACTTCGTCAAAGTCGCCAATATCCGGTACGGTGACTTCAACGATGCCGCCACCAGCGGCGGGGGCGGCGGCAACCGGGGTGGCGGCGACTGGGGCTGCGGCCGGTGCTGGCGCAGCAGCTTGCGCCGCCGGGGCCGGAGCGGCAGCAGCACCGCCGGTTTCGACCTTGATCAGCAGCGCGCCTTCGCCCACTTTGGAACCGAGTTGGACCAGCACTTCCGTGACCACACCAGCCACGGTGGAAGGAACGTCCATTGTTGCTTTGTCGGATTCCAGCGTGGCAATTGCGTCGTCGACCTTGATGCTGTCGCCGACCTTGACGTACAACTCGATCACCGGCACTTCGGCGTAATCGCCAATGTCGGGGACGGTGACTTCAATGATTTGGCTCATGTTGTCTCTCCCGGTTAAACCGACATTGGGTTAGGTTTGTTCGGGTCAAGGTTGTACTTGACCAGCGCGGCAGCGACAACTTCGCGGGCAACTTCACCGTTATCGGCCAGCGCCTTCAAGGCAGCCAGCGTTACCCAGTGACGATCGACTTCGAAGAAATGACGCAGTTTTTCACGGGTGTCCGAACGACCGAAACCATCGGTGCCGAGCGTGACATACGGTGCCTTGACGAAAGGACGAATCTGCTCGGAGAAGAGCTTGATGTAGTCGGTGGCAGCAACCACCGGGCCTTTGCATTTGCCATCACTCCCGGCCAGCTGCTGTTCGACGTGCGACAGCTTCGGCTCTTCCAGCGGATGCAGCATATTCCAGCGTTGGGTATCAATACCGTTGCGGGCCAGTTCGTTCATGCTGGTACAGCCCCACAGGTCAGACTCAACGCCCCAGTCAGTGCGCAGCAGGTCTGCCGCCGCGATAACTTCGCGGAAGATGGTGCCGGAACCGAGCAGTTGAACACGCGGGCCGGTGCTTTCAGCGCCCTTCTTGAAAGCGTACATGCCCTTGATGATGTCGGCTTCGGCGCCCACCGGCATTTCCGGGTGCTCGTAGTTCTCGTTCATCACCGTCAGGTAATAGAAGACGTCTTCCTGCTCCTGGAACATGCGGCGCATGCCGTCCTGCGTTACGACAGCGACTTCGTACTGGAAAGTCGGGTCGTAGGAAATACAGTTCGGGATCAGGTTAGAGAGAATCAGGCTATGGCCGTCTTCGTGCTGCAAACCTTCGCCATTCAGCGTTGTCCGGCCGGCGGTGCCGCCGATCAGGAAGCCACGGGCGCGTTGGTCGCCAGCGGCCCAGCACAAGTCAAGGACGCGCTGCATGCCGAACATCGAATAACAGATGTAGAACGGAATAGTCTGCACGTTATGCACGGAGTACGAGGTGGCGGCAGCGATCCAGTCGCTCATTGCACCAGCTTCGTTAATGCCTTCCTGCAGCACCTGGCCAGTCTTCGATTCCTTGTAAAACATCAGCTGGTCATGGTCTTCCGGCACATAGTTCTGGCCTTCTTGATTCCAGATACCGACCGAGCGGAACATGCCTTCCATGCCGAAGGTGCGCGATTCGTCCGGCACGATGGGAACAACGTTCTTGCCGACATTCTTATCCTTCAACATCATGTTCATGATGCGAACGATCGACATCGTGGTGGACAATTCGCGGCCTTCGCCGGACGCCTTGAGTAGCGAAGCAAAGGTTTCGAGTGACGGAATAACCAGCGCTTCAGCCTTGCGCCGACGTTGCGGCAGGAAGCCACCGAGGTCCATGCGGCGCTGGCGCATGTACTTGTATTCTTCCGAATCTTCAGCAAAGGTCAGGTACGGTAGTTCAGCCAGCTTGTCGTCCGGCACCGGCAGATTGAAACGGTCGCGGAAGCGGCCGATCTGCTCGACGTCGAGTTTCTTGGTCTGGTGCGAGGTGTTCATCGCTTCGCCGGCCTGACCCATACCGAAGCCCTTGATGGTCTTGGCGAGGATTAGTGTCGGCGCGCCTTTGGTCTTGATGGCACGGTCGTAGGCAGCGAAAATCTTGAAAATGTCGTGGCCGCCACGATTCAGCGCCCAGACTTCATCGTCGGTCCAGTCAGCGACCATATTGCGCAATTCCGGCGTATTGAAGAAATGTTCGCGGACGTAAGCGCCGTTCTTGGCCTTGAAGGTCTGGTACTGGCCATCGACCAGTTCCATCATGCGTTTTTTCAGGATGCCCGACTTGTCGCGCTGCAGTAGCGTATCCCAATGCGTGCCCCAGATCAGCTTGATGACATTCCAACCGGCACCACGGAATTCGGATTCGAGTTCCTGGATGATCTTGCCGTTGCCGCGCACCGGGCCATCGAGGCGCTGCAGGTTGCAGTTGATGACGAAAACCAGATTGTCCAGTTTTTCACGACCAGCCATACCGATGGCGCCGAGTGATTCAACTTCGTCGGTTTCGCCATCGCCGAGGAAAGCCCAGACCTTGCGATCACCGGCCTTGGCCAGTCCGCGCGAGTCGAGGTACTTCATGAAACGGGCCTGATAAATAGCCTGGATCGGGCCGAGACCCATCGAAACGGTTGGGAACTGCCAGAAATCCGGCATCAGCCAGGGGTGCGGGTAGGAAGAAATGCCCTTGCCCCCGGTTTCCTGGCGGAAGTTATCCAGTTGGTCTTTGCTCAGGCGGCCGAGCATGAAAGCGCGGGCGTAAACGCCCGGTACCGAATGGCCCTGGAAAAAGATCAGGTCGCCACCGGACGGGTCATTGATGCTGCGCCAGAAATGCGAAAAGCCGACGTCGTACAAGGCGGCAGCCGAAGCGAAGGAGGCAATGTGGCCGCCGACGTTGGTTTCCTTGTTGGCGCGGACAACCATCGCCATCGCGTTCCAGCGGATATAAGAGTGAATCTTGATTTCCATATCCGGGTTGCCCGGGTACTTGGGCTGTTGATCAGCCGGGATGGTGTTGATGTATTCGGTATTGGCCGAGTAAGGGATATCGACCCCTTGCTGGCGGGCCTGACTGATGACTTTTTCGATCAGGAAATGGGCGCGGTCGGCGCCTTCTTGTGCAATGACGCCTTCGAGGGCGTCCATCCATTCTTTGGTTTCCTGCGGGTCAAGGTCAGCAGGTTCAGGCAGGGCGTTCGGCTGATCAGCCATGTTTTGTCTCCTTAGTTGGTTTCATTCTGTTTTGCCCACATAGCAAAACAACTTTAACTCTGAACGAGGCGAAACGGGTGAATCTTCCGCCCCGAGATTTCCCTTACTTGGTGTTTCACATTGTAAGATCAAAATTCACATCGTGCAATATTGTGGATTACCCTTAGGCCATTTAATTTGGATTTAGAAGTGAAACAAAAAACAAAAGCGCAATGACTTGCGCTGTATCAAATGGCTGAACGGCCAGCTCTTTATAATCGAAGGTTTTCGCATTGATCAGAGGAGCACTCATGGCAGCAGTGATGCCTGCAGTGGCGGCCAGCCGCCTTCTTATGTCCGGTAATGAAGCCGTTGCCCGCGCTGTCTGGGAGGCGGGCGTCAAGGTTGCCGCAGCCTATCCGGGTACGCCGTCGACCGAGATAATGGAAGTCATTTCGACCTATCCGGACCTCTACGCCGAGTGGTCGGTGAATGAGAAAGTCTCGCTGGAGGTCGCCATTGGCGCTGCTTACGCCGGTTCTCGTTCCTTCTGCTGCATGAAGCACGTCGGCATGAATGTCGCGTCGGATGCCTTGATGACGTTGACGCTGACCGGTGTAATCGGCGGCCTGGTGATTGCGATTGCCGACGACGTCGGTTTGTCTTCGTCGCAAAATGAGCAGGATTCCCGCTACTGGGGCCGCTTCGCGCATGTGCCGGTGCTCGAGCCGGCGGATTCGCAGGAGGCCTACGAGATGACTTTGTATGGCTACGAGTTGTCGGAAAAGTATCAGGTGCCGGTGATTCTGCGCATGACGACGCGGATCAATCATGTCAAATCGCTGGTGGTGGTCGGCGAGCACGAGCAGCATGACGGCGCCGGCTTCAAGAAGGAACCCGGCCGCTTTGTGATGGTGCCGGGCAATGCCGGCAAGCGCATTCCGCTGATGTTCAAGCGCGACGTTGAGCTGCGCGCGCTGGCAGAAACCTCGCCGCTGAATTTTATTGAGGATGGTTCGGACAAGCGCGTCGGTTTCATCACCTCCGGCCCGGCCTACATGCACGTCAAGGAATCCTTCCCGAATGCGCCGGTACTCAAGCTTGGCTTCTCTTGCCCGGTGCCCTTCGAAAAGTGTCGTGAATTTGCCGCGCTGGTCGATCAAGTCGTCATCGTTGAGGAAGTCGAACCGCTGATCGAAACCGAATTGAAGGCGCAGGGGCTGAATGTGATCGGCAAGGAAATCCTGCCACTGCAGGGCGAATTGTCACCGAACGTGTTGCGGCCGGCGATCGCTCGCCTGCTCGGCGAAAATGTGCCGGAAATGCAGTCGACCGCAGCAATGACGGTTTTCCCCCGGCCGCCGACGATGTGTGTGGCCTGTCCGCACCTCGGCGTCTATTACACGCTATCGCAAGTGCGCAACCTGACGATTTCGGGTGATATTGGCTGTTACACGCTGGGCGCCGGTCATCCGTGGAATGCGCTCGATACTTGCGTCTCGATGGGCGCTTCGATG
>JBBSCQ010000082.1:0-13210 GCA_038250105.1 Burkholderiales bacterium | reverse complement strand
GGCAAAATCCAAAATCCCGTATCGGTCGGCGCCATTAAAGGCGGCGATCCCGTCCCTGAATTCGATTTTGGTAATTCCCCGGCGCAAATGATGCAGGCCGACCTCGCCGGAAAGAGTGTCGTGCTCAGCACGGCGGCCGGCGTGCGCGGCTTGCAGCGCTTCCGCCAGGCCCGCCAGCTCTATGCCGCCAGCCTCGTTTGCGCCCGGGCCACCGCCGAAGCCATCCGCGCCGCAGGTGCCGAGGAAATCTGCTTCGTCATCACCGGCGAATGGGTCGATCGCGACGGCGACGAAGACATCGCCTGTGCCGATTACATCGAAGCCTTGCTGCGAGGTGATCCGGCCGCGCCAGAGCAATACGCCCAGCGGGTGCGGGATTCAGATTTCGGCCAGCGCTTCACCGCCGGCACTTGGCCTAATTTACCGCTGGCTGACCTGGAGCTTGCCGCGCATGTCGATCTGTTTAGCTTTGCCATGCCGGTGTGGCGTGAAGGCGAGCATTTGGTGATTCGTTGAGGTGAATTGCTTTCGGAGGCTGGCTCGGGTTGCGTTTCCAAAAGCTGTCGCTGAAAAAGGTATGGCGATTCATTTTTTATCGAGTTGCACCACGTCAACATATAACCATGCTGATGTGTCGGGATTATTTACAGATAATTTGTGCGAGATTTGACGAAAATTTTAAGCAATTGATTTTTAATGGTTAAAAAAAATGGTACGAAATATACATGCTATTTCAGTATCAGTCACTCGTCGCCTCGGTGCTTAAGCCCTTCAGAGGCCCAGTGGCTGTAGATGATCATAATCAAGGGAGTGAATCATGAAAACCTTAAATCCGAAACGCCTCACACACTTAATTTCCGGTGCGTTGCTGGCGTCATTTGGCCTTCTGTCGGCGTTGCCGGCTATCGCTGTGCCAATCAATGTTGTGCAGGAAAGCGGAACAGTCTCTCAGGCAAGCTCGAATTATCCCGGCTACGGTTCAAGCGTCGCTATTGATAACAATCTCGACACAAACGGGTCGGCAAACGGCGCGGGGAGAACTTCGAGCCCATAGTGGCTGAAAATTGAACTGCCGAAAACCTATTTGGTGGGTAGCTTCAATCTGTTCAGTAAGGATCTCAGTCAATACGACGATACCTATTTAGTCTCTTACAACCTATATGCAGGTGTTTTCGGTGGCTCCGCCTTTTCCTTTAGTGCTGGCAATCTGACACTAATTGGCAGCGGAGTTCTAAATGACTCGGCAAGCGGGTATTCAAGCACCTATTCACTTTCTACCCCGCTTGCAGTCGATAGCATCTACTACGAAGTCGTTGGCGGAACCCATTGGGCTCACCTTTACGAAATGCAGGCTTGGAGCGAGGCCGTAAACGTCAATGGGAACGTGCCTGAACCGGGAACACTTGCTCTTGCCGCTTTGGGTTTGCTCGGAGTAGTCCTCGCTCGACGTCGCTACGGCTGAAAATTTTCACCTGAGGGGATGTCAATCAGCGGCGTTGCCACTGTTTTCATCCCTTGAAAATAAATGGAAGGTCGTCAGCCTCGTTCAGTGCCAGTGGTGCCAATTTGTCGTTCCCATCTGGCCAATACTTTGCTTTTTGTCCTTTTTTTGGCGTTGACCGTAGCAGTCGGCTGGAGGCGATTGAGACGGATGTCGTGCGGACAAGCTTGCCGGATGCCTGAGCGATATGGTCGTGGTCGTGGTCGGTGGCGCTGTCGCCCGGTTGGATGTAGATGATCTGCGCGCCCAGTTGCGGGCGCCCGGGGCGCAAGCCTGACTATCAGGATTTGTTGATATGAATCATGGGCCTCGCCGCCCAGTCAGTACAAGATGATTCCTGTTCGTGTGCCCTCATGGCCGCGTTCATGAGCGACATGAATTTCCTCAGAATAATAATTACGGCGGCTTCGGTCGCCGCCTTTTTTTCCTCAGTTCAGGCAGCAGAAACGGCCGAGCGGCAGTTTGCGGTTTTGGCACAACTGCCAGAGGCTGGCCTGCATGCCAAGCCGGGTGAAAAAGTCGAAGTGGATGTCGATCTCTCGGCCAGTTCCGGTTTTAGCGTTGAGATCGTCGGGGAGCGGGTCGAAGCGCGTTACCGCATGGCCTTTAACCAGATTGCCGAAGGCTGGAACTGGCGTCCGCTGGCCGATCCTGCGATCGACGACTATTACCAGTACAAATTCCTGCCGCTGCAGTCAGTCGCGGTCGAGCGTGGCGAATATGCGTTTGAGGACAAAATTGGCGTGACGCAGCAAATGAAAGTCAGCTGGCGTTATGACTATTTTCTGGCTTTTGAAAATCTCTACGCTTTTTATCCGCGCGCCGTTGATGACGATGCCGGTTTTAGCGCCGACCTGCCAGCTTCTGTCGCCAGCCATCTCGGCTTAAGGGCGAGGGCGCATTTGATTGAGCCGGTGATTAGCGAAAGCACGACTTTCTGGAAGGCAACCTCAGCCAAACCGGTTGATTTCACGCTGAAAAAGCGCTACCTGATGGCTGTGCTTGACGAGATTGATTTCATCGATACCAGCAATGGCCGTGTTCTCTGCCGCATCCGGCCTGGGCAAGCCCACTGCTCGACCCGCTGAGCGAGTTTTTCAGAAAATCGCTCAACAATCCGCCTATAAACAGGTTTAGCGATAAACCAGCACGGGTACTTTGGAATGGGTCAGCACCTTGTTGGTTTCGCTGCCGAGTAAAAAGCCGCTAAAACCGCGTCGACCGTGGGAGGCCATAAAAATCAGGTCACAGCCGGATGTTTCAGCCGCTTGAATAATCGCCTCATAAGGTACATCGCTGGTCGCCGAGGTGGTCGAGCATTCAACACCTTCCGCCGCGCACATTGCCAACACTTCACCGAGATATTGGGTGGCTTGCTGGTCAGCCAACTCAGCAAATTTATCCGGCGTGGTCGGGTCGATCAGCGCACCTTCGCCAAAATAGGCGATGGGGTATTCCGGCTTGGCGAAAAAAACGGTGACGCGGGCGCCGGCTTCCTTGGCAAACGAAACGGCGCGCCTGGCGGTGGCTTGGGAAAGTTCGGAGCCGTCGGTCGGGACAAGAATATGTTTAAACATGGTCTACCTCCTGAAACTGTCTGCTGGCGTTGCATTCCGCCTTGTCAAGGTTCATGCTACGCCAAGTCAGGAGGAAATAAAACATGCGACTCAGTTTTCTCGGTGCGGCCGGTGAGGTAACCGGTTCATGTACGCTGGTGGAGGCGGGTGATACCCGTTTTCTGGTCGATTGCGGCATGTTTCAAGGCGGGCCGGAGGCGCGCTCAAAGAACTTGCGAGCACTCAACTTTGGCTTTGATGTCCGTGAAATTGATTTTGTTTTACTGACCCACGCTCACATTGACCATTCCGGTCTGCTACCTCGCCTGGCCATGCTCGGTTACAAAGGGCCAATCTACGCGACGCCGGCCACCATTGATCTGCTTAAGGTGCTGTTGCCGGATAGCGCCCACATTCAGGAAAAAGAGGCCGAGTGGCAATTGCGCCACCGGCACCGCCGTGGTCAGGGTGAGCGCGGCATTCCGGCGCCTTTGTATTCCGTGGCGCAGGCCTTGACGGCGCTTAATCTGCTGCACCCGGTGTCTTATCACGAGCCGATCAAGCCGGTGGAAACGGTCAGTGTTTGCTTCCATGATGCCGGCCACATTCTTGGTTCCGCCTGGCTGGAAGTCACCGTTACTGGCGAGGGTCAGCCGCGCAAGCTGGTTTTTTCCGGCGACCTGGGCATGCCAAATCGCCCGGTATTGAATGACCCGGAAAAGCCGATTCCGGCGGCGGATGTGCTGTTGATCGAATCGACTTACGGTGACCGTCTGCATCGTTCGTCGCCGGAAACGGAAGATGAGATTGTTGCCGCCTTTGAGCGAACCAGAGCGGCCGGGGGGAATCTGATTATTCCCGCTTTCGCCGTCGGGCGCACCCAGGAAATGCTTTATACGATGGCCGATCTGGTGCGGCGCAAACGGCTGAATGCGCTCAAGGTTTACGTCGATTCGCCAATGGCTAATGCTGCGACCCGCATCACGCTGGCACATCAGGAGTTGCTTGATGCGGAAACGCGTGAGCTGATTGCCTGGCAAGAGACGCATCCGGAGAAAATGAAAATTGAATTCGTCGCCGATGTCGAGCGCTCCAAGGCGCTTAACAAAATCCGTAGCGGCGCGGTGATCATCTCAGCCAGTGGCATGTGCGAGGCCGGGCGGATTAAATATCACCTGCGTGAAAACTTGTCACGCAGTGAGTGCAGCATTCTGATTACTGGTTTTCAGGCCGCTGGCACGCTCGGCCGGCGTTTGGTCGATGGCGCTCGGTTGGTAAAAATATTCGGTGAGCCGGTGCCAGTCAGGGCGCGTATTTATACGGTGGGCGGCCTTTCGGCGCATGCCGATCAAGCGGCGCTGCTGAATTGGCTCAGCGGATTTCACCAGCCGCCAGGGCGAACTTTTGTCGTGCATGGCGAAATAGGCGCATCAACCAATTTTGTTCAGGCAATTCAGGCTAAGCTCGGTTGGTTGGAGGTGGCTATCCCGCGCCCCGGCGAGTGCGTGACGCTGTAAGATAGCGGAAAATGTAAAGATGACAATTCAGACAAGAGGTGATGCAGATGTCCATCAATATGTCAGCAAAAGGTAATGGGGTTGATATCAACACGTTGAGCCCAATGGAAGTGGCCAGCAATGCGGTCAGCAAGGTGATTGATCCGTATGGCGTGACGATGTCACTGCTCAACGCTCAGATGGCTTGGCTCATGCACCCACAGGAACTGGCGCGAGCAATGCATGCACTTTCTGGGGATCTTTTCGCCCTGCAAACGCATGTGACGCGCCGGGCGATGGGGATTCCTTCAGCTGATGTCATTCAGCCAAATGCTGACGATGCCCGCTTTGCCAACCCGGTATGGACCGAATCGGCGAGTTGGGACATCATTAAAGAATTGTACTTGGCATTTACCCACCGTCTTGAAGACATGCTTTTCGAAACCCCTGGCCTGTCTGACAAAGAGCGCCGGCGTTCAGCTTTCTGGCTACGTAGCTGGTTGAACATGGTGGCGCCATCCAATTTTTTCTGGCTCAACCCGGTGGCAATGGAACGCTTTGTCGCAACCAATGGCGAAAGCCTTAAGGCGGGCTGGGAAAACTTCCAGCGCGACGCCAAAGCCAAGAATATCCAGATGGTCGAGCCCGATGCCTTTGTGGTCGGCAAGGATCTGGCGACGACGCCGGGCAAAGTGGTTTTCCGCAATCGTCTGGTCGAGCTGATCCATTACGCGCCGACCACCGAAAAGGTTCGGGCGATGCCTATCGTCATCACCACGCCGTGGATCAACAAGTTTTACATTCTTGATCTGACGTCCAAAAAGAGCATGGTCAAGTACCTCACTGACCAAGGTTTCTCGGTGTTTATTACCAGTTGGAAAAATCCCGGTGAGGATCTCTCTGACGTTCGTCTCGACGATTACCTGCTCGAAGGCGTTGATGAGGTTGTGCGTGTGGCCTGCGAATTCTGCAAGGTGCCGAAGGTGCATTTGGTCGGCTACTGTATTGGCGGAACGCTGGTTAGCACTTATATGGCCTGGGCCAACAAGCGATTTGGTGCCGATAAGGTGCCCGTCGCCCACTGGACACTTTTCACGACACTGACGGACTTTGCCCATCCCGGTGATATTGACGTCTTTATCGACGAAGCTTGTATCAGCAAGCTGGAAGAGTCGATGGCCAAAAAGGGTTATCTCGATGGCAACCAGATGGCAACATCTTTCCGCATGCTGCGTTCAAACAGCCTGATCTGGAATTACTGGGTCAATAGCTATCTGCTTGGCGAATCGCTACCGCCATTCGATGTGCTGTTCTGGAACGTCGATACGACGCGCATGCCGCAGGCCATGCACTCCTATTACCTGCGCGAAATGTATTTGCACAACAACCTGATTAAGCGCGACAAGTTGAATATTGCTGGTGAAGCGATCGACCTTGATCTGATCGTCCAGCCGCTCTATGCGGTGACGGCCGAGGATGACCATATCGCCCCGTGGAAGCAGTGTTATCGCATTCGCAAGCAAATCAACGTGGCAGCCCCGGTACGCTTTGTTTTGTCTACTTCCGGCCACATTCTTGGTGTCGTCAATCCGCCAGCTAATCCACCCAAGCGTTCTTACTGGATTGCCGAACCGGAACGAAATGAGCATTGGGAACATTGGTTTGATCGTGCCGAGAAAAAACCTGGTACTTGGTGGGAGGACTGGACACGCTGGCTTGGCGAGCGGACCGGTGATCTGGTTGAAGCCTATCCGGCAAGTAACCGTAAATTCCCGGCGCTGGCTGATTCACCCGGTACTTACGTGATGGAAAAATAAGCAGCAGTATTCCTGGTAACAACGAAATGGCTGCAAAGACGTCATTCCTCAAATTGGGGAATGACGGTTTTTTTGAAATATTTTCTTTCTGAAACCCACGGGGACCTCGAAGATGATCTCTGCCCTGACCCGCATTACCGCCGCGCCGCCTCAGGCGGGCACTGATTTGTTGCGCATTGTGCATATCAATGAGGAGATCAAGCGCGTCGTTGGCGTCTCCGTCAAAATCAACATCATGGCGCTCAATGCCATTTTTCTTGCCAAGCGAGCGGGTACCGCAGCCCTTGGGTTCGGCGTCCTTTCAAATGAATTGCGCGTGTTTTCGCAGGATTTGCGTAATTGCATGGGGGCGCTCAACGGGCTGATTCATGCCTGCGTTAATCAGGTGACGGTCGGTCTGCAGGGTATTCGCGTTGTTCGGCTACTGGGCGAGGCGGCTGCACTGACGCCGCAGCAAAAGGCGGTTGCCTGCATTTTGCAAAATCACAAGCAAGAAAACGAACGACGTGCCGCGAAGTTGTCCGCTTTGCGTCGGCAACTAAAAAGCGCCTTGGAAGATGCGTTTCAAATGGTTGAACTGGGTGGTGTACTGGCCAAATCAGCCAAGATCGAAGCGGCTTACGGACAAAGTTTTGCGCCATCGCTGGCCCAGGTTTCCGGGGAGTTCGATGGCGTCGTCGAGGAAATTCGCGGTTCGCTTGAGTCGCTGCGTCGCTCGGCCTTTTTTACCGAAAATCGCGACAACTGGAGAGTATGAGTGAAAACAACCAAGACCATTTTTCAGGACGGTAATCATAAATGGGTTGCCATTGTGCGCGATCCGGAAAAACCAAATTTCATTATTGATACGAATGAGTATCTGGTGACGCATGGCGGCAAGGGGCTGGTGATTGATCCGGGCGGCGCCGAAATTTTCCCGGCGGTCTTTTCTGCTCTCTCGGCCGAATTTGATCCGACGGCTCTGGCCGGTATTTTTGCTTCCCACCAAGACCCGGACGTTTGCTCATCGCTGGCGCTCTGGCTGGAATTCAACCCCGGCATGCGTTGCTATATCAGTTGGTTGTGGGGCAGCTTTATTCCGCACTTTGGCGGCACGGCGGAAACCTTCGTGCAGATTCCAGATGAAGGGATGGATATCTCGCTGGATGGCCTGATTTTGAAAGCCATTCCGGCGCATTACCTGCACTCATCAGGTAACTTCAATCTGTACGACAAAGTTGCCAAGGTGCTCTTCACTGGCGATGTCGGTGCCGCTTTGTTGCCGGCGGGGGCGGACGACCTGTTTGTCGAAAATTTCGACAAACATATTCGCCATGCCGAGGGTTTCCACAAGCGTTGGATGGGTTCGAATGAGGCGAAGCGCCGCTGGTGCGAACGTGTCTCGCAGCTTGATATCGACATGCTCTGCCCGCAACATGGGGCGATTTACCGTGGGGCCGATGTCCAGCGGTTTATCAACTGGTTTGACGATCTGACTGTAGGTGTCGTCAACGGTTGATTTTCCAGATTTGACGGCGGTCAAGGTAACGCTTAGGGTGCTGCCCCGAGAATGAGTCAACCAACCGCTGAAAGCGATTCATGTCAAATATCCGCAGTTTTATGACCGAAGATCATCGGCATTGCGATGATCTGTTTGCCGAGGCCGAGCAGGCCATCGGCAAGAAAAACTTTGAAGCAGCGCGTGCTGCCTTTGATCACTTTCACAGCGCCATGTTGGCCCACTTCGATACTGAGGAGAAAACACTTTTCCCGACTTTCGAAGCCAAGACCGGCATGACGATGGGTCCAACCCAAGTGATGCGCATGGAGCACGCCCAGATTCGTTTGCTGATGGATGCTGCGGTCGACGCGCTGAAATCAGGAAATATGGATGATTATCTTGGACAGGCCGAAACCTTGCTGATCATGATGCAACAGCACAATATGAAAGAGGAGAACATGCTCTATCCGATGTGTGACCAGCATTTGTCAGCCGAGCTGCCGGCGATTCTCCAGCGCCTCGAAACCGAGCTTTCAGAAGCATGACTCACCCTAAAACTCCACACGTTGTCGATGCGCGCTACATGGAGCCGCCTGCCCCCTTCGTAAAAACTATGGAAATGCTCGATATCCTGCAAGAGGGCGAGAAAATGCTCCTTCTGCTCTTCCGCGAGCCGCATCCGCTCTACAAGGTGCTGAGGCAGAATGGACATGATTACGAAGTCGAATTGATGCCTGACGGCACATTTGAAATCCTGATCTCGCGCTGAATCGCCAGATCCGCTGCGCCAGTCTGTTTTGTAAACCCGAATGTCAGCCATGATGTCTTTTGAAAGCGCCCCACCGTTCGCGGCGCCGCTACGCTTTTTTCTGACTGCACCCTTATTCGCTTTGCTGGCCGGCTTACTTGTCGCCATCGAGGGGCCGGATATCTTTGCCTCACGCTGGATGCCGGCAAGCCTGGCCGTCACGCACCTGCTCACCGTTGGCTTCATGCTGCAGATCATGCTTGGTGCACTGATCCAGATTTTGCCGGTTGTGGCTGGCGCCAGTTTGACCCGCCCCTTGCTGGTAGCAACAATTGTTCACCTCGGCCTGACTCTTGGCACTTTGCTGCTGGCGGCCGGCTTCTATTTCGGCCGGCCGGATTTGCTTAGTGCGGCGGCGGTGCTGCTGGCGCTAACCATTCTGGTGTTTTTGTCAGCGGCGCTCACCGTATTGCTCAGTATTCCGTCCACCAGTCCGACCATTCGTGGCCTCAAACTGGCTTTATTCAGCCTCGCCGTGGTCGTCGGCCTCGGCGTGCTGATGGCTCTGGCGATGGCCTATGGCTGGGCGCTGCCCTTTCCCGCGCTGGCCGATTTACATGCCGCCTGGGGATTTGGTGGCTGGGCCGGTATTTTGTTGGCAGCGATGGCTTATGTCGTCGTGCCGATGTTTCAGCTGACGCCGGGCTATCCGGCCCGACCCAGCTGGTGGTTCCCCGTAGGCATGCTGGCTTTGCTGTTGCTGTGGAGCGGGGCAGTTTTGGCCGGGTGGCCGGCCGGCATCCGCATCAGCCAGTTGCTGGCAGCTATTCTCGGTCTGGCTTTCGTCGGGCTAACCCTCCGCCTGCAGGGCAAAAGACGTCGGGCACGCGCCGATGTGACCTATCGCTATTGGCAACTAGGTTTGGCAGCGAGTTTTTTTGCCCTTTTAATGCTGTTGACCGCAGCACTCTGGCCCACCGTGGCTGAATACAATGGCTGGACGCTGATTTTCGGCATTCTGCTGATTGCCGGTGGCTTCCTGCCTTTCATTGTCGGCATGCTCTACAAAATCGTGCCTTTTCTCGCCTGGCTGCATCTGCAGAACGAGGGGCAAGCCAAGGTGCCCGCACCCAATGTGAGCAAAATTTTACCGAATGTCGATATGCAGCGGCAAATGAATGCCTATGCCGGCACGCTCGTCTTGTTGCTGGTGGCTGCTCTTCAGCCAGAATGGCTCAGCCGGCCGGCTGGACTTTGTTTTGCCCTGGTTAGTGGCTGGCTATGGCTGAATCTTTTCGGTGCCATTCAGCGCTACCGCCAACATAAGCAGGAAATTTTGGCAAAGCTGGCAGCACTTTGAGCTATATCCTTCTCAAGCACCTGCACATCACTTGCGTTGTCCTTAGTGGACTGGGATTCTGCTTGCGCAGCTGGTGGATGCGGCGTGACTCGGCCCTGCTGGGCCACCGTTTTGCGCGAGTTGCGCCGCATGTTGTTGACAGCCTGTTGCTCGGTAGCGCCATCACAATGGCCTTGATGAGTGGGCAATACCCATTTGCCCAGACTTGGCTGACAGCAAAGTTTTTTGGTTTGCTCGCTTACATTGCTCTTGGCACGATGGCACTGAAGTGGGGTAAAACGAAAGCCATTCGTGTTCGCTTTGTCATCCTTGCCCTGCTGGCTTACGCCTACATCGTCAGCGTTGCACTGACGAGAACCCCTTTACCAAGCTTCTGATCAGCTGCGGTGCTGCGTCATCAAGGCTTTCAGGCCATTGACGTTCAAAATTCGGATGTGTTTTTGCTGAACCGCGATGTGGCCTTCTTCCTGAAAGCGCGAAAAGGCACGGGAAACCGTTTCCAGCTTTAGCCCGAGATAGCTGCCAATTTCCTCGCGCGTCATGCGCAGGAAAAATTCAGCGTGTGAGAAGCCTCGGGAAGTAAAGCGCTGCGACAGGTTGAGCAGAAATGCGGCCAGCCGTTCTTCGGCGCGCATGGTACCCAACAGCATCATCACCCCGTGATCACGCACTATTTCGCGACTCATGACCTTATGGAAATGGCGCTGCAGGGTGTGGATTTCGCGCGACAGTCCTTCCAGGCGAGCAAATGGAATAGCGCAAATTTCACTGTCTTCAAGGGCGATGGCATTGCAGGTATGGTGTTCGGAGCTAATGCCATCAAGACCCAAAAGCTCACCTCCCATTTGAAAACCAGTGACTTGCTCGCGGCCATCTTCCAGTAATACGTCGGTCTTGAAGAAGCCGCTACGGATGGCAAATATAGAATCAAAGGCTTCGCCAGCACGATAGAGGAGTTCCCCGCGCTTCAAGCGGCGACGGGCTGAGACCAGATCATCCAGGCGTTCAAGCTCTTCTAAATTGAGCCCAAAGGGTAGGCACAATTCGCGTAAATTGCAGTTTGAACATGCTGTCTTGATAATCGACAGCGATATTTCCTGAGCTTGTATCTGAGGAGGTATCATCAACTTTCGTTCGCTTGATCCAGGTCAACTGCGATGTTGCGGTAACCGAACATAATTCGACTAAATCTTCGTGGTGTGTTTAATGACATTTGCAACTGAAAACCTCGTCTTCGATCCTCAGATCATTCGCCGCTTTGACGTCAACGGCCCACGCTACACGTCTTATCCCACAGCGGACCGTTTTGTCGAGGCTTTTGACTCGGAAGCGGCCAAACTCTGGCTTGGTAAACGCAATATCGGCGGTATCAGCCGACCGCTTTCATTATACTTCCACATCCCGTTCTGCAACACCATCTGCTATTACTGCGCCTGTAACAAGATCATCACCAAGGATCATGGTCGCAGCGCCAAATATCTGAAATATCTGGCCAAGGAACTAGCGCTGCAAAGCGCTTGCTTGGAAGGCAAGGACGGCGAACACGAGGTCATTCAGCTGCATTGGGGTGGCGGTACGCCGACTTTCCTCTCGCACGACGAAATGCGCCAGTTGATGGCTGAAACGCGCAAGCATTTCAAGCTGCTGGAGGGTGGGGAATACTCGATCGAAGTTGATCCGCGCAAGGTGGATACAGCAACGGTGGCGCTGCTCGGTGAACTCGGCTTCAACCGGATGAGCGTTGGCGTGCAGGATTTCGATGAGCGCGTGCAGGTCGCGGTTAACCGTATCCAGAGCGAAGAAGAAACCGCTAACGTGATAAACGCGGCGCGGGCCAATGGCTTCAAATCGATTTCGATTGATTTGATCTATGGTTTGCCGCATCAAACGGTGATGGGCTTCAATCGCACTTTGGATCGCGTCGTGGCAATGAATCCGGATCGCCTGTCGATCTACAACTACGCCCACATGCCGACCCTGTTCAAACCGCAGCGGCGAATTGCCGATAGCGATCTGCCAGAGGCGGATACCAAGTTACAGATCCTGGCCTTGGCGATCAAGAAGCTGACCGAAGCGGGTTACGTTTATATCGGCATGGATCACTTTGCCAAGCCCGTTGACGAAATGGCGATTGCTCAACGTCAGGGTCGTCTGCACCGCAACTTCCAGGGTTACTCGACCTACGCTGATTGCGACATGTTGTCTTTCGGTATTTCTTCGATCAGCAAGGTGGGGCCAACCTACAATCAGAACGTCAAGACGCTCGACGAGTACTACGACCGCCTTGATGCGCAGATTCTGCCCGTCTTCCGGGGTATTGAGCTGAATGCCGATGATATATTGCGGCGCTCGATCATTCAGGCGCTGATGTGCCATTTCGAGCTTTCCATTGAAAGCATTGAAAGCTCGCACCTTATTGATTTCCATACCTATTTTTCCGCAGAGCTGGCGGATATGAAAGAAATGGAAGCGGCGGGTCTGCTCAAGGTCGAGCGTGATTGGATTACCGTTTTGCCGCCGGGTCGCATGTTGGTTCGGGTCATTACCATGGTTTTTGACCGCTACCTGCGGGCTGATCGCCAGCGCAAACGCTACTCCAAGGTAATCTAAGCATCGTGATCTGCCGGGGCGTGCGGGTTAAACTGCACGCTTCTGCTTTTATCCGTTTGCTCAATGCCTGATTCTGGCTATCTCGCCCTTTTTCTCGTTGGTTTGCTCGGTGGTACCCATTGCGTCGGCATGTGCGGTGGCATTGTCGGCGCGCTCTCCATGGGCGCACCGGCCCGCTGGTCCATGTTGCTCTCTTACAATGCCGGGCGGATTCTTTCCTATGCTGCTGCCGGCGCCATTGCCGGCGCACTCGGTGCGGCCAGCCTGGGTCTTGAGGGGCAGGTTCCGGCCCGGCTGATACTCTATTTTTTCGCCAATCTGATGTTGGTAGCGCTCGGCCTCTATTTACTCGGGGTGACGCGGGCACTTGCCTTTACCGAACGCTTCGGACAAAAGCTGTGGCGGGTTTTGCAGCCCCTAACCAAACGGTTTTTACCGGCTCGCAAGATGCGCCAGGCCTTTCCGCTTGGCCTGCTCTGGGGCTGGTTACCTTGTGGCCTGGTTTATAGTGCTCTGGCCAGCGCGCTCAGTGCCGGTTCCGCCGGGCGAGGCGCCTTGATGATGCTGGCTTTTGGTCTGGGCACCTTGCCAAATTTGCTGCTCGCCGGCATCGTGTTGGCTCGATTGAATGAATTTGTCCGC
>JBBSCQ010000081.1:0-13698 GCA_038250105.1 Burkholderiales bacterium | reverse complement strand
TTCATTTGCAGATATTCATTTGCAGATATTCATTCGACTTCGTCGATCCAGGCCTGCTGAATCGCTTCGAGAATCTTCTCGCCACAGTGAGAAGGGTCGTCATTGAAACCGGGCAGCGCCATGACCCAATCGCGCAGATCGACAAAGTTGAGCTTGAGCGGATCTTTATCCGGATAAACCTCGCTTAGTTCGATGGCGATATCGTTAATGTCAGTCCATTTCATTTGCGGTGCCCTTCCTTCGCCATATTGATGCTGTATTTCGGAATTTCGACCACTAATGGGGTTGACCGCACGATTGCCTGGCAACCGAGGCGGGAGTTCGGCTCCAGTCCCCAGGCCTTATCGAGGAGGTCTTCCTCTATTTCTTCAGCCGGTTCCAGCGAGCTAAAACCTTCGCGCACGATGACGTGGCAGGTTGTACAAGCACAGGACATTTCACAGGCGTGGTCCAGTTCAACGCCATTTTCCAATAGCGTTTCGCAGATCGACTTTCCCTCTTCCGCTTCAATTACGGCACCGTCCGGACAATTTTCCGGATGCGGCAATACGATCAGTTGCGTCATGCCTCTTCTCCCAATTTGATATCCGACACTTTGCGGCCGGCGAGCGCCCGATTGACACTCTGATTCATCCGGCGATGGGCAAATTCCTGGGTCTCGAAACCGAGATCATCCATTGCCAGATTGATCAGGCGGCGGTTATCGCCAGCAATCGCCAAGCGGAGTTTCTCAACAGTCGCGACAATCTTGGTGGTTTCCGCAGCGTTGAGCAGATGCGGGTCTTCCTTGAGAGCCGACTCAGTTGCTTCCAGCATGCGCTGGGCTTCAACTTGCGCTTCTTTTAGCGCCCGGTTGACTGCATCATCCTTGGCATGCTCCATCGAATCCTTCAGCATACCGGCAATTTCGTCGTCAGAAAGGCCATACGAGGGCTTGACGATAACGCTGGATTCAACGCCGGTCGTTTGCTCACGGGCTGACACCGAAAGCAGACCGTCGGCATCGACCTGGAAGGTAACGCGAATACGCGCCGCGCCAGCCACCATCGGCGGAATACCACGCAGTTCGAAGCGCGCCAGCGAACGGCAGTCGCTAATCAGCTCGCGCTCACCTTGGACGACGTGAATCGCCATCGCTGTCTGACCATCCTTGAAGGTGGTGAATTCCTGAGCGCGTGCTGTGGGAATGGTCGAATTTCGTGGAATGACTTTTTCAGTCAGGCCGCCCATCATTTCCAGACCGAGCGATAACGGAATCACGTCGAGCAGCAGCCAGTCATCCTTGCCGGTCTTGTTACCGACCAGCAGATTGGCCTGCGTCGCGGCGCCGAGGGCGACCACCTTGTCGGGATCAAGGTTAGTCAGCGGTTCCTGGCGGAAGAAATCGCCAACCGCCTTTTGCACTTGCGGCATGCGCGTTGCGCCGCCCACCATGACGACGCCTTTGATGTCTTCGACCCGCAAACCGGCATCGCGCAAGGCTTTCTTGACCGGCTGCAGGGTTTTTGAAATTAATGTCTGGGCAATCGAGGAAAAAGCCGCTGTATCCAGCTTCAAATCAACAATTTCGCCCGTCGAAAGGTTGGCTGAAATCGGCGCTTCCGGGTTATTGGTCAGGAATTCCTTGGCCTCACGGCAGCGCATCATCAACAACCGGGCATCTTGCGGCGAGAGCGGTTGTAACTTGCCTTGCTCAATCACCCAGCAGAAAATTCGGTGGTCGAAATCATCGCCGCCGAGCGCCGAGTCGCCGCCAGTGGACATCACCTCAAAAACACCTTTGGTCAGCTTGAGGATGGAAATATCGAAAGTGCCGCCACCCAGGTCGTAGACGGCATAAACCCCTTCGGCCGAATTATCCAGCCCGTAGGCGATGGCGGCGGCAGTCGGTTCATTAAGCAGGCGCAAGACATTCAAGCCAGCCAGGCGCGCCGCATCCTTGGTCGCTTGGCGCTGGGCGTCATCAAAATAAGCCGGCACGGTAATTACTGCCCCGACCAATTCGCCGCCCAGGGAGGCTTCGGCCCGGTCGCGCAGGGTTTTCAGGATTTCGGCCGAAATTTCAACCGGACTTTTCACCCCGGCGACGGTTTTGACCTTGACCATGCCCGGTGCTTCGATGAAGTCGTAAGGCATCGATTCAGTGTAGGCAATATCCTTCAGCCCACGGCCCATGAAGCGCTTGACCGAAACAATCGTATTGCGCGGATCAACCGCCTGCCGGCTCTGGGCGCCATAACCGACTTCCGTCGTGTTATCAGCGTGGTAACGAACCACCGATGGCAGCAAGGGACGGCCCTGATCGTCGCTCAGGCAGATGGCGATACCGCTGCGCACCGTGGCGACCAGCGAATTGGTCGTGCCGAGGTCGATACCGACGGCGAGTTTGTGCTCGTGGGGGGCTGGCGCATCACCGGGCTCAGCAATTTGAAACAAGGCCATTTTTATTCTTCCAGCGACGCCAGCGCGTCGTCGATTTCGTGCAAAAGTTTTTCTAGGAACATCAGGCGGCGAACACGATCAGTGGCGGCAACGTAGTCGCCAGAACCATCGAGCAGTTCACCAAGTTCTTCGTAACGACTATTGATATCCGCCCGCAAGCGATTGTGCAGATGCTCAAGTTCGTGATGGTCGCCACCTTGACGCGCTTCCATCACGGCTTCCCGCCACTCCATCTGCTCCATCAGGAAATCGACGGGCATTGCGGTATTGTTTTCCGCCTGAACGTCGTGACCGGCCAGATGCAGCAAATACGTCGCCCGCTGCAGCGGCTTTTTCAGGGTTTGATAGGCTTCGTTGACATGCGTTGCCCACTGCATCGACAACCGACGGTCGGTTTCGCCGGCATTGACAAAGCGGTCCGGGTGAACCTGCGCCTGAATGTCACGATAGCGTGAATCAAGGTCGGACAGATCAAGCCGGAAAGCCCGACTCAATCCGAACAGGGCGAAGTGGTCGGCTTTGAAATCCATCAGACGTTAAACGATTCGCCGCAGCCGCACTGGTCTTTGACGTTCGGGTTATTGAACTTGAAGCCTTCGTTCAGCCCTTCGCGGGTGAAGTCGAGTTCCATGCCTTCCAGGTACGGCATGCTTTTCGGGTCAACAAAGACCTTGACGCCGTTGCTCTCGAAAACGATATCCTCAGGGCTCACCTCGTCGACAAATTCCAGCTTGTACGCCATGCCGGAACAGCCGCTGGTGCGCACGCCAAGGCGCAGGCCGACGCCCTTGCCGCGCTTGGTCAGGTAGTTGGCGACGTGTTTCGCCGCCTTGTCGCTCAAGGTGACAGCCATGCTTATTCTCCGTGCTTTTTCTTGTAATCGGCGACGGCTGCCTTGATGGCATCCTCAGCCAGAATCGAACAGTGAATTTTAACCGGCGGCAAGGCCAGTTCTTCAGCAATTTCGGTGTTTTTGATGGTCAGGGCCTGATCAACCGTCTTGCCCTTGACCCATTCGGTCACCAGCGAAGAAGAGGCAATAGCCGAGCCGCAACCATAGGTCTTGAACTTGGCATCCTCGATCACGCCGGCCTTGTTCACCTTGATTTGCAGTTTCATCACATCGCCGCAGGCCGGCGCGCCGACCATGCCGGTACCGACGCCATCATCGTCCTTGTTGAAGGTGCCGACGTTACGTGGATTCTCATAATGATCAATGACTTTGACGCTATAGCTCATGTTATTTCTCCTTTAATTTCTTTAGTGCGCAGCCCACTGGACGGTACTGAGATCAATACCTTCCTTGAACATGTCCCACAACGGGGAAAGTTCGCGTAACTTGCCAACTTTTGCTTTCAACAGATTGATTGCATAGTCAATTTCTTCTTGCGTCGTAAAACGACCAATACTGAAACGGATGGAACTGTGCGCCAACTCGTCATTTCGCCCAAGCGCCCGCAGCACATACGACGGCTCCAGGCTGGCCGAGGTGCAGGCCGAACCGGAAGAGACGGCCAGATCCTTGATCGCCATGATCATCGACTCGCCTTCCACATAGGCAAAGCTGATGTTCAGATTGTGGGCGACGCGCTGTTCGAGATCGCCATTGACGAAAACCTCTTCCATATCCTGCAGGCCCTTGAGCAAACGGTCGCGCAGTGCGCCAACCCGCATGTTCTCTTCGGCCATTTCTTCTTGAGCCAGACGGAAGCATTCACCCATGCCGACGATCTGATGCGTCGGCAAGGTGCCGGAGCGGAAACCCCGCTCATGACCACCGCCATGCATTTGCGCTTCGAGGCGAATACGCGGCTTGCGGCGCACGTAGAGCGCACCGATACCCTTCGGGCCGTAAGTCTTGTGAGCGCAGAAGCTCATCAGGTCGACCTTGAGCTTGCTCAGATCGATCGCCACTTTGCCGGTTGCCTGGGCGGCATCAACGTGGAAGATGACACCTTTCTCACGGCAAATCTCGCCCAGTTCAGCGATCGGCTGAATGACGCCAACTTCATTATTGACGAACATCACTGAGGCCAAAACCGTATCCGGGCGGATCGCCGCCTTGAAGACTTCGATATCGAGCAGGCCG
Organism: Burkholderiales bacterium; assembly: GCA_038250105.1. Taxonomy (GTDB): domain Bacteria; phylum Pseudomonadota; class Gammaproteobacteria; order Burkholderiales; family Rhodocyclaceae; genus Azonexus. Next base: position 9,167 of record JBBSCQ010000081.1, on the reverse strand, counting down.
TTTTCCTGGACATCGAGATAAGTTGCTTCAAAACCCTGGCGCTCCAATTCACGCACGGTATCCAACACCGCCTTGTGCTCGGTCCTCACCGTAATGATGTGCTTACCTTTGGTATTGGCGTAAAAGTTGGCCGCACCCTTGATGGCGAGATTGTTCGATTCGGTCGCGCCGGAAGTCCAGACAATTTCCTTGGGATCGGCACCGACCAGAGAAGCGACCTGCTCACGCGCCTCTTCAACGGCCGCATCAGCGACCCAGCCGAAGCTGTGCGAACGTGAGGCGGGGTTGCCGAAATGCTCGCACAGGTACGGAATCATTTTTTCCGCCACACGCGGGTCGACCGGAGTAGTTGCCGAATAATCCAGGTAGATGGGGAGTTTCATCTTTTTTCTCGCTAAGTCGGGTTGTTCAGACAGCAATTGCTGTCAGTCCCTGCAGGCGTCCGACAGTGACCTGCAAGGCGTTAATGAATTGTTCTATCTCAGCTTCCGTATTACTTGCCCCAAGGCTGACCCGCACTGCACCGCGAGCAATTTCCGGGGCGACACCCATGGCGCGCAAAACATGTGAAGGTTCCGGGTTGGCACTGGAACACGCTGCACCACTCGCCACAGCAAAACCTTCTCGATCCAGTTTGCCGACCAGCGTCTCGCCATCAATATTCGGGAAGGCGAAATAACTGGTGTTGGGCAAACGTAATGCCTCAGTTGCAAAAATTCGGGCGCCCAGTCTTGCTAGCCCACTTTCCAGTTTCGCCTGCATAACCCGCAAGCGAGTCGGTAGTTCGGCAACACCTTGCGCCGCAAGTTCCGCGGCAACACCAAATCCGACAATCGCCGGGACATTTTCAGTCCCGGAACGCAAACCGCGTTCGTGACCACCGCCGGCAATCAACGGCTGCAATTCGACCCGCTTGTCGAGCACCAGCGCCGCCGCGCCTTTCGGGCCATAGGCTTTGTGCGCCGACAGGGTCATCGCATGGACGCCTGCCGCATTCAAGGTACGAAAATCAATCGCCAACTTGCCCAACGCCTGAACAGCATCGGTATGAAACCAGCCGCCGCCAGCTTTAGCTGCACTGGCCAGCGCGGCAACATCCTGCACGACCCCGGTTTCATTATTGGCCGTCATCAGCGAAATCAGCCGGGGCTTGGCCAGCAGGATTTCAGCATAGTCGGCCAAATTTAGCCTTCCAGCGCCGTCGACCGCAGCATAGCGAACCTGCCAACCTTGGCGGACCAATTGGGCGGCCGGCTTGAGAATGCACGGGTGCTCAACCGCACTCACAGCAATCAATCCCGGTTTCAGTGATGCGGCGGCGCCTTTCAGAAACAGGTTATTGGCTTCGCTGCCGCCGCTGGTAAAGACCACTTCAGTTGGATGCGCATTAACCGCTGCTGCCACTTGTTGCCGGGCTTCATCAATGGCTCGGCGGGCAGCCCGGCCAAACTCATGCCGACTCGATGCATTGCCGTACTGGCTTTCCAGCCAGGGCAGCATTGCCGCCAACACCGCTGGGTCGAGCGGCGTAGTGGCGTTGTGGTCTAGATAAGCAGGCTTGAACATGGTGTTAAATCAGAGAACGGCAGCCGTTTTTTCCCGCCCGGCTTTTATAGCCCGAGGTTGCGGGCCGAGGCGGCGTTTGTCTTCAATCACAACGGCGACCGATCCGGCGGCTTTCTGCTTCTGACGATCAACCAGTTCAGCCAAGGTGACCGACGACAGATATTCGTACATTTTCGAATTCAGCGTCGACCACAGATCATGCGTCATGCAGCGGTGCTCGTCATGACAGTTTTCGCGGCCACCGCATTGCGTTGCATCAAGCTGCTCATCGACGGCGCGAATAATGTCTGCCACCGTCACCATGTTGAGAGGACGGGCGATGCAGTAGCCACCGCCGGGGCCGCGCACGCTATCGACCAGTTTGTAGCGGCGGAGTTTGCCGAACAATTGTTCGAGGTAAGACAGGGAAATTTTCTGTCGTTCACTGACGCTGGCTAGCGCAACCGGGCCTGCCTCACCGCGCATGGCAAGATCGATCATGGCGGTCACGGCGAAACGTCCCTTGGTAGTCAAACGCATGCTTTTTCTCCTGCTAATAACCTACTGTTATGGTCAACTATAGCGAAGCCGGATCAAATTAGTCAACTATTTTACTCAGGTATTTCGGATCGAAGCGATCAGCCGCATCGACCTCCTCATCACACTTGACGCCTTGGGCTGCCAACTCTTTGATCAAGGAAGCCAGGCGACGGTCCGTTTCTGTCGCATGATCAAGCAAACCGTGAATCGCCTTGGCCATTGGGTCATCCTGATCGCGCGCTACGGCATAGGCGGAAAAGCCGAGTTTTTCGGCTTGCGCTTCACGTTGCTTGGTTTGCTCGGAGTTATCAAAAATCCGCGCCGGATTACCCACTGCGGTGGCGCCAGTCGGTACCGGTTTGGTGACGACGGCGTTGGAGCCCACTTTGGCCCCAACTGAAATAGTAATCGGCCCGAGAACTTTGGCCCCGGCTCCAATGACCACGCCGTTTTCCAGCGTCGGGTGGCGCTTACCCTTGTTCCATGAGGTGCCGCCCAATGTCACGCCGTGATAAAGCGTCACATCGTCATGAATCTCGGCGGTTTCGCCGATTACTACGCCCATGCCGTGATCAATGAAAAATCGGCGACCGATGGTGGCGCCCGGGTGGATTTCGATGCCGGTCAAAAAACGGGCAATATGCGCCGTAAAGCGGGCCAGCCAGCGCAGGCGATGGCCCCACAGCCAGTGCGCCAAACGATGCATGATCAAGGCGTGGATGCCTGGGTAGCAGGTGAGCACCTCCCAGAATGAACGGGCCGCCGGGTCGCGGTCAAAAACCGCACGGATATCTTCACGCAGATACCGAAACATGAAGCTGATTCTCCCTATTCAAACAATGGAGAATTTTAGAATACTCGACTGAATTTGTCAGCTATTTTTGCCCAAGGCTGTCGCAGGTATCTGATTTATAATCCACCATCGAATTTTTCACCCCAACGCGAAGCTCTTTTATCATGCCCAGCCGCCCATTTTTGCTCGCTACCTGTGCCGCTTTATTGCTCGGCGCCTGTGCTACACCGGCGCCTGTCGCGCAAAGCAGTACCCAGGGCGATTACCAGCATACTGAAAACTATGTCACCTGGCTGGTCGACCGCGAGATGGCGCAAAACGAGATCACCGGCATCAGTATCGCGCTTATCGACGACCAGAAAATCATCTGGCAAAAAGGCTTCGGTTATGCCGACCTGGAGAACAATATTCCGGCGACGCCGGAAACGATTTACCGCGCCGGTTCGATTGCCAAGGTGTTCACTGCTGCTGCGGCCATGCAATTGGCTGAGCAGGGGAAGATCGACATCGACCAGCCGCTCGCCAACGCATTGCCTGAATTTTCAATTAAGTCCCGCTTTCCCAATGCCGGCCCGGTGACGCCGCGAAATGTGATGACGCACCATTCCGGCTTGCCCTCCAATTTTCTGCAGGGCATGTTCGTGCGCGATCCGGCGCAATTTGAGACGGTTGTTCAAGGCATCCATGACGAACACCTGACTTTCCCGCCGAACTACGTTTTTTCTTATTCAAACCTTGGCATGGCCTTGCTCGGCGCAACGGTGCAAAAGGTCAGTGGCGAACGCTTTGATGATTATATGGAGCGGCATTTTTTCCAGCCGCTGGGTATGAAAAAATCGAGCTTTTCAGCGCGTGCCATCACCAAGGCTTACGACCACAACAAAGCAATAGAAGTGTTTTCGTTACGCGATATGCCGGCGGCCAACCTGCTGAGTAATGTGGTCGACCTTAGTCAGTTTTTGAAAATGCAGTTCGCCGAAGGCAAATACGGGCAACAGCAGATTCTCAACTCGACCACCACACAAGAAATGGTCCGTGTCCAGAATGCCAATTTCCCACTAACCTTTCAGCAGTATGTTGGCCTGGGCTGGATGATCAACGGTGTTGAGGTGCCGGGTGGTGGCCGTGTGGTCAATCACGGCGGTTCCCTGCCTGATTCGCACAGCATGATGGCGATGCTACCGGACCATAAGTTGGGCGTTGTCGTCCTTTCCAACTCGGCAACCTCGGCCGGTGCCGTCTCAAAAATTGCCAGCGATGCCCTGCGTTTGATGCTCGAAGCCAAAACCGGCATCCACCAGGCATCAGCCGTCGCCGTCCGTTCGCCCGAACGCGCCCCGACCGCCGAAGAACTGCGTTTTTTCAATGGTCATTTCGACACGCTGGTCGGACTGGCCAAGATATCTACTGGCACCGGCAAGATCGACGCAGATGCCGTTGGCCACCATTTTCAACTGGTGCCACATGAAGATGGCTTGCTCAGTCTGAAATACAAAGTGCTGGGTCTGGTGCCGGTGCGCGTGGGCGCCTTTGAAGACATACGCCTGTCGATGGCGACGGTGGATGGCCGGCAGATTGTCGTTGGCCGCATCGGCGGCGAATCTCTGATGTTTGGTGAAAAGCTGAACCCGAGCAGCATCCCGGAAACCTTCCTGCAACACATGGGCAATTACGAAATCATGGGCAAGATCGACGGCCCTGTGCCAACGCAAATTCTGCTCAAGGAAGACGATGGCCTATTGGTCGGCGAGGCGCGCTTTCCCGAGAAACCAGAACTGTTGCTGCGCATTGGCTTTCGCCCGGTTTCCGACCATGAAGCGGTGACTGCCGGCCTGGGGAGTGGCCGTGGCGACACGTTGCGCCTGATCCGCGAAGGCGATGAAGAACGGCTGGGTTTCTCCGGCTTCCAGATGCGCAAACTAGCGAACTGAATCATGGAAACACTGCACCAGGAACTCAAGCTCTTCATCATTGAAACGATGAATCTGGAAGACATCACCCCGGCTGACATTGCTGACGACACGCTGCTCTTTGCCGATGACGGCCTCGGGCTGGATTCAATTGACGCCCTGGAATTGGTGCTGGCGCTGAAGAAAACATACGGCGTAGTGCTTGAGGCAAATGATGAGCAGACTCGGCAGAATTTGCGCTCAGTGGCATCGCTGGCGGCATTGGTTCGTTTAAATAGGTCGTCCTGAGTGAGATTGCTGCCGGGCGTCGCTTCATTTTTCTACGCCCATTTTTTAAAACGAAATAGCAAGTTGTCGTCTGTTTTTTCGTAACCACCTGGAAGCCTAAGTCAACTCGGAGTCTGCCTAAATGCCCGTTTGCGAACGCATGTCTTACGTCGATACCGCCTGATTGCGGATGGATCAGCCGAGCAACTTGATGCAGATTGTTGGTGTGATGCTTTTCGAAGGTGCACTCGACTTTGCGCGCCTGCAGAGCTGCATTGAACGACGTATGCTGAGCTTCCCCCGCTTTCGTCAGATCGTCCGCCAAGAGGGCGGAGTGTGTTATTGGGAATAATGACCCGGAATTCAACCTGGATCACCATCTGCGCCGTGCCGTTTTACCCGGTGCCGCCGGCAAGGCCGAGTTGGAGTTGTTCGTGGCTGATCTTGCCTGCATTCCGCTCAATCCATCGCGTCCGCTCTGGGCGTTCCATCTCGTTGATACCGCGTTGGGTGGGCAGGCGCTGGTTATGCGGATCCATCACTGCATTGCTGATGGAATTGCCCTGGTCAGCGTGATTCTCTCGATGGCGGATGAATCAACACTCGTTTCAGAGTTAAGCATTCGCCCCTCCGAAATTGAGCCGGAGGATGACTTTTTCTCCCGCACCATTTGGCGGCCGGTGACAGAGACCATGCTGGCCTCGATCAACATCTCGGGAAAAATCTGGAACAAGTATCTCGGTTTATTAGCCAACCCATGGAAGGCGGTCGATTACGCGCGCGTCGGCTCGGCTATTGCGGCTGAAATTGGCAAGCTCGCCATCATGCCGAATGATTCGCCGACACGATTTAAAGGTAAGCCCGGGACGACCAAGCGGGTTGCCTGATCTGAGCCGATACCGCTCCCTGAGGTCAAGGCGGTAGGCAAGGTGCTCGGTTGCTCGGTCAATGACATGCTACTTTCCGCCGTTGCCGGTGCTTTGCGCAACTACATGGTGGAGCAGGGCGATCGGGTCGAGGGTGTCGAGATTCGTGCCATGGTGCCGGTTAACCTGCGTCGACCGAAAGATATGGGCAAACTGGGCAATCGCTTTGGCTTGGTGGCGCTTGAACTGCCGGTGGGTCTTGAGAACCCCTTGGCACGACTTTATGCGACCCGCGAGCGGATGGGAAAGTTAAAGGGCTCTTATCAGGCGGCACTGACGCTAAGCATTCTCAGTGTGGTTGGCATGGCGCCAAAATTTGCTCAGGACAAGATTCTCGACCTGCTGGCGAGCAAGGCCACGGCTGTGATGACCAACGTGTCGGGGCCGCAACAAGCCCTCTATCTGGCCGTGGCAAAGCTCAGTCAGCCGCTGTTCTGGGTGCCACAGTCCGGCGACATTGGCATTGGCGTGTCGATTCTTTCGTACGATAACAAAGTGCAATTCGGGCTGATTACGGACAAAAATCTGGTGCCGGATCCCGAGCGGATCGTCGCTCATTTTGCTCGTGAGTTTGAGAAATTACTCTTGCTTGTACTGATGGCGCCCTGGGATCAACTAAATGATCCGGCCGCAGTCGAGGCTGGTTTGTTGGCGCAGCAATAGACCAAACGTCGCAGCCGGCCAAGGTTTTTCCAATGCCCGAATAATCTTCCATCTCAGCCTTGGCTGCTTCTATGTCAAGCCGTTCCATGGCATCGGCAGGGGTGCATTCGACAGCTTCGGCGTAGAGCGCTTCAGCTTCCTTCAGGCGGCTACGGCCAAACACCGCGGCTAGTCCATTGGCGTATTCGGTGCGGGCGATGGCTGAATCCGGGTTGATGGCTAATGCGGCACGGAAATGTTTTTCGCCGGCTTCCTTTTTTGCGCCATAGGTTAGGCCACCAACCATGCTGCCCACTTTGTCGATAATTTTAGCGTGCCAAGTTCCCAGTGCAATGTGCGCGTCGGCATGTTGTGATTGCAAAGCGAGAGCGCGATCAAGGCTGGCGCGAACTTTTCCACCCAGACCCTGAGCCAGCGCCTTGCCAATGGAAATACCCTGGCTGTAGCGACCAAGGGCGTAGGCGTGGAAATACCAGGCATTGGCATTGCTGGGTTGGCTGGCCTGCAGGGCTTCGCAGCGGCTGGCAATTTGCTGGAAAATTTCCAGCTTGGTGCTTTCGTCGGTTTCGAGATAGTTGGCGTAAATCATTGCTGCCTTGTTGGCGGCATTGCTACCTGAACTGCCTGCTTTCAGGCCGCATTCAAGGGCTTTGGCAAAGTCGCCAGCATGGTAGGCCCGCCATGCCTCTTCGGCCTTGCTATCGGCCGGGTAGGGCTCGGCATCACCCCGATGCAGGCGTTCCCAATGTTTTTTCAGGGCGGCGCCAGTGTAGTTGTAGGCTTTGTCCGGATAGGGAAAAGCGTGCCACTGTATCTTGGTCATCGGAGGTATCCTTTATTTTTTGTCGATATAGGCGGTTGAAAGTTTTTCCATCAGATGGCGAGCTTCGCCTTGCAGGTAAGGGGCAGCCAGCGATAACACCTGATAGATACCCCGGCCAATATCGGGTTCTCCACGCGGCCGGCGAGCGTGCTCGAAAGATAGCCAGAAGGTGGCGACAACCGTCATATTGGTGGCCAGGGCAGCGATTTCTGCCGTTGCTGCGGTCAACACGCCAGAAGCGGCTAAACCCTGGCATATGCTGGTTGCGGTTTGTTCTTTCTGGAGCAGAATGCACTGGAAATGGGTTTCGACCAGCCGGTTGCGGGTCAGCAGGTCGTTAATGTCGCGGTAGAAAAAGCGGAATTTCCAAATGGTTTCGAAGAGTAGATGCAGAAATAGCCAGATGTCTTCAGTGCCATGTGGTCGCTTGCCCGGCGTCGTCAACAGATTGGCGATTTCCTTTTCGTAATCAGCAAACAGGGCATTGACGATTTCATCCTTGTTGTGAAAATGGTAGTAAAGATTGCCTGGGCTGATCTCCATTTCGTCGGCAATAACGGTCGTGGTGACATTGGGCTCGCCGAAATCGTTAAAGAGTTTCAGCGCGGTTTCGAGGATGCGCTCGCGGGTACGCCGTTTAGGCTTTTTTTCCATGCATGACTCCATGCCTGTCTCACTCCAGCGGTTTAGCATATATCACACGGGGTCGCGTGTTTCAAGCCAGCGCTGGAGTTCGTCGAGCGAGTTGTCCAAGGCGTGCATTGAAGTATCGAGATCGACCCTGGACTTCCTGTGGTGGTGCGGCAGCAAGGTGTTGCGGTGATCCTTCAGGACATTCAAATTAAGACGGAGGCCGTGACGGCGGAGGATGGGCATCAGTTCGTGGCGGCGGCGATAGAGATCAATACGGGTACGCTGGTAGGCGTGCTCGCACAAGCGGCGACGGTCACGGTAGCTGAAAACTTTGGTGAAAAACATTTCGCCGTCGTCCCGCGTCGGTTCAAAGAGCAGCACATCGGCGTTGCTGAAATGGTGCTTGTAGCGATCCATGCCGATCTTCATCCGCGAGTTGATGATCGCCCGGAAGGTTTGCGAGAGGACGACTGGCAGGCCACCATCATTCAGGTTCTGCCGTTCGGTCGAGGTACGCCGGGCGGCTAGATCCGCGTCGAAAGGGACGAGCGGATTGATGCAAAAAACCAGATCGGCCCCATCCTTGAACGCTACCGAGGCATGCAAAGTTTTGATCAACGCACCATCAACGTAATGGCGACCATTAATTTTCACTGTCGGGAAGAGGCCTGGCAGAGCTGCGCTGGCCTGGACTGCGGTCGAGATCGGGACGTCGTTATTGCCATCCGAGCCAAAAGAAATTGACTCTCCGGAGTCGAGGTCGGTGGCGACCAGGAAAAGGCGGTGCTTCAGCTTGCGGAAATCGTTGGTCCTGCCGCGTTGTGAGAACATCTCGCGGAGTACCCGATCAATTCCCCGGTTATCAAAAACTCCGGTTGGAATAGCGCGGGAGAGGCGCTGGAAGGATTCAAACGGGCTGTGTTGCCACTAGCAGCCTGTCGGACTTGAGCGCCTCCGATAGGTCAATTTCACGATGTGAGATGAATTGATCCGTTTTAGCGTGAAATTCGGGCACTTTCCCTGAAGATGCAATGCTACCGTCGTATTTTCCTACTGTAGGCGCAATG
>JBBSCQ010000080.1:0-13876 GCA_038250105.1 Burkholderiales bacterium | reverse complement strand
GATAGCATCCATATTGCGGGCGTTATGGTGATTGTATAGAAACTTCATCATGCCAGAAATGGCCGCCTGCATCCACAGCCTTCGCCCCGCAAAGCGAAATAAATCAACACGGAACCGGGGTTTTGCAAGAGGCTCAATAGTGTCAATGCGAGCTTTTTGTGTTCTTCGGAGAGAATGCCAAACTGCTCTTTGGAGAGGACGAAGAATTCTGCTTCCGTCGCCGTGATGGCTTCATCGCCGCGTGGCCGATCGTCGAGGAAGGCCAGCCCGCCAAAAAAGTCGCCCCGGCCAAAGGAGGCAATGTGGCGCGTGCGCCCGGCACCGATCGGGGCGAATATTTTGACCGAGCCACGGCGAATCAGATAAATCGAATCACCGACTTCGCCGCAGGAATAGATTGCTTCGCCCGCCGCATAAAAGCGATTTTCCAGCCGGGCTTCGAGGTCAACCAGCGTGTCGTCCTTGTGATTTTTGAACAGTTCCATCTCGCTCAACTGCAGGGCGGTCTGCGGCTCGGGCTGGGCAAGTTCCTCTTCGCCAAGCAGGCGGTCTTCGACCCATTCAATGGCGCTGTCGAGTTCCGGGAAAATGCGGACCGTTTCGCCGTTGTCGGTCACCCCCGTCTGTTCGAGAAACTCACGCAGATTGTGGCCGTTTGGCAGGCTTTCCCGCAGATTGGAGAGCAGCAGCAAGGCTTTGCGTTCGGCCAGCGAGTCACGAACTTGGCGAAGCAAATGGGCCGCGGTAACGTCTACTGACTGCACCCGCTTCATGTCCAGAATGATGAAATGACGCGTTTTGATTTCCGGGTCGAGTTGGCTGAGCAATTGCCGCGTTGTGCCAAAAAACAGGCTGCCTTGTAACTCGAAGATGACTGCCTGATCGCCCTTTTTTTCAAGGATGCGGGTTTCTGATTCCGGCCGATGCCAGTTCGACGACTTCTGATTGACGTAAAGTTTGTGGCGTACCACTGAGCCGCCAATTTGCTCACGCAGGAAGAGGATGATTGCCATCGCCACGCCGACGCCGGAAGCGGCGATCAGGCCAATGGTCAGCGCCACCACGACAACCGCCACGACGACGGCAAAATCGAAAACGGTAGCGGAGGATTGAATGAAGCGCAGCGGCTCCCGGTCGATCATTCGCCAGCCGACGACGATCAGGATACCCGCCAAGGCGGCAACTGGAATCCAGGCAATAAAACTGCTCAACATCAGCGCGAAGACTAGGGCCGAGGCGCCTTCAACCAGACCGGAGGCGCGCGTTGTGGCGCCGCTGGAGAGATTGACTAGGGTGGCGCCCATGGTGCCGGCACCGGGGATGCCGCCGACCGATGACGAGGCGAAGTTGGCGATACCCTGGGCGACCAGTTCGCGGTTCGGGTTGTGTTGAGTGCGTGTCATCTGGTCGAGCACGACGCAGGTTTTCAAGGTGTCGATCGAGAGCAGGACGGCCAGGGTTAGGGCGCTGCCCATCAAGGCGGCGACTTGCGACAGGCGGAGATCACCGATTTCATTCCAGCGGCCGGTGATCGAAGCGAAATAGCCTTCGCTGCTGGCGCCGAGCGCGCCAATGACCAAAGGGTTGTTGCTGACCTGGAGTAGGCTGGGGTTCTGGCTGGCCAAAGAAAAATAGGTAACCAGGCCGGCGATGATGCCAAGAATGGTGGCCGGTAATTTGCGCGTGAGGCTGGGGCCGAACAACATGGCAATGATCGTCGCGCAGCCGACTGCGACGGCGCGCCAGTCCCACATGTGTGGGGAAATCAGGCTGTGGTACCAGGGCGTGCCGCTTTCAGCGCCAACCAGTTTGCTGATCTGGCTGCCGATAATGATCAGGCCAACGCCGGTCATGTAACCACTGACGACCGGGTAGGGAATGTATTTGATCAGGCGGCCGATGCCAACGAAGCCAAACAGCACCTGAAAGCCCCCGGCGAGAATGCCAAGCATCAGCAGCATCAGCACGATATTGCCTTCCGGCACGCCTTCGCGCACCAGCTCGATGGCAAAAGCGGAGAGCACGGCGGCGGGGGCGCAGGGGGCGCTGATCAGGCGGTCGGTGCCGCCCAGGGTTGAGGCAACCAGACCGATTACTGTCGCGCCGACAATGCCGGCCAGCGCACCGAGTGCGGCGTGGGCGGGGGCGATGGCTGAGTAAATGGTGACGCCGAAGGCGATGGCGGCGGGCAGGGCAACGAGCATGGCCGCCAAGCCACCCCAGAAGTCGCCGGTCATGTACAGCTTTTTGAGGAATCCCTGCATGCTTCCCTCCGTTTTTGCATGTTCTTTTGTCACGATGGTAACGCCTTTGTGATTTTCCTGTTGTAAATTGAAAACGCCATAGTCATTTTTGATATTTTTTGTGGCGGCTGTGGCAAAATTGCAGCGCTTTGGCGAAAATCGTCGTGTTCTTTTGCGCGATGTATCAAATGAGGTCGCAATGAAATATCAAAAGTTTGGCTGGACGTTGCTTTGTGTTTTCGGTTTTGCCCTTTTTTCGGCGTCGACCGTAGCAATCGCCCAAGAAGCGCGCCCGCTGGTTAAGGCGCAGACGCTCTATCTGCCCATCTACTCGCACATGCTTTATGGCAATCTTGGGCGCAGCGGGAAAGTGTCTTCCGTCCAGCTCTCGGCGCTGGTCAGTATCCGCAACACCGACAGCAAACGGCCAATGCGGGTTATTTCGGCGCGATATTTCGATACGCATGGCAAACAGTTGAGCGAGCGCGTGCCATCGCCAGTCGTGCTGCCGCCACTGGGGACGCTTGAATTGTTCGTCGAGTTGAACGACGCAACCGGCGGCTCCGGCGCCAATTTTATTATCAAGTGGGAAGCGGATCAGGCGATCAACCCGCCGCTGGTTGAGTCACTGCACGCCAATATGGATAGCGGCAAAGCGGTTATTTTCATGACGCAATCCGTGCCAATCGCTGACTAGGTAGCATTTAGTGCCCGTCATCAATCCTTCGCAGACCGGCTACATCGTTCGCTTGGTCTATGTTGCCGGCGGCATGCTGCTGGCAGTGCACCTTTTTGGCACCATCGGCTACATGGTGCTGACTGAAGGCAAGTATTCATGGTTTGACTGTTTTTACATGACCTTCATCACCGTTGCCACGATTGGCTTCGGTGAAATCATCGATATGTCGAGCAATCAGCCGGCGCGGATTCTCACCGTCATCATCGGTATTCTCGGGGCGGGCAATCTGTCGCTGCTCTTCTCGGTCGTCACCGTCGCACTGCTCGAAACCGACCTCAATGGAACCTTGCGGAGAAAACGCATGGAAAAAGCAATCAAGAAACTCAAAGGACATTACCTCATCTGTGGTTATGGGCGGGTCGGGCGCAATATCGCGCATGAACTGACTGCAACTAACCGGCATTTTGTTGGTATCGACGAAGACCTCGTGCGCCTTGAGGATTACAAGGAAAAAAATCCCAGCTTCCTTTATTTGCATGGCGATGCCAGTGACGATGATGTGCTGCTCTCGGCTGATCTGGAAGACGCCAAAGGGGTGTTCGCCGTGACTGGAGACGATTCGCGCAACCTGATGATCGTCATTACCGCCAAGCAGTTGAAGCCCTCTCTGCGCGTTGTTGCCCGCTGTTCGGAGACGCGCAACATGGAGAAAATGCGCAAGGCCGGGGCGGATGCGATTGTTTCGCCTGACTTTACCGGCGGCATGCGGATCGCCTCGGCGATGATTCGTCCGCACGTAGTTTCTTTCCTCGACGAAATGCTCAAGTCGGAGAAGAACCTGCGCGTCGAGGAAGTCCCCGTGCCGGCCGGGTTTATTCCCAAGCCGATTGGCTCGCTCAAACTGCGCAGCGCCAACTATGTGCTGCTCGCTGCCCGCGAGCGCAACGGTAATTGGCAATTTAATCCGGACAAGGATTTTCTGCTCAAACCGGGCTTCATGCTGATCGCCATGGCGAATTCCGTTGGCCGGCTGGAGATTGAAACCCTGCTGATTGAAACCGCTTCCTGACCCTTGTTACTTGCCGACTATTTGGCAGACTTTATGGAGAAACACGATGAAAAAAATGATCACAATGATCGCCGCCTCGCTATCCCTGCTAGGCGTTGCCCAGGCCTCGGAGGAACTGGCGAAGTCGAAGAACTGTCTGACTTGTCACGCCGTCGACAAGAAAATTGTTGGCCCCAGCTACAAGGATATTGCCGCCAAGCGTTCGGCGGAAAAAGGTGCTGAGGCCGCGTTGGCGGTCAAGATCAAGGCGGGCAGTAAAGGCGAATGGGGCCAGGTGCCGATGCCACCGAACAATGTGACCGAGGCTGAAGCAGCAACGCTCTCCAAGTGGGTACTGTCCTTCAAATAAGCATCAGGTAGTCAGAAGCGCCCAGGATAGGGCGCCTTAACGATAATCAATCTCCCGAGGAGAACGCAATGCACGTATTGAATGCCGGACAGATGCGCCGGCGCTGGCTGGCGCTGGGCGTCGCCGCACTTTGTTTCGTCCTGTCTTTCTTCCACCGCTTTGCCCCGGCCGGCATCGCCCAGGATCTGGCCGCAAGTTTCCAGACCTCGGCGGCCTCCCTCGGCATGCTGGCGGCGACTTATTTCTACGTTTATACGGTGATGCAGATTCCCACCGGCATCCTCGCCGACACGCTCGGGCCGCGCCGCATTCTGGCCCTGGGTGGTTTGGTCGGTGGCGCCGGCAGCTTTCTCTTCGGTTATGCCCCGAGTTTTGAAATGGCCTTGCTTGGTCGGGCATTGATCGGTCTTGGCGTTTCGGTGACTTTCATCGCCATGCTCAAATTGATTGCCGTCTGGTTTGAAGAAAACCGTTTTGCCACGCTGGTCGGCGTTTGCATGCTGATCGGCAATCTTGGCTCAGTACTGGCCGGTGCGCCCCTCTCGGCGCTAGCCCATGACAGTGGCTGGCGCGGCGTCTTTATTGGCGTCGGCGTGCTCTCTATCGTGTTGGCGGCGTTGTGCTGGGTGATTGTGCGCGATCGGCCCACGCTGGTCGGTGAAGTCGACCGGGGCGCGCCGAGGTTTGATCGCACGGTGGTTATTTCCGGCCTACTTTCGGTCGTGCGTAATCGTCATACCTGGCCGGCGGTGCTGGTCAATACAGGTACCTGCGGCGCCTTTTTTACCTTCGCCGGGCTGTGGACCGTACCGTATTTGATGCAGGTGCATGGTATGGCGCGTTCAGTCGCTGCGTCGCACTTGTCGCTGTGGTTTGGCGGCTTTGCCATTGGCTGTTTTTTTATCGGGACAATTTCGGATCGGCTGGGTCGCCGCAAGCCCGTGATGATTGCCAGCACACATCTCTTTGCCGCCATCTGGCTGATCTGGTTGTCCTGCGTCACCATGCCGGAATGGGCCTCATTTGCCCTGTTTGCCTTACTCGGGTTGACCACGGCCGGGTTTAGCCTGACCTGGGCTTGTGCGAAAGAGGTCAATCCGCCATTGCTCTCTGGCATGTCGACCAGCGTCGCCAACATGGGCGGTTTTCTTGCTGCCGCCTTACTGCAACCCTTTGTCGGCTGGGTGATGGATCTTGGCTGGAAGGGCGAAATGGTCAGTGGCGCGCGCTTCTACGACGTCGAAACCTGGCGCCACGGCGTTGCCGTGGTCGCCTTCTGCGCCATCATGGGGGCGGCCGCCAGTTGGTGGATCCACGAAACACGTTGCCGGAATATCTGGAAGCCAGCCGGGGTATAGCCCGGCTGATTTCCTGACTAAACCTGAATGCTACCGTTCGGTCGCCAAAAACAGCTCAGACGGCAAGCGGCTATTTCCAGAACGCCCGTTGCGCCAGCCAGGTTTGCAGCGATTCTGGCAGTTCGCTAACCAATAAGATATGGCGACCCGCCACCCAGCCCTGAATCGCTCCGACTGGGCGTTTGGCTAGGGAGTCCTTGATCAATGCTTCGGCCGTAACATGGTCGTTGATCAGACCCAATTCGTCCTGGAGGTGTGAGAGCGCGGCGAGGTAAGGTCGCAGTTTTTTTTGCGGCAACAGGGGCGCAAAAAACTCCAGGGTATAGCGCAGCTTTTTGAACATGATGCGCATCTTGTGGCGCTCATCCGGGCTCAGTTTGGCGTGGTTGGTGGCCAGTTTTTTGGCACGGCGGGCGTGGCTGCTGATCCGCTCAATGGCAAAATCCTTGAGCTGTATGGGCAGGGTGTCGTTGAGGGAATAGATGGCCGAGGTGAATTCGACCATTAAGCGCGGGTATTCCTTGACGGCTAACAGGCGGGTAATGGCGCGGCGGGCGGCTTTGGCGCGGCGCCGTGCTTCGTTGCGAAGATGGCGAATATCGCGATTTTCCGGAAAGCTGGCTTGAATCGGTGGCAGGGTTTCGTCGAGAAAAACATCCCAGTTTCTCGCATCGCCCAGCGCGCCGGCCAGCGTTTGCCAGGTTTGGCCGTAGGCGGTGACGAAGTCAGGCGGCAAAACCGGGGCGAATAGTTTGATCGCTGAGCGGAGGCGACGCAGGGCGACGCGGGCCTGATGGACAAATTCCGTATCGCCACTGTCACGCAAGCCTGTTTCGTTGCGCTGAAAATGCTCCAGGCAACCCAGCGCAATGCTGCGGAAGGCTTCGACTGGCAGCATCTGGGCGTTGATGATTGCTGCCTTGGCCTTGAAGGGAAGCACCGGTTCATCGAGATACAATTTGTAGCCCCGTTCGGCCTTGCTGGCGATGGCCGGGTGGAGGTCGTACTGTTGCTGCAGTTTGCGGGTCAGGCCGAAGATGTCTTCGATCTTTCCCGACAAAAGTTCGAGTTCAATTTCGCAAATCGGCGTGCTTTTGCCGCAGCTTTCGATCGTGCCACGGTCAACGGCTAATTCGATCAAAGATTCACCAAAGGGCACCTGCCAGATCTGCCGGCGAAAGTCGGTGGTGAAAATCGGCTCGAACTGGTCGCTGGCGCTTTCAAGGAAATCACGCATCTCTTTGGCGTCGACATGACTGAAATCGAAATGCCCTGGTTTGGCCTCGGTTTCCCACTCGCTACGCATAGCCAGCCCGCCACTCGCCGGCTCGGCGGATTTGACAGTGAGCAGCCATTGCTCGCCTTTTTTGCGAAAACGAACGGCGATGCGTTTGTTGTGCAAGTCGAGCTTTGGCGTGTCGTAATAGGTGTTGAGCAAGCGTACTTTTTGCGCCGGAATCGTCGCCAGCAAGGGATGAGTGACCAATTTTTTGGCCGTCTTCGGGCTGAGTTGCAGCTTTAGTTCGATTTCGATGCTCATTGGGCTTTAGTTCCTTGGTACGGCGGGGCCGGTAGCGCCATCAAAACCGAGTTCGGGCAAAGTGGCAAGCTCTTCAGCCGTTTGCACCCCTTCGGCAATGACCGTCAGGCCAATATTGTGGGCGATGCTGCACAAACCTTTGAGGAAGGCCTGATTACCCGGCTGAGTATTAATGGCGCGAATGAAGCTGCCATCGACTTTGAGATAGTTCAGGCCAATGTCGTGCAAGCGACCGATTTCACTGAATTGCCGGCCAAAGTGTTCGATGCCGAGGCGGCAACCGAGCGGGCGCAGGGCGTTGCAGAAGGCGTGAAATTCTTCAAAATGCTGGAAGGCGCCAACCTCGGAAACCTCCAGCCAGAGGCGCGGCGCAATGTCTTTACGCGCTGCGACCAAGGCGTGCAGCCGCTGGCGGAAACTGGCATTCAAAACTGACTCGCCAGAGAGGTTGACCGCAACTGCCGCCGCGCCGGCGGTAATGCGTTCGAGCGCTAGACGTGTAGCGGCAAGATCCAGCTCGGTCGTCATGGCCAAGCGCGTGGCCATCGGCATAAAACTGCCGGCGGCGAGCCATTCGCCACCTTCGCTGGCTTGCAGGCGGAGCGGACATTCCAGATGCAGCAGATGGCCCCCACTATTGGCCACCGGGAATTCGACCAGCCGTAAGCGCTGGGTTTCGATTGCGCCCTGCAGTAATTTTTTCCAGTCGGCATTCGAGGTAACGCCTTGCTCGCCGCAGCTTTCCGCGCGACACCAAGCGAGCCCGCTCTGGTGTTCTGCACCGGCCAGCGCCACATCAATGCGCGCCAGCAAGCTGCCAATCGATTGTCCGTGCAGGTAAACGCCGCTGGCGACGTAGCCGATGCGCTCGCTGTCGATCAGCCCGGCCGAGGATAGATCCCGCAGCGTATCAAGCAGTTTTTCCGCTTGGGGCGCCGGGTCATGCGTGCCGGGCAGGAGCAGGGCGAAGTCGGCACCATTCAGGCGGGCCGCTGCCGCACTTGGTTTGCCGGCGGTCAGTTCGTTCAGGCTGTTGCCGAGACGACGTAATAGCTCGTCGGCCATTTCCCGCCCGGCGCGCTTGTTAATGCCGGCCAGGTCGGCCAGGCGCAATATCAGTAGGCTGCCGGCGGGTGCGGCATCGTCATCACTCAGCGCAGCGTCGAGCTGGTTGAGGAAGAAGGCTCGATTGGCCAGGCCGGTCAGGCTATCCAGCGTTGCTTCGCGGCGGACTTGTTCGAGGCGCGCCGCCTCCTCGGAAAACATCGCTTTTAGCCGGTCGACCATAGCATTCATCGCCCGGGCCAAGCTCTTCAGTTCGGGCGTCGAAGGCTCGGCAATGCTGACAAAACGTCGCTCGCTTATCGCTTTGGCCTGGCCGACCACGGCGTCGAGCGGGCGTTTGATCCGGCCCAGCAGTTGCATGCCGAGTAGGCCGAGAACGCCACCGGCAATCGTGAACCAGAGCAACATCCTGAGCGCACCATCCCACAGCACCTTATAGGCAAATTGGTTATGGCTGATTATTTCGACCGTGGCAAACTGGTTCCAGCCCGAGGAAACCTGGGCCTGGCCGGGTTGCGAATCAATCGGGAAAAGCCGCACAAACCATTCCGGCACATTGCCTGCCATCGGTGGGCTGGTTTTCTCGATCATCACCTTGCCCTCCGGGTCGATCAAGCGGACTGCGGCGTATTGGCCGCTGTCGAAGACGGCGGCAACCTGCAGTTCGATAGTGATTGGGTCCTTCTCCAGTTGCGACATCGACAGCGCCAGTGAGGCGGCGTTATCGTTGTTCTTGATCGCCAGTTGCTGCGTCAAATAGTGACGCGCCGTCAGCATGCTGGCGACGAAGCTGCCGGCAAAGGCAAAAAGAGTGCTGACGATGATCGCCAGCCAGAGTTGTCGAAATAAGGACATCGGGATTACCTCACTGAAAGCCTTCGGCACGTGTGCGCGCCAGCAGTTCCTGCCAACGCGAGAGATTGCTCTTGCTGGCTTGATTGCCGGTGCCTTGCCAAAGTCCTGCACTGTTAAAACTGAAAATAGGAGAAAGATCCGTCCGCCGTGAGGCCGGGTGAATCTCGGTGTTCAAATTATCGAGTACCAGTGGGTCGGCATTTGGCGTGGCGTAATAGGCCAGCACCATGTGCGCTTGCTGCACCGGCCCGGCTGGGCCATTCTGCAGTGCCTTGACATACACCAGTCGTAACTTTGTGACAGGCACGCCAAGATTGATTAATGAGAAATATTTGGCAATAGCAAAGTCTTCACAGTCGCCTCGGCCTTGGCCAATAGTTTCGACCGGTGTTGCCCAATAATCCAACTGACCCCAAATCGTCAGGTCATCGTCAAAAGCGATGCGTCGATTAAAGAAATCATTAGCCCGGCGCAACTTCTCTGGTTCTGAGGCAGCGCTGTTGCTAGCCAGCATCTGTCGCCATTCGGCGAATACGGCGGCCTGGCCAAGGCCAAATTTGTTGATCAAGGCTTGCTGCAAACGCTCGAAATCCAGGCCAAGCGCAGTCGATAAGCCCAAAAAACCAAAAGCGCCGGTTAGTGCGGTAATAATAAAAAAGCGAGAAATTGATGAGGTTTTCAGCAAAGTTATCAATTTAAGCTATTGAATTACTTGAACATTATGTGTGATGTATTTCACGAAAAAATATTTTTGACTACTGTAAAATCGCTCAAACTTTTTGGAATGTGACCCATGAGAATAAAAAAAACGCTGCCTTTACTGGTGTTTATAGCACTCTTTAGCCACGGCTATTCTGCCACGGCAGAGACGGTACTTAACCCGGCGCACGCCACTTTGCGCGAAATTGCCCAAAAAGCGGTGATGAACAGCCCGGAAGTGACGTCGAAATGGCATAACTATAAAGCGGCTGATGAAGAAATTGGCGTCGCTCGGGGTGGCTTCTTTCCCCGGATCGACCTTACCGCTGGTACGGGTAGAGAGAGCCTGAAGCAACCGCCGCTGCGCAATACAGATAACTACTCCCGCACGGGCTATACACTCAGCCTTAACCAGATGCTCTTTGATGGCTTCGCTACCCGCAACGAAGTTCGCCGCCTCGACAAGGCCAGGCTCGTTCGCTACTACGAACTCCTCGACGCCTCGGAAAATATCGCGCTTGAAGCCAGCCGCGCCTACCTTGATGTCCTGCGCTACCGCTTCCTGAATGACCTGGCCGAAGATAACTATGTTCAGCACAAGGCCACTTTCGAACAACTGATGCGCCGCACCCAGTCGGGCGTCGGTCGCCGGGTTGACCTTGAACAAGCCGGCAGTCGTCTAGCGCTTGCTGAATCCAACCTGTCAACAGAAGCCGCCAATTTGCACGACGTTACGGCGCGCTATCAGCGTCTGGTCAATAGTCAGCCGCCTAATGTCATCTTCCCGCCGGCATTGGTCAGTAGTGCGCTGCCGGCCAACGCCAAGGTGGTGCTCGACACTCTTTATAAAAAGAATCCGGCCCTGCTCTCGTCGATCGAAAACATCGAAGCAGCGCAATACGACATCAATGTGCGTCGTGCTGCCTATTTGCCGAAACTTGATTTCCGTGCCCGCACAGAAAGTACCGACAACTACCTCGGCGCGCGCGGTGAGCGTGACTTCAATGTGGCTGAACTGGTCGTTACCTACAACCTCTTTAATGGTGGCTCTGACCGCGCCCGCGAAAAGCAGTACATCGAACGCAGGAACCTCGCCCTCGACCTGCGCGAGAAATCTTGTCGCGACACCCGCCAGACGGTGCTGATTGCTTACAACGACGTGACACGTCTGCGTGAACAGTCCTCCTTCCTGAGCTTGCAAGTTGGGCTGCTGGAAAAAACCCGCGATGCCTACCGGGATCAGTACAACGTCGGTCAGCGCACCCTGCTGGACTTGCTTGATACGGAAAACGAATTACTCGCCGCTCGCCGCTCTGCGGTTAATGCCGATACTGACCTCACCCTTTCCTACCTGCGCACCTACGCCGGCATGGGCACCCTGCTCGAATACCTTGGCCTGCAAAAGCTGGATACCGAGACGCCGGCAGCGAGCGATCTGGCTGAAGTTAATCCGGCCGAGCTTTGCCCGAATGAGCCTGTCGTGCCTGTTGTAAACAACCGCGACACCCTTAATGCCCGCGCCCAAGCGCTGATCGACAGCGCCAAAATGCCGGGTGCCATTCCTGTTGTCTCTGGAGGCTCTGTCGCCGGCGGTTCAGAAAGCGAGATTACAACCCAAGTTAAAGCCTGGGCGACAAGCTGGATGGGCAAGGATTACGTCAGTTACATGGCGCTCTACGCCCCCAGTTTTACGCCGGATGGTGGCATGAACCGCGAAGACTGGGCGCAATTGCGGAAGAGCCGCCTCGCTGGCGGTCAGGCGATTAATGTTGATGTTCAGGATTTGAAAGTGCGCCTGGATGGCAATGAGCGGGCTTTTGCTGAATTCCGCCAAGTCTATCAATCCAATATGTATCGCGACTCCACCCAGAAGACCCTGGAAATGATCAAAGTCGGTGGCAAGTGGCTGATCAACCGTGAAAGCTCGATCCCCTGCAACGGTGGTGCCGCAGCCGGTTGCAAAGGAGTAACCAAATAATGCATAAAATCATTCGTCCTTTCCTGGCGCTTCTTCTCGGTGCCAGCCTTTTCAGCCAGCCAGTGCTTGCGCAGCAGGCTGATCTCGGCCCGACGCTGAACAAAATTGCCGAAAGCGGCAACATCTATCTGGCTGTCCGGGAGGCGGCCATTCCGTTCTCTTATGTGCTTGAAGACAAGAAAACCCCGGCTGGCTATTCTTGGGATATCTGTCAACGGGTCGCCAAGGCGGTGGAGGAAAAACTGGGCAAGCCAATCACAATCGTTCCGGTAATTGCCTCTACCAGTGGCCGCATGATGATGGTCAAAGTGGGCATGGCTGACATTGAATGCGGCTCCACCACCAATACGGTTGGTCGTCAGCGTCAGGTCGCCTTTTCCAATACCCTCTTTGTCTCCGAAATTCGCATCATGGTTCGTGCCAACAGCGGGATCAAGGATGCGGCCGATCTGAAGGATAAAAAAGTCGTGACGACCAGCGGCACCAGTGGCGAGCGACTGGTTCGCCAGCTTGCCATGCAGCGTAACTTACCCATTCGTCAAATGCAGGGGCGGAGCAACTTCGAGTCAATGCGGATGCTTGAGCGTGGTGAGGTTGATGCTTTCGTCAGTGACGATGCTCTTTTGCTTGAGCAAAGGGCTAATAGCGAAAATCCGCAAGCGTATGTGCTTCTGCCCCGCGCGATGACTTCAGTTGAGCCATACGGGCTGGTCATTCGTAACGATGACCCGGAGTTCAAGAAGCTGGTTGACGCAGTTTTGGTGCAGTTGTTCAAATCAGGTGAGATCGAGAAGGTCTACGACAAGTGGTTCAATCAGGCGATTCCGAAAGTTACGCATCCCCTGAATATGCCGCTCTCTGATTTGAATAAGGCCGCTTTCGCCAATCCGAACGACAAGGCCGGTAATTAAACGAGTGGTTCAGCAAGAAAAAAGCCACGCAGCGATGCCTGGCCCTTAACTTAAGTTGTCGATGGTGGGCTACAAAAAAACTCAAAAATGCCCTCTATACATTGCATAGTGGGCATTTTTTTTGGATTCGAAATCGCATCCAGCTTTTGATGGGGCAGGGAGAAGGAACGGGCCGGACTTACATCGCCCCAAAAAGGCCAGTGGTGGCGTTATCCGCCTACCGCTGCAGGAATTCAGCTCAATTATTGCAAGAACACGCGAGGTGTAAATTTTTGGTTCTGCCTTTCACTCTGTTTTGCAAAAAGTCTGCAAAAAGCAACAGGACGGGCGTAATCGAGCCGAGCGGCACTAATGTACGCGCTCTATGCACATCAGAGCTGATCCAGATAGGCGAGGAGCGGTTCGGGAAAATTCTGCACCCGGTCGATCTCGAAACCATACATTGGGAGCTGTTCCCGGATCAGCCGTGCGACCGCCAAGGCCTGTTTTCTTTCGCGCCGCGCCTTGTCCGGCCGGCGGTCAGGTCGATCAGCCACCCATAGTTTGTGCAGCACATACGCCGCCGGGTCCGGGACTCGAACGTGCAACGGATAACCGTCTTCTGCGCTAGCGATGTCTGTCACTTCCGGTACAGTCAGGAGCATATCGAGCCCGGCCAGGTGCATCGGTACCAATCGTTCACCCTCGGCGATAAGGAGTGGTTCGACCGGTTCCAGGGGGCGCAGGACTTCAATCGCGAATCCCTTACTGTTGATTGCCTGAAAGGTGCGTTCGGTGTTCCGGGTAAAGGATTTATCGATGCGCTTTAGAAGGCCCATCAAGCAGTGATCGGCGGCGGCTGTTTGGCTGCTTCCTTGTCGTCGAGCATTTTTTGCCTTAAAGCTATGCCGGTATGAAGCTAAAACGGAACACCTGGGGGACTGTTTTTATCTTCATACCGGTGGCGCTAACCCATCAACAACTTAACGTAGGGGCTAGGCAGCGATGCGTCACGGCAATCGCTTACGCAGATGTCGTAAACCTTCCCAGAAAATCGTTTACATTCAATGAGATATGACAGGGGCTTGTAAACTGCGCCAAAATAGCGTTCACTCTCGGTATTTATCAAGAGGTGAAGATGACGTTACAGG
>JBBSCQ010000079.1:0-13927 GCA_038250105.1 Burkholderiales bacterium | reverse complement strand
TGCAGCCCCAGCGGGTAACCAGAACCATCCCAGCGCTCGTGATGCTGCCAGACCATTGTGGCGATAGGCCACGGAAAGTCGACGCCCTTCAGAATGTCATAGCCCTGTTCTGAGTGCGTCTGAATGATCATGAACTCTAGCGCGCTCAATTTTCCGGGCCGATTCAAAATATCGGCCGGTGCCGATATTTTTCCAATATCGTGAATGCTGGCACCCAGGCTCAGCCCAAACAACTCGTCGTCGGGCAAGCCCAAGGCGCGGCCAATTTCCTCACACAAAGCGGCAACCTGACGCTGGTGACCGGCGGTGTAAGGATCTCTCTTTTCAATCGCCAGCCCAATCGCTTTCACCATGTCACGAAACCCGTCGGCCAGCCGCTGTCCCTGAGAAAGCGCTCTTTTCTCAGCCATGACCAACTTGGTGATGTTTTCGTGGGCGACCACAACCCTGACAAGCGAGCCAGGGGTAAAGGGCGTAACCGTCAGTAAAAACCAGCGTTCTTCGGTGGGGGAGTGGCAGGGATATTCGATTTGAAACCGAGTCCTTTTACCTTCAAGAACGTCAATGATTCCGCTGGCTACTGCGACTGAGATGCACTGATCATCAAGCAGTTTGGCTGACTCGGGTCGAGTTCTGCATGCGCTTGCGTTGAGTAAACCTAGGTAATTCAAACCGATCCCGTAGTTGCCCAATTGGCCGGCATTGGCATCCGAGAAATCTTTCCAGGAGCGATTGACTAGCAGAATTACACCGTCTGCATCGAGCAGGGCGATGTTGGCTGTCAGGGCATCAATCAGAGGCTGATAGTTTTGACCTTCTTTCCACACGACGTCGTCTTTATGGTCCTTCATGTTGACGAATGATACGCCTTTAGTGATAGACGTTTGGGGGCTCAATTCTATAAAGCGTAGGTGATAGAGAGTCGACACATGGGCCGTATCCATAGCAAGCCAAATAATTATGTCGACTCTGACTTGGTTACACCGTTGCTTATTTTGCTCAGTCGGCGGGAAAGGTAGATCGAATGGGGCTGGCCATGTCGTTTGCGGCAAAAAACATGAGTGTCGCGGCAAGTGTCAGATTTTTTGAACGTATGTGTCCCGTCGCACAGATCAATCCAATTCTGCAGTGGAAACTACATCAACGACAAAGGGTCGGCCAAACCATCGGTTCCTGACCACCGAGGCAATGTCGTCGGCAGGGACGAGCCGGAACACCGACTCACTCCCGTACCGTTTTAACCCATCCCCTCATTTTTAATCTAAAAAGGATAGAAGACATCATGAAAACCAAAATTGCTGCAACCTGCCTTATCGCTGGTCTGTTTATGTTGCCGACTGCTGGTTTCAGCGCAGATTCCGCTCCTACCACTTACGTTAAAGATTCGGTAATTACCACCAAAGTCAAAGCTGAGCTGGCCGCTGAAAAGATGACCAGCCTGGTTCATATTGCCGTCGATACCGACAAAAAGGGCGAAGTTATGCTGAGCGGCACCGTCAAAACCCAAGCCGCATCTGACAAAGCGGCTGCGATTGCCCACGGGGTGAAGGGTGTTGCCTCGGTTAACAATCAGATCAAAGTTGTTGCTGACAAGTAATTTGCTGTACTTAAAAATAAGTGGGTCAGAATCGACATTTGGGCCGTATCCATACCGAGCCAAGGATTTACGTCGACTCCGACCCTAATAGCGCAAACGTCGAATCCGACCCCGTTGTTGGCGTGGGATTAGATAACTTCATAGGTAAAACCTTGGCGGCGCTGGATATTTCGACTGGGTGGGATGGTGGGCATTCCTCTCTTGGCGGGTGTCGATACTTATGTGCGCAAGCGAACAGATTAAAAATATGAGACGCCTAGACTGTAATTGGAAGCAAAAAGACGCAACGACTCAACGGCTTTCATTTTCTCGTCCACTTAATAGAGGGATATACAAAATGCAAAAATTACAACGGTTTTTACAAAGCACCATTCTTGTGATGATGACTACATTTTTGCTTGGATTGATCGGAACCCAAGCGAATGCCGCATCTGCAGAAGACTTGAATGTTGACGCCAATCAAGCGCTACAAAGTCTGTACAAGTCCAACCCGACTGCGGAGGCCCTTGGCAAGAAGGCAAAAGCCATTCTGGTTTTCCCGAAGATTCTCAAGGCTGGGCTGGTTTTCGGTGGAAGTTATGGCGAGGGTGTGTTGCTTAAGGGTGATCGTCCTGATGCTTATTACAATTCAGTATCTGCATCCTGGGGCTGGCAGGCTGGCGCTGAGTCTTACGGCTACGTCGTCTTCCTGATGAGCAACAAAGCTATCAAGTACCTTGATCAAAGCAAGGGTTGGGAATTCGGCGTTGGCCCAACGGTTGTTGCGGTTAATGAAGGTATCGCCAAGAATCTCTCGACATCGACATTGAAGGACGATGCTTACGCATTCATCTTCGACCAGCAAGGGCTCATGGCAAGCCTGAGCCTTGAAGGAACCAAGATCACCAAGATTAAGCGCTGATAAACATCAAAGCTTGCTTTAATCCCTCTGGTCAATGAATTAGAGAAGGTTTCCGTCAGCTGCAGCAAAGAACAGCGCCACCCGGCGCTGTTCTGTTGTCAAGGCAATGGATTTTTAGCGATTAACCCTGAGGGAGCAAGGTGGCAGGATAGGAGCCGACGGCAAAATCAAGCAAAAACGAAAACTAGTTCCAGCGCCATTTCGGCACTTCAGCATAGCTTGTTGGCCTCTACCGCCCGCCCAACCGATCCACCATCGCCTTGATCGCCGTCATCTGCACGCCTGATTTAACGGCATAGGCCGGACCGCTGTAGCCAAACCAATCCCAGCAGCCGCGGGGGTTTTCCGGGTTAGCCTTGGATTTGTTCACTTGCGGGTAGAGCACGATGAGGTGATTGCTGTCGGCCCAGGGGTTGTAGCCGGTGTCTTTGTAGAAGCTGTCGCCGACGCTTTCGGCCGATTGCTGGCAGCCGTGCAGGGCGATGTGCACTTTGCAGGTGGCGCCTTGGGCGCAGCTTTGCGGGATATAGGCGTAACCGGTGTCGGCCAGGCTGCTTTCCGGGATGGCGAAGTCGCGCTGGTTGAAGGCGATGATTTTGCCCAGAAGGGTTTTTGCCGGTGGGTTGAGTGGACCGTAGATGTGCTGGAGTAGGTCGCCGGCCTGGTCGTAGCCGGTGGCTTTGAGCTCGCAATGGCTGATGTAAGGGGCGGCGTTGGCGCTGCAGTTGTTGCCAAAGCCGGGGGTGATGAAGGCGTGACCGGCGGCTAGTTCGTTGACGTAGCGAATATGGTTTTCCGGCACGCCGGCTAGTTTGAAGAAGGCGACGGTGGTGTCGACGGCTTTCTGCCGGACAACATTGTCTTCGATGCCGCTAAAAACGTAGATATTGGCTTTTTTCAGGTTGCTCAGCGGGTCGATCTGCCCGGTTTTCTCGAATTCTTGCGCGGCGGTGAGCATCGGCCCCGGTTTTGGTGACACTAAAGGCACCAAACCCATGCAAATGCCGGCGTAAAGAATATTGTTGGCGGCGCAGTAGTACGGCCCACCGGCAATGATGCCAGCGCCTTTGACGCTGGCCGAGTAGGCGACCTGATACTGCACGGCCATATAGGCACCAGAAGACAGGCCAGAAATCGAAGTTTGCGCTGGATCGGTCTTGTAGACCGGCAGTTTGTCAGCAGCCTGAGCGCAAGTGGCCAGCAGCAAGGGCAGCGTTAACAGGGAATATTTGGGGTGCATTGGATTAGCCTAAAAAATGTAAATGCATTCTGGCAGCTTTGCTGGGGTGATGGGTTTGGGTAGGCTTGGCAATTGAAAAAATGCCTTATGCGGCGGAACGCACATTGGGGTGAGCCGCGAGCCAGCGAGGATCAAACATTCGCCGGATTTTTCAGCTTTTCAAACGCCTCGTTGGCCGAGAGAAAAACGCTTCCTGAGAGCGTCGACCACAGCATTGTGCGCATTAAGCGGTCCTGAATCGGCCCTTTGACCTCGGCCAGATGCAGGCGGATGCCGCGCTCGATCAGTTCGCGGTTGAGTTCGGAAAATATTTCGACGGCGGTGGCATCCATCAGATTGACGGCGCTCATGACCAAAACCAGATCATGCACACCGGAAGCCTGGCTCAGCTCCTGATTCAGCCGTATTTCGACCGCGCCCAGGTTGCCGAAGAAAAGCCGTTCGTCGATGCGGATAAACAGCACACCGGGAATGGTTTCGACACCGTGTCGTTCGACATTGCGAAAATGTTCGCTACCGGGGATTCTGCCGACCACGGCAATGTGCGGCACGCTGGCGCGAAAAAGCAGGGCGCCGACGGAAAACAGAACGCCCAAGCCAATGCCGGCTTCAAGACCAAAGAGCAGTACGCCGCCGGCTGTGCCGAGCCAGGCCAGGCCATCAGCGCGATCATAAACCCAGGCTTGGCGGAGGGCGCCCAGGTCGATCATCGAATAGGCCGCCACCATGATGCTGGCTGCCAGAACGGCCAGCGGCAAGCGTTCAAACCAGTGCGCCGCGCCGGCCACCACGGCAATCATTGCCAGCGCCGAGATGATGCTGGCCAAGGGCGTTTCGGCGCCAGCGGCGACATTGACGGCCGAACGCGACAGACCTCCGCCGACCGGCATGCCACCATAAAAGGCGGCCACAACGTTGGCGCTGCCCAGCCCGACCAGTTCGGCATTGGCATTAATTTTTTCGCGGCGTTTGATCGCCAGCGCCTGTGCCATCGAGATGCTTTGCACCATGCCGATCAGGGTCATGACAAAGGCCGGCACGATCAGTGATTTCAAGGTGTCGAGGCCGGGGAGAAAAAATATAAAGCCCGGCAAGCCTTCAACAATGGGGCCGACGACAGCCACGCCTTGCTGACGATCCAGCGCCCAATGAACTACCGCCAGCGTGCCGCACAGCACGACGACGAGCGGCATCAGGCGGACGATAAAGGCGGCTGCATTGGCGCTGATGCCGGCTAGTTTCAGCCAGTCGTTCAGCCAAAGTTTAACGACAATCAGCGTTGCCAGGGCAGTCAAACCAATCGTCAAGGTGGGGCCGGCGCTGTGCGGGATTTTTTGCAGCAAGTCGAGGCTCATCTCCCAGCTATTGAGCCCTTGCGGGGTGATGCCAAGCAAATGCTTGATCTGGCTGATCACGATCAGCACCGCCGAACCGGAGATGAAGCCGCTGATCACCGGGCGGCTGAGTAATTGCGAGAGAAAGCCCAGACGCAGCAGGCCGCAGGCCAGAACCATCACCCCGGAAAGCAGCGACAGGGCGGCGGCCAGTACGATGTACTCCGGCGAGCCCGGCGTGGCGATCGGCGAGAGCACGGCATAGGTCATGATGGCCGTGATGGCCACCGGCCCGACCGCCTGCACCATGCTGCTGCCAAGCAGGGCGTAAGCAATGACCGGAAAGATGCTGACGTAAAGCCCCACCTGTGGTGGCAGCCCGGCCAGCAAGGCATAAGCCAGGCTTTGCGGGATAACTAGAATGGTGACGATCAGGCCCGCCGCCAGGTCGGCCCAGCGTTTTTCCTTGGGATAGTGCGTGATCCACTCGGGGATCAGTTTGCTGATGCCTGACATGGCTCAAGTATGGCTACAGCGTGCTGTGGCGTTTAAATTAGTCATAGTGATCGCGTTGATTTGTCTACTTGCCGGTTTCGTTGGTCAGGGCTTTTTGGGTAATTTCCTTGTACAGGCCGAGCGCTTTAGCTACCAGCGCCGCGCACTCCGGGTGGCGTTCCAGCAAGGGGTGCATGGAGCGGATGTCGGCCAGGATATCGACAAGAAATTTGACTTCGGACTCTTCCAGTGTTTCACCACGATCAACTATTTCCTTCATTTTCAGGACACGGGGCAGGCGCTGGGTATTGAAGCGATCAAGCAGGGTCTGGATAACACCAGCATCGTCGGGGTGAGTGGTCATATCTGGCTCCTGATTAATTCAAGTGAATAATTGTAGTTAGCTGCATCAACCCATGCATCAAATTCATGGGGTAAAGCCCAGCCGGAAAGGCCCATCTGAAAGACTGCCGGCATCTGCAATGCGCTTGCTTCAGTCTTTCCGAATTGGTTCAACACGCGGAGGGCGCGGTGGTTTGCCGAAGCTGATCGTATAGAAAATATCCAGCGCGTTGTCGCTGCCGGCCCGGCCGACTATCGAGACTTGGCGAGTCAGATTGACCGTTAGCTTGACGATGCTTTCGGCTTTGCCCAAGGTTTGCTCGTAAGAGAGCATGGCGTTGCTCGAGAGACGTTTGCCGACACTGAAAATCTGGTTGCCGGTCGCCGCGGTGGTATCTGTACTGCTGCCCACCACCCGGCTGGTCGGCTGGCGACCGCCGCTGCCATCAATATTGCCCTGGCGAACACCAAACTCATCGATACCAAAGTTCTTTTTCAGCTCCTGGATGACATTGCCGGCGTTATTGCCGAGCAAGCCGCCGGCGGCAGAGAGCAGCACTGTCGCATCACCGGCGCCCATCTGCTCCGGGCCATGGCCGAGGACCAGCCAGGTGAGTTTTTCTGCCTCGGGCAATTCCGGGTCGGAGATTAACTTGATTACGGGTTTTTGCGCATTGCCGCTGATTTGGACGCCCGCTTCGACCGGCAGCCCTTTGCGCACGGCGCGCACATCCAGCGCCGGATTGTCGAGCAGCCCCTGGAAAGTGAGAATGCCACGCTCGATCTCAAGCTGCTGGCCGTAGGCGTCGAAACGACCATCACGGGCACGGATGCTGCCGCTCGCCCGGGGCAGATCACGGCCACTGGCGCGCAGTCGGATATCGCCGACCAGCCGACTGGACAACCCGGCGCCGGTGAATAGAAAGTTTTTGCCCAGATCGGTAGTGATGTCGAGATCAAGCTTTGGCCGCAGGTTGTTCGGCACTTTCTCCTTGCCGGGGCGCGTCACAATCACGTCGTCGGACAGACGCGGGTTGCCGCTCGCGGCGAGTTGCCAATAGCCGGCATCGACCGCCAGCTTGCCTTTGGCGCCGAAGGTGTCGCCTTGCATGGTGAGCCGGCCAGCGCCGGAAAGGAGAATCCATTGGTCGGGAAGTTGCCAGGCACCGAGTCGGTCAAGATGAATATCGAGAAAAGCGTTGTCCGGCCTTTTGCTGCGGTCAACGGCCATTTCGCCCGAAATTTCAAGTCGGCCGGGTTTTGCTGTCAGGGCCGCCACTTCATCTCTGGCGTCGAGGCGCAGTGTGCGCGGTATCGGTTGGTGCACGCTATCAAAGCCCATTTTGCTGACGCGCAAAAGATTATTATCGAGATCAATCGCCAGTTCGCCATTGGCCAGATTGAGGCCTTGCTCAGGCAGGCGGATGGCTATTTTTTCCCCCCGAAAGCGGCCACTGGCAATCGGCCGGGCGGGTGTGCCGGTGACCTTCAGTTCGCCGAAGAAGCGACCTTCCGTCTGCCAGGCTTCGCCAAGGAATTCGGTCAACCAGCCGAGATCGGGCGTATCGGTTTTCAGGTGAGCTTGCCACGGGGCGGTTGAGTTAAGCGACCAGGCACTCAGCATGCTGGCGTTTAACTCGCCGTCGACCTGGCCAATCCGTTTGCCGCGACCTTGTACGCGAGCATGCAGATGCTGCGCGTCGGCTGCAGCCTGCACGGTGGCCTGCCAAACGAGCGATTCGCCGGCCAGTTGGGCTGGGCCGATGTTCCAGCCTTTAGCCCCGAGTTTAAGTACGGCAGGCGCGGTGAGGTGAAAGTTGCGCATCTTTTCCTCACCATTGAGCTGCGCTGCAAGCAAGCGGCCACGCCAACTTTGTGTGCCCGCTTCGGGGAACAAGCCGCCTTCCGCGACGAGCGTCAGCCGGGTTTTTCCGGAAAAATCAACCTGGCCTTGCCAGCGATGCGCCTGATTGCTCCCCTCGGCGTGAATGCGCAGACCTTGAGCCAGTTCAGGTAACTCCGACGTGCCGAGTTGGTCGATGCTGAGGTCAATGAGCAGCGGTGCGTTGGCTTCGCCACCGATATTTGCCTTAAGCAGCAGGCCACTGAGCTGTCCCAGGCCGGGCAGGCCGAGCTTCGCGGCTTGTAACTGGCCGCTGATTTTAGGTTGCTGCACCCCGCCTGCCAGATCGAAGTGGCCGGAGATGCCACCCTCCAGGCCGAAAGGCGAAAGCTGCGGTGCCTCAATGACGATAGCCAGCTTGTCGCCCGGCCGGCCGAAGGCGCCCTGCGTGTTAAGTTTATTCAGGCCGGCGCTGAGTTGGATGTCGGCCAGCGGAATGCGCGGCCAGTCGACATTGAGTTGGCCGCGGCCGGCCAGCACCTGGCCGGCCATCTGGCTATCGTGCAAGACAAAATGGCCGTCGATGATCGGGCGGGGCTCCAGCCGACCTTGCGCCGTCAGTTGGGCGTTGATCAGCGCTGCCGGCACCTTGGCGAACTGGCTCGGATCGAAGCGACTGAGCTCACCTTCGGCCTTGAAGGCCATGCCTTTATCGAGGCCGAGCTCGCCCTTGGCGGCGAGTCGGGCCTTGCCGCTGCTGATTTCCAGTTTGACCAGCGTGACTTTTTCGCCGGCGTGACTGGCTTCGGCAATTACGGTAAAGCGGCTGTCCTTCAGATTTAGCTTGACGCTTTGCTGGTTGGCGTCAAGGCGAGCTGAAATTGGCCCGTTTAGCGTCGTCGACCGTAGCGATGAGACGATTTTGGCTGCATCAAGCCGGCTGGCGGCTAGCTCAAGCAGCAAGGTGCCGTTTTGCCATTCGCCGCTGCCGCTCAGTTCGCCGCTGCCGGCGAGGATGGCTTGCAAGTTTTCCAGCTTGGCGGTTTCGCCTTGCCAGTCCAGCCGACCGGTGAGTTGTGTGAAGGGCAGGCGCTGGCGGTCGAGCGTGCCGGGCTGCGCATTGCGCACGGTGAAATTGCCGGCCACACCGTCGCCCTTGGGGGCGAGATCGGCGCGCAAATTTAGCTGGGCGCTGGGTGCGCCGACTTGCCAGGCAGCCGGGTCGATGCTGTCGAGCGCCAAGTGGGCGCTGGCGAAGGTGGCTGGGGCAAACGGAGTGAATTCAACTTGCGCCTGGCCAGTAATGCCTTCTTCAGCAGTGGCGGCGAGGATAATGCGTTCGAGTGGGCCGCTCGCATTCAAGCGCAGCGCCAGCGGGCGATTTTCCCGTTGGCCGGTGATTTTGGCGTTGGCGGCAAGCGGCAGTGGCGCGGCGCCATCGAGCGTCGCTTCGCCAAGCAAAGTGGCGCCGCTGGTTTCGGCCTGAAATTCAGTCAATTTGTGGTGACGACCGTCGCTGCTCAAGCGGCCAGAAATACCCTCGGCGGCGAAGGCGTTACCGTATTCCAGACGCGCAATCAGCAGTTTTTCGACGTCGACCGTAAGTGGTAGTAGCAGGCTGGTCGGTGCCGGGGTGGGCGTGCTCTGCGCGGTGCTGGTGATGTGGAGCTTGGCCAGACTCAGCTCGGTGATCTGCAGGCCACTGCGGAGCAGGCGAGTGGGTGTCCAGTCGAGATGAATTTGTTCCGCCTGAACCTGCAGATCCGGCGTTTCCCAGCGCAGGCTGACGATGTCGAGCGGGCCAAGCAGGCGGCCGCTTGCCTCTGTAATCTGCAGTTGGCCGGCCGTCGCCTGTTTGGCCAGTCGCACGGCGGTTTGCAGGCCACTTTCACTGGTACTAAGCCAGGCGGCACCGCCCATTAGGCTGCCGATCAGGGCGGTACTAGTGAGGAAGAGCGCGCGGCGCAGCATGTCAGAAAGGAATGGCCAGAGAGAAGTGCAATTGGATTTCGCCGGTCCGCTCGCCGTAAGCGAGGTCGACGCCAAGCGGGCCGGCCGGGCTACGCCAGCGCGCGCCTAGGCCGTAACCAAAAGCGAGTTTTATGTCCTGCAGGCTGTCGACCGCATCTCCCGCGTCAATAAAGGCGGCGATACCCCAACTCTCGTCCAGCCAGTGAGTTATTTCGCCACTCAGTGCTGCCATGTAGCGGCCACCGACAGTTGCCGTTCCTTCCTGGACGCCCAAGCTCTGGTAAGCGTAGCCCCGGACGGAGCCGGTGCCGCCGGTGCGGAATAGGTAGTCCTGCGGAATGCGTTGCCGTGATTCGGCGACGGTGTAACCGATTTCGCCACGTAGGGTCAGCGTGTCAAGGCGGCCGAGCGGGATGTATTGTTGCCAGCGCGAGTGCAGGCGGATGAAATTTTCATCGGAAAGCATCGCCTTGGCGCCACCGCCAACCTGCGCCTGAATGACGAAGCCGTCGTGCGGGTCGAGCAGTTTGTCGATGCGCCGCCAGGTCCACATCACATTGGGGACAAGGGCTCGACTGGTCGTTTCGACCCCACCATCCGGCGTGCGCTTTTCATTTTGCCAGTTAAGCGACAGGCGTTGTTCAATACTGCCGCGCTGTTGCACCGACTGAGCGCCGAAGGCGATGCGTGCCGTTTTTAGCCCTTGAATATCCGTGTTTTCAGCCATTGCACCGACGCTATGGCGTCGAGCTCTGTCGTCCGGCGGCAGAAAGACATCGCTATAAATGGTTTGCCGTTTTTGCTCGATGCGCAGGCCGCTATTGAAGTCCCAGGCCTGGTTGAAGAGATTGGGCGTCTGGTAGTTGAACTCTACCCGGGCGCCGGTATTGGAACTGGCGCCAGCACCGAATGAGATGCGGTGCGGCTGCCTTTCATTGACGCGAAGGATAATCGGCGCCGTCACCGTGCCGTCAGCATCCGCCGCCGCATCCATATCGAGTGCGGCTTGCACCGAGGCGAAATAGGGTGTCGCCTGCAGTTTGCCAATCAGGGCGTTCAACTTGTCTTCGCGATACGGGTCGCCGGGATGCAGGTCGCGGTTATAGCTGGCGATCAGTTCGGGCGAATAGTATTGCAAGCCTTCGATGCGAAGTTCGCCAAAACGGTAGCGCGGGCCGGCATCGTAATGGGCGCTGAGTTGCGCGCTGTGCGTAGCGCTGTCAATCGCGGCTTCGCTGTCGAGTAATTTGGCGCCGGCATGTTCGTCGGCAAGTAGCCGGCTCAGTATTTGTTGCTTGGCGGTGTTCCAATCCGCCTGGCGGAACGCTTGGCCAACCGGCAGGCGCCAATCGGCAATCAGGGCCGCGCGGGTTTTTGCCTCAATTGGGCCGTCGACCGCAACATTCACGCCGGTAATGGTCGTGCGTGGCCCGGGATCGATTTTCAGCTTGAGATCGCCGTCGCTGTCGGTAAATTCCAGCACAGGAGAGAAGTAGCCTTCGGTCGCCAGCGTTTCATTGACCATCTCCCGGGTTTTTTTCTGCGCGCCGGCTTCTTTCGGCAGAAAGGGTTGGACCATGTCAGTGATCTCGTCGGGCGCGTCGAGAATGATCTCGCCTGCCAGAGCCGGCAGCGCGCAAGAAATCAACAGGAATGGAAGCAGGCGCTGAGGCGCCGCAGGAAGTTTTAACACCGGCGCATTTTACCCGGGGGTGATGTTACTGGCCGCATCGCGTGGTGGTAGCAGGAAACTGCGCGGTTGCTGGCGGAAGCGCTGCCAGATGGTGCGGAGCAGCGGCCCCCAGTGTGCGAACTCGATGTGACGGGCGCCGAGTGCCGTTCGCAAGGCGAGCGCAAAGCTCACCGCCAGGTTGGTAAAACCGATCAGGGAAATCCCGAGCAGCGCCCAGAGAACAGCGCGTAACGGTAGTTCGAACTGGAAACCGGTCAATGCATAGCCAATGTTGGCCGATGAAAAAGCAATGTGCCGGATGTCGAGCGGCAAGCCGAGAATGGTGCCGATAACACCGGTGGACCCCAGCATGCAGCCAAACAGGAAGTTACCCATGATGCCGCCGAGGTGATCCTGAATATAAATCCCCAAGCGTTCGGCGCGCTCGTTGTTGAGTAAGCGGCGCAGCCAGTGCAGTCGGCCGATGCGTGGCCCGATTTCGGCATAGGCGGACTTGTTATCGAAATAGCCAGTAATCAGGCCAGAAAGAAAGAGGAAAAAACCGGCGATGGCGGCATGCGGAATGGCCCAGCTCAATGGGTCGAGATCGGCCATCAAATGCGCTGCCTTGCCGAGCCCAATGATCGGCTCGCCAAGCCACATGCTGAGGCCGAGGCCAATGGCAATGGCGACGGGCAACGCCACCATGACATTGCCGGCAATGGCCGCGATCTGGCTGCGGAAAACAGCGGCAACTACATCGACCAGACGCTCCAGGTCGGCGCGCCGGGTGGGTTTGAGATCGCCGAGCAGGCTGGCCAGTGTTTGCGCTGTCATGGCCGGTTGTTTGGTGGCGACAGTTAGGCCAAGCAGATAGATCAACACGAAGCCCAGCCCGTAGATCAGGCTGAACAAAAAGGCTTCAACGAAGAGCGGCGCATTCAGGCTGGCGGCAAATATCTTGAGCAAGGCCATGCCGCCGATCAGTACCCCAGCCCCGGCAGCCGAGCGCCACATGTTGCGGTAGTCGGCACTCGTTTCGCAAATGTAATGCTCGCCAGAGCGCGCCGCGTTCTCGGTGACGCGCACCGCCAGCAGGCTGGAGAGCTGTGCTATGTAAAAGCGTAGACTGTTGCGCCGGTTTTCAGCGATAAAGGCGGCCCGGGTGAAGTCAGTCCAGGCAATGACGGTATCGTTTATTGCGGTAGACGCTTGCCGAGGGATCAAAATGGCGACCAGTTCACGCAGTCGTTCAATACTCTGCTCGCTGCGCGTCAATACGTAGGAAAGGTGCAGGCTGGTACCGACGATCAGGGCCCGTTTGCGAATGCCTTGCAGGGTATTCAGGCATTGATCGGCAATTACTAAAAGATGGCTGCCATCGTCAGCAGTTTGCGCTTGGTCGCTCAGCGCGCTGCGAAAAGCGTTAACAAAATCCAGCGCCTCGGCCGAAAGCGCAATAAAACGCGGCATGTTGGCGTCAAACTCGGGCGAGGCGCGCATCAACTCGCTTTCAACGCCCAGGCCGCTGACCCGATGGGCGAGGAGGAGGACGGAATCAAGAATCTGCTCCTGAATGATGCGCCAGTCAATATTGCTGAGTTCTTCGGCCGGTGCAATCAGTGTCCAGAAGCGCTGCGACTGTTCCTGTGGGATTAGCTCAAGCCAGCGCCAATCGTCTGCGCGGTGGTAAATGACATGTAAGCAATCCTTCAGGCGCCGCTCATCAGGGACTTCAGGCAATAAGCGGTAACCGAGGATGCGCCACCATTCCGAAAAAAAGCCGGTACCAGGGAGGATGCCGCTATCGGTAAAGAACGTAACCAGGCGGCGAGAGGCGATGAAATGCACGACGTGCGACTGAAAGGCAGCGCACAGTTCCGGGTCGCTTTCCAGTTGGCTCAACATGGCTGAATAACGCTCGAGAAAGGCGGTGTCGGCGCGGTTTTTGGGGCGCAAGCGTCCAACCAGTTGGCGCGTTAGCTCGAGCGAGTCGGCATTCGGGTCGCGGTAAGCCGCAAGTGCTGCAGCGATTGGGTCGCCACTGGGGGCGGGCTTGCCGAACAACCTTGTAAAAAATGCCGCAATTTTTGCCATTGGTATCCATCAGGTAATGCGTTTGGGTCATTTGACGAAAGCAGTCTCGTCAAATGTATCTATGTTAATGGAGCAAAAGCCCAAAAGCCGAACCTAAATGACAATTGTTGCTGCGGAAAATTCAAAATCCGTAATAAACTTGGGCTGTTTCGAATTACAATGTAGCGTCTAAAATTTTTTGACAGGGATTCTTACATCATGAACTTCACCAAGACCTCACTGGTTCTGGCGCTGGTTGCCGGTCTCGGCTTCGGTGCTACCGTCGCTCAAGCACAAGAGCGCGTATACGTTATTGACCAACGCAACGTCGTCGCCAAGAGTGGCTTCGGCCTGTGCTGGCGTACTGGCTACTGGACCCCGGCTGCTGCCGCCAAGGATCCGGCTGGTTGCGAATGCGACAAGGACCTCCTGCCGAAGGAAGTTTGCGAGCCGAAG